>JAGWAT010000049.1:8903-10646 GCA_021296265.1 Alphaproteobacteria bacterium | reverse complement strand
AGTGCGGTCGCAGCACCCATTGCAAACCCCGCCACGTGCCAGAGCGGCAGCAGCACCGTCGGCCGGACCTCGCGGTGCGCGAGGTCCTCCGCGAAGGACGCAAGGTGCCGCCGCTCGCCCTCGGCCATGTCCCGGATGACGGGACCCGCGGACGTCTCGCCGAGGACGGCGAGCTGGCCCTCGTAGATGCGCTTCGCGCCGTACTCGCCCGCGTGGTCCACCCGGAGGATCCGTGCGACCCGCTGTTCGGGCGTGGGATCGCCGGGGAGGCGCGGCGGCTGCCGGCACCGTGTGCGCCGCCGCTCCGTCATCGTGCCGCTCCCCGGCTCCGGGCGAGCACCGCGGCGCCGAGCGCGGCCATCGCCAAGGCGCTCACCACCACCCAGCCCGCAATGGAGAGGCCGAGGAGGCTCGCCGGAATCTCGTCGCAGCGGACCAGGGGGGCGTTCATGATGGCGTCCAGCAACTCGTCCGTCGTCGCCGCATCCGCGCCCGTCGCCGTGCAGGTATCGGGCCCCGGCCACCACTGCTGCTCCACGCCGACATGCCGGAACCCGAGCCCCGCGGTCACCAGGAACGCCACGCCCACTATGGCCACCATCGCCCGGTGCGCGATCCCCACCCGGTGCGCGAGGAGGCCGACGGCTGCGAGCGCGCCGGCGCCGGCAAACCCCCAGCGCTGCTCGATGCAGAGATCGCACGGCGGCAGCCCGAAGCCGTACTGCATCACCAGCGCCGATCCCAATGCCACGACCGCGGCGACGATCGCCAACGCGAGGTACCCGGGCGGCGTGCTCATCACCCAGCGCAGGGCCGCCACTGCCCTCTCGATCCGCACGATCCGCCCCTGCTCCTAGATCAGCGCCGCACCCAGTGCGACGGCAGCCAACAGCGCGAGGCCGGTCCAAGTCGCGAGGCGCGCATGCCGGCGGATCAGGGTCTCGGCCTGCGCTCCGAAAAAGGCCGGCAGGGCCGCCACCACGACGAACCTGAGCCCGCGGCCCGCGGCGGACGCCAGCCCGAACGCCCAGAGGTCCATGCCCACCACCCCGCTCGCGATGGTGACGGCCTTGTAGGGGAGCGGCGTGAACGCGGCCAGGAACACGATCAGCGCGCCCCCGTCGGCGTACCAGGCCTGGAACTCGGCGAACGCATCACCCAAGCGGTAGAAGGCGAGGATGGCCTCGCCGATTGCGTCCCAGAGCAGGCTCCCGATGGCATAGCCCAGGAAGCCCCCCGCCACCGATCCCGCGAGCGCGATCAGCGCGATCCGGGCCCAGCGCGCGCGGCGCGCGAGCACCATCGGCACGATCATGGCGTCGGGCGGCACGGGGAAGAAGGAGCTTTCCGTGAATGCCACCGCGGCGAGCGCCGGTTCCGCGTGGCGGTGGCCCGCGAGCCGGAGCACCCACGCGTAGAGGCGCCCGAGGGCAGCGGTGATGGCGTCCACCATCGTCAGAGCTGCCCGCGCCCCGGTGCTGCGGCCAGGAGCGCCCGCGAGTACGGGTGCCGGGGATTCCCGAACACGTCGGCGACGGGCCCGGTCTCAACGATCTCACCCTTTGACATCACCGCGACCCGGTCGGCCACCTGTGCGGCTACACGGAGATCGTGCGTGATGAAGAGCATCGCGAGCTCAAACCGCTCGCGCACGTCTGCCAGCAGGTCAAGCACCTGCGCCTGCACCGAGACGTCGAGCGCGGAGACCGGCTCGTCGGCGATCAGGACGTCAGGCTCGAGGGC
>JAGWAT010000049.1:0-8788 GCA_021296265.1 Alphaproteobacteria bacterium | reverse complement strand
CCGTAGTTGACGGGGCCCTCGACCAGTGCGGCCGCCACCGTCCGGCGCGGGTTGAGCGAGCGGAACGGATCCTGGAACACCATCTGGATGCGCCGGCGGTAGGGCCGGAGTGCCCCGGCCTCGAGCTGCGCGATGTCCTCGCCGGCGAGCAGCACCTCGCCGCTGCTCGCGCGCGTGAGCCGCACCGTGCACCTCGCGAGCGTCGACTTCCCCGAGCCCGATTCGCCCACGACCGCCAGCGTCTCGCCCTTCCGCACCACGAGCGAGACGTCGCGCACCGCCTCGACGGTCCGCCCGCGCCGGAACCAGCCGCCGCCCGCGAACGTCTTCGAGAGGTTCCGCACCTCGAGTGCAGCCGCGCTTACCGACGGATCCTCGGCCGCCTCTGGGTCCAGGCTCGGCACCGCCTCGAGCAGCATGCGCGTGTACGGATGCTGGGGGCTCTTCAGGATCGCGTCGCGCGGCCCCTGCTCCACCACCTTGCCCGTCCGCATCACGACCACGCGGTCGGCGATGTCGGCCACCACCCCGAAGTCGTGCGTGATGAAGAGGACGGCGCTGCCGCGGGCGCGCTGGATGGTGCGCATGATCTCGAGGATCCGCGCCTGCGTGGTGACATCGAGCGCCGTCGTGGGCTCGTCCGCCACCAGGAGCGCCGGCTCCAGCGCGAACGCCATCGCGATCATCACGCGCTGGCGCTGCCCGCCCGAGAGCTGGTGCGGGTAGGTGTTCACGAGGCGCTCGGGCTCCGGGAGCTGCACCGAGCGGAAGAGCTCGATCACCCGCTCGCGCCGCTCGGCCGGCGAGAGCAGGCCGTGCGTCTCGAACACCTCGCGGACCTGCTCGCCCACCGTGAGAACGGGATTGAGCGCGGTCATCGGCTCCTGGAAGATCATTGCCATCGCGCGCCCGCGGAGCGAGCGCAGCCGGGCCTCCGGTGCCGCGCGGAGATCCTCGCCCTCGAGCTCGATCGCGCCGCCCGTGACCCGGAGCTGCCCCGGCGGCAGGAGGCCCAGCACCGCCTGCGCCGTCACCGACTTCCCCGATCCCGATTCGCCCACCAGGCACACGATCTCGCCTGCCTGCACGTCGAACGACACGCCTTCGACGGCATGCGCGCGCTCGGCATCCATCGGGAGCGCCACCGTGAGGTCCCGGATCGCGAGGACCGGGCGGGTCGCCGCGTCCGTCACTGGAACCGCCCCCGGAGCCTCGGGTCCAGCGTGTCCCGAAGCCCGTCGCCCAGGAGGTTGACCGAGAGCACCGTCACCGCGAGGAAGGCGCCCGGGAAAAAGAGGATCCAGGGCGCGATCTGGAAGAAGGTGCGCCCCTCGGCCATCACGTTCCCCCAGCTCGGCACCTCGGGCGGCATCCCCGCGCCGAGGAACCCGAGGATCGATTCGACGATCATCGCCGAGGCGCAGACGTAGCTCCCCTGCACGATCAGGGGGGCGAGCGTGTTGGGGAGGACGTGGCGGACCAGGAGCCGCGGGAGCCGTGCGCCGGCGGCGACCGCCGCCTCGACGTAGGGTTCCTCGCGCACCGCGAGCACGACGCTTCGCACTAGGCGCACCACGCGCGGCACCTCCGGCACCGCGATCGCGACGACGACCGTCCCGAGCGTCGCGCCCGAGAGCGCGATCAGCGCGATCGCGAGCAGGATCCCGGGGATCGCCATGATGCCGTCCATGACCCGCATCACGATCCGGTCGACCGCCCGGACGTAGCCCGCCACGAGCCCGATCCCGAGCCCGGCGGCAAGGGCTACGGCCGCCACCGCGAGCCCCACGCTCAGCGAGACGCGCCCGCCGTGAAGCGTCCGCGCCAGGATGTCGCGCCCGAACATGTCGGTCCCGAAGGGGTGCGCTGCCACGGGGCTGCTGAGGCGGTCCTCGGGGGTCATCCGGAGCGGGTCCATGCCGGCGAGCGGCGGCGCCAGCACCGCCGTCGCCGCGACCAGTACCAGGAGCGCCATCCCGATCTGGACCGAGCGGTTCCGGCGGATCGCGTTCATCCGCGGATCCTCGGATCGAGCACGCTGTAGAGGAGGTCCACGATCAGGTTGGTGATCACGTACGCGGCGCTGAACACCAGGATCAGTCCCTGGATCACGGGGTAGTCGCGCCGCAGCACCGAATCCACCGTGAGCCGGCCGAGACCCGGGATATTGAAAACGCTCTCCGTCACCACGACCCCGCCCACGAGCAGCGCGAACGCGATCCCGATCACCGTCACGACCGGCACCAGCGCCGGGCGGAGCGCGTGGCGGCGAAGCAGCCGGAACGTGGTGACCCCCTTGGCGCGGGCGGTCCGGATGTAGTCCTCGCCCAGCACCTCGAGCACGCTCGCGCGCGTGACCCGGGCGATCAGCGCGATGAACACGAACGAGAGGGCCACCACCGGCAGCACCAGGTGGCGAAGGAACGGCCCCGCGCCGTCGGCGATCGGCGAGTACCCCTGCACCGGCAGCAACGAGAGCTTGATCGCAAAGACGTAGATCAGGATGTAGCCGATCACGAACACCGGCACCGCGAACGCGAGCGCGGCTCCCCCCATGAGGCAGCGGTCGAGCCAGCCGCCCGCCCGCCAGGCGGCCGCGACCCCGAGCGGCACCGCCACCACCACCGTGACGAACAGCGTGCCGATCGAGAGTGCCAGCGTCGGCTCGACGCGCTGCGCAATCAGATGTGCCACCGGCAGGTTGGAGAAGATCGAGATCCCGAGGTCACCCCGCAGGATCTGGCCGATCCAGGTCAGGAACTGCACGTGGAGCGGATCGTTGAGCCCGAGCCGGTCGCGGATCCGCTCGATGTCCTCGGGCGTCGCGTAGTCGCCGGCGATCACCGCGGCCGGGTCGCCCGGACCCAGGTGCAGCAGCAGGAAGACGACGACGGCCACGACCGCCATCACCGGGATGGTGGCCAGCAGCCGCTGCAGCAGGAAGCCGGTCACCGGACGGCGCGTCCGATCAACGCTTCGCGATGTTCCAGAAGAGCGGGATCGGCGATTCGAGGATGCCCTCGAGATTCGAGCGGAACGCAACCGGGTTGAACCATTCGCCGAAGTTCACGTACGGCACCAGGGCGAACGCCTGCTGCTGGACCGCTTCGGCCCGCGCGAACCGCTGCCCCGGGTCGTTCTCGAACGCGAACGCCTCGCGGAGCTCTTCCATGACCGGATCACACGGCCAGCCGAACCAGGCCCGCTCCCGGCAGCCGCCGCTCGTCACCACGCTTGCGAGCGGGTGCACGACGTCCATGCCGATGAACCAGGTCGGGAAGATGTTCCAGCCGTTCTCCTCGGGCGACGCATCGAGGGCGCGGCGGCTCGTGAGCGTGCTCCAGTCCATCGCCTGGAGCTCCACGTTCACCCCGGCGTCCCGGAGCACGCCGGCCAGCATCAGCGCCGCGCCGCTCAGGATCGCGACGTCGGTCGGCTGCATCAGTACCACGGGCCGCCCGTCGTAGCCCGCCTCCGCGAGGAGTGCGCGCGCCCGCTCGAGGTCGAACCCCATCAGCGGCTCCGCGCCGGCGTCGGTCTCGTAGGGGCTGCCGCAGCCGAAGTAGGCCGGGCAGGGGCGCCAGTGCTCCTCGTTCCCCACCACGGCGCGGAGGAACCGCGGCTGCTCCACCAGCCACAGCATCGCCTCGCGGGCCTTCGGGTGGTCGAACGGCGGATAGAGATGATTGAGGCGGAGGTGCCCCTGCACGCCGACCGGGTCCAGGCGCTTCACCGTCACGTCGGGCGACGCCTCCATGATCGGGAGGAGGTCGTGCGGCGGGAGCTCGAAATAGTCGATCTCCCCGGCGAGGAGCGCGTTCATGGCCGTGGCGGTGTCCGGAACGTAGAGCCACTCCACCCGATCGACCTTGGCCACCTTGCCGCCGGCACCCCAGCTCGGCGGCTCGGCGCGCGGCACGTAGGCCTCGTTCCTGACGTAGACGACCCTAGCGCCCGGGACCCACTCGTCGGCCACGAACACGAACGGGCCGGACCCGATCACCTCGGGAACCTGCTCGAAGGGATCGGTCAGCGCGTGCCGCTCCGGCATGATGAAGAGCACGTTGGAACTCGCCTTGGAGAGCGACCCCAGCACCAGGCCGTAGGGTTGCGTCAGCGTGAGGCGGAACGTCGCTTCGTCGAGCGCTTCGAGGGCCGCGGTGACGTCCATGAGCTTCTGGCCCATGCCGTCGCGCGCGCCCCAGCGGCGGATCGAGGCCACGCAGTCAGCCGCCGTGACCGGTGCGCCGTCGTGCCACGCGAGCCCGTCCCGGAGCCGGAACGTCCAGGTCATCCCGTTGTCCGACACTTCCCAGGTATCGACCATCTGCGGCTGCACGTTGAACTCGGAATCGACGGCGAACAGCGTGTCGTAGACCATGTACCCATGGTTGCGGGTGATGTAGGCGGTGGTCCAGATCGGGTCGATGTTCTTGAGGTCGGCGTGCACGACGGCCCGGAGCACCGTCTCGGCGCTGGCCGGCAGGGCCAGCACGACGGCGGATACCAGTGCGAGAGCGGCGCTAGTCCGTCGCACAGAGCGCATCTTCGGCGATGCGCGCGAGGAAACTCGCACCGATCGCCAGGTTGTCGTCGTTGAAGTCGTAGCTCGGGTTGTGGAGCGAGGCCGAATCGCCGTTCCCGATCCAGGCGTAGGCACCCGGGCGTTCCTGGAGGAAGAACGAGAAGTCCTCCGAGCCCATCACCTGCATCTGCTCCGTGGTCACTGCCTCGCCGGTGATCTCGGAGGCGATCCGCCCGGCAAACGCCGTCTCGTCGGCGTGGTTCACGGTCGGCGGGTAGCCCCGCTGGTAGTCGACGTTGGCCGTGGCACCCAGCCCCCGGGCCACCGTCTCGCACACCTCCGGGAAACGCTTCCGGACCATCTCGCCGGTCTCGGGCGCGAAGTACCGGATCGTCCCGCAGAGCTCGGCGCTGTCGGGGATCACGTTGTAGGCGTCGCCCGCGTGGAACTGGGTCACCGAGATCACGAGCGTGTGCTTGGGATCGCTGGTCCGCGACACGAGGGTCTGCACCGCCTGCACGATCGCCGCACCCGCGATGATCGGGTCGACCGACTGGTGCGGCATCGCGCCGTGCGCGCCCTTCCCCTGCACCGTGACCGTGAAGTTGTCGGCCGCCGCCATGATCGGGCCGGGCGCCACCCGCAGCTTCCCCTGCTCGAGGCCCGGCATGTTGTGCATGCCGAAGATGTTGCGCACCGGGAACCGATCGAAGAGGCCGTCGTCGAGCATCGCCTTGGCGCCCGCGAAGCCCTCCTCCGCCGGCTGGAAGACCAACACCACGTCGCCCTCGAAGTTCCTTGTCTCCGAGAGGTACCGGGCCGCGCCCAGCAGCATGGCCGTGTGCCCGTCGTGGCCGCAGGCATGCATCACCCCGTTCGCCGAGGACGCGTGCTCGCACGTGTTCTGCTCGTGGATCGGCAGGGCGTCCATGTCGGCCCGCAACCCCACCGAGGGCCCCGCGCCGTTCCGGATCCGGCCAACCACGCCGGTCCCCCCGACTCCCTCCACGACCTCGTCGACGCCGAAGGAGCGGAGCAGCTCGGCCACCTTCCCGGCAGTCCGGTGCTCCTTGTAGGCGAGTTCGGGATGGCGGTGAATGTCCCGGCGCCACTCGACCATGGCATCGTTGATGCCCGCGATTCGGTTGATGACCGGCATGAGGCCTCCTTTTTGGGTGCACGGTACCATACCCGAGCCCGGTGACCGTGGATCGGAGCCCGACCAGCGCCGCCAACGGCCGGTATGGGCTGTCCTAACTGCAGACGGTGTAAGCTGAAGGGCCCGCGGCCCTTTCGCGACAGGGAGGCCGGATGGCGCGAGACCCATCAACCGTGGTCCGGCTCGACCGCATCTACACGCGGGGTGGGGACCAGGGCCGGACATCGCTCGGCAACGGGCAACGGGTCACCAAGCACGCGCTCCGGATCCGGGCGGGCGGCACGATCGACGAAGCGAATGCGCACATCGGTATCGCGCGGCTCCACGTCTCGCGGGCCACCGACGCGATGCTGGCCCGCGTCCAGAATGACCTCTTCGACGCCGGTGCCGACCTCACCATGCCCGCGCGGCGCGGCCGGCGGGCCGGCAATCTCCGGATCTCGACGGTCCAGGTGCAGCGGCTCGAAGACGAGATCGACGGCCTCAACGCGCGGCTGGCGCCGCTGACCTCGTTCATCCTGCCGGGCGGCACCAGCGCCGCCGCGCATCTCCACGTTGCGCGATCCATTGTCCGCCGGGCCGAGGTCGAACTGAGCGCCCTCGCCGCCCGCGCCGTGGTGCGGAACGAGATCCTCGCCTACGTGAACCGCCTCTCGGACCATCTCTTCGTCCTGGCGCGCACCGAAGCGGCGCGCGGCGGCGGCGACGTCCTCTGGGTACCGGGCGCCAATCAGTGAGCCCAGCCGAGCCGAGGCGCTTCCGGCGCCTCCTCCTGACCGGCGCCGCCGGCGCCCTCGGCACGGTGCTCCGCGATCACCTTCCGGCCCTCGCCGACGTCCTCCGGGTGTCGGATCGCGCGCCGCTCGGCGCGGCGCGGGACCGCGAGGAGGTGGTCCCTTGCGACGTCGGCGACGTCGCGGGGATGCTCGACCTCACCCGCGACGTCGACGCCGTCGTCCACATGGGCGGGGTCTCCGGCGAGAACCGCTTCGCCGACCTCCACCACGCCAACATCCTCGGCATGTACCACCTGTTCGAGGGATGCCGGAAGCACGGCGTCGGGCGCGTCGTCTGGGCGAGTTCCAACCACGCGATCGGATTCTATCCCCGCACCCGGACCATCGATGCCACGGTCCCCCAGCGGCCCGACACCGCGTACGGGCTCACCAAGGCGTTCGGCGAGAACCTCGCGCAGTACTACAACGACAAGTACGGGATCGAGGCGGTGTCGCTCCGGATCGGATCTTGCCGCGCCAAACCCGTCGACCGGCGGATGCTCGCGACCTGGCTCTCGTATCCGGACCTCGTCCACCTCGTGGAGCGTGCGCTCCTGGCACCCGCGGTCGGCCACACGGTGGTGTTCGGGGTGTCGGCCAACCAGGAATCGTTCTGGGACAATCGCACCGCCTCCGCGCTCGGTTTCCGGCCCGAGGACAGCGCCGAGCAATACCGCGCCGAGATCGAGGCCTCGACCCCGCCCGCGAGCCCCGACGACCCGCTGGTCAGGTACCAGGGCGGCCAGTTCGTGGCCATGCCCCACGCCGACGACGAGCCGACCTGAGCCCGCTACATTGGGCGGCCACCGCGCCAATTCAGCGCCAACCGGAAGGGGCATCCGCATGCCAGCCGACACCGCCGCACCGGGCCCGGAGCAGGCCTATTTCGACGCCCTGGCCGACGGGCGCTTCATGCTGCAGCACTGCGGCGCCTGCGGGCGCAGCGTGTTCTACCCGCGCGCCCTCTGCCCCCACTGCGGCGCCAGCGAACTCACCTGGCGGGAGGCGTCCGGGCGCGGCACCGTCCATGCGACCAGCGTGGTGCGCCGACGCCCCGAGCAGGGGCCGCCCTACAACGTGGCGCTGATCGACCTCGAGGAGGGGCCGCGCATGATGAGCCGGGTCGAGACCATCGCGCCCGAGGCGGTGCGGATCGGCATGGCCGTCACCGCCGTGATCGACCGATCCGGCGACGATCCCGTGGTCGTGTTCCACCCGGCGGGAGGCGGCTCGTGAGCGGGCTCCGGGGAGCGGCGTCGATCGCGGGCGCGGGAACGTACGGCCTCGGCGAAGCCCCGGGGCAGAGCGAGCTCGAGATCACCGCCGGCGCCGTCAGGGCCGCGCTCGACGACGCGGGCCTCAAGACAGCCGACGTCGACGGGGTGTTCTGCGCCTCGATGACCTACAACATGGGCTCGCTCACCCTCTGCGAGTACCTCGGGATCGCGCCGAAGTTCTCCGATTCATCGATGATCGGCGGTTCGTCGAACCTCGCGCACTTGCTCACCGCGATGATGGCGATCGCCACCGGGCAGTGCGACGTCGCCCTCGTCGCGTACGGGAGCAACCAGCGCTCCGCGTCCGGCCGCCTTGTCTCCACATCGCGGCCCGACCCGTTCGAGAGCCCGTACGGGCCGCGCCAGCCCATCACCTCGTACGCGCTTGCCGCCTCGCGCCACATGCACGAGTACGGCACCACCCGCGAACAGCTCGCCGAAGTGGCGACGGCGGCCCGCGCCTGGGCGGCCCTGAACCCGGACGCGTTCCTGCGCGAGCCGCTCACGATTGCGGACGTGCTCGCATCACGCCCGATCAGTGACCCGTTCACGGTCCGCGACTGCTGCCTCGTCACCGACGGGGGCGGTGCGGTGATCCTCACCTCGCCCGAGCGCGCCCGCGACCTCCAGCGTCCGCCCGTCCCGGTGCTGGGCGGTGCCATGGCCCACTGGCACCGCGCGATCACCAACATGCCGGACCTCACCGTGACGGCCGCGAACGAATCGGGGCCACGCGCCTGCGCGATGGCGGGCGTCTCGACTTCTGATATCGATCTCGTCGAGGTGTACGACGCGTTCACGATCAACACCATCGTCTTCCTGGAGGACCTCGGCTTCTGCGCCAAGGGCGAAGGCGGCGCCTTCGTGGAGAACGGCGCGATCGCGCCCGGCGGCAGGCTCGTGGTCAACACCAACGGCGGCGGGCTTTCGTGCTGCCATCCCGGCATGTACGGGATCTTCCCGCTGATCGAGGCGGTGCGGCAGCTGCGCGGCGACTGCGGCGAGCGCCAGCAGCCGAGCCCGGAAATCGCCCTTGCGCACGGGAATGGCG
>JAGWAT010000048.1 GCA_021296265.1 Alphaproteobacteria bacterium | reverse complement strand
GATGTTCCACGCGGTCGGGCACCTCCGTCGCCGATAAGCGGGCGGTTCGACTGGGCCGGACAGGAGGAAGCTTCTGTTGCATATATGTTCTTGTAGCATAGAACAATGATGAAAAACCACCGGTGACCGACGCGATGATGTCAACCTTTCGATATAAGCCCCTTAACAATCGGGTTCGCGTCCGTTGCGCCGCCGCTCCGGCCAGCCCGCGATCTTACGTTGACACCGACCCTGGCCGGGGCTAGACATAGGCGCTCGGCTGCGGCCCCGCAGTGGCGCAGCCGATTCACTCGCCCCGCGTCGCGTGTTCCGCTAGGACTGTCTATGCGTACATACACCGCTCGCCCGGCGGAGATTAAGCGTGCTTGGCATCTGATCGACGCTGACGGTGTGGTCCTTGGGCGGCTTGCGAGCCTCATTGCCAATCAGCTCCGCGGCAAGCACAAGCCGATGTACACGCCGCATCTGGACTGTGGCGACAATATCGTCGTGGTGAACGCGGAGAAGGTGGCACTGACCGGCGCGAAGGCTCGAGGCAAGCTGCACTACTGGCACACCGGTTACCCTGGCGGGATCCGGTCGCGCCGGTACGGTGACTTGCTGGCCGGATCCCGTCCGGAGCAGGTGATTGAACTCGCAGTGCGCCGAATGATCCCGCGGGGGCCGCTGGGACAGGCGCAGCTGCGCAAGCTCCACGTCTACGCGGGGCCCGACCATCCGCACAGTGCCCAGCAGCCAGTACCGATGGACCTTGCGGCGCTAAATTCGAAGAACCTACGGCAGACTTCCGATGACTGACGCGACCAACCCGATTCCAGCATCCAGTCCCGTTCCGGCGGCACCGGTTGGCAAGGCGAGGAGCTACGGCACGGGCCGGCGCAAGAGTTCGGTCGCGCGCGTCTGGGTGGCGGCAGGAAAGGGACGGATCACGGTGAACGGCAAGCCCCAGCAGGAGTATTTCCCGCGGGCAGGCCACGTGGCGCTGCTGCGACAGCCGTTGCAGGTCGCCGAGCGTCAGGACGAGATCGACGTCGTGTGCACAGTCCGGGGTGGCGGTTGCTCGGGGCAGGCGGGTGCCATTCGACACGGCATCAGCCGCGCTCTCGCGGCCCGTGAACCGGCTCTGACTCCCCGGCTTCGGGCGAACGGACTATTGACTCGCGACGCCCGCCGCGTGGAACGCAAGAAGTACGGGCGGCCCAAGGCACGCCGAAGCTTCCAGTTCTCCAAGCGCTGATCCGTTCCGGCTTGCGCGGCCGGCCTCCGACCTTACTGTTCCCATGGCGCGAAAGTGCCGGGCCTTAGCACATGACTGATCGGTTCCCTGTCGCGATTCTGGGGGCCAGCGGCTACGTTGGCGCAGAGTTGCTTCGGTTGGTGCTCGAGCATCCCCGGCTGAAGATTGCCGCCCTGGGTGCGAAACGCCGAGCCGGAACGCTGCCTGCGGACCTGTTTCCGCGATTTCGCGGCCGGGACCTGCCAGCGTTCGTCGACATCGATGCGTTCGACGCGGCTGACTGTGCGCTCGTGTTCTGCTGCCTGCCGCACGGCACCACGCAGGAAATCGTGGCCCGCGTTGCGCCGGTTGCGCGGGTGGTCGACACTTCCGCCGATTTCCGGCTGCGGGATCTCGACAGCTACGCCGAGTGGTACGGTGCGCAGCACCAGGCGGCGCACCTGCAGCCCGACGCCGTGTACGGCTTGACCGAGCATGCCCGCGACGCCATGCGCACCGCCTCGGTGATCGCCTGCCCGGGTTGCTATCCGACGTCGGCGCTCCTGCCATTGCTGCCGGTGTTGTCGGCTGGACTGATTGATCCTGAGCCGATCGTGATCGATGCCAAGTCCGGGGTGTCAGGTGCCGGCCGGTCGCTGCGGGAAGAACTCTTGTTCGGTGAGGTTTCCGAAGGAATCCGCGCGTACGGCCTAGGCGGTCACCGGCATACTCCGGAAATTGAACAGGAGCTGGCGCGGGTCACGGGGGCCGAAACCAGGGTGACCTTCGTGCCACATCTGGTGCCGATGAATCGTGGCATTCTCTCGTCCGTTTACGTCCATGCCCGGGCCGGCGCGACCGCCGGAGACCTGCAGGCATGTCTTGAGGACGCGTACGGTGGCGAGACCTTTGTGCAGGTTCTGCCCCCCGGGGTGGTGCCAGCGACCCGGGAGGTGCGTGGATCCAATCAGGCTCATCTTGGCGTGGCCACCGGGCGGGGGGGCCAGGCGATTCTGCTGTGCGCACTGGACAACCTGCTGAAAGGAGCGGCCGGGCAGGCGATGCAGAATGCCAACGTGGTCCTGGGCCTGCCGGAGGACATGGGTCTTGCGTCCAGCGCGCTTGCGCCGTAACGGTACTTGGTCCGGTTCCCGCATGACCGTTGCAATGGCGGCGTCGGCGGCCGAACTGATCGGAGCGTGGGTCCGATGAAGCAAATCCCCTTCCACCGCGAGTTCGAGCGAATCCAGGCGCTGCCGCCCTACGTGTTTGCCGAGGTGAACGCGATGAAGGATGCCGCCCGGGCCGCCGGCAAGGACATCATCGATCTCGGGATGGGAAACCCGGACCTGGCGCCGCCCGATCATGTCGTCGAAAAGCTCGTGGAGACCGTCCGCAATCCGCGGGTGCATCGCTATTCGGCATCCCGCGGGATCCGTGGCCTCCGCCGGGCAGTGGCCGGCTACTACCAGCGGCGCTTCGACGTGCGCCTGGATCCCGAGCGCGAGGTGATCGTGGCGCTGGGTTCGAAAGAGGGGTTTGCCCATCTCGCCACCGCCATCACGGAACCCGGTGACCAGGTGCTGGTACCTGACCCCAGCTATCCGATTCACCCCTACGGTTTCGTGCTGGCCGGGGCCGAGATCTGCAGGGTTCCGGTCGGGCCGGATCGGGATTTTGTGTCGGAGTTGGAACGCGCGCTGGCAGCGGGGGCCGGACGGGTCAAGGCCGTAACAGTCAATTTCCCCGCCAATCCGACGGCGGCCGTGGTCGGGCTTGATGCATTCGAGGCCATGGTGGACGTGTGCCGCCGGCACGGTGTCTGGATCCTGTCCGATCTTGCGTACGCCGAGATCTATTTCGACGGTTCGCCGCCGCCCTCGATCCTGCAGGTGCCCGGTGCGAGGGAACTCGCGGTCGAGTTCACGTCGCTCAGCAAGACCTATTCGATGCCAGGCTGGCGGATCGGCTTCGCGGCCGGCAATCCGCACCTCGTGGCGACCCTGGCCCGCATCAAGTCCTATCTCGATTATGGCGCCTTCACACCGATCCAGGTCGCTGCCACTGCGGCGCTCAACGGCCCCCAGGAGTACGTCGATTCGGTCCGCGAGATCTACCGCCGCCGTCGCGATACGCTGGTGAGCGGTCTGCGCAGAGCCGGCTGGGAGGTGGATCCGCCCGTGGCCACGATGTTCGCGTGGGCCCGGGTACCGCCGTCGTTTCGGACCGCGGGCAGCCTGGCTTTCGCGAAGACGCTCCTGGCGGACGCCAGGGTTGTGGTGTCGCCCGGCGCCGGCTTCGGTCCAGGGGGCGAGGGCTGGGTTCGGATCAGCCTCGTGGAGAACGAGCAGCGCATCCGGCAGGCCTGCCGGAACATCCGGCAGTTCCTGGAACGCGTCGATGTCGGGAATCGGGCCACGCGGGGCGCTGCATGACGGCAGTGCCTGAAGGAGCCCTGCTTGGGCTTGCGGACGGCCTGCTGTGGGCAACCGAGGACGCGGCGGCGGCGGCGGCGGCGTGGCGGGGCCGCGGGGACGAAAAGGCGGCGGACCAAGCGGCGGTCGACGCGATGCGCGAACGGCTTCGTCAGTTGCCGATGGCCGGCACCGTTGTCATTGGTGAAGGCGAGCGCGATGCGGCGCCGATGCTCTATGTCGGTGAAGCGGTGGGAAGCGGGTCGGGACCGGAGGTCGACATTGCGGTTGATCCGCTGGAAGGTACCACCATCTGCGCCACCGATTCCCCGGGTGCGCTGTCTGTGCTGGCAGCGGGGGGACGGGGTGATCTGCTGCGTGCCCCCGACGTCTATATGGAGAAGCTTGCGGTCGGTCCGGCATGCCCGGACGATCTGCTTTGTCTCGACCGCCCGCCTGCGGACAATCTCGGTCGTATCGCTGACGCAAAGGGCTGCCGGATTGACGATCTGACCGTGTGCATCCTCCGTCGTGAGCGCCACGACGCCCTGATTCGGGCGGTCCGCACGGCGGGCGCCCGGCTGCGCCTGATCGATGATGGCGATGTGGCGGCAATAATCCAGGTGGCTGATCACGCATCGCCGGTCGACGTCTACATGGGAACCGGCGGGGCGCCGGAAGGGGTGCTGGCGGCGGCGGCGCTGGCCTGCACGGGCGGCGCAATGCAGGCGCGCCTCGTGTTCCGGGACGAGGACGAGCGCGCGCGCGCGACGCGGGCCGGCATCCGTGACTTCGACCGAGTCTACGACCGGCGGGATCTGGCTTCCGGCGGCACGTTGCTGATTGTGACGGGCGTCACCGACGGACCGCTCGTCGGGGGGCCGGTGCGCTCCGGCAACGGTGTCGCGTGCGACAGCCTCGTGTTCGCCGCCGGCGGCCGTCGCGAGCGACGCCAATCGACCCTCCTGCCGTCGCGGTGAATGCCGGAAGTGCACCCCCTGAGCGGTCCCTGTCCGGGCGGATCTGGCAGTATCGCGCCGCGGATGAACAGGCAGTCGAGGCGGTCGCCCGCACGACGGGCGTATCCGATGGGCTTGCCCGGCTTCTGGTCGGCCGTGGCATCGGGCCCGATCAGGCCGGCCAATGGCTCCATGCCGGAGCGGCCCACGAGCTTCCCGACGGGAGTTCCATCCTCGATCTTGACCATGCGGTTGCCCTGCTGGCCGATGCCGTCGTCCTGAAACGGCGGATCGGGATCCTCGGCGACTACGACGTCGACGGTGCAGCGTCGACGGCGCAGCTGGTCCGATTCTTGCGGGCGGTGGGCGCGGACCCGGTGGTCCACATCCCCGATCGGGTCACAGAGGGTTACGGCCCGAGTACCTCTGCCATCAACCGATTCCATGCCGCCGGCGTGCACCTGGTGGTGACCGTGGACTGCGGAGTCACCGCGTTCAAACCGCTCGGGCACGCCGCCGGTCTGGGGTTGCCGGTCATCGTGGTTGACCATCATGTCGCCGAAGCGGAATTGCCGGCGGCGGCGGCCATCGTGAATCCCAACCGGGCCGATGACCGAAGCGGGCTGGGCACGCTCACGTCGAGCGCCCTGACCTGGCTGCTGGTCCGTGCCCTGCATGGCGAGCTGGGCCGCCGCGGCCTCCGGTTGGCTGCGCCGGATCCCGAATCCCTGCTCGACCTGGCGGCGCTCGGTACGGTCTGTGACCTGGCGCCGCTGAAGGGGGCGAATCGAATCCTCGTCCGCCGCGGCCTCAGGGCCCTCGCGCGGGGTGGCAACCCCGGCCTTCGGGCCATGGCCGCCGAGGCTGACCTGGACGAGTCCCCGCAGGCCTGGCACCTGGGCTTCGTGTACGGCCCGCGGATCAACGCCGCCGGCCGGGTTGGGGATCCGCGGCTCGGCCTGCGTGTTCTCGAGACCGACGATGCGGTGGAGGCCGGCCGGGTGGCCCGCGAGCTTGAGCTTCTGAACCGGCGGCGACAGTCGCTCGAGGCTCAGGTCTATGCGGACGCCTTGGCCCAGGCGGAGGTTGCCGACGGCGAAAACCAGGCGGTGGTGATGGTCGTCGGCGAGGGCTGGCATGTCGGTGTGATCGGAATCGTGGCGAGTCGCCTCGTCGACCGGTTCCGGCGTCCTGCGGTGGTGTGCGCCCGCGAGGGGGGCGGCATCCGCGGCTCCGCCCGCTCCCTCGGCGGTATCGATATCGGCGGGCCGGTGATACGGGCCCGGCAGGCCGGCTTGCTGGAGGCGGGTGGCGGGCACCCGATGGCGGCCGGCTTCTCCGGCCAAGCCGACCGGTTGGAGGCACTTGCGTCCTTCCTGAATGCAGAGGTGAATGCGGCTCGGCCCTCCGGCACCGCGCCGCCCATGCTGATGCTGGACGGCGTGCTGGCAGTTTCCGGTGCCAACGTGGCGCTGGGTACGGAGCTGGAGCGGGCAGGGCCGTTCGGGGTCGGCAATCCGTTGCCGTGCTATGCCTTCCACCGCGTGTTTCCGGTGCACGCGCGTGTCGTCGGGGCGAACCATGTCAGCTGCCTGCTGGCGGACGACACGCGCGGCCGGGTCAAGGCGATCGCCTTCCGAACTGCGGGCACTGCCGTCGG
The DNA here is from genome assembly GCA_021296265.1 of Alphaproteobacteria bacterium. GTDB lineage: Bacteria > Pseudomonadota > Alphaproteobacteria > TMED109 > TMED109 > VXPW01. Next base: position 2,566 of record JAGWAT010000048.1, on the reverse strand, counting down.
CGAGGCCCTGTTGCGTGGCCGGCCGGTGGATATCGCCGGCCAGATCCAGGTGTCTACCTGGCGGGGCAGGAAACGCGCGGAAGTGCACATTCAGGACGTGGCAGCGTGCCGCAACTGACCGGCGAGGGGGGCGGGGTCACGACCGCGGTCCTGCCGGTGGCAGGCCTCGGGACTCGATTCCTGCCGGCTACCAAGGTGGTTCCCAAGGAAATGCTTCCGGTCGCCGGTCGACCGCTCGTGCAGTATGCGGTCGAGGAGGCAGTAGCTGCCGGGCTCGAGCGCGTGGTTCTGGTCATTGCGCCCGAGCGAAGCCTGGCGCTACGGCACTTCGAGGCCGATCCTGAACTGGAAGCGGCCCTGGCCGCGCGCGGCCGATCACGCGCCCGCACCGAGGTCCGGGCGCTGGCGGCGCTCGCCAGTCGGCTGGAGGCAGTAGAGCAGGCCGAGCCGTTTGGACTGGGGCACGCAGTCGGCTGCGCGACCCGGTCTCTCGAACCCGGGCCGTGCGCCGTGCTGCTGCCGGACGATCTGGTGCTGGGCCCGGTTCCGTGCCTGCGCCAGCTGCTGGACGTCCATGAGCGGTTGGGCGGCACGGTGCTGGCCGTCATGGAGTTGCCGGCCAGCGAGATCGGAAAATTCGGTGTGGTCGTGCCTGGCCGGGATGATGGCCGCGTGGTCGAAGTGCGCGGTCTCGTCGAGAAGCCGGCACCCGGCACCGAACCATCGCGGCTGGCGGTGGTTGGGCGTTACGTGCTGTCGCCTGCCGTGTGCACGGCGTTGCCGGGCCTGACCCCGGGGCATGGCGGGGAACTGCAGCTCACGGACGCCATCGCGGCGACCATCGGAGTGGCGCCGGTGCATGCGGTGCGCTTCGAGGGCCGGCGCTTTGACTGCGGGAGCCCGGCCGGTATGGCAGCGGCGGGCGTGGCCGCGACTTTGGCGGATCCCGCGCTTCGGCGAACCGTCGCGGCGTCCGTGCGGCAGCTCCTTGCGGACCATCGCGAAAACGGAGGGCCGGCATGACGCGCGCTGTCGGACCGGCCAGCCGCGCGGGCGTGGAACGGCACGATCAGGGAATAGTGTGACCCACGCGTTCCACCCGTCCGTACTTCGGGCTTACGACATCCGCGGCATCGTGGGTGAGACGCTGGGCCCGGACGACGCCCGGGCACTCGGCCGCGCGTTCGCGCACCGGGTACGTGCGGCCCGGGAATCCTGCCGGATCGTGGTCGGCCGCGACGGGCGATTGACGTCTCCCGCCCTTGAGGCGGCGCTCGTCGAGGGACTTTGCGAGGCGGGCGCTGCGGTCATCCGGGTCGGTGTCGGTCCGACGCCGATGGTGCATTTTGCGGACCATCAACTGGCTGCCGACGGATCCGTGATGGTGACGGGCTCGCACAATCCCCCGAGCCACAACGGGTTCAAGCTGTCGCTTGCCGGCGCACCGTTCTACGGCGAGGCGATCCGGCTACTGGCTGCCGCCGCGCTGTCACCGCCCGCCGTCACCGCCGGCGCGGCTGAAGAACACCAGGTCATTCAGACCTATGCTGCCGGCCTCGCCGACGCGCTGGCAGGGCAGGGGCGTCCGCTGCGGGTTGCGTGGGATCCCGGGAACGGGGCGGCGGGTGCGGTGCTGCCGGAGCTCACCGAGCGGCTGCCGGGCGAGCACCGGATCCTGAACGGTGTCGTCGATGGCCGATTCCCGGCCCATCATCCGGATCCCTCGAAACCCGGCAACCTGGCGCAGCTGGCCGAGGCGGTCCGGGCCGGCGGCCTTGATCTCGGGATCGCCTTTGACGGTGACGGCGACCGCCTAGGCGTCGTCGATGGAAGCGGGCAGGTCGTGTCATCTGATCACCTGCTCTGCGTGTTCGCCACCGACGTCCTGGCTGCCCATCCGGGCGCCGCCATCCTGGCGGATGTCAAGACGAGCGACACGGTGTTCCGTCGTATCAGGGAACTTGGTGGGCACCCGAAGCTCGGACCGACGGGCCACGCGCACATGCGCTCGCGCGTGCTCCGCGGCGAGGCTCTGTTCGCGGGGGAGATGTCGGGACACCTGTTTTTTGCCGATGAGCATCCCGGCTACGATGACGCGTTGTATGCAGCGGTGCGGCTGCTGCGGGCGCTTTCCCGCGGACCCACCCTCGCAGAACGGCGCGTCGCGCTGCCGCAGACGTTCAGCACGCCGGAAATTCGCATTCCGTATCCCGATGATCGGAAGTTCGAGGTCGTGCGTGCCGTGCACGACGCCGTGGTTCGCCGGGGAATCGTTCCGAGCACCCTCGATGGAGTGCGGGTCTCCGCCGCTGCAGGGTGGTGGCTCTTGCGCGCTTCCAACACCGAGGCCGCGCTCGTCGTGCGTTGCGAGGGCTACGGGGAGGAAGAGCTGGCGAGAATGTGCGCGCTCGTACGCGGACTGCTGACGGAAGTTGGAATCGAAGCTGCCCGTATCGTGGCATCCTGACTTCGCGAACGGTTGATAGCTAGGGGGGTTATGTCGGATCGTTGACAGTGACGACGAAGGGCCCCGTGCGATTAACACGGAGCCCCCTTGCCCGTGTGT
>JAGWAT010000017.1:34117-34446 GCA_021296265.1 Alphaproteobacteria bacterium | reverse complement strand
GCTCAGCTCAACCGCCCGCTCATCGGTGACGGAAATGCCCGACCGCGTGGAACATCGCCAGATCGTCTACCGGGTGTTGTTCGACCGTCCGGCGACCGCCAGGCGCCTGGCGGCGGTGGCCGGTGCCTGCCGGTTCGTCTGGAACGAGATGCTGGATCAGCAGGCGCAGCTGTATGACGTCGCGCGGATGTGCGGCGCGCGACCGCCGGCGCCGACGTTCTTCACGCTCGGCAAGGCGTTCACGCAGCTGCGCCGGGTGACGCCCTGGCTGCAGGCCATGCCGTACGTTCCGGTGCGGTACACCCTGAAACACCAGGCCGACGCCTGGC
>JAGWAT010000017.1:33461-33854 GCA_021296265.1 Alphaproteobacteria bacterium | reverse complement strand
ACGGGACCGTGACCGGTGTCGACATGAACGCCGGCCAGGTCGCCGTCAGCGACGGCCGCCACGCCTGCATCCTGCATGCCCCCGACCCGCGGCGTCTCGAGGCGAAGATCCGGCGCCAGCAGCGCCGGCTGGCCCGGCAGCGCCGGGGCTCCAGGCGGCGCGAGCGCACGCGCCGGCGGCTCGCCCGTGCGCAACGCCGCCTCGCCATGCGGCGGCGCAGCTGGCAGCACCACGTCTCGCGCAGGCTGGCCCGCGGCGCCGTCGCGGTCGAGGTGCTGCAGACGCGCGCCATGACCGCATCGGCGAAGGGCACGGTGGACGCGCCCGGTCAGAACGTCCGGCAGAAAGCCGGCCTGAACCGCGTCATCCTGGCGACCGGCTGGAGCGGGCTTC
>JAGWAT010000017.1:0-33271 GCA_021296265.1 Alphaproteobacteria bacterium | reverse complement strand
CACTCAGCGACCCCGACGACCCGTGAAATGGATCGGAGGCTGGCGGCGTGAGTCGTCAACCCTTCGATATAAGTCCCAAAAGAACAAACCGCTGGCTATCGACAATGGCTGCCGAGCAGCCGCGTCAGGTAGGTTTGATGCGCGCCCTGTACACGGAGGCACGGGACAGCAACACCACGCAAAAGTGTTCCGAGGAGCCCCTCGTCAGCACCTGCGAGATGTATTGAGACATGACCGGACGCTGCGTCCTATGGTCGTGCCCCTTTGCAGGCGGGAATCCACAAGAAACTGAAGTTTTTCCACCCTAGATTCTAAAGTTAGCCATAATGGGACGTACGCCAATTGGCTTGCGGATAGTCCCGCGCACTACTGCAAGGAATTCCTACCATGAATACCAAGCTTTTCTCATGTAGCTCCCTGTTGCTGCTGGCACTCGCAGTCGGCTTGACGGGTTGCCAATCGGGTGGTCCGAAGCAGCAATTCGGAACGCTGGCGGGCGCTATCGCCGGTGGAGTGGCAGGGTCACAGTTTGGCAAGGGCGACGGAAAGCTGGTCGCCGTAGGGGTCGGCACGCTCATCGGTGCCGCCCTGGGCAATGAAATCGGTGCCAGCCTTGACAAGGCTGACCAACTCTACGCCGAGCGAGCGGCCCAGAGCGCACTCGAAAACACCCCGAGTGGAACAGCCGTGGCCTGGTCCAATCCCGATTCCGGGAATTCTGGCACGGTTGTCCCGAGACCGGCAGTGCTGGTCGGCGACACGTACTGCCGTGAATTCGTCCAGGAAATCATGATCGGCGGCGAGATGCACACTGGGGTCGGCCGAGCCTGTCGAAACCCAGACGGTACTTGGCAAATTCAGCCGATGTAGCCGTCAGCGCGCGTGTCGGGACCTGTGTTCCGACACACGCGCGCACGAGCGCTGCCGATCGAATGCTGCATGTCGGATCAGCATTCCATAGGTATCGGGCCAGGAATGGAATCTGAGCACCAGAAACACCGAGCCGCGAACCGTAGTAGAGCCGCTGCTCGGCGGGGAGCCGTTGGTTTTCGGCCCTGTGACTGCGATCGGACCGTCCCTAAGTGACAACACAACGAATAGCTGCATCCCAACAAAGGGCCAAGAAACACCGTGCAATGTCCTCTGATATCAATTGATATGCGAAGAGTCGATTAGCAGCCGTCGAATTCGAGACGACTGCCCGTTACAAGCGTGTCAACCCGCCTCTTACCGGTCACCCCTTCGGACTCCTGTTGGTCGTAGCGGTATCGGTGGGCACGGTCCCGGCATTCGCCGCTCCGTGCCAAGCGGAAGGCCCTGAGTCCGGCGACGGGGCCAAACACCACCTGATGAACTGCGCCGCTCGTTCCCGCACGATCTCTGGTTGGTCGCGGTGCGGGGAATGGCAGCAATCCGGAAGCATGAGGGTTTCGACGGGACCTGAGCAACGTTCCGCGACGCTTTCGACCTGCAGCGAGGTTCCGTACTCGTCATCATCTCCCTGGACGACCAGGACCGGACACGTAATCGCGGAAAGGAATTTCTCGATATTCCAGGTCCGAAAGGCCGGTTCCAGCCAGATGCGGTTCCAGCCCAGGAACGTCTTGGCGCCGTCAAGATGATGTTTGGCAATCCGTCCCGCCAGCGTCGAGTTCACGTACGCCTTCGCCGCCTTCTCGATGCTGGCGACCGTGAGGTCCTCCACAAAGACATGCGGGGCCTCGAGGATCAGGGAGCGCACTGGCCAGCGTCCTGCAGCCGCGTGGATGAGTGCAATTGATGCTCCATCGCTGTGTCCTACCAGAATCACGTCGTCGAGACCCAACTTTTCCCGCAATTCGGGCAGACTGTCGAGCGCTTCCTCATGCATGTAGGTGACAGCGCGCTCGTCCGCCAGGACATCGGAGCCGCCGTAGCCATACCGCGAATACACCAGCCCCGGTAACCTGCTTGCCACGCTCAATTGCGCGGGGAAGTCCCGCCAAAGCCCAGCAGAACCAAGACCTTCATGGAGAAAAATCAGGACCGGTTCCCCATCGGTCCGTTCGCGTGTCCAGAAGTATTCGAGACGATGTCCGGCCGCTACGACACTCTGCAAACCTTGATGAAATTGACCGGACACGATGCAAGTGGCCTCAGAAACGTGCTATCTGACATTGCATGAGCATACTGCGAGCCGGTCAATGACACCGAGCCAGATCCGTAAGCTGGATATGGAGCATCGATGAACTCGCAGCCCCCGACGGCGCCCTCCTACCCGATCATCACGTTTGATACCCACCCGGACCGCTACAGGCACTGGCGGCTGGCGGTCGAGGATCGAATCGCCACGCTGAGCCTCGATGTCGACGAGAGCGGAGGCATTCGGCCTGGGTACGATCTGAAGCTCAATTCCTACGATCTCGGGGTCGACATCGAACTCTACGATGCTGTGCAGAGGCTTCGATTCGAATATCCGGCAGTCGGAACTGTTGTGATCACGTCCGCGAAGGAACGGGTGTTCTCCGCGGGAGCGAATATCTCAATGCTGGCAAGCGCTACCCATGCCGACAAAGTGAATTTTTGCAAGTTCACAAACGAGACCAGGAACGCGATCGAGGAAGCAACAGCGGAATCGGGCCAGACCTACCTCTGCATGATCAATGGTACTGCTGCCGGTGGTGGCTACGAGCTGGCGTTGGCGTGTGAGGAAATCGTGCTCGTCGATGATGGATCGACCGCGGTATCCCTGCCCGAAGTGCCCCTGCTCGCCGTTCTGCCGGGTACCGGCGGACTAACCCGTGTGGTTGACAAGAGACGCGTGCGGCGTGACCGCGCAGATTTTTTCTGTACCACCGGCGAAGGTGTACGGGGGCAACGCGCGCTCAGTTGGAAGCTCGTGGATGCTTTGGCGCCTCGCTCGCGACTCGCCGAGACCGTCGGGAAGCGGGCAGCGGCTCTGGCCGATGCGTCCGACCGTCCCACGGGCGCAACCGGCGTGCAACTAGCCCCCCTCGACCGCGCAATTTCGCAAGAGGGACTCAGATATCCCAATGTCACAGTCGCCATCGATAGAGAGGCCCGGACGGCTACGTTCGTGCTCCAGGGGCCCGACGATATGCCGCCCGACGATTCTTCCGGGATCCTGGCGTGCGGCGACCGTTTCTGGCCCTTGGCGATCGCGCGTGAACTTGACGACGCGGCTCTTTATTTGCGCTTCAATGAACCGCACATCGGGACCTGGATCTTCCGCAGCCTCGGCGATGGCGCCCGCGTCGCCGCATACGACGACTTCTTGCTCAAGCACGCCAACCATTGGCTTGCACGTGAAATTTCACTCTATCTGCGAAGGACGCTCAAGCGCATCGACGTTTCTTCACGTTCTCTCATCGCGCTGATCGAACCCGGTTCCTGTTTCGCCGGGACGTTCCTTGAAGTGGCGCTCGCAGCTGATCGCTCCTTTATGCTGACCGGAAGTTTTGACCGTTCCAATCTGCCACCTGCCATGATCCGCCCGACCGCCATGAATTTCGGGCCGCTCCCGATGTGCAACGGCCTGACGCGGCTTCAGACGCGCTTCCTCGGAGATGCTGCCGCAATGGATGCCATTCAGGCGTGCACGGGCCAGGATCTCGAAGCAGCCGACGCAGAGGCACTAGGGTTGGTGACGTTTGCGCCAGACGACATCGACTGGGAGGATGAGGTCCGGCTTGCCATTGAGGAACGGGCTGCGTTCTCCCCTGATGCGCTCACCGGCATGGAAGCCAGTCTGCGGTTTCCAGGCCCCGAAACCATTGAAAGCAAGATCTTTGCGCGCTTGAGCGCTTGGCAGAACTGGATCTTTCAACGTCCCAATGCCGTAGGCAGTGACGGGGCCTTGGAACTGTACGGATCGGGCAGACAGCCCGAGTTCGACCGCCGGCGGATCTGAAAACGTGCAAGCCAACTACAACGAGATCATTCCGAACAACGTCGATCTGGGCGACGACCGCCGGCTGTTGCGCGCACTTGAACGATGGCAGCCCGCCTATCTGCGCTGGTGGCACGAAATGGGACCTGCTGAATCAAGCGACTTTCACGTGTATTTGCGGACCGCAATCAGTGTCGATTCCGACGGCTGGGCCCATTTCGGCCATGTCCGCATGCCGGACTACCGCTGGGGGATTTTTCTGGCGCGGCCCGAAGCAGACCGAACAATCGGGTTCGGAGATCATCGGGGATCACCGGTCTGGACCGAGATTCCGGGCGAGTACCGAGGGGAATTGCGCCGCCTGATCGTGACGCAGGGCGACACCGAGCCGGCGTCTGTCGAACAACAGCGAAGGCTCGGTGCAACACCCCCCTCGCTCTACGACCTCCGGAATCTCTACCAGGTCAACGTCGAGGAAGGCCGACACCTCTGGGCGATGGTGTATCTGCTCCACGCCCATTTCGGCCGTGATGGGCGGGAAGAGGCCGAAGAGCTGCTGGAGCGGCATGCCGGAGACCCCGACCGTCCCCGCATCCTGCAGGCATTTAATGAACAGACGGATGACTGGCTCTCCTTCTTCATGTTCACGTACTTTCAGGACCGCGATGGCAAGTTCCAGCTGGCAGCGCTGTCGGAGTCAGGTTTCGACCCCCTCGCACGAACATGCCGTTTCATGCTTACCGAAGAGGCGCATCACATGTTCGTCGGCGAAACCGGCCTAATGCGGATTGTGCAGCGGACCTGCGAGCTAGTACGCGAACACGACACACTGGACGTGCGTACAGCAGGTGGTGTGCCCCTGCCGATGATCCAGAAATGGATCAACTTCCACTACTCGATATGCCTGGATCTGTTCGGTTCCGAACGGTCGACGAACGCGGCAAATTATTTCGCGATGGGCCTGAAGGGCCGCTATCACGAGGCCAAGCGAGGTGACGACCACATGCTCGCAGATGAGCAGATCGAGATCCCGAGAGTGACGGCGGACGGGATCGAAACCCAGGTGATCGCAGCCCGGGCCGGTATGAACCTGCTGCTTCGGCAGGACTTCTCCGTGGACAGTCAGCGCGGTCTTGATCGCTTCAACAAAATCATCAAAGCACATGACATCGATTTCGAGCTCACTCTGCCGGATGAGAAATTCAACCGTGCGATCGGCATCTTCGCGGAAGTCCGCGCTTCGCCCGACGGCACGTTGGTGGACGATGAGCGTTGGGAACGAGAAAAGGATGCATGGCTGCCGACGGCTGATGACCGGGCGTTCGTGCGCTCGCTGATGATCCCGGTAACGAATCCGGGCAAGGTGGCAGGATGGATCGCACCGCCCAAACGCGGGATCCACGGGAAGCCCTTCGACTACGACTACGTCCGCTTCCGCTGACCCATGGATCACAACACTGTCCGTGTTGACGCCTCGACGCGGCCGGCAACCCTGACGTTTGCGGATTCCTTCAATGCCGCCGTGGCGTTTGTCGACCGGCACGTGGCGGAAGGCCGTGGAGCGCGCGTAGCGATCCGCTGTGACGAGGGCGATACCACTTACGCGGAACTAGCTGAACAGGTCAACCGCGCCGGCAATACGCTGACGGGGCTCGGGCTCGGTCGCGGCGACCGCGTCATCATGGCGATCAAGGACTGCCCTGCGTTCTTCTTCGTTTTCTGGGGCGCCATCAAGGCTGGTTTGGTGCCGGTTCCGGTCAACACACTGCTGCGGGCCCGCGACTTCCGACACATGATCGAGGATTCAGGCGCGGCGTGCGTGGTTTGGTCTCCCGAATTCGCTGCCGAAATAGAGGCTGCACTGGCCGATGCCTCGCCGGTGCCCGCACATCAGCTCGCCGTGGACGGAACGGGGAGAACGTTCTCCGCCCTTATGGCAGAGACCAGCTCCGACCTGCGCCCCGCGCCCGCGACGGCGGATTCGGACTGCTTCTGGCTGTACACGTCCGGCTCCACCGGCCCTCCGAAAGGCGTCGTTCATGCCCACCGGGACATGGTGGTCACCAGCCAGTACTACGGCGCTGACGTGCTGGGCATCACGGCCGCCGACGTACATTTCTCCGCTGCAAAGCTCTTCTTTGCGTATGGTCTCGGGAACGGCATGACCTTCCCGTTGTGGACCGGGGGCCAATCGGTACTGTTCCCCGGCCGTCCCACCCCGATGGACATGTTCGAACACATCGAGCGCTTTCAGCCCACCCTGTACTACGCGGTTCCAACCCTGTTCGCCGCACAACTCAGTGTGCTGGATGGTGAATCTCCGGACCTGTCCAGCCTGCGGGCGTGCATCTCTGCCGGGGAGCCGCTGCCGGCCAGAATCTTTGAACGGTGGCGAGAGCAAACCCGGCTCGCGATCCTGGACGGCATCGGCACGACCGAGATCCTTCATATCTTCATCGCGAACGGGGCCTCGGATGCCAGAGCCGGTGTCAGCGGAAAGCTGGTTCCCGGCTACGAAGCGCGCATCCTCGATGACCAAGGTGCCGAGGTCGGCCCAGACGAGGTAGGCCACCTCTGGGTTCGCGGCGCCTCGGTGATGTCCCGGTACTGGAATCAGCCCGAGCGCACGGCGGCTGCTTTGTCCGACGGCTGGATTCGAACCGGGGACTCCTACAGCCGGGATGCCGCCGGGTACTTCACCTGCCACGGCCGGAGCGACGACATGCTCAAGGTCGGCGGGATCTGGGTATCGCCCGTGGAAATCGAAGCCCGCCTGATCTCTCACCCTGCCGTGCTCGAGGCCGCGGTCGTAGGCCGATCGGACGACGACGGGCTCACCAAGCCCGAGGCCTACGTGGTGCTCAAGGACCGGGAAGCCTCGCGAGATCAGTTGGCCGAAGAGCTGCGGGCGTTCTGCCAGGAGGGACTCGCCCGGTACAAGTACCCGCGCTGGGTGCAGTTCGTGGACGACCTGCCCAAGACAGCGACCGGCAAGATCCAGCGCTTCAAGTTGCGGGCTTAAACCCCGAGGTACCGAACCTGGAGGGAACGATCCGCGCGCAGTTCGGCGCTGGTCCCCTTCCACACCACCCTGCCCTTTTCGACGATGTGATGCAGATCGGCCAGCTTGGCCAGCATCTCGATGTTCTTGTCGATCACCAGCACCGCCTGCTTCGCTTTCTTGAGGCTTCCGAGGCATGCCCAGATCTCCTGCCGAACCAGCGGTGCCAGTCCTTCGGTCGCCTCGTCCAAGATCATCAGTTGCGGGTTGGTGAGGAGCGCGCGGCCAATTGCCAGCATCTGCTGTTCACCTCCAGACAGCTGATTACCGGCGCTCGTCAGCCGGGCGCCCAGGGCAGGAAACAGCTCGATCACCCGCTCGAAGGTCCACGCGGGCACCCCCTGTCTTGGCGTACGCGCCGTGGCAACCAGGTTTTCGCGAACCGACAGGTTCGGAAAGATCTGACGTCCTTCAGGTACCAGGCCGATACCTGCCCGGGCAATCGCGTGCGAGGGCAGCTGGTCCACACGGGTACCGTTCAATGTAATCGTGCCGGAACGCGCCCTGACAATCCCCATGATCGTGCGCACGGTGGTGGTCTTGCCCATCCCGTTGCGGCCAAGCAGCGTGGCGACCTCGCCGCTCTCCACGGCCAAGTTCATGTCAAACAGGGCCTGGCTGTCGCCGTAGAACGCATCCACATTTCGCACTTCAAGCATCAGGCGTGCGCTTCGCCAAGATACGCCGTACGCACCTCCCTGTTCCGGCGAATCTCGTCCGGTCGGCCCGACGCTATCACGCGTCCGTAGACGAGCACAGTGATGCGATCGGCTAGGGCAAACACGGCATCGAGATCGTGCTCAATCAAGAGCATGCCGTGCGTTTTCTTCAGGGCGCCCAAAAAATCGATCAGGGCACGATTTTCCTCGGGCCCCATACCTGCCATGGGTTCGTCGAGCAGGAGGAAGGAAGGGTTCGTGGCCAGTGCGATCGCGATCTCCAGCTGGCGCTGCTCGCCATGCGCGAGATGTCCTGCCCGGGTTGCCGCCCGGTCACCCAGTCCGACCTCTTCGAGCAGAGCGCGAGCAGGTCCCGTCAGCCCCGGATCGCGCATGGCTGACTGCCAGAATCTGAAGCTGTGACCCTGCCGGGCCTGGATCGGAAGAACCACGTTCTCCAGTACGGTGAATTCACGGAACACGCTGGTGATCTGGAACGACCGCGCCAACCCGCGCTGCACCCGGCCGGGTGCCGACAGCCCGGTAATGTCGTCGCCTCCAAACACGATCGATCCGCTGTCGGGCCGCAGGAAACCGGACAGCATATGCACCAGCGTGGTCTTGCCCGCACCGTTGGGACCAATGACGGCATGGACCTCGCCCTGCTGCGCGCGCATCGAGAGATCGGTTGCCGCCTGGAGGCCGCCGAAGCGCTTGTGGAGCCCCCGCGCTTCGAGGTGCAAATCCCGCGGACCGTCAGTCACGCGTCGTTCTCGACCCCAGGAGGCCCATCACCCCACCGCGGGCAAACAGCACCACCAGGATGAGGAACGGACCGAACACGAGGTGCCAGTGGATCGTGATGGTTGACAGCGTCTCGGAGAGCAGGAGGAAGACGACCGCACCAACCAGAGGGCCGAACAGAGTTGCGGTACCGCCCAGGACGGTCATCAGGATCAACTCTCCCGACCGATGCCAGTTCATCATGTCCGGTGACACGAAACGCTCGAGGTTGGCCTGCAGAAAACCCGCCAGTCCGCACATCACGCCAGCGATGACGAATGCCGCGAGCCGGTAGCGGTACGTGGGAATCCCGATGGCTTGGACGCGCGTGTCATTGGATTGCGATGCCCGCAGCACCATGCCGAACCGCGAGACGACCATGCGCCACTGAAGGAGCAGGCAGCCCAAAAGCACGGCGAAGATCGTGTAGTACATGACCACACCGTCTTCCAGATCGATGAGCCCGGATCCGAATTCGCTGCGCCAGAGGATGTTCAGCCCGTCGTCACTGCCGTAGCGCTCGGCACTCACGCTCAGAAAGAACACCATCTGTGCCAGCGCCAGGGTGATCATGATGAAATAGATGCCCCGGGTGCGCAGGCAGATAACCCCGAATACGAGCGCCACCAAGGCGCACAGTCCGATCGCTATTGGCAGCTGTATCCACGCGCTGGTGACGTCATGGAACCCCAGGATTCCCACCGCATAGCCGCCGATGCCCAGGTACACCGCATGGCCAAAGCTGATCATGCCGCCAAATCCCATGATCAGATTCAAGCTGATGGCGGCGATCGCCCAGATCATGATTCGGGCAAACACGATGACGTAGAACGGCTCGTCCAGCGCGGGAGCCAGGTACGGAATCGTCGCGCACAGTACGATCAGCAACGTGGCAACAGCGTGCGCCGGGGTCAGTTGGGATCTCACGAGGCCGCCGTCGCGCCCCGAGGGGGAAACAGTCCCTGTGGCCGAAAGAACAAGATTCCTGCCATCAGGATGTAGATCAGCATCGACGACAGGGCGGGGCCCGCCGACTCCGCAGCATTGGCCGGCAGGAACAGCAACAGGACCACGTCGAGAAAGGATCGCCCCATCGTGTCGATGATGCCCGTGAGGAGGGCGGCGACAAAGGCGCCACGGACGGATCCAATGCCGCCGATTACGATGACGACGAAGGCAAGAATTAGCACGTCCTCTCCCATTCCGATGGCAGCCTGGGTAATCGGTGTGATGATCAGGCCAGCCAGGCCTGCAAGGACTGCACCGATCCCAAACACGAGAGAGAACAGGACGGGGATGTTGACCCCAAGGGCCCCCGCCATCACCCGATTGGAGGCACCGGCTCGGACCAGCATCCCGAAGCGGGTCTGTGCGACCAGAAGGTACAGGCCAAGCGCGACCAGGAGCCCGATCACGATGATGACGACGCGATAAAGCGGATAGGTGATGCCGGCCCCGAGCGCCACGGTCCCCTCCAGAAATTCGGGGAGTGGAACCGCGAGACCTGCCGGTCCCCAGATCAATCGCGTTGCCTCGTTGAAAAACAGGATGAGCCCGAAGGTCGCCAATACCTGGTCGAGATGGCTGCGGCGATAGAGGGTCCGCAGCGCGATGGTTTCGACCAGTACGCCGATGGCAAACATCGCCGGCACCATGAGTACGGCGCCCAGCACCAGGGAATCGGTTACCAGCGTCAACGTGCCGCCAACGAAGGCGCCGATCATGAACAAGGAACCGTGCGCGAGGTTCACCAGGTCCATGATCCCGAACACGAGAGTGAGCCCGGCGGCCATGAGGAACAGGATGATTCCGAGCTGAAAACCGTTCAGCAGCTGTTCAACCAGCAGGATGTAATCCATTGCCCATCCTGCTCCCGCTACGGCCGAAGAACCGCCCGGCCGTCGATGTGCCGAGACGCCGCAAGGCGCTGGGTGGGCCGCCGATGCGGCCTAGCCGCCCATCTCGCACTGGCTGGCGTACGGGTCCTGGTGGTCTTCCAGCACCACGGGGCCCACCGACGTGGTCCAGTTGCCGTTGGCGTCCTCCACCACCCTCCGTTCATAGAAGTTCTGGATCGGAAAGTGGTTGGATCCAATCCGGAATTGGCCGCGCACCGAAGGAAATTCGGCCTTCCTGAGCGCGGCACGCATCCCATCAACGTCTTGAATGTTGCCCCCGACCGCTTCGACGGCGGACTTGATGAAGAACATCGAATCATAGCTCTGGGCGGCGTACAACGAGGGGTAGCGGCCATACTTGTTCCGGAACGCGGCCACGAACCTCTGGTTCTGTTCGTTCTCCATATCCGGCGCCCAGAACTGGGTCATCCTGCTGCCGAGCACCGCATCAATCCGGGCCTCCTGAAACAGCGGCAAGCTGATGGAATCGAACGTGTACACGGAGAACAAGGGGATGGTTTCGATCAATCCCGCCTGCTGGTACTGCTTGACGAATGCCGGACCCGCCGGGCCGGGGTAGAATATGAAGACGCCCTCAGGGCCGGCCGCCTTAATCTTCGATAGTTCCGCTGACCAATCCCGCTGCGAAGGCCATACGGTCATATCCTTCCCCACGACTTCGCCCGCGAACACGCGCTCGACACCCGCCACCATGTTCTGGCCAGCCACGTAGTTGGGCGCCACGATGTAGAGCGATCCGACTCCATCCCGATTGAGCAGTTCTCCCAGCGCCATCGGCGTCTGGTCGTTCTGCCAGGAGATGTTGAAGAAGTTCTCGTGACACCGACGACCGGCCAGCGGCGCCGGACCGGCGTTCGCGCTGATAAGGATCTTGCCGGCACCCAGCACGACGGGAGCCGATGCGAGCAGGACGTTGGACCAGATGTAACCGGTGACCAGATCGACGTCGTCCCGCAGGATGAGCCGCTCGGTGGCCTGTTTTCCCTTTTGCGCGTTGAACTCGTCGTCGCCGTAAATGACCTCTACCGTCTCCGAACCCATGCGACCGTCGATGTGCTCAAGCGCGAGTTCGACCGCATCGCGCATGTCACGTCCGATCACCGCCGCGGGCGTCGTGAGCGTGGTGACAAAACCGATCTTGATGTCGGCCGACGCCGGCGAGGATGCAATCGCCGCAACCGCTGCTGCTGCCGCAAGTCTCTTGAGCATGTTCAACTCCGAATGACGGCCGCGACGTGGTCGGACCCGGCCTGCCGCGCCGTCCCTGCCAGCATCGGCTCCCAGCACGATCATCTCAAGTGGGATCGGCAGGCCGGTCGATCGCCTTCTGGTCACGCTGCCGACGCCAAGAACGGCTTACTCTGTGTCCGCAGGACGTTCTTGGCTGCCTCGTACTCGGTGCGAAGCCGATCCACGATCTCTGCGGTTGAGGGTACGTCCCGGATCACTCCGGAACTCTGTCCGGCACTCCAGATGTCCCGCCAGGTGCGCCGATCGACGCTGCCACCTGAACGGAAGTCCATCTTCGACTTGTCGGCTTCCGGCAAATTCGCCGGATCCAGACCGGCCTCCGCGATACTGGCCGACAGATAGTTCCCTTTCACCCCAGAAAACAGACTGGTGTAGACGATGTCCGAGGCGCGACTTTCCACCACCATCTGCTTGTAGCGGTCCGGCGCATTCGCCTCCTTGGAAGCGATGAAGCGCGTCCCGAAGTACGCGAGGTCCGCCCCCATCGCTTGGGCAGCCAGGATTTGGCTACCGGTAGCCATGGCGCCGGAAAGAATGACAGGACCGTCGAAGAACTGGCGAACTTCGGCTACCAGGGCAAACGGACTCAGGGTCCCTGCATGACCGCCCGCACCGGCGCATACCAGGATCAAACCGTCTGCACCTTCGTCCAGGGCCTTCTTGGCATGCCGGATGTTGGTCACATCGTGGAAGATCCGCCCGCCATACGAATGAATCTGCTTCTCGATGGCGGTTGGCGCCTGCAGACTGCTGATTATGAACGGCACCTCGTGCTTCACGCAGATGTCCACGTCGTGTTCCAGCCGCTCATTGGAGTGGTGCACAATCTGGTTGACCGCGAATGGCGCGACGGGTGCCCCGGGGTGGGCCTTGGCCCAAGCGCCGAGTTCCGACTTGATGCGCCCGATCCACTGATCCAGCATCTCCGGGGGCCTGGCATTGAGTGCCGGAAACGCCCCCATGACGCCTGCCTTGCACTGCTCGATGACGAGGTCGGGATTCGACACGATAAACAGAGGAGCGCCAATGAGCGGGAGAGAAAGTCGTCCCTCCAAGTTGGTTGGAAGCGGCATGGCAATCCTTTCGGCAGGGGAAGGCTAGCGATAACTCGTGGGAATCGGGCAACCACATGCGGGTTCCGCAAGAGTGCCGTTTTAACGACCCGACTCCGTCAGCGTAAGGCCCCGAGGTCGTCGGCAGGCTCCGCGGTCACAATCGAACCGACAGTAGAGTACTGTAGCGGCTTGTCCCTCAACCTTGGTACCGCAACAGTACCATCGCGCGCCCGGATGTACGGCCGGGCCTCACTCATCTCCGCCGACTTGTGACCACATTCGGGAGTTTGGTTTGAAGCGCGTACTCATTGCCAACCGGGGCGAGATCGCCGTGCGCATTGCGCGAACGGCCTGCGAAAAAGGCCTAGTACCCGTGCTGGTTCATCCAGAGGACGATCCGCCCTTCCCCGCCACCGCCAGCGCATGGCCGCATCAGTCGATCCCCGGTCGGGGTGTAGCCGCATATCTCGACCACGAGCAGGTGCTGCAGGCAGCGGACACCGCTGACTGCGACGTCATTCATCCGGGCTACGGATTCCTGAGCGAGAACGCCGGGTTTGCGCGGGCGGCGGTCGCCTTGGGGTACACCTTTGTCGGCCCTGCCCCCGAGACGCTGGAACTCTTCGGAGACAAGATCCAGGCACGCGAATTCGCCGAACGATGTGGCACCCCCGTGTTGCCAGGGACGGCTGGCAACAGCGGCATTGAGGCGGCGCGCGAGTTCTTCCGCACGCTCGTGAACGGCGAAGCTGCCATGATCAAGGCAGCCGGCGGGGGCGGCGGGCGCGGGATGCGGGCCGTCCACAGCCTAGAAGAGCTCGACCGCGAATGGCCGCGGTGCGAGGACGAGGCGGAGCGGGCATTCGGAAACAAGGCTCTGTACGCGGAGAAGCTGGTGCAGCAGCCGCGCCACATCGAGGTTCAAATCGCCGGCGACGGCACCGGTACTGTCACTGCATTCGGTGAGCGCGAATGCAGCCTGCAGCGTCGCCGACAGAAACTGCTGGAAATTGCGCCGGCCCCCAATCTGTCCCCGGCCATCCGCGATGAGATCATCGAATGTGCCGTGACCATGGCGCGAGCGGCAGAGTTTGCGAACCTCGGTACTTTCGAGTTTCTGCTGGAGGAATCCGGGACTTTCCATTTTATTGAAACAAATCCTCGACTTCAGGTAGAACACACGGTTACAGAAGAGGTTTTTGGTATCGATCTTGTCGGATTGCAGTTTGATCTGGCAGCCGGGGCTCTCTTGTCCGACGCCGCTAACGGGAACGGCCCGCAAGGCTGCGCCATCCAGGCCCGCATCAACGCGGAAATCCTGCGACCGGACGGGCAGGTCCGACCTGCGGCCGGGACGGCCGAACTGTTCCAGCCGCCGACAGGACCGGGAATTCGCGTTGATACGCATGGGGGTGCCGGGTTCGCTCCCCATCCGAGCTTCGATTCCCTCCTTGCCAAGGTCATCGTCCGGGGCGACTCCTTCCAGACCGCAGCCAGCAAACTCACCCGGGCCGTAGACGAGTTCCGGATCTCGGGCATAGCCACCAATCTCGGATTCATGCGCCGGTTGCTGGAGCGGGAAGAGGTCCAATCGGGGCTCCTTCACACGGAGTTGGTGGAGACACTTCTCGACGAACTGGTGATTGCATCGGACAGCTCGGCGCACGAGACCGCAAGCGGCCCCGTCATCGTGGGTGCACAGGTCGACTCCAGCGACCCGCTCGCGGTTCTGGCGCACGGGAAGGGCGAGGATCAGGCGGGCCCTCTATCGGAAGCGTCGGCCCCGCTGGAAGCGGGCGCCGTCAAGGCGCCGCTCCAGGGCACAGTGGTCGAAATACTGGTGACCGAGGGAGACCCCGTGCGTGCCGGTGGCGACCTGCTGGTCATGGAAGCCATGAAGATGCAGCACGTGATCACTGCCGATCACGCGGGCTATGTGTCCCGCATTCCGGTGGCCTTGGGCGATACCGTTGCCGAGGGGAGCCCCGTGGCAGTCATTGATGCGGCCAGCCTGGAGGCTTTGGAAGCGGACGATTCGGCTTCTATCGACCTTGCGTATATCCGGCCCGACCTAGCGGAAGTTCTTGACCGACAAGCCCGAACGCAAGACGAGCGCCGTCCGAAGGCCGTGGCGCGTCGCCGTCGAACCGGTCAGCGTACCGCGCGCGAGAACGTCAACGATCTGGTTGATCCGGGATCATTCACCGAATACGGATCTCTCGTCATCGCGGCGCGGCGCCAGCGACACCCCATGGAAGAACTGATCGATCGCACACCGGCAGACGGGCTGATTGCGGGGATGGGCCGGGTCAACGGCGAGCTATTCGATGACGAGCGCGCCCGGTGCATGGTCATGGCCTACGACTACACAGTGTTGGCGGGCACGCAGGGAAAGTTCAATCATCACAAGAAGGACAGGATGTTCGCTCTCGCGGAGAACTGGCGCCTGCCCATGGTGTTCTTCACGGAGGGCGGCGGCGGCCGGCCGGGCGACACGGATATCGTGTTTGCCGCCGACCTGCATATTCCTGCCTTTCACCTCTTCGGCCGGCTCAGCGGGCTCGTCCCCATGGTGGGCATCGCTTCGGGACGCTGTTTCGCCGGGAATGCTGTGATCCTGGGCTGCAGCGATGTTGTGATTGCGACCCGCAACACCAACATCGGTATGGGCGGACCAGCCATGATCGAAGGTGGCGGCCTGGGAATCTTCAAACCCGAGGAAGTGGGGCCGCTCGACGTTCAGGTACCGAACGGGGTGGTCGATATCCAGGTGGAGGACGAGGCGGAAGCCGTACAGGTTGCGAAGCAGTACCTGTCGTATTTCCAGGGGTCGGTTGCGGACTGGTCCGCGGCGGACCAGCGGAAGCTTCGCCACGTAATTCCTGAGAACCGGCTCCGGACCTACGACGTCCGAAAGGTGATCGAACTCCTGGCCGACGAAGGCTCCGTGCTGGAACTGCGGAAGGGCTTTGGCGCCGGTATGGTGACGGCACTCGTGCGCATCGAAGGCCGGCCAATTGGACTGGTTGCCAACAACCCCCTCTACCTGGCGGGCGCCGTCGACAGCGATGGCGCCGACAAGGCCGCGCGTTTCATGCAACTCTGCGACGCCTTCGACATCCCCATCCTTTGTCTTTGCGATACGCCGGGCAACATGGTCGGACCCGAAGCGGAGAAAACCGCGCTGGTACGTCACTGCTGTCGCCTGTACGTCATCGGTTCCAGCGTGACCGTGCCCATGTTCACGATCGTCTTGCGCAAGTCTTACGGACTCGGGGCGCAGGCCATGGCGGCCGGGAGCTTCCATGCGCCATTCTTCGCGATTTCATGGCCGACCGGGGAGTTCGGCGGCATGGGACTCGAAGGAGCCGTCAAGCTGGGCTATCGCGATGAACTAGCTGCGATCAAGGATCCGGAAGCGCGAAAGACCCGTTACGAAGAACGGGTGGCCGGCATGTACGAGCAGGGCAAGGCGATCAATACGGCATCCCTGTTCGAGATCGACGACGTCATCGACCCGGCTGACACCCGGCGCTGGATTGTCGAGGGCCTCCGGGCCTGCCCGCCGCCCCCATCCCGAACCGGCAAGAAACGCCCTTGCGTGGATACCTGGTGACCGTGCGCAAAACCATGCCTCGCTGGGCAGTAGCGCGCTGGCCTGCAGATGGTTCGCCGGCCCGCTAGGGGATCATGCTCGCTCCTCGGCCAGTGGTCGTCGCCTACTGCGGATTCCGGTACCGCTCCTCCCTTCTCCATCTTGCGCCACGGCTCCGGCACCCGTGATCTCTGTCCGCACCGTGCAATGGGGGGAACGCTGTACGCGCCGCCGGCCGTGAGCTACCCGTTCGTGGTGTGCGGAAAGACTCCTCCCAGCTCTTCCTGATTGCAGCCCCCCGACGCTTTGTTGCGGCAAGACCGGCTCAGCCAAATCGACACGGCGCGAACCCGTCCGCGCTGGCCTATGCTCTGCGGCAAGCGATTCGGGCCTTTTTCTTTGCTAGGTACACGCAATGCCAAACCCTCCACTCGACCGACGATCATTTCTCGCTGGCGGTGCGACAGCCGCTGCGACCACTATCGCCGCACCCGCCTACGCACGTAATGAACACCGATGGAAAATGGTCACGTGCTGGCAGAAGAATTTCCCAGGTATCGGTACCGGCGCTCAGCGCATCGTGGACCGGATCAACGAGCTATCGGACGGTGAGTTGACAATCAAGCTGTTCGCCGCAGGGGAATTCGTTCCCGCGTTTGAAGTGTTTGATGCCGTGCGCGAGGGAAAGGCCGAAATGGGGCATGATTCCCCGTACTACTGGATTTCCAAGAACCGCAGCATCGCATTCTTTGGCTCGGTCCCGGGCGGCCTCGCACCGATCGAACAGATTGCCTGGATCCGTTACGGCGGCGGGCAGGAGCTCTGGGATGAGCTGTACGCCGGGTATGGCCTGAAGGGTTTCATTGCGGGCAATGCGGGCATGCAAATGATTGGCTGGTTTCGCAAGCGCCTCGAGAGCCTTGCAGACCTGCAGGGCCTTCGTGTGCGGATGGCCGGCCTGCAGTCAGAGGTCCTGGCAAGACTGGGGGCAACCACGATCAATCTTCCAGGTGGCGAGGTCATGCCATCGCTGCAGTCGGGAGTCATCGACGCTGCGGAATGGGGTGGACCGTGGATGGATCTCGCCCACGGGTTCTACAAGGTCGCCCCATACTGCTATGGGCCGGGGGTTCACGAACCTGGTACGACGCTCTCGCTCATGGTGAACCAGGAGGCGTTCGACGACCTTCCCAAACGGCTGCAAAAGCTCATCCAGGTGGCGGCAGAAGCAGAGACCACGCAGATGCTGGCAGAATTCACCTCCAACAATGCACTGGCACTCGAGCGTCTCGTGCAGGAGTACGGCGCCAAGATCGAACAGCTGCCCGCTGACATCCTGAAGCGCTGGTTTGAGGTGAGCGACGAAGTCGTGGCGGAGACGGCCGAGGATGGCGAGATCAATCAGCGCATCTACGACAACTGGATGGATTTCCGACGGCGCTCGATCGGAATCGCTGGACTGGCCGAACTCGGCTTCATGAATTGGAGGGCCAGCTAGGCCGCGCCGTCACGGGATCAAGCGATGTTCGATACAGGCGGGCCAGCCCCGCTACAACAGTTCATGGATGGCCTTATCGTCCGGAATCCCGGCGAGAGCGAATTCCACCAAGCGGTATTCGAAGTCGCAAAGACCCTGCTGCCGTACATCAACCGGAATCCGATCTACCGCGAACTCCGGATCCTGGAACGCATGACCGAACCCGACCGGATGATGTCCTTTCGCGTTTCCTGGCAGAACGACGCCGGCGAAATCATTGTCAATCGCGGGTTTCGGGTGCAGATGAACAACGCCATCGGTCCCTACAAGGGGGGCCTCCGCTTCAGTCACACGGTTACCCCAAGCATTCTCAAGTTCCTGGCCTTCGAGCAGACGTTCAAGAATAGTCTCACCGGACTTCCGATGGGTGCCGGTAAAGGCGGCGCCAATTTCAGTCCGAAAGGAAAGTCATCGGCGGAAGTCATGCGCTTCTGCCAGTCCTTCATCAATGAGCTTTATCGGCACATCGGCCCTAACGTCGATGTACCTGCCGGCGATATTGGAGTTGGCGCACGGGAAATCGGGTACATGTTCGGGCAGTACAAACGGATTACCGGATCATTCGAAGGTGTCCTGACCGGCAAGGGACTTGAGTTCGGCGGCAGCCTGATCAGGACCGAGGCAACAGGCTACGGAGTGGTCTTGTTTCTCACGCACATGCTGAAAGAGGCTGGACGCAACCTGACTGGCCTCCGTGTCAGCATCTCGGGCTCAGGGAACGTGTCGCTGCACGCCGCCGAGAAAGCGCTCCAATTGGGCGCGAAAGTTCACACCCTCTCAGATTCGAGCGGTTTCATTCATGATCCGGACGGTATCGACGCCGAGAAGCTGCTCTGGGTGCGGGACCTGAAAGAAGTGCGGCGAACCCGAATTTCTGAATATGCGGAGCAATATCCGACAGCCACCTTTCATCGCGGCAAGCGGCCATGGCGGGTTCCCTGCGACGTGGCGCTCCCCTGTGCTACCCAGAACGAACTGGGACTCGACGATGCCCGGTGCTTAATCGATGGAGGAACGATAGTTGTCTGCGAGGGCGCCAACATGCCAACCGAGCTTGATGCCATCGATCAGCTCACCGAGGCCCGCGTGCTCTTCGGCCCTGCGAAGGCCGCCAACGCGGGAGGCGTAGCGGTTTCCGGACTGGAAATGAGCCAGAACTCTGCTCGCCTATCATGGACCCTCGCCGACATGGAGGACCAGCTCGAGCAAATCATGGCCGATATCCATCATCGGTGCGTCGAACACGGACGCGAGGAAAGCGACCAGATCGACTACATCGCCGGCGCGAACGTCGCTGGTTTCCGCAAGGTGGCGGAAGCGATGCTCGCTTACGGGATCGTGTAGAGGCATCCGGTTCCCGGGACTGCCATGCCTGCTACCGACTCCCTCACCGAACAACTTGTCGAGGCCGCGCTCGGCGCCGCTGAGGAAGGCGAGTGGCGCGGGCTGACGGTCGCCCAATTGGCACAGAGAGCGAATGTTGATCCGGATGCCGCCGAAGTCCTGTTCAGCAGTGGGGACGACGTCCTCGACGCCTTTGCCCGGCAGACCGACGAGCATATCGTCAGCGCATTGGACGAAGAGGACTTCGCAGAGGCCAGCCCCAGGGAACGGCTGCTGGAGGCACTGATGTGCCGACTCGATGCACTGGCGCCACGCCGGGCCGCCGTCCGCATGTTCGCTTCGGAAGCGCAGCGCTGCCCGGGCGCCGGCGCGCGGATGTTCCGACGGATCCACACGTCGATGGGAAATGTGCTGGACGCGGCTGACCTCGCAGGGAGCGAACTTGAACGCATGCTCCGTGCCACTGCGCTCACCTATGTTTGGATTCGGACGAGCCGTCGATGGCTCCTTGAAGAGGAGGACCGCGGCCTGGATGCGATCTTCGCGATGCTCGATCAGGAATTGGGCCGGCTCGAGACGCTGGCCCGCTGCATGCAGGGCTTCGCGCCCCGAAACTCCGGCTCAACCGCGCCTGCCGACCAACCCGGCGCGCAAGTCTGAAGCGGTACTGGTGGCTGCCGCGGGCCAAGTCAGACCGGGGGTTATTGGCCTAGGTCTCCCGAAACCGCAAGGGGCTTCGCATACAAGCGTTTCGCTCTTTGCTCGAACTCATGCACCATGCGCCGGACAGCAAGACCGAACAGCGGCGTCATGGCCCTCGAAAACGTCGAGGAACGGAATTCGAAATCAACCTCGAAGGCAATCTCGGTTTGCGCATGGCCGACCTTCCGGAACAGCCATTGGTTGGTGAGGTATCGGAACGGGCCGTGCACGAGAACGACGTCGACGCACGCGGGCCGCTGGCACGTGATCCGGCTGCGGTAACGGGCCCGCAACAGTTGAAATCCGATGGCGAGGTCAGCCTCGAAGCCGTCCTCGTGATGTGCCGTGATCGCAGCGCCAATGCACCAGGGGAGAAACTCCGGGTACCGTTCCACGTCGACCACGAGATCGAAGAGTTGCTCCGGCGTATACGCGGAGACCCGGCGCTCGGCGTGCCGCGGCATCGTGTGCGGTCCGACTCACACGCTGACGCGGGGAGGTAGCTGGTCAGAACGTGCGACGTCGTCGCGCTGCCCTAGTAGGTGCGCCCTAGCCCGGCCAGCCGACTGCAGTCTGCGAAAGTCCTGGTCGGCGTGGTAGGAGGATCGGGTCAGCGGCGACGCCGAAACCAGCAGAAATCCCCGATCCCGCGCTGCCGCCTCAAGTTCCGCAAACTCGTCAGGCGAAACGAAGCGTTCGACCGGATGGTGCCCGAGAGTCGGTTGCAAGTACTGCCCGATCGTCAGGAAATCGATGTCGTGCGCCCGCATGTCGTCCATGACGGTGAGGACCTCACGGTCGGTCTCGCCCAACCCGACCATCAGCCCGGACTTGGTGAAGATGCGGGGATTCAGGGCGCGAATCCGCGGAAAGAGCTTCAGGCTGTGAACATAGTCGGCAGCGCGTCGGACCGTCCGATACAAGCGGGGAACCGTTTCAAGATTGTGGTTGAACACGTCCGGCGCCGCTTCGGCGATCATCTCCACCGCACCGGACTTCCGCTGGAAATCAGGGGTCAGCACTTCCACCGTCACGCCCGGACAGGTCGCGTGCAGAGCCCTGATGCAAGCTGCAAAGTGACCGGCGCCCCCGTCTGCCAGATCATCCCGGTCCACCGAGGTGATGACCACGTGTGTGAGGCCCAAGACCGCAACCGCGTCGGCGAGCCGTTGGGGTTCACCAGGGTCGACGGCCTGGGGCCGTCCTGTGGCGACGTTGCAGAATGCGCACTTCCGCGTGCAGATCTGCCCGAGCACCATCATCGTCGCGTGACCCTGACTCCAGCATTCACCGATGTTCGGGCAGGCGGCCTCTTCGCACACCGTCCGGAGATCCAGCGCCTGAACCAGCTCTTTCGTCGTTCGGTAGCCCTCCGAGGTCGGCGCCTTCACGCGTATCCAAGGCGGCTTGCGCATTCGCTTGGCATCCGGGTCCGGGACCAGATGCGCCGTACTGATGTATTCAGAGCGCGGGTGCATGCCTGACCCTAGCGATCCAGTGCGTTCCGGAAGCGGCGCCCGCCAGCGGTCCGGCCTGTCGTCGGATATCCGCCCCCCGCGTTATCGCGGGTGCGGTACATCCGTCCCCATCCGGATATCATGCCGCCGACAAATGGCCTGTTCCTAGATGTGGATGGCACGGCTGAACGCCTGCAGCGTCGATTCATGCATCATCTCCGACAAGGTCGGATGCGGAAATACTGTGTGCATCAGGTCGAGTTCGGTCGCCTCCATCGTCCTCGCGATCGAAAACCCTTGAATGAGTTCAGTCACTTCTGCACCGATCATATGGGCCCCCAGAAGCTCTCCGGTCCCTGCATCGAAGACGGTCTTCACAAGTCCTTCAGGTTCTCCCAGCGCGATGGCCTTTCCGTTGCCAAGAAAGGGGAATCTGCCGACTTTAACCTCGTGTCCTGCCGCCACTGCCTGGGCTTCCGTCAACCCGATGCTCGCGACCTGCGGACGGCAATACGTGCAGGCCGGAATTCGGGATGTATCGGGCGCATGGGTTTCCATTCCGGCAATGCCCTCAACGCACGCAATCCCTTCGTGACTCGCCTTGTGCGCGAGCCACGGGGGCCCGGTGACATCGCCGATCGCGTGAATTCCCGGAACGCCCGTCCCGCCTGTCGGATTCGTGGTGATGTGTCCATGCTCGATCCTGACACCCGCCTCCTCGAGACCAATTCCTTCCACGTTGCCAGTAATACCCACGGCCAGGATTATCTTGTTCACCGAGAATGTGTCGGTGGTCTGATCGGGGAGTTCCGCCGTTACGGCCAGGGCCCGCCCCTTGGAACGGATCGATTGGACCGTCGAATTCGTGAGCAACCGCATTCCCTGCGCCGCGAACGTTTTTTCGGCGAACGCAGAGACCTCAGCATCCTCGTTGGGAAGGATCCTGTCCTGTACTTCCACGACAGTAACTTCCGAGCCCAAGTCATGGAAAAAGCTCGCAAATTCCATTCCTATCGCACCGGATCCGATGACCAAGAGACGTTTGGGAAGCGCGTCGGGTAATAGAGCTTCGCGGTAGGTCCAGATCCCTTTGCCGTTCGGCTCGATACCCGGCAGGGCCCGGGCCCGCGCGCCGGTCGCCACGATGGTGTGCGCCGCTGACAGCATCAGCTCATTCTTGTCGTCGCGCATCACCCGGATGCGTCCGTCGCCGGCAAGAGATCCGGTTCCTTCGATCACGCCCACCTTGTGCTTCTTCAGCAGGTGGGCGACGCCACGCGTCAGCTGCGCGGCGACGGTTCGACTTCGGGCGACGAGCTTCTGGAAGTCGACGCTCACGCGGCCGACCGTGAGGCCGTGCACTTCCGCTTCCGTCAGAAGGTGACGAAGCTCAGCGCTTCGCAGCAATGCCTTGGTCGGAATGCAGCCCCAGTTGAGGCAGATGCCCCCCAAATGCTCACGCTCCACCACCGCTGTCCGCATGCCCAGTTGCGCAGCGCGAATGGCAGCCACGTACCCGCCCGGCCCACCTCCAATGACAACGAGGTCGTACTCGGTTCCCGCCACGGTCTTACGCCAGCATCAGTGCGGGATGCTCGATCAGTTGGCGAAGCTCGGCCAGCCAGCGCGCGCCGACCGCGCCGTCGATCATCCGGTGGTCACCCGACAGGGTCAGGGTCATCACGGGTGCTGCCGTAACCACCCCGTCACGCACGACCGGCCGCTCGGCAGCCGCGCCCACTGCCAGGATGCCGCCCTGGGGAGGATTGATGACAGCCGCGAAGGCGCCAATGCCGTACATCCCCAGATTCGACACGCTGAACGTCCCGCCCTGATATTCCTCGGGCATCAGCTTGCCCGCTCGGGTTTTCTGCACAAGTGACCGGATCTCGCCGGCGATTTCGCGGATTCCCTTGCGATCGGTGTTCCTGACAACCGGCGTAAAGAGTCCGTCATCAACGGCCACCGCCACCGCGACGTGGACTGCGCGGTGGCGGACAATGTGGTCACCACCCCATGCGGAGTTCACCTCGGGCACCCGACGGAGCGCCATCGCTGTGGCCTTGACGACCAGGTCGTTCACGGTGACTCGCTGCTCCCGCTCCAGATCCGCATTGATGCGCCGACGCAAATCGAGCAGCGCACCGGCCTCAGCGTTTGTCTCCAGGTAGAAATGCGGAATCGTCTGCTTGGCTTCCAGCAGTCGGGTCGCAATGACCTTTCGTACGTTGCTCAGCTCAATTCTCTCGGGCGCAGCTTCCGCCTCATCCGTCTCCGGCGCGCCACCCATCTGGAGAGCGCGGTCGATATCTGCCTTGACGATGCGCCCGTGCGGCCCTGATCCCCGGATCGATGCGAGCTCAAGCCCGGCCTGCGCCGCCATCCGGCGGGCGAGCGGGCTGGCGGATACTCGGTTGCCAGGCGGCGTTGGTTGCGCCGGAGCGGCTGGTTCCGAAACCGCGGCCGGCGGCGGAGATGGCACCTGGGGCGGCGCTTCCACGGGCGGCGCGGGCTTCGCAGCGCTCGGCTGAGGACTGGAGCGTGGCTCGGGCACCGTCGTGTCGCCAAGCTCTGCCGTTGCCGCCTCCACGGACTGGAGATCTTCCCCTTCCTCGACCAACACTGCGATGACGGAATTGACAGCAACGCCCTCCGTGCCGTCCGCGACCAGAATCTTGCCCAGCGTCCCCTCGTCGACCGCCTCGACCTCCATGGTGGCCTTGTCCGTCTCGATTTCGGCGATCACGTCCCCGGGTTCAATTCCGTCTCCTTCATTCTTCAGCCACCGCGCGAGCGTCCCCTCGGTCATGGTCGGCGACAGCGCCGGCATCCGGATCAGTGTCGGCATGATTCATGATCTCCCCGGCCATGCTCATACATCCGTGTAACAGACCTCCCGTACCACGCGTACCACGGTCTCAGGCGACGGAAGTGCAAGCTCTTCAAGATGCGCTGCGTACGGCATGGGCACGTCAGCCCCATTGACCCGCCGCGGCGGTGCATCCAGCGCATCAAACGCCTCCGCGACGACGGTGGCCACGATCTCTGCCCCTACTCCGCAGCTAGGCCATCCCTCCTCCACGCTCACGATCCTGTGGGTTCGTTGTACCGAACCCAGCAAGGTCGCCCGGTCAAGCGGACGTAGCGAACGGAGATCGATCACCTCGGCGTCGATGCCCTGTTCCGCCAGTTCGGCAGCTGCATCGAGCACCAAAGACACGCCCCGCGACCAACTGACCAGCGTCACATCCCGTCCCGGTCGCACAATCCTCGCCCGGCCCAATTCCGCCACGTGCTCCCCGTCGGGCACCTGACCACTTTCCCCGTACAAGAGCTCGTGCTCAAGAAAGACGACGGGGTCCGGATCCCGAATGGCAGCCGTCAGCAATCCTTTCGCGTCAGCCGCATCAAACGGCGCCACCACCTTCAGCCCCGGCACGTGTGCATACCAAGATCCGTAATCCTGGCTGTGTTGGGCGGCAACCTGAGAGGCGACACCGTTTGGCCCACGAAATACGATGGGCAGCCCCAGGAGCCCTCCCGACATATAGCGGGTCTTGGCTGCCGAATTGACGATCTGGTCAATCGCCTGCATTGCAAAGTTCCATGTCATGAACTCCACGATCGGCCGCAGGCCCATCATGGCGGCACCTACACCGACACCGGCAAATCCTGCTTCCGTAATCGGCGTGTCCACCACACGTTCCGGCCCGAATTCCTTGAGCAGTCCCTGGCTGACCTTGTACGCACCCTCGTACTCGGCCACTTCCTCGCCCATAAGGAACACCGTTTCGTCGCGCCGCATCTCTTCGGCCATTGCATCCCGGATGGCCTCGCGGACGGATATCTCGTGCATCGGGAGTCAGCTACCGGCGGCGTAGATGTCGCTCAGCAGTCCCGCCGGCTCCGCATCCGGCATCGCCTGCGCCGCCGACACGGCCTCCATCACGTGAGCCCGGATTTCCCGATCGACCGCCTTTAGTCCATCCGCATCGGCCACTCCGGTTTGCACGAGAAGATCAGCAACGCGCGAAATCGGATCCCGTTCCTCACGAACCTTCTGCACTTCCTCGCGAGACCGGTAGAGCGCCGGGTCTGACATCGAATGCCCGCGGTACCGGTACGTCTTCATCTCCAGCAGCATCGGTCCCCGCCCGCTCCGGGCATGCTCCAGTGCGTCCTGTCCCGCCTGCTCGACTGCAACCGGGTCCATCCCGTCCACCTCGCGCCCGGGTATCCCGAACGACTCGCCCCGTCTGTGCAGATCGGAAATTGCACTTGCCCGGTCAACTGCGGTACCCATCCCGTATTGGTTGTTCTCCACCACGTACACGATCGGCAGGTTCCAAAGCGCCGCCATGTTGAATGCCTCCGCGACCTGTCCCTGACTGATCGCCCCGTCCCCCAGGTAGGTCACACAGACTCGATCTGTTTTCCGGTACTTGAGAGCGAAAGCGATCCCCGTACCGAGTGGAACTTGCGCACCGACGATGCCGTGCCCGCCGTAGAAATCCCGGACGGGGTCGAACATGTGCATGGAGCCGCCCTTTCCTTGCGAGACGCCCTGGGCCTTCCCCAGAAGCTCCCCGATCACTTGCTCCGGCGCAGCCCCGCGGACGACCATGTGCGCGTGACACCGGTACGCGGTAATGACGGGATCGTCGGGCCGGGTCGCGCGCTCCATCCCCACCGCCACCGCCTCCTGGCCGATGTAGAGATGGCAAAACCCGCCAATCTCCCCCATGGCATAGAGCTGCCCGATCCGCTCTTCCATGCGTCGCAGCAACAGCATGCGACGATGGATGTCGAGAAGCACATCCGGCGGCAGGCCCAACGTCGTCGGCTCGCGTCCATTGGGTCTTGGCTCGCGGGATGCCGGCGATCGAACCTCGAGATTGGGCAGGGCTGGAAGGTCTTCCGTAGCTCCTTCCATAGGCTTCGAAACGGCCATCAGGAACTATCCCGCGGGCCGAAGCAGCTCACTGCCCGGCTTTGTCTGGGTTAACAACAAACACGTACTCGCCAGGCCTGGCCCAGCCAAGCATCACGCGAACCCTCTCCTCCAGGAGATCCAGGTCCAGCGATTCGCGCGACAGCCTTGACACCCGGTCCTGCAGTCGGTCGTGGCGCGTCTGCAGCTCCGCTACCGTGCTCTCAGCCTCCTGCAACTCGCGTTTCTGCTCGAGCAGTGCATTGGGGGCGAAATCACCCCGCAGCACGTGAAACGCGACGTAACCGATCACGGCCACCAGCGCCGCCCGACGAATGAAACTGACGAACCGATTGCGGTGACCGGGACGGTGGCTGGACCACGTGATCCGCGACTGGATTCGCGGGTATTGGTCCGTCTGAAGCTGAGGTGCCACCAAGCCTTCCGGCGTTCGCTTCCGCATGACCTTCAGGCTGCCGTCCGGGCGGTCCCGGGCAGTGCCGTCGCGCCTCGCAGGAGGCGACCGGGTCGCGCGCCCGTGAATTCGCCCATGGACCGTACCTCCACGCCGGAGACGAACGTGTGCAAGTACCCCTCCGCGCCTTGCACGAGACGCTTCCCGCCCGCGGGAAGATCATAAACGATTTCCGGACGCGTCACCTGCAGGGCCTCGAAATCGACGACGTTGATATCAGCCCGAAACCCGGGTTGAAGCTGTCCCCGATCGTGCAATCCATAGGACTGCGCCGTCGCCGCCGTCTGCTTGCGTACCAAGTGCTCCAGCGGAAGTCCGGGCCCCTTGATCCGGTCGCGAGCCCAGTACGAAAGCAGGAAGGTCGGGTAGCCCGCGTCGCAAAGGGTCGCCACGTGGGCCCCACCGTCACCCAAGCCGCACACGGTATGGGGAGACATCAACAGCTCGCGAATGACTGCCAGATTGCCGTCAGAGTAATTCTCGAAAGGAAAAAATAACAAACCGTTACCGTCGTAATTTAGCATAGTTTCGAGAGCTACATCCCACGGTGACCGGCTCGCTGCATCTGCCCGCGCCGCAATGGTCTCGATCGGAAGCGGTTCGTAATCAAAGCCCGGCGTGAACTCGGACGCCCGGGTCAGTCCGTAGGCCATGAACTTGGTGTATGAGTCCGTCGGGCGTTCTTCGACCAGCCGACGTTGCAGGTCCGCCTCGCGAAGTGCGGCGATTCGCGCCGCCGGCGAGAGTTCGGCAATCGCTCGCCAGGCTGGGTGAGTCGCGAACGGATTCATGCTGGTATCGAGACCCATCATCACGCCGATGGGCCGACAACCGACCTGTCCCCTAACCTGCATGCCCGCTCGATTGGATCGCTCGATGGAATCCAGTGTTTCGCGCCACCGCAGCGGCTCACGATCGATCTGTAGCAGGAGCACTGACAGGGGGCGCCCGGAATGCCGTGCGACATCCTCAAGGATGCCGTATTCCCCGGGGCCGAAATCCGTGTTGCACTGAAAAACCCCCGCGTCCGCTCTTCGCATGGCGTCTGCCAGTCCGAAGAGCTCGGCCTGGTCGGCCGACAGGCCAGGCGTCATCCGTCCATCCGCCGCCTTGTGCTTGGTCGTGCGCGAGGTCGAGATCCCGAGCGCGCCGGCCCGCAGCGCGGCCTCCGCTAGATCCCGCATCTCAGCGATCTCGTCCTCGGTCGGCACCGTCTCGTGATCAGCGCCGCGATCTCCCATCACGTAGAACCGGAGCACGCCGTGCGGTACCTGGGTGCCCACATCCATCGTCCGCGGCGTTTCCGCCATAACGTCCATGTATTCCGGGAACGATTCCCACCGAAAATCGACGCCCTCCGCCAGGACTGTGCCCGGAATGTCCTCCACGCCTTCCATCAGATTGATGAGATAGGGCTCGCTGCCCGGGCGAACCGGCGCGAATCCCACACCGCAATTGCCGAAAACGGTGGTGGTGACGCCGTGGAGCGACGAAGGTGTGAGCTCAGGGTCCCAAGTCGCCTGTCCATCGTAGTGCGTGTGGATGTCCACCCATCCCGGCAGCACCAGCGCACCCTCGGCATTGATGGTCCGTCTCGCGGGTCCCCCCACCTTCCCCACCGCTGCCACGATCCCTCCCTCTACCGCGACATCGGCAGTACGGGCCGTTGCACCGGTGCCGTCGACAACGGTGCCGCCCTTGATCAGGAGATCGTGCATGGAACGTTTCTGACCGGCTGCAGCTCCGCTCATAGTAACGCGGGTCAATGACACTGCACAATCACGCAGATACTGAAACGCCCGCCACGCAGCCGCAGCGCAGGGAAAGAGGTAGATCCGGCGCGGCCGCATCTTCGACCGTCACGCCGATGTCCGGCAAGCGCGTGCCGGGGGCCTCGGCGGTGTTTCCCCTATGCTCCGCGCTCTGTCCGTGACATACAGCCACTCTCCGGACTCAACTTGAACGACGGGAGCACCGCCATGTCCGAGGAACGCTATCAGCAGGGGCTCGCCATGCGGCGAAAAGTTCTTGGAGATCAGTATGTCGATCGAGCCACCGGGCACAGCGACCCGTTGACCGACGACTTTCAGAACCTGCTGACCGAGTACTGCTGGGGCGCCGTCTGGGGCCGCGATGGGCTGAGCATGGCGCGCCGCAGCCTCAACAACCTCTGCATTCTCGCGACCCTGGGCCGGGACGAGGAACTGGAACTGCACATACGCGGTGCCCGCCGCAACGGATGCAGCTGGG
The DNA here is from genome assembly GCA_021296265.1 of Alphaproteobacteria bacterium. Lineage (GTDB taxonomy): Bacteria > Pseudomonadota > Alphaproteobacteria > TMED109 > TMED109 > VXPW01. The sequence goes on along the minus strand of JAGWAT010000017.1, from coordinate 4,364 downwards.
ACGAAATTCGTGAGACCCTCATCCAGGTAGCGGTCTACAGCGGCATGCCGGCCGGAGTTGCGGCATTCCGTATCGCGCGACGCGTCCGTGACGAGGAAACCGCCGGCGAGACGCCGGCGTGACCGACGAGCCGGCAATCGTGCTGGATTACCGGGGACTCCGCTGCCCGCTGCCCGTGATTCGTGCCCGGAAGGCCCTGCGTCGCGTGCCATCCGGCCGCGAAGCGCTGATCACTGCCGACGACGCGTCGGCTCCGGCCGACTTCACGGCCTTCTGCGATATCGCGGGGCACGAGCTTCTCGGTATCGCGGAGCACGAAGGCCTGTTTGAAATCCGGCTGCGCACGGGCCGGAAAGGCCGCTAGCCCGACAAGACGTCGTACAGGCGGGGCTGGCCGCAGACATCGGCCAGCGCATCCCGCGGCGTGGTGTCAGTCTGTCATCTGCGTGAGGAAACCCCTGGCCGCCTCGACATCGAGCTGGAATGCTACGCCCGCGCCTTCTTCCTCCTCGAACCCGCCGGCCTCGGTAATGGCTGCCAGCACGCGTTCCGCGCGGCCTGCCGCCACCACGAACATCAGGGCGTCGCACATCAGCTGGGTGTCCATCCCAAGGAACGTCTTGGCCGGAGCGCGGCCTTCGCCCCGCGCCTGATGAATAACGGTGATCCCCGTGGCCCCGGCGGCCCGCGCCGCTTCCTGCAGGGCCTCCGTCCGGGTGTCGGGAACGATGGCGATGATGAGCTTCATATCCATCAGCGGTCCTCACGTCGCCTGGTCCTGCGACGGTACCGCACCACCCAAGCTGCCGTCCATGCGTAGGCAAGGACCGAAATGATTGGAAACAGGCTGGCAAAGGCGATCAGGCCGAACCCGTCAATAATCGGGCTTCGGCCTGGAATGGTGGCCGCCAGGCTGATGCCGAGCGCCGAGACCACCGGGACGGTCACCGTTGACGTGGTTACGCCGCCGGAGTCGTAGGCGATCGGAATCATGATTCGCTGCGCCCAGATCGTCTGGGCGGCGACCAGCAGGTAACCCGCGATGATGTACCAGTAGAGCGGCGTACCCGTGACGATCCGGTAGGTCCCGAGCGCCACGCCAATCGCGACTCCGAGCGCGACGGCGAGGCGGAGCGGAAATGCCCGAATCGTGCCTGCTGATACCTGCTCAGCCTTCAAGGAGACCGTGATCAGCGCCGGCTCCGCGACGGTGGTGGCAAATCCGATCGCGGCGGCAAAAACATAGACCCACAGGTATGCGTTGGGCGGCCCGACCACTCCCTCGGCGATCCCCAGAAAGTCCGGCGCGGTCAACTGCGCCGCCATGCTCCGCCCCAGTGGAAACAGGGCACCCTCCAGGCCAGCGCCAAACAGCGCCAGCCCGCCCACGACGTAGGCAAGTCCGACCAGCTTTCTGCCCGGATTGCGAAGTGGGCGTCGCAGCACGACGATCTGGAACACGAACAGCAGCAGGATGATCGGGAGGACGTCAGCGATCGTCTGTAGCAATGCCGGCACCAGATCTGCGGCAGCGTGGCCGAGTCCCGTCACGATACGATCCCGAAGCCGAGGACAAAGATGATCGGAAAGAGGCTGGCAAGCGCGATCATGCCGAAGCCGTCCGTAACGGGGCTGCGGCCACGGATTCCGGTTGACAGTCCGACCCCAAGTGCGGTGACGAGCGGCACGGTGACCGTCGATGTGGTCACGCCGCCCGCATCGTAGGCAATGCCCACGAACTCAGGCGGCGTGATCGCCGTCATGGCCAGGACCACCAGATAGCCGGCGATCACGATGAAGTGGATCGGCCAACCGCGGATGATCCGGATTACCCCCAGCATGATCGAGAAACCCACTGATACGGCAACGACCTGCCGCAGTCGGCTCGACCAGTCTTCAATCGCTGTCGGGTTCGGCTCGATCATGCCGGCCTCGGCCGCAATCTTGCCGGCCTCGCCAGCGACCGCAATCAGGGCCGGTTCGGCGACCGTAGTGCCGAAGCCCAGTCCAAAGGCGAACACCAGGAGCCACGGTACGCTGGCTTTCGCCGTGAGGGCGTTGGCCAAGTCCTCCCCGATGGGGAACAGGCTGGTCTCAAGCCCGTGGACGAACAACGCGAGCCCCAGCACCACGAAGACCAGTCCCAAGAGAATGGATTCCGAGTCGGGCAACGGTTGACGAAAGACGATGAACTGGAAGAAGGCGATCACGCCGATCAACGGCGCGAGGTCGCGCCCCGCTCCCGCAAACAGGCGCAAGAACCGCCGGAGCGCCCGTCCTGAGGCCGAGGTGCGAAGAGGCGCTCGCCGCGAAGCAGGTGAATACGGTATCCGCATGCCGACACCCGCAAGTCGCGCGTTCGGGCATGTCATGCCCCCGGTCCGACCAGAAGTCAACCGATCCGAGCGCCTCGTCCTCCGCTGCGCAGCGGCATCCCCCCGCGCGTCAGGCACCTCGACGGGCGTGCGGGAGAAGCTTCGACACGAGCGTGCAACTCCCCGTCGGTGCAGGGCCGTTCCGTGCACGGCTCCCGCCGACCTGCTGCCGATGGCCCGGTGCGACCGCCGGCTCAGCCGGCGCGGCAACCGCTCGTGCGGAACGGCGCCTGACAGCAATTCCTCAGAAGAGGCCCTCAACCTGCCCGTGTGCGTCAAGTCGGATGCGATTGGCGGCCGGAACCCGCGGGAGTCCGGGCATGGTCATCATGTTGCCGCAAATTGCCACCAGGAATTCCGCACCGGCAGCGATCCGGACCTCGCGGACCGACAGGGCGTGCCCGCTCGGCGCCCCCTTGCGGGCAGGATCAGTGGAAAAACTGTACTGCGTCTTAGCCATGCACACGGGGTAGTGCCCGCACCCTTCGGTCTCGAACCCGTCGATCTGTGTTCGAATGCTCGGTGAGGCGGTCACGGATGCAGCCCCGTAGATCTCCTGTGCTATCCGTTCGATCTTGCCCCACAAATCCAGCTCGTCGGGATAGAGGGTCCGGAATGACGCGGGGGTACTCTCGATCTGCTCCAGCACGCTGCGCGCGAGCGCTTCCGTGCCAGCGCTGCCGTCCGCCCAGTGCGTGCAGGGGACAGCTGTCGTTCCGCGCGCCGCACAGTAGTCCTGGATCGCAGCAACTTCCGCTTCCGTATCGCTCGTGAAGCAATTCACGGCGACCACGGCTGGAACACCAAACTTCTCGACGTTATCAAGATGTCTGCCGAGATTCTCGAGGCCCTCCTGGACGGCGCCCGGATACTCCTTTGCCAAGTCCTTCACGGCCACCCCGCCGTGCATCTTGAGCGCCCGCACGGTCGCTACCACGACGGCAGCGTCGGGTGTCAGCCCGGCCTTCCGACACTTGATGTCAAAAAACTTCTCGGCGCCGAGATCGGCCCCGAATCCCGCCTCTGTCACCACATAGTCGGCGAGCTTCAGTGCTGCCCGGGTTGCCATGACCGAGTTGCAGCCATGCGCGATGTTGGCGAACGGGCCGCCGTGCACGAAGGCAGGATTGTTTTCCAGCGTTTGCACCAGGTTCGGCATGAGCGCGTTTTTGAGCAATACCGCCATCGCACCGTCCGCCTCAAGATCTTTCGCCCGGCGGGCTTCCCGCGCCCGAGTCCGTCCGACGACGATGTTGCCCAGTCGTCGCTTGAGATCAGCCATGCCGTCGGCCAGGCAGAAGATGGCCATGACCTCCGATGCGACCGTGATGTCGAACCCGGACTGCCGGGGGAACCCGTTCGCTACGCCGCCTAGCGACAGCACGATCTCGCGCAGGGCCCGGTCGTTCATGTCAACGACCCGGCGCCAGCCCTCGCGGCGCACGTCCAGTTCCAGCGCATTACCCCAATAGACGTGGTTGTCGACCAGCGCCGACAGTAGGTTGTGGGCGGCACCGATGGCATGAAAGTCACCGGTGAAATGCAGGTTGATGTCCTCCATCGGGACCACCTGTGCGTGACCGCCGCCCGCGGCGCCTCCCTTCATCCCGAAACAGGGGCCGAGGCTCGGTTCCCTGAGGCAGATCGCGGTGCGTTTCCCCACCCGGTTGAGCGCATCACCGAGACCAACGGTTGTGGTCGTCTTGCCCTCGCCGGCCGGGGTGGGCGTGATTGCGGTCACCAGAACGAGCTTCCCGTCGGGGCGCTCGGACAGCGAATCGATGAAATCCAGATCGAGCTTGGCCACGTCCCGACCCCAGAGGGCCAAGTGCCTCGACGGAATTTGAAGTTTTTCCCCAACCTCTTGGATTGGCAGGAGCTTTGCGGCGCGGGCGATCTCGATGTCGCTACTCTGGTGCATAGGTATTGCCCGGGATTCTCACCACGTCATGTCTTTCGACCGAAAGCCAGCATTCCTACCATGCCCGC
>JAGWAT010000047.1 GCA_021296265.1 Alphaproteobacteria bacterium | reverse complement strand
GCTAGCCTATCGGATCGCGCAATCAAGCGGCCTGGTGGCCACGTTGTCGCGCGATGCTGACGCTTGAAGGCTGCATCACGTGGCAGTTTCGGACGGGACGTGTGCTTCCCTGTGGAGCCTCTCCCCATGGCGTGGATTGACCTCATCGAGCCGGTAATTCCCACCGATTTTGATCGCCATCCTCTGCCGCCTCGGATCGAGTTCGTACGGCAGCACCGCGACCACGAGCGGCATCGAGAGCGACAGCGGATACGCGGTATCGCGAGCTCGCCCGCGATCGTCGTGGAGGAACGTGAGCCGGCCGCGCAGGATCTCGCCCATGATCCGGCGGTCGGCGACAGCAGTCGGGCCGCCGGTCACATCGGGTCTTCTCTGGCGGCATTCACGACGGCGTCAATGTCGCCGGGCGCTACGTCGTCACTTGATGGTGGAGGATGGTCGTCGGCATTGACCGACAATGGCGGGCTCAGAGCGGAGAGGGTGCGGAGGACCAGTCCGGCTTCAGCGCGTGACTTGCCATGTTCGACAGCCACGACCCATTACCGGCCAAACCGCAAGACCGACGAACAGTTGCCCCCCGACAGATTTCAACGTTCCGGGAAGTTTGGCAACGATCATCCACCGGCAGCCATTGCCGTAGAGGATCGACTGTCGGGGTGTGCCGGGCGCGTCAGCGGGATCATGCCCTCGTCACAGGCCTTGATTTGGAGCGCCAGATATTTCGAGTAAATCCGGCACTGGGCGAAACTCCCTGCGATGAACCAGAGTCCGGGCTGCCCGGTCCGGCTCCACAAGTTGCGGAGTTCCTGCTGCCCGGGGTCGAATCCCCAGATGGGGCCGACGCGATCGGCGACGTCACGGCCGAACAGTTTTCGGACGAGATAGTCCTGGCCCTTGAAGCCGGTGGCCAGAACGACCAGATCGCCGGGCCGCACGTCGCCGTTGCGCATGCGGGCACCGTCTGCGACGAACCGGTCGATATCGGAGTACTGGATCAGCGCGATCTTGCCATCGGCGATCAGATCCGAGCAGCCGACGTTGAAGTAGTAGCCGCCACCGCGCTCGAGATACTTGAACTGCCAGCCCGTACCGTCGGTCCCGAAGTCGAGCTTGAATCCCGCGCGGGCAAGGCCGTCGAGGAGATCCCGGTCCAGGGCCTTGGCCCGCTCGGTGATCTGCTGGTGAGTCTTCCTCATCAACTTCAAGGGGATCGAGGTGGTGATGAGATCGCAGTCCGCCAGTGGGGGTCCTTCGTCGTACAGGGCATAGGGAAGCTGTGCGCTGGGCTCGATATTGACGATCAGGGTCGGGTTCCGCTGGACCAGCGTGACGTGCGCGCCATTCGAGTACAGGTCCTGCGCAATGTCGTGACCGCTGTTGCCCGTTCCGATGACCAGCACGTTGCGGTCAGCCCAATCGGCGCCCGCCCCGAATTCGCTGGAATGTTGGACCCGGCCGGCAAAGTCCGCGAGGCTCGGGATCTCTGGCCGATTGGGAATGTCACTGACGCCGGTCGCCATGATGATGTGGCGCGGACGAATTTCCCGGGTCGTGCCGTCCGGCAGACGCAGCATCGCCGACCATCGTTCGTCCTGCTCGTCGTATGAGGCGCTCGTAAACTCGGTGCGGGTCCAGAAATTGAGCTCCATGATGTCGACGTAGGCCTCGAACCAGCTGGCGATCTTGTCCTTGGGGATGTAGGTCGGCCAGTTCGGCGGGAAGGGAAGATAGGGAAGGTGATTGACGTGCACCTGGTTGTGCAGGGTCAACGCGTGATAGCGGGTACGCCAGTTGTCCCCGATGCGGTCTTCGCGATCGACGATGAGCGTGTCGACATTCAATTGCGTCAGTCGGGCGGCGATGGATAACCCCGCGTGCCCGCCACCGACCACAAGGACAGCCGGGTCCCGGTCTGCATAGGCGATCGCGGATTGTCTTTCGTCGAACCAGTTCGGTCCCTGGAAATCCCTCGAATAGGACTGACCTGTCGGCCTGTCCTGCCCAACTGCTTCCTCAAGACCATCGATCTCGTTGAGTGCCGTCAGCAGGGTCCACGCCTTGACGATGCCGTCCTCGCCGTCGCGGATCAGACGAAGGATCCCCTCCGCAGGGCCGGATGCGGTTGCGAACTTGAAGATGGCTTCGATCGCCTCCGTTCCCGCCCGGGTGACGAAGCGGGGCGGCGTCCGACGCTGATCCGTCTCGAAATGGCGGGGTTTGGCGACTAGACCGTGTTCCTTCAGTGCTTCGATGATGTTCGTCAGGCCGCTGACGGTCTGGACGTGCCAGGTGAAGGCGAGGAGATCGCGCCAGTGACTGTCGCGGAGAAACAGCGTTTCGAGAGCCGCCGGATCGGGATCGGCAATGGCTGTCTCGAAATCCGCCAACCAGTGATCAACGGCCCGCGACGGGGAGTCGTCCACCCCAACCAGCGCGCCTTGTTCCATGTCCTTGCCGCCAATCCATCGGTTGCTGGGACCCGATCGTCAAGGATCCGCAGGGGGAAGCCCGCGCACTGTCGAGTCGTTCATCAGGCACGGCCGGGTGGCAGTCGAGGCAGCTGACCAGCCCGAACGATGGGTCAAGGCGGAATGTTAGTGCACGGGGGGTTCCGCGGCCAAGCGGGTAGGGCGGCAGAACGTCGCGTCCACGATCCGGCGAGGCAAGACGCAGCCGCCCGCAGCGCGGACGGCGGCGCAACCGGTGAAGTTCGAACACCGGCGACCGGCGGACGGAGTCACTGTGAATCCTCTCATCCGCCCGGACAGTCGGGCACCGCGTGCTCGCTTGCGTTGAACAGGGACACTTGAGCCGGAAACGATATTGACCTCAATCCCCCGCAAACGCGATCAGTCGCCCGCAGATGAGTGCTCCCAGCCAGCAGACCATCGAGAGGATGGCGTGACCAACCAGGCGCGCGCGGGGGGCGTCCTTCAGCAGGAACCCGTGGGTCCGGCAGAGGGCAAGAGTTGCCAGAACCCCGACTGCGATGAAGGTGAGCTTGAGCTGCAGGAAGCCGACGGCACTGTATTCCCGCGCGCGGACCGAGAACAGCAGCGGTCCCGTGAGCAGGGCAAGGGCCAGCCCGCTTGCTGCCACGGGCGCGAGCACCCGCACGACCGCTTCGCGAGAGATACCGCGCCACACGCCAAGCAGCCGCAGGTTGAGCGGGACGACGGACCCGACCAGCAAGGCGATCGCAAGGATGTGCGCGGCGTTGACGCCGGCATAGATCCAGCGCGACCCTCGCAGGGTCTGCGCCAGGGCCGTCCCCTCCAGCGCCGCGAACAGGGCCTCCAAGGTCTCAGTCGCGATTGGGGTAGAGGATGTACTCCCGACTGCCCAGGAAGAACCGCTCCGCTTTCACGAGTTTCTTCGACAGATCGGCGGCCGGTTCACCGATCACCCGGATCTCGACCCCTTCGGCCAGGTCACCGTCCTTGAGGCCGGCGCGTTCGTTGCGCCAGGGCTGACCGACCTGGGCTGTCCACTCTTCGCCCTCCACGTCGATCTTCAGGATCCCGTGGGGATTGCCCAGGCTGACGGTCTTGATAATGCCGGTCAGGTCGATATTGCCGCCGGTCGTCCACGACCAGCCATGATGGGCCAGAGCCCCGAACATTGGAGCCATGAGCCCCAGGGCCAGGGTCGTGATGAACAGGAGCCTCATTTTCGTGCGCCTCCATCGTTTCAAGCGCTACCGGGAAGGCTGCGTCACACGACGGGACATGCAAGCTTGCATGCCCCGAACAACCTTCCGGTGCATGGCGATCATACCGTTGGGGAATCGGTGGCCGTACCGTCGAGCGAGGCATGTCCATGCGGCAGTGGCCGAAGCGGTTGCCTGCGACCAGGGAACCCGAACCGACAGAGTTTGTCGTCTCTTCGCACGACTCGAAGCACGCGATCCGTTCGCGGCCAGTTCCCGAACCGTGGTTCGTCGTTCGCGTGATGTGCGAACTGCTGCCGCCCGAACTTAGGTGTTCGTCGACTGGACAGGGGACACCCGTCCCGGAGTTTTCTCGCAATGCACGACGGGCGCACCGAGGCCTCGTGGGCAAGGCTCTAGCGGTTCGAGGGGGAAACCGGTCATGTCAATTGGCCCTGCACCTGTTGGGCTGGTTGCGGGGATTGTGCGCGCCCCATAGGGTGGCCGCAGCGGCAATCGGGAGCGGGTTTGGAACATGGATATTGCGGCCTTGAAGGAAGCGCTGGCTGCCGACGGGTTCCAGGACATCGACGTCTTGGAATGGGAAGCGGACAGATTCAACGAAACGCACAGTCATCCATACACCGCGCGCGCATACGTCCTGTCCGGCACGCTCACTGTGGATTGCGGTGCCGAAGTGACGACTTGCGGAGAAGGCGACGAGTTCACCCTCAGGCCCAACGTCCCGCACACGGAACGCGCAGGTCCCGAAGGCGTGAAATTCGTATTCGGCATCAAGCCCTAGAAGCCTGGCTCGGCCTGGCCGCCGCGCGCGGGCCACACGGCCGTCCAAGTCCCGCCTGGATTATGCGGTCGAAGCCTGGGCCCGGGGGTCCCTCCAGTCGGTGACGTGCGCCCGCACGCTGTGGCGGGACCGCGTGGCCGGCATTGACACCGTGCGCCGCTCACGGCGTAGCGCGAAGCAGAGGCCGGCCCGCTCGAAGCACGGCTGCGATGACCGGCGCTTGCGCTGGCGGTTCAGGGCATTCGGATTGGCGCCTCCTTGGGCCGCTTGGCGCCAGACCGAACTGATCCGTGGCGGTACCGGCACGGGCCGGCGCGGGGCAGGGTTCCCAGTCCCGGCAGACGGCGGCACTTCAGAAGCTGTACGACGCGTACACGCCCGCAATCGTCGCGTTGTCGTCATGGCCGTAGATCCGGGCGGCGCCGTTGTCGGGAGCGGCAATGCCCCAGAACGCGCTGACGGCAAGCGATTCGATCGGTGACCAGTCCACGTACACGTCGAATTCCCGCGCGTAGCTGCCTGCCGATGCCGCCCCTTGGGGCTGATCGAGGTCGAAGTCGAAGTAGAGGAAGCTCGCGGTCAGATTGTCGGCCGGCCGGACTTCGAGCCTGGCCATGTGCACGCCCATGTTGGTGTTGATGTCGCCGCCGACGAGTTCGCCCTGAAACCAGCTTCCCCAGCCGCGGCCGAAGCCGTAGAAGAGGGGGTCGTAACCTTCGTTGGTCTCCGCGGCATCGGGATCATCGCCCGAAAAACTGCTGTACCGATACCCGGCGTACGGTGACCAGACGAGATCCGGGAGCTCGTACCCGGCTTCGAGGTACCAGGCCCGCGCTTCCTGTCGCACCGCTGTGTCGTCGTTGGTCTGGCGGACATACTCGCCCGACAGGAACACGCCAGGCAGGCCGGTTTCTGCGAACGGATGTCCCTGCCCCCGCACGCTGATGACCTCCATTCCGTCGCGGTTGTCCTGATCTTCATCATCGAAGATATGGAACACGCTGACGCCAAGGACCCCGAGCGCATCGTCGACGACGTTCAGGTCGACCCCGGCAAACCGGGTGTCCGCACCCGGCCCGCCCCGGCGGACGAGACGGAAGGCCGTCATCCGGATGGGAGCAACCTCCATTCTGATTACGACCGAATCCTTGAATGCCCGGTGCGGGGCGAGCCAATAGGGCGTGCCCAGCGCGCTGTCACTGCCGCCATCGTGGACGAGGAACCCGTCACCGATCGAGAAGCGCTGGTTCCCGGCGCTCATTTGCAGGGCGTCCTCACCGAGTCCTTCGAACATGGTGCCTGACGCCCAGCCGATGTAGGCCAACTCATGGCTCAGTCGATCGTTCTTCGGACTCCACCCGCCAACATGATTCTCGCGCGTGGTCGCCACGGCGCTGACCTCACCGTACCAGTGGCCCCCGCCATCGCCGCAATCGCACGCGAAACGCAGACTCGGATGCGCGACCGCCTCGAACCAGGAGTGATCGAGCTTCCCTGCATCGTCTCCGGACTGAACCCCGGCGCCGAAATAGCTGTTGAAGGAAGAGGCGTAGTACGCCGAGACCGACATGTCGGTGCTCAGCGTGAATTCTCCGCCCCCGGGACGAGTCTCCTCGGCGCGCGTCGTGCCGGTTCCCGAGGTCATGACCGTCCAGAACGGCACCCCCGCCAGCAGAGCGGCCGGCTTCACGCGGCGCGACAAGCGTTGATCACATCGAGGCCGCGAGGCGTGGGAATTTTCGTTCACGTGCATCAGTGGCCGCCCTCGTCCGACCCCAGGATCCGCGCAGGTTACCGACATTCCATGACAGGGTGCGGCGCGACTTGCCGGTGAGGCGACATGGGCCGCAATCCCGCAGCCCTTGGCTGGAGGAGGGCTCCGGTCATCCGGCCGTCGAACCCGGCGACACCCCTGTTCCGAGAGACCGGCGCCCGGTGTTCGAACCGGCAATGGAGGCATTCGCTGCGGGTACGAGCGCGGCTGGAAGCGGCACGTATTCGCGATCCGGCAGCGCGGTCATCCCCAACGGGTCTTCCCGTAGCGGTCAATCGATGCGGCGCTGTCTTGATCGGCGAGGCCGTGGTTGCGACGGGCGGATCGCGGGGCCGATCGCCTTGATTGCACCGGCATGGCGCCTGCAGGCCGGATCCCGGGGGTCACGCCCGGCGATATCCTGCGCCGAATGGAACCCCGCAGAAGCGAGGGCTCCGCGGCCGGAACGACAGCGCGCCGACGTACGGTGCCCGGCGGCATCACGCGCCTCTTGCCGGATCGGGAACGGAGCGGATCGTGCTTCGCCGCGTCGGGGTGTCGGCTGCGGCCTCTTGCGGTCTCTCCGGTGTGAGCGCCGGGGGGAAGCCGGAGCGAGCCATGTGGGAAGAGATGCATGAAGTTCATTGACGTTCACGATGACGACGGGATCCGAACCATCACTCTGAACCGGCCCGAAGCGCGCAATGCCAGTCATGCCGACATGCGGAGCGAGATCCTGGCGGCGCTAGTTCCGGTGAACGACGATGCGACCATTCGCGCCGTCGTCGTCACCGGTGCAGGAGACAGGGCGTTTTGCGCCGGCAACGATCTGGCGGAGACGGCCGGCTTGAACGAACGAACCAGCAGGACGTGGGTGGCGGACCTCCGGCGCCACCACGACACCTTCCGCGACCTCGACAAGCCCTGTGTCGCGGCGATTAACGGCGTGGCGGCGGGCGCCGGGCTCCAGATCGCTCTCCTCTGCGATCTACGGATCGGTCATCCAGGCGCCCGCATCGGTCAGCCGGAGGTCAATGTCGGCCTTGCGAGCGTCATTGGCGTGCAGCTGATGGAACTGGCCCTGGGGCACAGCCGCACGCAGGACCTCGCCCTGTCCGGGCGCCTGGTGAAGGCTGAGGAGGCCCTGCGAATCGGGCTGCTCGATCGCTTGGTTGGGGCGGACGATCTGATGGAAGAGGCGCTGCAGGAGGCCCGCATGCTGGCGGAAAAGCCGCCCACCGCATTTCGGCTTTCGAAGCTCAGGCTGCGGGAGATGACCCAGGGTGCCTGGGAATCTGCGTTCGAGGCAGCGACTCGTCTGCAGCCGATGGCCTATGCGAGCGGTGAGCCGCAAGCCGCCATGGCCCGGTTTCTTGACCGGAGTGACTGACCTGCCGCCCGGAACTGGCCCAGCATCCGGGAAGCAGGTCGGTTCCGCGCCTCGGCAGCGTTCGGGTCGCGATATCGGTCCAGCGCCAATGGACGGTTGCGGAGGGGTAGTGCCGCTGGTTTGGGCACAGATGCGCTCTAGGCAGCTGTGACCGGCTCGACCTTGATGGTCTGTTCGAGGTGGCGTGACCGCGCCAGGTCGAATGCCAGCTGCATCCCGAGCCAAGTTTCCGGTGTGGACCCGAACGCCTTGGATAGACGATAGGCCATCTCGACGGAGATGGCCGCCTTTTCATTCACCAGATTAGACAGTGTCTGCCGGCCGACACCAAGGTGCTGTGCCCCTTCCGCTTTGCTGGCCGGGCGCGCAGCCGCGCTCATTCGCGCCCTGGGGCAGCCGGTGGTCGATGATCCGCGGGCGGGCCTGTCAGCGGGCGAGGTCGCCGGGTGCATCGCGCGGACGCTCGCCTTGCCCGAGGTCGCGGAACTGCGCCCGACTCTCGTGCCGGAGTTCCCGGTCTATGCGTCCGAGGCGTCGGATGATGCGGAGCGGATCACGACCGGGTTTGCGGATGCGGTCGGCTTCGGGGCCGACGGCACCCCCGAAGCAATCGTGGACTGGAAGAGCGATGTCGATCCCCGTACCGCGGCGAGTGAACGCTACCGGGCACAGATTCGCAGCTATCTGCAAGCGACGGGAGCGGAGCGTGGATTGCTGGTGTTCGTCACGCACGGCACCGTTCTCGAGGTGTCGTAATCGGTCCAGCACCTGTTGCCGCCGTCGCCACTTCGAAGGGCTCGGCGGCATCCGGATTTGGCCAACGCGCGTAGTGGCGGTCGAGCAAGAGCAGGCGCGCGGCGGGCGGCATTTGTCCGGCGAAACGGCGCGGTTTGACAGGCCTCCATGCCGGTCCGTTCATCCGGTCATCGAATCGATGTGGACGGAGCCGCAACGGGCGGACCGAGTCCCTCCTGGCTCTGCCGGCCGGTGGTGGAACGCAGGGTTACACACCATCTGAATGTCGAGAGCCGGACCGATTCCGGAGCCGGCTGCGAGGAGCAAGCGATGGCGTACAAGGACATTCTTGTGGTGGCAGATGACACGCCGGAAGGCGGGAAACGGGCCCAGTACGCGATCCGGCTCGCCGCACGGCACGAAGCTCACGTGAAGGGGATGATGCTCCGCGATGATCTGTCTTTCGCCGGCTACGCGGCTGCGGACGTGTTCTCGACCAATCTGAATGCGCGACGAGAGGCAGAAAACACAGCACATGCACGCGTCCGCGAAGCGTTTGAGCATCCATGTCTTGCGTCAAGCGGTACTGGGCTGGAGACCGGGTCCGGATGCGCGTTCTTCACAGAAGCTCCACAGGTTGTCCACAGGCTG
>JAGWAT010000016.1 GCA_021296265.1 Alphaproteobacteria bacterium | reverse complement strand
AGGGCCACGGCGGATCCCAGATATTGTTCGGGGTCATCCACCGTACTCCATTGAACCGGTGCATCAGTCTGTCGTTCCAAGACCGCGACCAGCCGTTGCCCACTGGCCTTGGCTTCACGACAGGCCTCGCCCACCAGGGCCTGGGCCTGGGCTCGCGGCATGTGTGCGGCCAGTGCGAAGGTAGCCGCCTCAGCTAGGCACAGACCGCCCGTCGCCTCCAGGTTCTGTCGCATCCGAGCAGCATCGACAACCAGCCCGGTTATGAGCTCGCGCGCATGCGCCAATGCGCCGCCGGCAGCCAGTGCCATCGCGGGCAGCGTCAGCCATTCCAGCGACCACGCGGCCCCACTTCGCTCGCCTTCGTGGAGCAACGCCTGATGCATCGACGCGATGGCGCTCGCGTTGTAGCGGGCTAGGGCAACCAGGATCTCACTGTGGATCGGGTTGCATTTCTGCGGCAGCGTCGAGGATCCCCCGAGTCCCGCTTCCGACGTCTCGGCAACCTCGCCGATCTCGTTCTGCGCGAGTAGGCCGACGTTGAGCCCGATAGTACCCAACCCTCCGGTTACCAAGCTGAGCCAGCCGGCAAACTCAGCCAGGCCGTCGCGTTGCGTGTGCCAGGGAAGCGTCAGAACGTGCAGGTTCAGCTCGTCTGCCAGCGCCTGGCGGACTTCGGTCCCGATGCCTGCCCAGGGGGCAAGCGTGCCTGCCGCGCCGCCAAGTTGGACGGAGAGCAGGCGGGGGCGCAACTGACTGAGCCGGTCCCGGCTGCGGAGAAGGGGCTGGCGCCAACCCGCCACCTTCACCCCGAACGTGGTCGGAACCGCCTGCTGCATGCGCGTCCGCGCAAGCATGACCGTGCTTCGTTGCTGATGGGCAAGACGTGCAAGGGAGTCGATCAATGCGGCGAGCTGGTCATCAAGACAATCCAGGAGATCGCGAAGAATCAAGACCAGCGCAGTGTCCAGTACATCCTGCGACGTGGCCCCCCAATGCAGGTAGTCCGCCGCTGAACCTCCGACGGCCTCACGGAGCTGGGCCACAAGAGCGGGCACCGGCACGCCCGCAGCCCCTGTCCCGATACCCAAGTCGGCAAAGTCAGGAGTGAAATTCCCCAGCGTGCCTTCAATAGTGCGCGCAGCAGTCTCCGGAATCACCCCGCATTTTGCGTTTGCGCGGGCGAGTGCGACTTCCATGCGGACCATCTCAGCGACGCGGCGCTCGTCCGAAAGCAGCGTCCGGATGGCGGCGGGCACGAACAGCTCGCCGTGCGATGGCGCTGAAAAGGGATCAGCCGTCACGCGGGCGTCGTTGCACGAAGATCAGACATCGAAGAAGACAGTCTCGCGTTCCCCCTGCATGTGGATGTCGAAACTATACGTCTGGAAGGCCGACGTTTCGTCGCGCCATGCGATCAAGGTGTCTCTCCGGTCGTGGGGCACTGCGCGAAGAACCGGATCCCGTAGGTTCGCCTCGCGTTCGTCAGAGAAGTAGATGCGCGTGCAGACGTGGCGCAGCAATCCGCGCATGAAGAGCGTCACGTGCAAGTGCGGAGCTTGAAGGGCGTCGACACTGCCCGGCTTGATCGTCTCGAACACAAACCGGGCGTCAGGTTTTGCGCCCGTACCCACCCTGCCAAACCCGGTGAATGCCGCGTCGGGGGATCCGGCCTGCGGCTCCTGCGCAGGACCGCCGTAACGTCCCGCCGCATCGGCCTGCCAAACTTCGATGAGGGCATCCGGAACCACCATTCCCGCACCGTCAAACACCTGCCCGGTGATGCGGATGCGTTGGCCTGCAACTTGGTCCGTCACCATGGTTCCGCTGCCGATGGCGGCGCCCGCAAATCCGTACTGGGCCGGCACGAGGCCGAAACCAAAGAACGGCCCGATCGTCTGGGAAGGGGTCTGCCGCAGCATCCTGACCCTAAGCTTCCCGCGGCGTCGCCCTGGGGCCACGCAAGACAATGTCAAACCGGTAAGCGAGGGCGATGCCAGGTTCGGTCCGATCGAGGTCGAACTGCGCGACCAACAGGTCGCGGGCACCTGCGGGCACGCTGTTGAAGATGGGATCCAGCGTGAGAAGCGGATCGCCGGGGAAGTACAGCTGAGTCACCAGCCGGGAACCGCAACCCGATCCGAACAGCGATAGATGAATGTGATTGGGCCGCCAAGCATTGGGATGGTTCTGCCAGGGGTACGCGCCTGGCTTGATTGTGCGAAAACTGTAACGTCCGGACGCATCAGACTCGCAACGCCCAGCGCCGAGAAAGTTCGGGTCGAGCGGGGCGTCGTGTTGATCGGTTGGCTGGGTGTACCGGCCGGCGGCGTTTGCTTG
Organism: Alphaproteobacteria bacterium; assembly: GCA_021296265.1. Classification (GTDB taxonomy): domain Bacteria; phylum Pseudomonadota; class Alphaproteobacteria; order TMED109; family TMED109; genus VXPW01. The sequence continues at coordinate 31,061 of JAGWAT010000016.1, read as the reverse complement.
CCAGATCTCGACCAGTGCCCGGGGAAGCGGCCGGCCTTTCTGGTCAACAATTCGACCGGCAACAATGATCCGCTCGCCGACCGGCTCGCCATTGCAGCGCCCGTTCTTCGTGAGGTCTGCATCGACCGGAGCCAGCATTGTGCTGCCGATAGGCGGGCCTGCACGATCTGGGAAGAACTGCGGGACTCGAAGCAGTGGCTGCTCCGGCGCCCGTAAGCGGGTTGATACGTAGTCCCGATGTCGATACGGCGGGTGGCTTGATGCAATCAACTTCCTGGTGGGCATACGTCCTCTCCCGCGCAGATATCGACCTGGATCCAAACCAGCCGGCGGCACGCGCACCACGCACACGTTACCTCGGGATGATTGATTCGCCAGCGCTGACAAGGAGGCGCCGGTCTCCCGACACCGCCTTTGCCCGGTGCTGCCAGCCATTCGGTTCACCAAATGCGGGTAGCACGCCTCTGATCGGCTCGTGCGCCCCCACCGACTGATCTGGCGCAATCCCCGCCTTATTCGAATTGAATGCAACGTAGCGTGCGCCATCGCTGTTCTGCCCAATGCGAACCGCCGCTGGGCGTGCTTCCGATCCCCCGGTATCCACGCTATGTTTCAGTGTCCCCTGGGACTACGTCGAAGCCTTCCCGCAACCTGAGAACCGCGATCAATGGTCATGAGCAGCGTCGGCAGGAGCACCAGATCGGCAAGTAACGCACACCCAATGATCATTGCCGTGAGCAAACCAACTTGAGCAGTGGGAATAAATGGCGAGAAGACCAGAATCAGGAAGCCCGCAATTAGCACAATCGTAGTCGTGACAAGCGCCTGCCCCGCCGTCTGGAACGCGTAACGTACTGCGTCCTCTGGCGTGCAGTGGTGCTCACGCCGCGCGCGTAGGTATTTGCTGAGAAAGTGAACCGTGTCGTCGACCACGATTCCAATTGTCATGGCCACCACCACCGACAGCGCGAGCCCCACCTGTCCCACTGCCAAGCCCCAGATGCCAAATCCCATTATTGCGGGAACGAAATTGGGCACAAGGCTCACCAAGCCCAGGCGGAGCGATCGCAATGCGACAAGAAGCACAGCTGAAATGCCCAACAGCGCCATCCCTGTACCGAGCAGCATCGCTCGAATGTTCCGCTGACCGATGTGTCCGAACAAGAGTGCTGGGCCTGAGCTGTCCACGTTTACAATATGGGGTGCGTTAACTTGCAGCCAAGCCTCTGCGCGGTCGTTCAAATCAAGGACAGCCTGCGAGGAGAGCGTCCGCGTCGTAACAGTCATCCGCGTCGCGGAATGCCCAAGGTCAATCCGGTGGTTGAGGTCGAGTCCCTGCGGAAGGGAGAGCTCGTAGAGCAGCAGGTATTGTGCGGCGAGTTCCCGGTTAGCTGGAAGATCGTAGGCCGCGGGATCGTCCCCGTGCATGCTCTTGTTGAGCTGCCGGAAAGTATCGGTGATGACTTCGACGTGCCGTGTTTCCGGTTGTTCGCGGTACCACTCAGCGAAGTTCGCCACGTCAGCAAGAAAGGCGGGCTCGATGACATCGCCCGGTCCGGACGCCGCCAACGAGTATTCGAACTGTGTGTTCCCACTCAACCGCTGATCCAAGAAATCAGTGTTCTGGCGGAACTCCGTGGTCTCATCGAAGAAGTGAACCAGCACGTCGTTTAGTTCGTTGCGCGGGATGGCTGCCAGCAGGGCCAACACAACCGGAACTGATCCCAACAGCAATACCTTCCGGCGCCGAATGACAAATTCCGCGATGGCTTCCACCGCCAGCTTTTCCCGTCGCTTGGCCACCGGCGCCCGCACTGGCAGCAGTGATAGCAACGCCGGAAGAAAGGTGATCGAAAGCAGGAAGGAAGCGCCGATCCCAAATGCCACAAAGTTTCCAAGGTCGCGGTAAGGCGGCACCTCGGAAAAATTCATACTCAAGAAGCCAAGTGCCGTGGTCAGGCTGGCGAGAAAGATTGGATACAGGTTGAGCCTGACCGCTTCAATGACAGCCGCGCGCTTGTCATCACCGACACGCAAGCGCTGCCGTAAGGCAACCAGCAGATGCACACAGTTGGCCACCACTATCATCAATACGATGGTCGGAGCCGGGGCGGTAGGGGGTGTGAAAGGAAGACCTACCCAGCCCCCGAGTCCCATCGAGGCGATGATTGAAAAGACGATTACCAGCCCTGTCGTCCCCACGCCCGTGATACTCCGAGTAAGGATCCCTAGAATCAGGGCCATAATTCCGAGGCTTGCGGGCAGGAAGATTTTCTGACTATTTACCGACGCCTCCGAAAAAGTGTGGTTAATCATCACTGATCCAACCACACGGAAACCAATGCCCGGAAACCGTTCCTTCGCTTCCGCAGCCACTGTATCTGCAAATGCGGCGACCTCAGGCACTCGAATTGCCTGATTTTCTTCGGGTAGTTCGACGGTCACATTGACAGCGCTCACACTGCCGTCCCGAGCCAAGAGACTCCCTAAGAGACGGGGGTCAGCCAATGCCGTCTCACGGATCCAATTGCGCGCCCGTTCTTGGCCCAACTGCCCGGGGGCCACAAGGTCGCGCACAGACAATTCATCCCCATCTGCCGTAGTGTGCGGGAAGTTGGCCAGTGAATCGACGCGCTTCGAATATGGGGTTTTCCAAGCACGCTCGGTCAGCCAGACTGAAGCTGAAAGCGCCTGTTCCGACGTGGCATCGCCACCTTCCGGAACGATCATGAAGAGGATGTTGTCAGTCTTTCCGTAAGTATGTTCTAATGCTTCATACGCCAACAATTCGGGATTGTCTGCGTTGAAGAATATCCGGTAGTTGGTAGAAAACTTTAAGAACAGGCCGCCGGTACCTGCCAGCAGAACCACAATAATACTGGCTGCGATAACGGGCCAGCGAGCGGCGACTACCCACCGAGCGTATCGTGCCTCGAAACTCGGAGCCAGGACGTCGGGTTTATCAGCCATGATCGCAGCCACTCTCGCTGTTGGCCCAAGAGCCACCACCGCCCATTTTCGATCAAACGGAACCGCTATGCCGAAATCCGGTGTCGGCACGGTAAGCCGCATCTCAAAGCGTGTAGCGTCAGCATTTGCCGCACGTGCCAGCAACTCTCATGCGATGTAGCCGTCCAAGGTCCAGTCGTAGCGTGTCCAGGAAAACAAACTACATCAAATTCCACAGCAACATTGATCAGCAGCGACCGCCCCATGACGTCCTCCAGCCAACACCCAGTCCGGCGGATCTCAGGGATCAGCATTCTGCGTGTCACGCTCATACATCTTGATCTGGAGATTGTCCGAAGCCTTGATCCTAACTCTCGCTCTTTCGATGCGCACGGTTGCCACAATTCACTTGGCCGTCGGCCGTCGCGGGGATTGCCCGGCTGCGATGTCCCGGTTCGCCCCTGCCTACGCCCGTTGTCCGGCCAGCACACGTTGCAGAGGTCTGTTTTCACAGGGGACATGCGTCACGTGCATCAATTTAGGATAGTGGGCGCCACGTCAGCCCGATCGTACCCCATGCGCAGCAAACCCTATGCATCAAATTTTCCAATATTACTACTAGAAAAAAGTATAAGCATGAGATTGCTCACTCGTGTATAAGTAGCGTATCCGGCACACTTCGCCGAACATCATAGCTTCCCACGGTTGTGACCGTTGAAGAAGGGAGAGATCTTATGAGCGCGTTCATGGATTCGGCCATCAGGTCGGCTGAAGAGATGCGTGTCCACCTCACGCAGAAGGCGATGGACGACTTGGAGTTCCGGAGCCAGTTGGTTGCTGACCCTAAAGCCACAATCAACAAGGAGTTTGGTATCGACCTTCCGGGTAATGTCAACATCGAGGTCCACGAGAGCGACATGCGAACCATCCATTTGGCGCTGCCGCCCGGATCAAACCTAGACGAAGAGCAGCTTGAAGCGATCTCGGCTGGCCTCTGTTGCTGCTTCTGAAACAAACTTCTCACTTCGTGTGCCGAAAGTACTGGCGAGGAACTACTTGAGATGGCGGAAGGCGGCCCACGAAGCGGGGCGTGGGTAACGCGCTTGCGTCGTGGGTTGCCTTTATTGTCGGCCATGGGACCAAAGGCGTTGCTGCCGCCGCGTACCACACTGAGCGATGCTGTGTGTGGGTGACAATTCCGCGTTGCTGTAGTGGCAATTGCAGGCAGACACGATTGCACCTTGCTGAGCTTATGGTTGCAGTGGGCGGAATGGGCGGGTTGCCTGTCACTGATGGGTCATGGCCGCCGCCGGGTTCTGCTGTTCGCCAAAGGGCCCTATTTCTCAAGCCTCCCACTCACCACCGCATATACTTGAGCAAGGACAATCCCGACTTCCTGGCCTTTGAGTCACTGTCACGAGCGAACTCGCGCAAAAAGGTCGACATCGTTATCTTCATGATCGTTCTCGACGATGGCAGCGCCACATCGGAACAAGACCTCCAAGCTGCCGGTCTAGCTGAGCGAAGGCACGTAGGTGACGTCGTATTCAACGCGGATCAGGTCACTCGCGAGCTTCCGGTAGACGGCTGCCAACAACGACAGTGTCAGAGTGGTCAATGCGGTGAAGGAATTGGCTGCCGTAGATTGAACGGTTAGGGTTTTAAGGTGGTCAGTTCCTGCAACGTCTTGCCACCGGGACCGAGGGGCCGCATCGGCGTTCATTTCCACCGAGCAAACTGGAACTGCTCACCGCGGTCGTCGCTTTCGCGATTCTCGCCGACTTCGCGCTCCCGCAGGCCCCGCTGATGGGCACTCGAAACCTGCCGAAATTGCGCAAATGAAAGAGGCCCACCCATCCGATATAGCAGGTGCCCGTATCGAGACGCAGGGGCAGGCATGGAATGCGCCTAGAATGATTGAACGAAGCCCCGTACCGCGAATTAGCAGAGATCTACAACACAGGAAGGTATGTTCTCGCGACTTCGGGGGAATGATCAGGAGGATGCCGGGAGCGGTGGCGACTCCGGAGAGCGCCGAGGACGTATCGAGTGTCATCCGGTGGGCTGCGCGTGAGAGTGTCCGGGTGGCCATTCGTGGAGGAGGCCACTCCCAGGGCGGGCAATGCCTCACGGACGGCGGCGTGGCGCTGGACACGAGGCGGCTCAACCAAGTCAGGCCCCTAGGTCAGGGACTGGTGCGCGCACAAGGCGGGGCGACATGGATCAAGGTCGTGGCTGCGCTGAGTGGCACCGGTCACTTGCCGCGGGTACTCACGGATGCGACCGAGGTGACAGTGGGCGGCACGCTATCTTCCGCTGGGCTGGGAACCACCTCACACCGCTACGGGCTACAGATCGGACAAGTTGAGCAGCTTGAGGTGGTGGTCGGCACCGGCGAGCGTGTTCGCTGTTCGCGCGACACGAATGCGGACCTCTTCAATGCCGTGAGAGGCGGCCAAGGGCACTTCGGCGTCATCACCGAAGCTTGGATCCGGCTGCGAAAGGCGGGGAGAAGACATCGGCAATATGAGTTCCGCTACCGTGATTTCGAGCGCTTCGCCAGTGACCTCAAGGAACTCGTTAAAGAAGGCCGCTTCGACCATCTGCGAGCGGAGATGCGGGCTCACGACCGACAAATTGTGCTGCGCGCTGCGGCCGAATACGACGATGACCTGGATCACGGGAAGATGCTGTCCGGTTTGGGGTACGACAGCATGGCGATTGTCTGGGACACGGCCGATGTCGGTCATGCCGGCATGTTCCCAACATGGGGTTTCCGGCCGACGCATTACCACCCGTGGCGCGATTGGTTCCTACCGTGGGAAACCCTGCACACAGTGCTCGCCCAGCCCTGGCTAGACCCGGTCGAGATTCCGCGGGCACCGCGAAGCTGGACTGGGATATATCCGATCGCAACAAACTCGGTCGACGCCCCGTTTTTTATGCATCCCAAGGAGGAGCACATGATCTCGTACTCAATCCTTGCTGTGCTGGACGATGTCGAAAAAGCGAACGCACTGGCGGCAAGATTGAGAGACATCACAAAGTTTCTCGTCGCAATCGGAGGCAAGAGCTATCTCTCGGGCGGGGTGGGCTACGGGCATCGGCAATGGCAGGAGCACTACGGAGAGATCCTCGAAACAGGTATCGGATGGAAGCAGGTGTTCGACCCTCACCGGATATTGGAAGGGGGCAGCATGACATTCGGAGGAAGTCCATGAGCCACCCGAAACAGTCGGCAGCACATGAGCGACGTTGGGAGACCTCGGTCCCCGATCACTACGCTGCCCTGACCACTCACATGCTTAATTTTGGCGGCAATCTACTGGCCTGCCATTTCGGCCTGTGGGGGCCAAACACGACGAACGATCGGGAGGCTCTGCTGCGTGCCAACCAGACCCTAGTGCAGGGTTGCGACCTCAGTCCGGGCCGGAGGGTGCTTGATGCCGGCAGCGGCGTCGGTGGCACGGCGATCACGCTGGCAGAGACGCATGGCATTCACGTCACCGGCCTGACCAACTGTGAGCCCCACGTCGCTGTTGCCGCGGAACACGCAGAAAGGCGCGGCGTGGGCCATCTAGTTGAATTTCTCCACGGAGACTTCATGGACCTGCAATTTCCCAATGCACATTTCGATGCGGTGCTGAATCATGAAACCTTTTGCTACGCGCCGGACAAACGCACCTATCTCCAAGGAATCTTCCGTGTACTCAAGCCGGGCGGACGATGGCAGTGCCTGGAAGGGCTACTGGGCGACAAGCCGCTATCCGAGACCCAGGAGGAGGCGCACGTCATCACTCAGCGGGGGTGGCGCATGCCGCCGCTCGAGCCGTGCCGCGACGTGCTGGCGACGCTCAAGGAGGTGGGGTTCGAGCGTATAACGGATCAAGATCTCTCCGCTGAGGTGGCGCCGGCCACCGAGAAGATCCGCAAGCGGTGGCTACTGTTCACGTTTGTGACCACACCGACCGGCGGGCAGAATCGAGCATCTCAGGAGTTCATGGAAGCGACCATGAACTACGATCAAGGGCTGCAGGAAGGCGTCTTCACGTACCGCTTCATCTCCGGCACTAGACCGTGCTAGCCCTCAACGCCCACACGCTACCGCGGCATGCTCATTAACAGCAGGAAGACGTAGGCCTTGACCTGCTCCAACCGGTTTTCGGTCAGAACTAACTTGATGTGGTGAATGCCGCGTAGGAGCGTAATAGCCCCGGACCTGCCAAATAGAACTTCCGCACCCGAAGACGTGTCAGCCAGTGCAGACAGCTTCTCCCGCACGACTATGGGCTCCTCGCGCAGGGCGTCGAAGAGAGCCGACCAGTGCCGGACATCCTTGAGCCATTCCGTCTCCCGAGCGAAGCAGCTGAGTCCCAGCTTGGGCCCGACGCCGTTCTCTCCAATGTCGAAGTGGACCCCCATGTGAGCAAAGGCCTCAAGTTGCTCGAGGCGCGTGACGACGGCGGTGGCGGCTGCGCGATCCCCGGGCCAGCCGGCCTGTTTCAGAAATGCCTCCACCTCGCCAGCCGTCCGGAAGCCCGTCATCGCTAGACGGATGCTCCTGGCGCGTGCCGGAAAGGTGCCCACGGAGCGGACGCCAGTCGCGGGTATCAGCGCCAAATAAACACGCTCAGCCTCCCGTCGTTCCGGGTCGGTCAATGTCCATCCGGCGGCGGCACAAACCGCTTCAAGCATGACATTCACGTCGCCAAACCGCCGGCCGTCACCGATAAGCGTCTGCGTTTCCGGGTAAAGGAAGATCCCCGGGTCTGCAGAATCCCCCTGAGCGGCCCGGTCGATGTCAAACTCGAGCAGGATCTTCCTGCCGGCGACACTACGAAGGGCTGAGCCTTCCTGTTCCATCGCGCTCAGGAGATGGGCGATCCCGACCGTGGCCGGAGACGCGCCCGGCGACCTCGCTGCTTCCTCGATAAATGCGGCCGAACGGCTCCCGCCGATGAGGGAGACCCCGAAGTCTGCGTTTGGCTCTGTCTCGTGCAGTGGTAGCTCGAACCCGAACGGGAAGGCGCCAAAGGTCACCGGCAACTCTCTGGCTCGCATGAGCAGCCTCTCCCAGCCATGACCTCCGATCAGCGCAGGGGAAATGTGGGTCCTGAGTCCCTCGACCATGTGACCGAAGGATTCGGCCTCGTGAAGCAGCCGCTCCTCGCTGCCAGCCAGTCCTTCAGCGACGTTCACGACAGTCCCCTATCTGATGACTGGGACCGATGTGAACTCCACTTTCGCCAAGGGATCTCGCAACATCCGGTTCCGAACGACACCTCGTGGAGGTGTCCTTGCCCCGTGCGTTCTTGAAAGTGGTGCGGGCGAGGAACGACCGCCAACCGGTGTGTTACTGCACGGCTTGGTCTGAGGCGCAATCGGGAACTCCCTACTCTCGGCTTCCAACATGGCTTGGCAACCCTCCACTTCCTCCGTCGGTTCCAACGTGTCGGAGGTCGGTTGGTTAGCCGTACCGCGCGCCGCCAAGGGTGTCGGCGCACGATGGGGATGGTCGGCGAGCATCTCAGTTTTCCATCATTTCAAACACATGTGGTCGCCGAGTGCATTGAGCGGGACACAGACTGCGACCGTCCAACCGGACTTTACCAGCAGCTCGTGGGCCGTGCATCTTCTTCGGTAGGCATGACAAGTATCTTGCGCTGGCTGCCCTCGCTCGCCCGCATCTGGCGCGCGCTAGCGAATCTCGAGGAAAGTCTTATCCTATTACAATCAGTACGTTATTGACTTTCTGTCCCTGCCCGTGCGGGCCCGATCCCGTTTTTCGCACTAACTCGGATTAGGTGTCAATTCTCATCATGAACTGGAATTACATCGTCTATAATCCCACTCGCTATCATCTTACTCGCAACAAAGTCGGGACCCCAACCAGTCAGTTTTTGGGTGGGCGCGAATTAGTTCGGATGCGACCCTCTGTTAACTGAAGTAACCGTCATCTGACAAGATCACTTTGGATGCTAGAAATGCGAGTTGCCAGCCGCGTCTTGTCAATCCAATTGATCTGCGGAACGTCAAGGAGACACCTGTCCAGTGCCGATAGCTTGCCGAACTGCTGAGCTGATGGTTATTACCTCCAAATTGGCCCCGCACTATTTCTAGTGCTTCCGTTAGTCAAGGTACTCGGACCAATTCGAGTCAGGCTGACTCCTCTGCCTAAACAGTAAGTTGGGGAATCGCAATCTGTGTTCAGTAACCCATTTCACAGGGTTGTCGCCGACAGTAAAGGCGAACGCGAGCAACTCGACGGCCTTCTCAGAATCACGGCACCGCACGAACGTATAGCTCTCGTTTGTACTGGATTGCTGATTCTGGCGTTTTCCGCCTGGGCAGGCTTCGGCAGCATCGAACGATACGCCATTGTCGATGGCCTGTTGATCAAGGCCGGCGAGCGCCACAACGTAGTTGCCACCGAGCCAGGGCGACTGATCGAATTCCTGGTCGCACCGGGCGATCATGTGGAAGATGGCCAGCCCATCGCCCGCCAGAACGTGCCGGAACTCGAACGTGAAACCTCGGCACTTCGCGACCGCGTGAACTTGCTTCGGACCGAATTCGAACAGGTCACCGGCGGAAACGACAGCGTCCTGCGTACTCTTCTCGCCACGGCCCGGGTTGCACTGCTGCAGATGGAAGCCCAGCGCTCGGCAAGGCAGTTGATCGTCAGTCGGAGCGAAGGTCAGGTCATGTCCCTCTTCTCCGATCCCGGAGAATTCCTAATGGCGGGAAACACCGTTGCGCAAGTCCGCAAACCTAAACAACCCCTTCTCCAAGCCGTACTCCGCGTCAACCGGTCGACGGCGCAGCATATTCAGCCGGGGATGGAGGCAACGGTCGAATTCATGACGACCGATGGCCGAACGGGTCGACTGGAAGGCGAGGTTGACCAAATCACCACGGGACCGTTGCCAGACTGGCTTGCGCGATTGAACCCGGCTGTTCCGCTGGCCAGGGATCGAGTCGATATCGTGCTTCGTGACCCACCAACGGACTTCTCCTTGCCCGATGGAACGCCGTGCACAGTACGCGTCGCGCTCGGCCAACACGCACCTGTAGCGCTGCTCACTGCGGATCACTTCTGAATGGTTCCGCACAAGGCAGGAGGGCCCGCCGCTGTAGGAGAAAATTCTGAGCGTGACTCGTTAGTGAGGCGGGTGACCACACCGCTCCTATTGCAAATGCATTCGACGGAATGCGGCGCTGCCTGTCTCGGCAGCGTGCTTGCGTTTTTCGGGCGCTGGGCACCGCTCACCGAGCTGCGCGAGCGATGCGAGGTCAGTCGTGACGGCTCTACTGCCGCCGGCATCTTCCGCGCAGCTCGACATTACGGTCTCAACTGTACCGGACGGAGTGTGGAAGTCGGTCAGATCACCAAGCTGCCACTTCCCCTAATCCTGTTCTGGGAGTTCAACCACTTCCTCATTCTCGAAGGCTTCGACCACCGATGCTTCTATCTCAACGATCCCGCCACGGGTCGCCGAACACTCACGAAACAAAAGTTCAGCCAAGGCTTTTCCGGAATTGCGCTGCAATTCGACCCTGGGCCCGAGTTTCAAACTGGGGGCGACCGGCCCAGCCTATTTCGACAGCTCCCCCTCTGGCTGACCGGCGCAGGAAGCGCGATCGTCAACGTATCCGCCGCGGGACTGTTGCTGGCGCTGCTGGCGCTGATGCTGCCAGCGTTGCTGAGCATTTTCGTGGACCGCGTACTGGCGGACGGAAACCCCCTAGGTACATATGTCGCAGCAGTGATGGCCGGCACTGCCATCCTAGTTTACGGGCTGACCTGGCTAAAGCAGCGCTGTTTGAAGCGTCTGGCTGTCCGAATCTCTGTCATCGCGGGCAACCGCTCCGTCTCGCAACTACTGCGCCTGCCAGTAGAATTCTTCAACCACCGGCTGGTCGGCGAGCTGACTGCCCGCATCCTATCCATTGATCGGATCGCCAAAGGGTTATCGGAACAGTTTGTTGGCCTTCTGGTCGAGGTCGTTACAAGCGCTGTGTTTCTCGCGGTGATGCTCGCCTACAACTGGATGCTCGCGCTGATCGTCTTGGGCCTGGGATTGCTAAACGGGCTGGCTGTCTACTTGGTGACGCGCCTGAAAATCGACGAAGGTCATGCCGTCCGGCGCGAACAGGGATTGCTGTTGGGTATCGGAATGCTCATGCTCCAGCACGCCGACAGTCTGCGAATGACCGCTGCGGACGACCGATTCTTCCAGCGTTGGGGCGGGCAGCAAGCACGTGAACTGGCTGCAAACCAACGATACGCGGAACTCGGCCATTTCAACAATGCCCTACCCGGGTTGCTGCTGATCCTCGGCAGTGCGACCGTCCTGACGGTCGGGGCCACGCAGGTAATGACCGACCAAATCTCGCTCGGCACGCTGGTCGGATTTTTCTTCCTAGCGGCCATGTTCCTCGAACCCGTTGGCCGGTTTGCCGAGTTTATTGAAAGGTGTCAAGCGCTCGAAATCGATATGCACCGCCTAGAGGACATCACCAAATCATCGGAAGATCCAGGATTCGCACGCCGGAGCTCTAAAATCGATTCGATCCCGACGTTCAAGGGACGTTTGCAATTGGCCGGCCGAGTAGAGCTACGGGGGGTCACCTTCGGTTACAACCGGGCACGGCCCCCGCTGATCAAGGATTTCGATTTATTCGTCAAACCCGGCCAGCGGGTCGCGATCTTGGGGTCAAGCGGTTCCGGCAAGTCAACCCTGTCCCGCTTGGTATCCGGGCTTTATCAGCCCTGGTCCGGCGAGATTTTGTTTGACGGCCAACCACGGCATGCAATCCCGGAAGAGGTGCTTCGACGCTCCCTGTCAATGGTGGACCAAGAGGTCGCGCTCTTTTCTGCGAGCCTGCGCGACAACATCACGCTGTGGAATCCGGCCATTCCCGATGAGGCGATTGTCACCGCCGCCCGCGACGCCTGCATCCACGACGATATCCTCAGACGGCCGCTCGGCTACGCGACAGCAGTAGACGAAGGCGGGGCCAATTTCAGTGGTGGCCAGCGGCAGCGGCTGGAAATCGCGCGGGCTTTGGTCGGTGATCCGACGGTGCTGATTCTCGATGAAGCGACGAGCGCGCTGGACGCAGCTACCGAAGAATATGTTTATGACGCAATACGTCGGCGTGGCGTCACTTGCTTGATCGTTGCCCACCGGTTGAGCACGGTGCGCGATTGTGATGAGATTATCGTGCTTGAAAAAGGCGCGACCATACAACGCGGCACACACGACACGTTGATGGCCGACAATGACGGCGCCTACAGCAAGCTCGTCCGGTCTGGCTGACCCGATGACGGCTAACAAACATTCTGCGCTTGCCAGTCTCGCCACAAAGGCGGGAACGCCAGTCCCCTGTGCCAGCAATCGGCCAGTCGAGCCGGCGGACCCACAGTTCGTCTGGTACGTCGAGGAGGGCGCAGTCGACCTATTCGTGGTCGAGTATGAAGACGGCACACCGCAGTCGGCACGCCAACACGTCCTGCGGGCCAAGGCTGGGCGGTTGCTACCAGGCGTTGCAGCGCAGGACCGCGAAACGACCCTGAGCATCATCGCCACGGGGCTGCCGGGGTCCGTGCTGCGGCGTCTGCCGATCGCCAGCCTGGAGGCGATTCCCCCGGCGGAGCTAGCGGAACAGGTCGATGCGTGGCTAAGGGATCTCGCTGGCATGTTGGCCCGGGACACCATGAAGCGCACACGGCCGGACGCACTCGCCGAGCCCGGACAAACCCTGCCGGCGCAGCAGGGCACGCTATCCGCGCGTCGCGGGGTGACGTGGATATCGCCGCCTCCACCGGGTACCACGCTGTTCATGGACCTGATTGACCCGACGGAGTTTGTTTCAAGCGGCCTCGTTGGCCTATTTCCGCTCACGCCCGAAAGCTGGCTGACCTGCATGGAGACTGTGTCCCTTTCCACGAGGTCCTCTGAAGAGCTCGCTGAGGACGGGGTTCTGATGCCCGCGCTGACGGCCTTCCACGAAGCCACGTTCGCGCTGGAGCGGCTCAACCGCCAGCTCGCCGTCGTGGATCAGGCGAACTTGGAAAGAGCCCGAGCAGCCAGTCGTCGGACTGATGAGCAGGGAGCTCGGCGGCGCCTGTTCAACCTGTATGGCTTGCTGAATGACGATACCGGCGCCACCGACGATGCGGCACTGAGGGAAACTCTCCTGATCGTCGGCCGACGCGAAGGCATTGAATTCAAATGGCCCCACCGGTCAGGTTCGTCCGAGACCCCCATTTCGTTAGATCACATCTTGGACGCGTCCGATGTGCGGGCTCGACGGGTCAGGTTGTCTCACGAAGACCGATGGTGGGTTGGCGATAGCCACGCAATGCTGGCCTTCCACAAGGACAACGGCAGGCCGGTGGCCTTGCTGCCGCGCCTCCTCGGGGGGTATCGAGAAGTCGATCCGGTCAGCGGACGCAGTAAGAGAATCAACGCTGAACGTGCCAGCACGCTACAGAGCGAGGCATGGCAATTCTATCGCCCATTGCCGCCGGAACGTCTGGAAACGACCGCCCTGTTCGAGATTGCCACGAAGGGACTAACCACCGACATCGTGCGCCTGGTGTTGGCGGGCTTGCCGCGAGGGCTGATTCTGCTGCTACCCGCCATTGTGCTGGGTTACCTCGTTGACGAGGCGATCCCGAGCGGGGACGTCGGGCTCGTCTACACCGTTACAGCAGGGCTCACTTCACTAGGCGTCATCGGAGTGCTGCTGCACATCTTGCAGGGAATGGCCACCATGGGCATCGAAGGGCGCGCCGCCTCCCGGATCGAAGCCGCATTCTGGGACCGTCTGCTCCGGTTGCCGCCGGGCATCCTGCGTCGCTACCCGTCCGGGGACCTTGCCATGCGGGGCATGACCTTCCAGCATCTTCGGGATGCAGTGCATGGCGTCGTAGCCAACGCCTTGCTCTCGATCCTGTTTCTGCTCCCCGGGCTAGTCTTGATATTCTTCTACGATGCCACGCTCGGCGGTGTCGCCGTAGCATTCAGCGTCGCATCCCTGATCGTGACCATAACTTTAGGGCTACGCCAGATAGCGCCTTACGGCCGAATAATTGGGGCTATCCGCCGGGCGGCGGGGCGGCTGTTCCAGATCATCAACGGTATTACCAAACTGCGGGTCGACTGTGCAGAAGGTTCGGCCTTTGCGGTTTGGGCGCGCGATTATCGCGTGCAAAAACAGGCCGAGCTCGAATTCGATGCGGTTGAAGAGCACCTGCGGGCTTTTGGCGCTGCCCTGCCTTACCTGGCCGGAGCGGCGCTACTTCTCGTGGCAGCCCTCCCCGGTCACGAAGTGGCCCAAATTGGCGATTTGCTCGTCGTTTACACCGTTTTCCTAGTGTTTCAGACAGCTGTGGCCCGGCTCGGAGATTCATTCGGAGCCGTGGCCGCTATCCGTCCCGCCTTCGACCAAATCGGGCCGTTGCTCGCTGCCCTGCCGGAGAGCGCCGCTGCAGGGGAACCTGTCGGACAGTTGGGCGGCGACGTATTGTTTGAGCGAGTTTCATTTCGGTACGACCCCGATGGTCCTCTTATCCTTGACGACGTGACGATTCATGCACGTCCGGGCGAGTTCATCGCCATTGCAGGTGAATCCGGAGCCGGAAAGAGCACCCTGTTCCGGCTTGCGCTCGGCCAGGATCGACCGTCCGCCGGCTCGGTGTATTACGACGGCCGTGACCTCAGGCATCTCAACGTCAAGCAGGTGCGCCGGAACATCGGCGCCGTTCCGCAAGATGTACAGCTGCATCCCCAAGATCTTTGGGACAACATCGTCGCGCATCACGACGAAGTCACGAACGAGGAATTGTGGCAGGCCGCGCAAACCGCCCAAATTGGCCACGAGATCAATGCAATGCCCATGGGCATGCTGACGCCTGTCGGTGCCAGCGGATCGGTTCTGTCAGGCGGCGAGAGCCAGCGCATCATGATCGCCCGCTCGCTGGTCCGAAATCCACGGATCCTGCTGCTCGACGAGGCCACGAACTGGCTCGACAACGAAAACCAGGCTGAGGTCATGAAGAACCTGGCACGCCTCTCCTCAACCCGGATCGTTATTGCCCATCGACTTTCCACGCTGCGCCAGGCGGACCGCATTTTCGTGATGCAGTCCGGCAAGGTCGTACAGGAAGGGACGTTCACGGCGCTCGCAGCGAGCAAAGGGGTGTTTCAGAGTCTCGTTCGTCGCCAGATCGCCTGACTCCCAGCCTGAATATCTCGATGCACCATGGAAAGGCGCACGGTACGGGCGGCGGTGCCATCCTGCCACGTACTCCGAGCGCTACATAAAGCTCCCGCCTCCTGCGACATCCACATCGAACAATGCTTCCCGGGCAGCCCGTCGGCACCGGGCCGGTACGGCCGCCCGAAGCGTCGGGACATGACCAGCTTGTATGGATGCCCCCACGATTGGAAGAGCCATTCCTGGAGCATGTGACGTAAAAAAAACTTGCAGCCTTGTAACAGACCTGCGGATGCGATCATTCATGGGATGGATCGCTGGCCCTGATGCATACCGCCGACCGGTTCCCAATCTCCTTGACGGGATGTGAGCCCAAGCCTGTGCCGTGTTGGCGCGGCACCAACCACAGGGACGCGGCGAACTGCCGGCCTCGGCAAAGCTCCTAAGCTCGGCTGCCAACGGTCCTGCGGCCTTGAACCGGCCCCAATCTGGTAGCCTTCCGCGAGTACCGAATTCGGCCGACGGGGCGAGCGGAACGGCATTCGGCCGCGATCAAGGCGACCGCAGACGACGCCGTACTCGGAATCGGCAGGCTTCACGAACTCCATGGGCGAACAGACATCGTTGGAATTCCGTGCGCGGCAGGGATTGTTGAAGAAGATCACCGTTTCCGACCGCGGCTTGATCGAAGTGCCGGCGTTGACGCCGCATTTGGAATTCCGCCCAATTGCTGACGATCAGACACTGCTGGTGTCCGAATCGTTCAACACGCTGCTCCATGGAGCCATCCATGGCGATCTTCTGCCACTTCTCGACGGCTCCCGCTCTGTCAACGACATCGCCGGTGCGCTCAAGGGCAAATATTCGCAGGCAGACTTGCGAGCGGCTCTGGTTTCGCTGGCGGCCCGCGGATACGTGGTGTCCGGCGAGCATGCTATGGAACGCGGCCGGGCGGCCTATTGGTCCGCGCTTGGCGCTACACCGCGCTGGGCCGAAGGACAACTGCGGACATCACGGGTCGCAATCGCAAGCGATGAAGGGGGCCTCGCCCATAGCCTCCAGACAATGGGCGTGACCATCAGTGCAGCCCGGCCGACACTGTCCGTGATTGTGTGCTCCGACTATCTCGACGAACAGCACGCCGACCTCAATCGCCGCTACATCGCCTCCGGAATGCCGTGGATGCTGGTTCGTCCAAACGGCATGCAGCCTGCGTTCGGGCCGGTCTTTCGGCCGGCCGAAGGGGGGCCGTGCTGGTCTTGCCTCGCCTACCGCCTGCGCGGCCACCAAGAGGTCCATACATTCCTCCGCAACCGTGCCGGCGCTGGCGCCGCATTTTTGCCTGCCGCGTGCGAACCAACGGTGATCGAAACTGTGTTCGGCCTGGTTGCGGCTGAAATCGCCAAATGGCTGGTGTTCGGTGACGTAGCACCCATCCACGAGCAGGCAATCGTGTTCAACGCTGGTCGCCTCGGGAGCCAGCACCATTCCGTCATGCGCCGCCCGCAGTGCACGGCCTGCGGCGACGAATCCCTGTACCGGCCGGATCGGCCCATCGTTCCTGTGCGATTGCGACCCAGTCCGAAAGGCGTAAGAAACAGCGGCGGCCTGCGTTTGGTCTCGCCAGAAGAGACCCTCGCCAAGTACCGCCATCTGATCAGTCCAGTCAGCGGCGTCGTGACATGGGTGGAGCGCACCACGAAGGAGACGGACCCATGGCTGCATGTCCATTGGGCAGGCAGCAATCAGGCGCTGCGGACCATGAGCTTGAGTTCTTTGCGACGAAGCTTGCGCAGTAAGAGTGCGGGCAAGGGGAGCACGCCCGGGCAGTCAGAGGCAAGCGCACTGTGCGAGGCAATCGAGCGGTATTCGGGTGCCTTTCACGGTGATGAGATACGGCGGCGACAAAGCTATGCGGAGTTTGCCGCCGGTGGGAAGCTGGAGGCGCTGCACCCGAACGAAGTCCAGCTGTTCAGCGATCGGCAGCTCGAGCACGCGGCAGCAATCAATGCGCAAGGCCATCCCTACAATTTCGTCCCCGAACGGTTCAACCCCGATATCCCGATGGATTGGTCACCGGTGTGGTCACTCACGCGGGACCGGCCACAATTCCTGCCGACCTCGATCCTGTACAGCATGACTCCGGACGAACGGGGACAATCTGACCTCCGGGCGGATTCCAACGGCTGTGCCGCCGGCAACACGTTCGAAGAAGCCGTTTTGCAGGGTTTCTTCGAGCTGGTGGAGCGCGATGCCTTCGCCATCTGGTGGTACAACCGACTGCGCTTCCCACGCGTGGATCTCGAAAGCTTCGGCGACGACTATCTGGCATCCGCTCCCGATCAGTACCTGAAATTTCACCGCGATATGTGGATGCTGGACATCACAGGCGATCTCGGGATCCCTGTGTTCGTCGCACTTTCGCGCCGGACCGACGGACACGTGGAGGACATTATTTACGGGGCCGGAGCGCATTCGGACCCACAAGTCGCTGCCCTGCGCGCGGTGTGCGAAATGAACCAGTGCCTGACCTGGGTCCCCCGCCCCGGAAGCAGCGCGTCGCGGTATGGGGTGGACGACCCGATGTGCCTGTGGTGGTGGAAGAATGCACGGCTTGCCGACCACCCCTACCTATCGCCGGCCCCCGACGCCGCGCCACGCGGCCAATCCGACTACCCCGTTCCCGATACCGCGGACATACGGGATGATGTTGACCGATGCCGTGCCTTGGTCGAAACCAAGGGAATGGATTTCCTAGTGCTAGATCAAACCCGGCCAGACATCGGGATGCCAGTCGTGCGGGTCATCGTGCCGGGAATGCGTCATTTCTGGGAGCGTTTTGCACCAGGGCGACTGTACGACGTGCCCGTCGAGATGAAATGGCGCGAACGCCCCATTGCTGAAGCGCATCTCAACCCTGTCCCGGTCATTGCCTGAATACGCCGTAAGATGAAAAGGATGGGGCTGTGCGCACGTGCGATGGGTTTCGAGCCCCCGGGACGATGACCGGTTCGGCGAGCACGGCTTACGGCTTCCATCGGCCGGTTTCCCGCGAACGACGAGAGGGAGTGGCCCGACCCACACTTGATCCCTCCAATTGGGCTCAAGCGACCCTGAGACGAGGGTCCATCAATCCCGCAAGGCCAGAATCAGGCGGGTTTCCCGCCCAGCGTCCGGAGGGAGCAAGTGGGGACTTGATTCGACTCCAGTCCCTAACTACTCATTCCGTTTCTTGTTGCGCCCTCACGGTCTGTTGAGAAGCATGTCTCCCCTCTATCGACCCTATCGGCGATAGAGCTGTTGGCCACGGACACCCAGCACCTAGTACAACTGAGTAGCCCTTTGACATTCATAAAGCCGCTCTCCATTTTTCGGCCCCACGTCAACCGCCCGCTCGTCGAGAGCCGAACCGGGTGCGTGTGCGTGGCCGATTAAGCTCGAACAGACCATGCCCAAAGCCACCAACGTCGTAGTCGTGGAATCGCCCGCCAAGGCGCGTACCATCGGTAGGTATCTGGGTTCGGACTACAAAGTGCATGCCAGCTACGGGCACGTCAGGGATCTCATTGCAAAGGACGGAGCCGTTCAGCCTGACGATGACTTCAGCATGCATTACGAGACGCCGGGGGACAGCCGCAAGCACATCAGAAGCATTGCATCGGATCTTGGTGCGGGAGGAACTCTGTTCCTTGCGACGGACCCTGACCGGGAGGGTGAGGCCATTGCCTGGCACGTGCTGGCCGCCTTGCGTGAGAGAGGCAGCAACAAGTCCTCTGACTTCACTACGCATCGGGTCACGTTCCATGAGGTAACGCGCGAAGCGATCCTCGAGGCCTTTGAAAAACCGGGCGCGATCAACATGGATCTGGTGGACGCCCAACAAGCGCGCCGCGCGCTTGATCACCTGGTCGGTTTCACGCTCTCCCCGATTCTGTGGCGAAAGTTGCCCGGCGCCCGCTCGGCAGGGCGCGTGCAGTCGGTCGCGCTCCGCCTGATCTGTGAGCGCGAAATGGAGATCGAGGCGTTCAATTCGCGCGAGTACTGGACGCTCGATGCCGCACTGACCAATCGCGGTGGGACGCCGTTCACGGCGCGGTTGGTGAGCCTGGACGGGGAGCCGCTGGGCAAGTTCGGTCTTCCCGACGAAGCCGCCGCAAGGCATGCCGCCGAACGAGTCGCCGCCAGTGCCTTCCAAGTCGCCGAAGTCAAGAAGAAACGGGTTCTACGTTCTCCGCCCGCACCGTTCACAACCTCCACGCTTCAGCAAGAAGCCTCTCGCAAGCTCGGTTTTTCCGCCGCCCGCACCATGCGCACAGCCCAGTCACTCTACGAAGGGGTCGCTGTCGACGGCGCCAGCGCGGGTCTCATCACCTACATGCGAACGGACTCCGTGAACCTCGCGCCTACTGCCGTGGCGGCGACGCGCGCGGTCATCGTCAAGGAATTCGGAGAGCGGTATCAGCCGGCTGTACCCAACCGCTTCCGTAGCCGGGCACGCAACGCGCAGGAAGCACACGAAGCCATCCGACCGACTGACGTCGCCCGTGGTCCGGCTGCACTCGCCCGGCAACTCGCACCCGATCAGGCGAAGCTGTACCAGCTCATCTGGACTCGCACCGTCGCGAGTCAAATGGAGAAGGCGGAAGTCAACCAGACCACCGCCGAAATACGCAACGGTACAGGTGATATCGGCCTGCGTGCCACGGGCTCAACCGTCGTGTTCGACGGATTTCAGCGGCTCTACAGCGAAGGTCGTGACCAGCCCGAAAAGGAGCGTGACACAGAATCCGAGAATGGGCGACGCCTGCCGGCCCTCGAGCGGGAAGAGGAACTGGGATCCCGGGGGACCGAGCCCAAGCAGCATTTCACCACGCCACCGCCGCGCTACACAGAAGCCTCGCTCGTCCGCCGTCTGGAAGAAATCGGTGTAGGCCGACCCTCCACCTATGTCTCGATCATCTCCGTGCTTCAGGATCGCGAATACGTGCGGCTGGACAAGAAGCGGTTCGTGCCTGAATCGCGGGGGCGAATCGTAACGACATTTCTCGAATGCTTCTTCGAGCGCTACGTCGAATACGACTTTACCGCCAACCTCGAACAGCGCCTCGACGACGTTTCTCGCGGGCAAGTCAACTGGAAGGCGGTCCTCAGAGACTTCTGGGGCAGCTTCAAGGAGAATGTGGACGAGGTGGCGGCAATCCGTCTGCGTTCGGTCATCGACCGTCTTGACGCCATCCTTGCTCCTGCTGTGTTTCCCGCCGGTGACGGGGACCGCGATCCGCGCCTCTGCCCCACATGCAACGAGGGCAAGATTGGACTCCGGATCGGAAAATTCGGCGCGTTTTTCGGGTGCTCCAACTATCCCGAATGCAAGTACACCCGGAGCTTCGGTTCAGAGGAAAAGAGCGAAGGTGGGGAGCCCGTCGTGCTCGGGGAACTTGAAGGCCAGTCAGTGAGCCTGCGAACCGGCCGATTTGGGCCCTACGTGCAGCTCGGCGACGAGGCCGGACAGGGCGCGAAACCCAAGCGCGTCTCGCTGCCCGGTGACATGGCACCGGGCACTTTAGATCTTGAACTTGCGCTGCAGCTGCTTGCCCTGCCCCGCGACATCGGCCTGCATCCGGAATCCGGGAAGCCCGTCCAGGCCGGCGTTGGGCGCTATGGGCCCTACGTCAAGCACCAGAAGGATTATCGCTCCATTCCGACCGGCGAAAGTGTTCTGACCATTGGCATGAACCGTGCGATGGACCTGCTTGCGCAGGACAAAGGGCGCTCGCGACAATCGGCGCGCATCACCCTGGGGGCGCACCCGAACGATGGCAAAGACGTTACGGTCCAGGAAGGCCGCTTCGGACCCTACGTAAAGCACGGGAGCCTCAACGCGTCGCTGCCCAAGGACACCTCGATGGACGAGGTGACCATGGAACAAGCCGTGGCGCTGCTTGCAGCCAGAGCGCAACGCAATGCCGCCAAGAAAACCCCTGGCCAACGACGACGCACGACGCGGAAGTCGTGAACGTACACGTGCCGACCCCCCGCTGAGCGACCAAGAGCGCGCCCGAACAACACCCGAAACGGGCATTGGCAATCGTCTCGACCAAACGAAGCCACTTGCGTCGGCAGCCCCGTCAAACCCGTATGACCGTGCCGCGAAACGGTAGTCTCCGACAATTGTTCGCCGAATTCGCAGTGCACCGATGATCAGGACTGATGATCCGGGCTCCCGCGTTCTGGTCGCAGAGGTCGTGGGGGTGACGGTCGATGGGGAATTGGTCGCGAAGCCAAGCGACCGGTCGTCTGACGAACCTTCCGAGATCATCCTGAGCCGAACCATCCCGAGACGGCGGCGTTTCAGCCGTGCTGGCGGTATCGGCGACCGCGTACTCGTCCGCCTCGACCCGACATCCAGCTCCCCACGCACCGGCCACATCCTGTCCCTGCTCCCGCACCGTCCAGAGCGCTTTGTCGGGGTTGTCGTTTCGGCTCACGATGGCCGCCTGCGCGTCGAAGATTGTGGCGGCAAGCCTTCGACGACGTACCGCATCCAGTCCGTCGATTCCATCGCTTCCGGCGATGTGGTCTATTGCTCCAGTGTGGGCAACGCGCGCGATCAAGCGCGAATCCTCGAGCGCATCGGTTCGCTAGACGATCCCCGGTGCATTCCTGCCATGGTCGCCGCGCGCTTCGACATCCCGACGAAATTTGACCCCGATGCCGTGAAGGAGGCCTCGGCATGCGGGCCCCCGAAGAGTGCCGGGCGGGATGACCTGACCGGCATCCCGTTTGTGACCATCGATGGCGAGGACGCCAAGGACTTCGACGACGCCATCGCGGCAACAAGCGAGGTCGAAGGCGGTTATCGAACGTACGTCGCCATTGCCGATGTGGCCCACTACGTGCGTCCGGGCGGAGCACTCGATCGCGCTGCAAGGATGCGCGGCAATTCCGTCTACCTACCGGGACAGGTATTCCCCATGCTGCCCGAGCACCTCTCGAACGGTTGGTGCTCGCTCATGCCCGGCGTGCTACGCGGGGCCGTCGTGGCTGAACTCGACATCGACGCGAGCGGGGAACTCACCCGTTCCGCGTTCCGCCGGGCACTCGTCCGCTCGCGTGCTCGATTGACCTACGACGCGTTGGCGGGAGCAGCCCAACGCGGCACGAAACTTCCCGGGATCGAACATCGGCACATCGAGGCCTTGCATGGCGCCTTCCGCCTCCTGCGCACTGCTCGCGGAAAACGCGGCGCACTGGACATCCGATCCGTTGAACCCTCCGTCACGCTCGACCCGGCCACCGGCGATGTCAGCCGCTTCGAGACCGCTCGTCAGCTGGATTCCCACCGCCTCGTCGAAGAGTTCATGGTGCTCGCCAACACGGCCGTCGCCCGTCACCTCATGCAGCGCAAGATCCCGTTCTTGTATCGGGTCCACGACGCGCCCCGCGCTTCCAAAATCCGGACACTCCAAGACGATCTACGCGCCCTTACGGGTCGCTCGCGCGCGTTGTCCGGTACGATCAGCGGCCGGCGCCTAAACGAACTGCTGGAGCGCGCGCGCGGGCGGCACGACGAAGAGTCAGTACACTTAGCGGTATTGCGAGCTCAATCGCAGGCCGAGTACAGCCCCGACAACATCGGGCACTTCGGACTTGGCCTGCAACACTACGCACACTTTACGTCACCAATCCGCCGCTACAGCGACCTCAACGTACATCGAGCCCTCCTGCATACGCTGGGCCTCGAGCCGCGCCCGACCCTCGAAGCAGACGAACTGCGGGCCCTCGCGGGCGATCTTTCGACCAAGGAGCGTCGGAGTACGGCCGCCGAGCGGGAGGCTTGCCAACGCTACGCAAGCCGCTACCTGCAGCGGGTGTCCGCACCAAGCATGCCAGGCCGGATTGTCAGTGTGGAACGGTTCGGAGCATTTGTCCGGCTCGACGAGAGCGGCATCGAGGGGCTCCTGACGATGGCGGGTCTGGGGCCCGGATACTTTCGATTCGACGCCAGGGCCCGCCAAATCAGCAGGAAGGCTACCGGCGAAACGTTCGCGCCCGGCGACGCCATCACGGTGGAACTGGCGGACGCCGACCCCGTTCGCGGCCGCGTCGCCTTTCGCCGCATCAACTGAGCCAACCTGACCCAGTTTCCGGCGAGCAGGGCGGGGCGAGGCCCAAGGGCCGGCGGCTCGCACCTGACGGGGAGCGCACACAGGCCGGCGCGGCCGTGCCAGACAGACGTTGGCCCGACCATATCGCACTGCAACTCGAACGCTGCCCCCTGGCAGCTGGCGGAACTACTTTCGAGGCGAATACGCGGAAGGCAGCAGCAAGGTCGACGTCATGTCTTCGATGTCCGGCAACGCGTCGGCCAGGAATGCCCTCCAGTCGGGATCCGCCTGCGAGGCCGCCCGCGCCCGGGCGCGCTCCTCGAAGCTGGAATACGCCCAAAGATGAATGACTTCGTTCGGATCTGGAAACGTCGTCGTCCAGAGTCCGACGTTCATTGAGTACTTCTCGCGGGCCGGGAAGGCGGCCAGCATCCGTTCCGCCCACGCAGCGGCGCGGCCGGGCTTCAGCCGGTAGACGCGGAGTTCATAGAGGTTGCCGTCCGAATCCGGGGTCCGGAGTTCACGGGCCGGGCGGAGCACCCGCACCGTCTGGGTCATGATGTGCGGCGCCACCAACGGAACGAATTCGGTCCTCCATGCCTCGAGTGCTCCCAGTTCGCCGCGCAGTCGAACCAGCTCGCCGACGTCCGCGTAACTCCATAGATGCACGTACTGGTTGAGACCGCCGAGCTCGCTTCCGAAATGACCCTCCAGCCGCCCGTACGTGTCGCCGTTCCGGATTCTCTGCCCAACGGTCCCGCTCGCCTCGATGACCTTCGGCGCCGTGCCAGGGCGGCACGTATACATTCTGAGTTCGTGAATCATCAGGGCTGTCTCCAGTACGGATTGCGGGCTGGCCGCGGTTAGAAGGGCTCTTTGAACGGGCGGAGGTCGACTTCCAAGGTCCATGCAGACCGTGGCTGACAATAGATATGCCAGTACGTATCAGCTATTCCGTCAACGTGAAGAAGTCCGTCTTCTCCCTTGGCCTGCACTCGGTCGGGAGCGACGGATCGAATGCGTTCTCCATCGATGCTGCCGTCGATGACGACATGCGCAATGTGCAGACCCTGCGGTCCGAACTCTCGGGCAGCCGCTTGGACGAACATGCGCAGTCCCGATTTCGCAGCGCCGAAATGCCCGAAACGGGCTCCGCCTCTCCATGAACCGGTCGCACCAGTGCAAATGATGGTGCCGGTCTTTCGCGGCAGCATGCGACGGATAGCCTCCTGCAATGTGATGAAACCGCCAAGGCAACTCACTCTCCAGAATTCCTCAACGGTCGCGACATCAAGTTCAAGAAAGGGAATTGCGCGGTTGGGCCCTGCGTTGTAGACCACGAGATCCACGGGCCCCAGACCCTCAGCGAACTCCAAGGCGGCACGCACGGAATCCGGAGAGGTCACATCGGTTACCACGGCCCTCCAGTCCTCTCCCCGAAGCTCCCCGTCCTGCACGTGCGCTTCCAAACGGTCTTTCGTGCGCCCGCCGATCACGACCGCATGCTCGCCTTCCCGGGCGATGCGGCGGGCAATAGCGGCCCCCGCACCCCTGGCGGCGCCCACGCCGAGGACCACGGCGACCTTTTCAGCCGAAGTTGGCGGCATGACAGGAACTCCCCACAAGGACTGGGACCGGTACATCACAGGAAATCGTCTTCGAGCATAACCGTGTACGGGCTTGCTGCACCACGCCTTTCCGGACGCAGAGCCGGCAGGCCATCACGGCCATTTGGGCCGATTCGCCGAAGCGCAACGAGCGGCGCGCACCGAGGAAGTCTTGCCGAGATCAAGCCTTGCCAGCGCAAGCGAAGCAGCGCAGAAAAGCTGGTCACCCGATGTCGGAGTGTGCGCTCGTGGCCCTCGATGGCCCGCGAGATGATTGGCCGCCGATTCCAAACCCCCTCGCGCGCGGCCGGCAGCCGGATCCTACCGGGAACCGGCCTTCTGCAACCACCGGCGGACCCGGTTGCCGGGCACCCCTGTTGCCATCGTAAGTCGCTGCGCCCACGGCGAACGCCAGTCAGTTTCTTGGTTCCGCAACGGCGCAGCCTGCGCCGAAGGGGCCGACCCAGGGTGTCCAACGCCGGCTTCGCCCTACCGATTGACACCGCGGGCAAAATCGGTTTCCCTCCGGGTTCTTCCGCTGGCACGAGGAACAGGCCATGGCCAAAACCGTTTCCGACAAGATCCGCCTCATGAGCACCGCGGACACCGGGTACTATTACGTCACGCGCAAGAATCAGCGCACCCGAGCCGGCACGCGCAAGGAAAAGCTCGAACTCCGAAAGTACGACCCGGTTGCCAGGAAGCACGTTCTCTTCAAGGAAACCAAGATCAAGTAGCTGACCTGGCCGCGCCTACGCCTGCGGAGATTCAGCAGTCCGTCGGCGGGATCTCGATCCATTGGTCGAGTACGCCTTTGATGCTGAAATCGGTGTAATCGATGACGAACTGGTCGAGCACGCCGTTCTCGCGCACCTGCAGGATCACCTCGTAATCGGCTTCCAGCCGCCGGTCGAAATAGGGGAAGTAGCCGATCCGGACATGCCGGCCGAACAGACCTGCCAAACCTGAACCAGACTCGAGGCCGTCAGCGGCGATCTCCGAACCGAAGAAGGTGTTGACGCGCTGCAGGCCGTCTTCCTCTGATCCGGAAAACACGACGTCGGCGCGCGGCCCCTCGGGCGATTTCAGGTCGGCCAGGATGCGGAGGAAGTGGGTAGAGGGAAAGATCGTCCCTTCGGGCAGGGCGGCCCGGTAGGCCGACGGCAACTTGAACAGGATTTCGCCGCCCGTACCGTCACCGTGCAGAACCGCCTGCCCCTCCGCTTCCTCGATGACGACGTCGTCCCGGACCGCGCGGATCGAGAACCGAAACGCGCGGCCGTCCTTGGCTTCCCACGTCAGGTAGCGCCGGTCCGACCAGTGCTGCTGTCCCTGCTTGTCCGTGAATTGGATGCCGAACCGCTGATTGACGGCCCAGCCGTCGCACACGTCACGCCATTCAAACCCCAGGATCCCCGTCATCGCAGCCACCATGGCCCCGGTTCGCACGGAGTCCAGCGTGATCTGATACTCGGCGCGGTGCGGCAGGACCTGCGGAGCCGCCGCCGCAATACCCGCTCCCGACATGAAGACCGCCGTGGCAGCCGCCAACGGGAGTGCCCGGAGAGCGGCCCCACGCACGCGCAGTCTCAGGATTCGCAGCAGCGGCCGCCAGTCGCCTATCTCTTGGCCAAAGGACTCAAGCACCGTGACACCTAACCCAGTGATATCCGAAACGTATGCGCATCATCCTATCGCAACGACGGCAAAGTTTGACCCCGGCTACGCGGTCCTTACCGGGACCCGCCCGCGCAGCCTTGCAACCGGCGCCCGGTCGGTCCCCCATCGCCTTCTTCGGCAGTTCCCAACCGGAGTGCAAGCGTCGATACAATCGATCTGCTGCACATCTCCGCCCCGCCGGGAGCCCGCCATGCCGAAGATTGATGACCGACTTCAGGAACTTGGAATCACCCTACCCGCTGCACCAAAGCCCGGCGGCAGTTACGTACCGGTCATCCTCGCGGCCGGGATGGCGTTTGTCGCGGGCCAGATTCCCGCCGTCGACGGGAACATTCGCTACACCGGCGCCGTCGGACGCGACGCGGACGAGGACACCGCTCGGGCGGCCGCAAGGACCTGTGCACTCAACATCCTTGCTGCGTTGCGGTCCGCGCTCGACGGCGATCTCGATCGGGTGCGGCGGTGCGTGAAGCTTGGGGTCTTCGTCCAATGCGTAGAGAGCTTTGACCGGCAACCCGAAGTAGCCAACAGCGCCTCCGACGTGATGCTCCAGGTCTTCGGCGAGGGCGGCCGCCATGCCCGGTTCGCCGTTGGAACCAATGCCCTGCCCCGGAACGTGACCGTCGAGATCGACGCGATCTTCGAAATCGACTGATCGGTGTTCACGGCCCGCACCGTTGAACGCATCGCGGAGGTACCGGCCGCCGCATGGGATGCGTGCGCGGGAACGCACAACCCCTTCGTTCAGCACGGCTTCCTGCGGGCGCTGGAGGATTCCGGGTCAGCCGCGCCCGAGACCGGCTGGATGCCATTCCACGTGGTGCTGGAGTCTGCTGAAGGGAGAATCGAGGGCTGCGCCCCCATGTACGCGAAGAGCCACTCGCAGGGCGAGTACGTCTTCGATCACGGATGGGCCCAGGCCTTCATGGATGCGGGGGGGCGGTACTACCCGAAGCTCCAGGTGGCCGTCCCGTTCTCCCCGGTCACTGGCCCCAGGCTGCTCGTGCGGCCCGATGCCGGCGAGGGAGCCCGCCGGGCCCTCCTCGAGGGCCTAGTGTCGGTGGCCGAGCAGACCGGAGTGTCGTCCCTGCATGTCACCTTTCCGACGGAAACGGAATGCCGCCAGCTGAGTCAGAATGGCTTCCTTGCGCGAACCGGCGAGCAGTTCCACTGGGTCAATCAGAACTACGCGTCCTTCGACGCGTTTCTCGGCGACCTCAGCGCCCGCAAGCGCAAGTCGATCCGACGCGAGCGGCGGGCGGTGGCGGACAGCGAGATCGACATCGTCCGCCTCCAGGGTGACGACATCAGCCCCGATGACTGGGACACGATGTTCCGCTTCTACATGGACACCGGCAGCCGCAAATGGGGACGACCCTACCTGACCGCCGATTTCTTTCCCCGCCTCGGCGCAGCCCTCGGGGACCAGGTCGTCCTGTTGCTCGCCCAGGCGGGCGGGGCACCGATTGCCGGCGCCCTGCACATTGCCGGCGGAGATACCCTGTTCGGGCGCTACTGGGGCTGCTCCGAGTACCAGGCTTTCCTGCATTTCGAACTCTGCTACTACCAGGCCATCGACTACGCCATCGAGCATGGGCTGCAGAAGGTCGAGGCCGGTGCCCAGGGACCTCACAAGATCCAGCGAGGCTACCTCCCGGTACCCACCTACAGCGCCCACTGGATCCGTCACCCGCACTTCCGCGACGCCGTAGCCGAGGCAGTTCAGCAAGAGGCGCGGGCGGTACAGCTGGAGATTGACGCGATCCGGGCCCAGCTCTCGCCCTTCAGGCAGCGCAGCTGCCGATAGGGGCCGGGCGGTCAGCCCGGCTGGTGGCCTGATCCTTGCCGAACCAGGTAGTACCCCTTGGCGTCAGGCGCCGTAGCGAGGATGCGTGGGCTGTCCGGCCGCGGTTCCAGCTTCTTTCGCAGCCGCGATATGTGGGTTTCCAGCGTGTGGCTGCGTACCGACGGATGATACCCCCAGACCTCTTCCAGGATCCGGCTTCGGGAGACAGGTTCCGAACGCGCCCTCAGGAGGCATCGGAGCAACGCATTCTCCTTTTCCGTCAGACGGACCTGCCGCCCCTCCTCGTCTACCAGCACCTTGGCTCCCGGGCGGAACCGGAACGTGCCGAGAGCGAACTCCGCGTCATCGGTCAATTCGTGCTGGCGCAGGTGCGCCCGCATGCGGGCGACCAGCGCCGGCGGAGAAACTGGCTTGACCACGTAGTCGTACGCGCCCGAATCGAAGCCGCGCACGATGTCCGCAGACGAATCGGCGGCGGTAAGCATGATGATCGGGGGGGAGCGGCCGAATTCCAGAATGCGCCGACACAGGTCGCGACCGTCGGCATCGGGCAGCCGGACATCGAGCAGGATCAGGTCGAACCGGTGGGTACGGACCTGTTCCAGCGCCTCCGATCCGGTCGCCACCGCCACCATCTTGAAGCCGCTGTATGACAGATGTTCCGACAGTGATTCGCGCAGGGCCTCGTCGTCTTCCACCATGAGCACCTGGGGCGCGGACTCCCAGGTGTTGCGCGCAGTGCTGTCCACCAATGAATCTCCTGCCCCCGGCACCGCTGGCCGCGGCAACCGCCTAGGCTGGGCTTCCGAGACAGTATACTGGCGGTCTCTCCGCTTCATCCAACTCTTCAGGAAGCGTTCCGCTTCCGGAATCGAACATGTCCCAGTCCGACGGGTCCGGATCACAGGAACGCTTCTCGGGCACCGTCCCGCGTTCCGTCATTGCCGTTGACCGGGCAATCGGCGACCTGCGGCGAGGGCAGCCCGTCGTTCTCCTGGGAGAGTCCGCATGCGCGGTGGCCCGCTCCACGGAATTCCTGGGAGAGGGAGATTTCGCGGCCATGACCCGCGTGCCGGGCGGCGCCCTGCGCATCGTCGTTACTGGCCAGCGCGCACGTGCACTCGGCCTGGAGACAGACCAAGCGGTCGTGGTGTTCCGGCTGAGCCCGGACATCGCCCCCATCACCGTTCAGGCCCTCGCCAACCCGGAATCGGGCATGCCGGCCCCCGAGCTGCACCGCACGCTCGAGGCCGATGATCTCGCGACCGCCTCGGTGCAGCTCGCCAAGCATGCCAACCTGACCCCCGCAGCGGTGCTCAAACCACTCGGGCTGCCGTCCGAAGAGGCCCGAATGTGGGCCATCACGCGTGACCTGCTCGCCGTGCAGGTGCGACAACTTGAGCACTATGGCGCGGAGGGCGACTTCAATCTCCGCCGGGTCAGCAGCGCGCACGTGCCGCTCGCCGACGCGCCTGACGCCCGCATCATCGCCTTCCGGCCGGTATCCGGTGGAACTGAACAGATCGCAATCGTCGTCGGCGAGCCAACACCCGACTCCCCGGTGCTGGTGCGGTTACACTCGCAATGCTTCACGGGCGATCTTCTTGGCTCTCTGCGCTGCGATTGCGGAGACCAGCTGCGGGGTGCCCTCTCCGCGATCGCCGAAGCGGGGAGCGGCGTCCTGGTCTATCTCGCGCAGGAAGGTCGCGGCATCGGCTTGGTCAACAAGCTGCGAGCGTACACGCTGCAGGACGAGGGCCTCGATACCTATGCCGCGAACGCCGTGCTGGGCTTCGACGACGACGAACGGCACTACCGCGTCGCGGCCGAGATCCTGCGCCAACTCGGGGTCACACGGGTACGGCTACTGACCAACAACCCGGACAAAATCGCCGCGTTGACCCGGTTCGGGATCCATGTCGCGGAGCGCGTGCGCCACCGTTTCGATCCCAACCCGCAGAATCGGGAATACCTAGAAGCAAAGACGCGTGCCGGCGCCCACCTTCCTTAGCATGGCCTTCTCGCGCAGAAGGAAGGCAGGCGCAGGGTCTCGCGCCTGACCAGCCCGGGTGTTCGGCCAATCGCGCCATCGCGGGCGCCCCGATACCGGCCGGGAACCAGCCTTCCACGCTTTGGCGGGGTCACGGTGAAAACAGGATTCACATCGTCCGAATACGGCCCGGTCGGCCGTGGCGGGCAAGCCTTCGTGATCAGGTCATCGCGCCGAGGAGGACGCCAGACAGACAGGGAAACCGAGCGATAAGGGCGCGTAACCTCGTTCAGCCAGGCGGAATCAGAGCGAGCTTGCCGGTGAAGTTCTTTGCGAGAAACTGCTCCTGCACCCGTCCGATCTCGCGGAGCGGATATGCTCTGACGACGACGAGGCGTATCTCGCCGCGCTCGATGTAGGAGACGAGGTTCTCAAACACGGCATCGTCCTGATACGTGCATCCGAACAGCGAGAGATCCGTGAGATAAAGCGCCCGGAGGTCCAGCTCGACGAGCGGATCGCCGAACTCTCCGGCCATCGCAACACGGCTTCCACGCTTGAGAATGTCGAGCAACGATGGCCAGCCGCCGCTGACGAGGCCAACGACGATAACAAGGGGGGTTATGTCGGATCGTTGACAGTGACGACGAAGGGCCCCGTGCGATTAACACGGAGCCCCCTTGCCCGTGTGT
>JAGWAT010000046.1 GCA_021296265.1 Alphaproteobacteria bacterium | reverse complement strand
TGGCACCACGTGGCGGGGCTGGTCGAGCACGGCCTCACGCACCTGACCCTCCGGACCGAAATCCGCGCCGGAGCGACGACGCGCGAACCGGCCCCGGGCGAAATCTGGCATCCCGGCCCGGACGATGATCAGCGCCTTCCCGCCTACACGCGAAAACTCCTCGCGCACGGGATCGTCCCGGAGCCCCCGGCGGCGGCGCGCTGAGCGACCGGGCGGGTGGTGCTCCCCGCGCCGAACCCGCTCCGAATTCGCGCCCGCGCCGTCCGGACGGCACCAAATTGACCGGCCTGCGGGCGCGGCTACGGTCCGCCCGGCCGCCCGTTCGCCGGGCAGGGATTCGGGAGCGTCACCGTGAGCGTCCGCATGCAGGTGAATCGCCACATCCTCGGGACCGCAGCGGACGCGGAGGCGACCGGCTTCTTCGAGCGGTACCCCTCTTTTCCAGTCTCGCGGTTCCCGCGGGTACGGACCGGGGCGTCGACCACGCGACTCCCTCGTTCCAGGCCTCGGCGTTGCGGGTCGACAATGCGGACATCCCGGACGACGTGGTCTACGACCCGCTCTCCAAGATCTGTACCGGCGCCGGGCTCGCGTACATGCGCAAGCAGAAGAAAGCGTTCAAGGAAATGAGCGTCGACCGCGGGCTCAAAGGGGATCGTGACCCCGTTGCATCCGGGCGCAGAAAGGTTCTGGCGGGAGCAGGGCCTGCTCCAGTAACCGAAGCCCGGTGCACACCGGTGACGGCAGCGCCGCCGAAGGCTCGGTCGACCGGGTACGACACGACCGCCCGGCGCGCGACGGGCAGTCTCGAATCCCGCCTTCGGGATCCACGTTTGCCTGCGTCCGGCTACCGAGACCGAAACCTGATCCGATCGCGGCACGGTCTCGCGCACGGTCGGACTTGTACACTGTTGCGCCCCGCCGCCCGCAGCCATACGGGCGAAGTCCGGCCGAAATCTCTTGCGAAGGGACGCCAATGGACACGATGGGAAGCGGGCACGCGAGTTGCCGCGACAGCACGTCTCCTCGCATCCTGAGCATCGCGCGGAGCACGGATTCCCCGTGCTCGCGGTTGGGTCTGAGCGGGCAAGGCCACCGCGGCATGTCCCAGCCAAATCCGGCCATGGGATAGCGGCAGGCAGGGATGGAGCTTCTCTATTTCACCGTCGCGGCAATCGCGCTCTATTTCGTCTCCGACTGGATTGTCGATCGGATCGAGCATGCTGCGGGCCGCCGTTTCGAACACCGCACGCTGCTGTTCTTCGCCATTATCTTCGCCCTCGGAACGGTTGCCTTCTGGCTGATTCAGACGCTCACAGACTGACCGTAGAGATTTGATTGCGGACGGCTTTCGGGGTATCCTTCCCAGACGACTGCCTCACCCTGACTCGAACGCATCGCGGCGAGGCAGAGCAAGGGGCAAATCATGACAGATGCAGGTCAAGACGCTGGGGCACCGGAAGAGCCGGTCGAGCGCGTCCCCTTCATGCAGCGCTTGCTGGACAATCACTTCCTGCTGCTCTTTCTCGGTGTAGCCGTGCCGGCGGTTCTCTATCTCATGTGGGGCATCATGGAGGTCGCCCAGATTCCCATCGCCCAGTAATCCGGAGGTCCCGACATGGCCATTCACCCGCCTGAAAAACGGATTTGGTGGAACGAACCTCTCGAGAAGTCGGAAATCATCTGGATCACGATCGCCTTCATCTGGGGCCTGGTGATGTTCTTCACCATGGTGTTCTGGCATTTCACCGGCGAGCAGAACCTCTCCAACGAGGCCTACCGAATTCATCCCGAAACCTTCGCCGAGCGTACCGAGGCGATGGTCGACCAGTACACGGTCCGCGAGGAGGGGGACACCGGCTTGCCGGTCGTACGTCCGCCCCCGGGCAGCGACGTGTACATGCTGGCGCGCCTCTGGGAGTGGTGGCCGATCCTCGAATTGGAGGAAGGGAAGGACTATCGCCTGCACCTGTCGTCGATGGATTGGCAGCACGGCTTCTCGCTGCAGCCGGAGAACATCAATATCCAGGTCCATCCCGGCTATGAGCTGGTGTTGACGCTCACGCCGGAGGGCATCGGGGAATACGGGGTCGTGTGCAACGAGTACTGCGGGATTGGGCACCACCAGATGGTGGGCAGGATCCACGTGGTCGCAGCGAAATAGGGGGCTTGTCATGGCGAGCATCGCTCATACCGGTTCACTGCCAAGAGCTGCCGAATTCAGGACCTGTCCCGACACGGGCCTCAAAGTCGATCTTGCGGCCGAAAAGCTGATCCGCTGGAACGCGGTCGTTGCGGTCGTGTTTCTTGCCGTCGGGGGTTTCTTCGGCCTCCTGGTGGCGTTGACCCGCTGGCCGGCGGTCCACCTCCTGCCGGCGGAGTGGTTCTATCTGGCCCTGACGGCGCACGGCGCCGACGTGTTGCTGTTCTGGATCATCTTCTTCGAAATTGCCATCCTGTACTTCGCCTCGGCGATCCTGCTCAACTGCCGTCTCGCGACCCCGCGGGTGGCGTGGTTCGGGTTCTGGCTCATGCTGGCCGGCGCCCTTCTCGCCAACGTGGCTGTGCTGCAGGGCGAATCGAGCGTCATGTTCACGTCCTACGTGCCCATGCAGGCGGCACCGCACTTCTATCTCGGCCTGATCCTGTTCGCGGTTGGAGCCTTGGTTGCCGTCGCCGTGTTCTTCGGCACGCTGGTCATCGCGAAGGACGAGGGCACCTACGAGGGCTCGGTACCGCTGGTCACGTTCGGTGCCATCGCCGCGGCGATCATCGCGGTGTTCACCATTACCTCGGGCGCCATCATCCTCATTCCCACCTTCCTCTGGTCGATCGGCCTGGTCAGCCACATCGACCCGGTGATGTACAAGGTCGTGTGGTGGGGCATGGGCCATTCCTCCCAGCAGATCAACGTCTCGGCCCACGTCGCGGTGTGGTATGCGATCGCCGCCATGGTCCTGGGCGCCAAGCCCTTGTCCGAGAAGGTGAGCCGGTTCGCCTTTCTCATGTACATCCTGTTCCTGCAGATCGCGGCGGCGCACCACCTTCTGGTGGAGCCGGGCATCAGCTCGGAATGGAAGATCTTCAATACGAGCTACGCGCTGTACCTGGCGGTGCTCGGCAGCCTCATCCACGGCCTCAGCGTCCCCGGCGCCATCGAGGCGGCCCAGCGCCGACGGGGCTATACCAAGGGCGTGTTCGAATGGCTGCGGAAGGCTCCGTGGGGCAATCCGGCCTTCGCGGGGATGTTCCTGTCGCTCGTCATGTTCGGCTTCATTGGCGGGATCTCCGGCGTGGTGCTGGGTTCCGAACAGATCAATCTGATCATGCACAACACCTTGTACGTGCCCGGCCATTTCCACGGCACCGTGGTTGCCGGGACGACGCTCGCCTTCATGGCGGTCACCTACCTGGTGGTCCCGTTGATTTTCCGCCGCGAGATCATGTTCAAGAAGTTGGCGCAATGGCAGCCGTACGTCTTTGGTATCGGCGTCGCGGGGATATCGGTGTTCATGATGGGGGCGGGCACGCTCGGCGTCAGCAGACGCCACTGGGATATCACCTTCTCCGATGCGCCGGTGGCGTTTGAGTATCCGGGCACGGCTTTCCTGATGATGGGGTTGAACGGCGTGTTCGGCGTCCTCTCGGCCCTGGGCGGACTGATGTACGTCGTGGTCGTGGTGAGCTCCGTCTTCTTCGGGGAACGACGAACCGAGGAGAAAGCAAGGGCGGAGCCGTTGCTGCCCCAGGGCGGCGCCGCGGCGGTGGCGAGTTACGGCAGCGAGGGCACGCTCAAGCTGCCGGGCACCATCACGCTCGTCGCGATCTTCTTCACCGCTTTCGTGTTGTACTACTTCGTGAACTGGAAGTTCCTCTCGGAGGTCTGGCCTTTGAGCTGACCGGAGGCGCCCGGCATGGCGGCAGACATCCGGCAG
Organism: Alphaproteobacteria bacterium; assembly: GCA_021296265.1. Taxonomy (GTDB): domain Bacteria; phylum Pseudomonadota; class Alphaproteobacteria; order TMED109; family TMED109; genus VXPW01. The sequence goes on along the minus strand of JAGWAT010000046.1, from coordinate 5,428 downwards.
TTGTGCGGTGTCTTCAAGCTGCGGATCGGCTTCGCCATTGCACTGAGCGCTGTGGCGGGCCTCGCGGTGGCGCCCGGACCGCCGGTCCCGTTCTGGAACGCGGCCGCACTCGCCCTCGCGGTGCTGCTCGGAGCTGCGAGTGCCGGCGCCTTCAACCAGTTCGCCGAACGCGACCTCGATGCGCGCATGCTCCGCACCCGTGACCGACCCTTCGTCACGGGCCGCTATACCGCCGGGCCGGCCTGGCTGGCGATCATCGGCGCGCTGCTGGTTGCTTCGGTGACGCTGGCCGCCTGGGCCACCAACGTGATGGCCGCCACGCACGTATTCCTCGGCGCCTTCGTCTATGGGGTCGTCTACACCGTGTGGCTCAAGCGCCGCACCTGGCTCAACATCGTCATCGGCGGCCTGTCAGGCAGTTTCGCGGTACTGGCGGGCGCTGCCGCCATCGATCCGACCCCGTCCGCCCTGCCGGTCTGTCTCGCCATCGTGCTGTTCCTCTGGACACCGCCGCACTTCTGGAGCCTGGCGATGGCGGCGCGCGATGACTATGTCCGGGCCGAGGTGCCGATGCTGCCGATCCTGGTTGGCGATCGACGGGCGGCCAAGATCATTCTCGCGCATACGGTGGCGCTCGTGGCCGCATCCTTGCTGCCGTTCGTCTTCGGGCTCGGCTTTGTCTATCTCGCGTTGGCGGTGATTGGCGGATGGGTGTTCGTGGAGAAGAGCATCGCTCTCGTCCGCACGCCTGGACCCGCGGCGGCGCGGGCGAACTTCAAGGCCTCCCTGCTGCAGCTCTCGTTGCTTCTGGTCGGAACCATGGCGGACGCATGGCTGCCCCTGTAGGGCGTGTCGGAGCGTGGGTCCTGATGGCGTGCTGCCTGTTCCCGGCCATCCCGGGACTGGCGGCGCCCCCGGCCACCACCGGCTTCGATCCGGATCGAGCGCTCCAGGAAAGCCAGGCATCTCTGGGACGGACCCTCTCGGGCTACGAATTTCGCGATGCTTCGTTGCGACCGCTCACGCTCTCGGAGTTTCGCGGCCGTCCGTTGCTGATCAACCTTGTCTATACGAGCTGCGCTTTCGCCTGCCCGCTCGTCATCGAGACGCTGGCAGACTCCATCGACATCGCGCGCGACGCGGTCGGGGGGGACAGTTTCCAGGTGCTGACCGTCGGCTTCGACACGCGGATGGATACGCCGGAGCGGATGCGGGAATTTGCCGCGAATCATGGTATCCGGGACGACGGCTGGCGTTTCGCCAGTGCCGAGCCTGAAACGATCGCCAGGCTGTCGAAGGATCTGGGCTTCCTGTTCGTCCCGTCGGCAAAGGGCTTCGACCACATCGCCCAGACGACCGTCGTCGACGCCGACGGCGTCATCTACCGCCAGGTCTACGGGGCGATGTTCGATCCCCCTTTCCTGGTGGAGCCGCTGAAGGATCTGGTATTCGGGCGCGAGAGCGTGCCGACCTCGTATGAGGGGCTGATCAATCGTATCCGCCTGTTTTGCACGATCTACGATCCGTGGAGCGGCCGGTACCGGTTCGACTACTCCCCCTTCATCGGCATCGCTGTCGGCGTCGGTGCCCTCGGCACCCTGGGCTTCGTCGTCGCCCGCGGTTGGCTCCGGCATCATCGCCGTCGCCCGCGGACCTGACGACGAGAGACCGGCGGGTGACGGCGCTCCAACGCATCCTGCGACCTGCAGTTTCGCGCCTCGACGACTGGGCATCGCAGGTGTTCGGGTCGGCCTGGAATCCCCTCTACAACCTCGGAGCGCTGGGGTTCTTCTTCTACTGGATCGTCGCGGTCAGCGGCATCTACGTCTACATCTTCTTCGATACGGGTGTCACCGAGGCGTACGATTCCATCGCCTACATGACGGAGGACCAGTGGTACCTCGCCGGCGTGATGCGGAGCCTGCACCGGTACGCCGCGGACGCCATGGTGGTCGTCATGGTGCTGCACCTGATCCGCGAGTTCACCTATGACCGTTATCGAGGCGCCCGCTGGTTTAGCTGGATCACCGCCGTCCCGATCGTCCTGCTGGTCCTCGCCTCCGGCGTCACCGGCTACTGGCTGGTATGGGACCAGCTGGCGCAGTACGTCGCCATCGCCACCACGGAATGGCTGGACTGGCTGCCGATCTTCGGTGAGCCCATCGCGCGCAACTTTCTGGCTCCCAACGCGCTTGATGACCGTTTCTTCACGCTGCTCGTGTTCCTGCACATCGCCGTGCCGCTACTACTGCTCCTGGCCTTGTGGTTGCACCTGCAACGTGTGAGTCGACCGCGCATCAACCCGCCGCGCGGCTTGGCTGCGACCAGTTTCGCTGCGCTTCTCGCCCTCTCATTCGTCATGCCGGCGACGAGTCACGCGCCGGCCGACCTCGCGACCGTGCCGACCGTCCTCAACCTCGACTGGTTCTATCTCGGGTTCTATCCCCTGCTGGACCTCTGGTCCGACGGCGCGGTGTGGGTCACGGCGGCCATGCTGACGCTCACGATGGCGGCCATGCCGTGGCTGCCGCCGTTTCGCCGTCCTGCAGTGGCACAGGTCAACCTCGACAACTGCAACGGATGTGCGCGCTGCGCCGAGGACTGCCCGTTCAACGCCATCTCGATGGAGCGCCGCACCGACGGCAAGCCTTTCGACCGGGAGGCCGTCGTGAAGAGCTCGCTCTGCGTGAGCTGCGGCATCTGCGCGGGGTCCTGCCCGACGGCGACGCCGTTCCGCCGTGCCGGCGCCCTCGTCCCGGGGATCGAGTTGCCCGACGCCACGCTGGCGAACTTGCGGGACACGCTCGACCAACAGGCGAATGCCGCTAGCCAGCAGGTCTACCTCATCACCTGCGAGCACGGGGTCAGGCCCGAGGTGCGGGGGCGCCCGGGCCTTGCGGTCGCCGCGCTGCCCTGCGTCGGCGCCCTGCCCCCGTCGTTTATCGACTACCTCCTGAACCGCTGTGACGCGGCAGGCGTCTACCTGGCCGGATGCCCGGAGGGAAACTGCCATTTCCGTCTCGGCAATACCTGGACCGAAGACCGCCTGGCGAGGCGGCGTGACCCGGGTCTGCGCAAACGGGTTCCGCGTGCACGCGTGTGTTCCGGCTGGTTTGGTCCGCATCAGTCGTCGCGGCTGTCGCGGTCCGTCGAGGCGTTCCTCCACGACGTCCGCGGGCTGCCGCCGGAGGAGATTCCATCTGCCCGACAGCTCGGCGCCCGCCTCGGACGCCAGCCGAAAGACGGAGACGCGGGCAGTCCATGATCACGGTGCTCCGATATGCAGGCCAAGCTGCCGTGCTCGCCGCCTTTGTCGCGGTGGTCGGGTTCTTTTCGGGCGCTCCATCGTTTCGCCATTTCCCGGATGATCAGGCCCTGCTCAAGGTGAGCTTTACGCACGGCGGCGCCCGCAGGGTTGAATGCCGGAAACGGACACGGGAGGAACTTGCCGAGATGGCGGCCAACATGCGGAGCACGCTGGATTGCCCGCGTGAACGCGTGGGGCTGCGCCTCGAGATCGACCTCGACGGAGTGCCGCTCTACCAGGCGCAGCTGCCGCCGACGGGGCTTGCCGGGGACGGCCCGTCGCGCGTCTACGAGCGGTTTGCACTCCCCGCCGGCCGTCATGTCCTCGATCTCCGCCTGCGCGACTCCCGGCGAAGCGAGGGATTTGATCACGTGGCCAGGAAAGTCGTGGGCCTTGCCGCTGGGCAAAGCGTTGCCGTCGATTTCCGCGGCAGCGAGGGATTCATCATCCGATGACCGGCGGAACGGACGGGACGGTCGTGGGGGCGCCGCCATGGCGCTGATAGCCTGGCGCAAGGCGTTCGAAATCGGGATCGAGTCGGTCGATCACGAGCACCGCGAGCTGATTGACCTCATCAACCAGCTCCATGACCGGCTTGGTCGTGGCGCCACGCGGGAGACTGTCACCGATTTTCTCGGTGAAATCCACGCACGGATCTCCGCGCACTTCGCCCTCGAGGAGCGCGTGATGCGCGAACTCGAATACGACGAGTACGCGCAGCACAAAGAAGACCACGAAACCCTGCTGGACGACATCAGGGACATCATGGATGCATTCGATGAGGGCAGCTACGCCGATTTCGAGGCGGAACTGGGAGAGCAGCTTGAAGCGTGGTTTGGCGGACACTTCCGCACGAAAGATGCCCGCCTTCATACCTTCCTCGATGACCGCGGCATGTAACCGGCATCACGGGCGGCGGAACGTGTTGCGCTCGGGAACAGCGCGTGAATCAGCACGGCGGTGCTGAAACCCGACCTGCGGAGCACGCAAGAGCGCTGACGGGAACATGCCGCTGGCAGCAACCCCCACGTTTCATTCCCTCCTGTCAGTTGCTCCGTCGATTGGCCCCCATATGCCCTGCAAGGTCAACGTCGAAAGGCCCGAACCGGACCCGCGGGCGAGACCTCGGGAAGCACAAGACCGCGGACCGATGGCGGATCGACGTGGGCGCCAGTCCCTTGAAAACGACAACCCGTGCCAGCCACAGGGTCCTCTTGCAGCGAGGCCCGTCAGGACTTGAATTGACGTCGAATCGGGCCGCGGTTGCGGATCCCGGCGACAGGAACACCGCTGACCAACGCGGCAGCCGGTGCATGGCCCGAGGTGGTGCACCGCCATGTTGGCCTGGCTCCCGATTGCGCTCTCCGCCGACGGAAGCCCAGTGACATCGCGGTCGTCTTCACTCTGATTCTCGCGGGGACCTGGGCCTATTCCTGGTTCCTGAGCGACATCTGGCTCGATCGGCTCGAGGGCAGCCGGCCGAAGGCCTGACGGCTGCGGGGGCGCGCTCGCCGTTCACGCGCCGCGCAGCGGAAGTGGGCTCTGGCAGATTGCCCGTCACCCGGGCAGCGTCCGATCAGCGGTTCTTCCGCTCCTTCGGCGGGTCGACCGGCGCGGCCGCCTCGATCCAGGCCTCCATCCCGCCCTGCAGGTGGGCCACCGGGCGGAGCCCCATATCCTGTGCGGTCTTGGCCGCGAGCGCCGAACGCCATCCCGCGGCGCAATAGAACACGAACGTCTTGTCCTCGGCGAACACCGGCTTGTGGTACGGGCTTTCGGGGTCGATCCAGAACTCCAGCATGCCGCGCGGCACGTGGTGCGCTCCGGCCACGGTCCCGGTCCGCGCCACTTCGCGGATATCGCGGAGGTCGATGAACACGACGTCCTCGCCCCCGTGCAGCGCGACGGCTTCGTTGACATCCAGCGTGCGAACCGCCGCATCCGCCTCCGCAACCAGGTCCCTGTACGATCGGGTGATTTTCTGAGGCACGTCTATGTCTCCTGCGCGTCCGCGGATACCGCGCCGCAGCGTACCTGCATTTGCCAGCTGACGGGAGTGGCCGCCAGGCGGGCCGGCCCGCATGTGGTGTGCTCCCGACACGCCGGAGGGCGCATCGCTCA
>JAGWAT010000015.1:36600-37623 GCA_021296265.1 Alphaproteobacteria bacterium | reverse complement strand
GTGAGTTGCTGATCCACTCATTCCATTGCCCCATCAGTCATTGTCTAGTTCGATTTCGATCGGGATGTTGCACAGTTCGGCTTGCAGCTGTCGTGCTGAACGTGGATGCGCTCCAACCGGTCGCGATGATCAAGCAAGTTACGGAGTTGGGAAACCTGTCCATTGTCAAGGGTGTCGGCGGCGTGGTGATGGAGTGCCGAAACGATTTCGGCCCAGGCTACCGGATCTACTTCGGACGGGATGGTGATGCGTTGATCATTCTCCTCGGCGGTGGAACGAAAGTGCGCCAACAGCGCGACATCAAGGCCGCGGTGGCGTTGTGGCGCGAGTATGGGCAGAGCAAGCGGCAGGAGGGTTGAGACTATGCCATTGACGCCCGATTTCAGGGTGACGATCCGGAAGCGGCTCGCACGCGATCCGGGATTCCGGGAGGCGCTGCTCGAAGAAGGTGTGCAGTGTCTTCTTGCCGGCGAGGTCGATGTCGGCAAGTCGGTTCTGCGCGACTATGTCAGCGCGACCATTGGATTTCAGAAACTCGGCTGGCTAACCGCGAAGTCGCCCAAGAGCCTGATGCGAATGCTCAGTCCGAATGGCAATCCGCAAGCGCGCAATCTCTTCGCGATCATCAGCTGCCTTCAGGAACACGAGGGTCTGCACCTCAAAGTACATGCGGTTCGATAATCGGCAACGCTTCATGAAGCGGCGAGCAGACTACGAATGGACTTCTCTGGCATGACAACGGCCAGCGCGGTTCCGGACAGAATGCCCGCGCCGAGATCGCGGGGCGTTTCGCGATTCCGGTCCGTCGGCGGTCGCGTTCGGATGCCCGCGCGGGCATAGAGCAGACCCTGCCCTGCGCAGTCTCGGGGACGCATCGGCGCACCTGTGCAACTCCCCGTGCTACTGTTCTTCCGGATATCCGACAATCTCTTCCCGGTACGTCAGCCTCTGCAAAACGCCACGCATCGTTCGTTGGGAGCTGTGCTGCGGTTTCGTTTCCTCACCCGGCGGCAGTGGCCCGTT
>JAGWAT010000015.1:0-36506 GCA_021296265.1 Alphaproteobacteria bacterium | reverse complement strand
TTCTTCGGGAGTAGCGTCTGTTCGCCAATTATTTGGCTGGAAAACGAGCACTTTGCGCGTCTCACGGTTGATCTCTGCTCGCGGGCAATGTTGGGTTTCGGCCTTTTGGGAACTGCTGATCAGCCCAGACCGGCTGACGACCTTTCCGGGACCGCCCGTAGCGCCCAGTGCTCAGGCACGACCAACCCGTGCTTCGTTGGTTTCCGCCAGCGCCCGCGCGAGCATGGCCGGATCTGCGTTACCGCCTGACAGCACCACCAGCGCCGTCTTGTTGCGCAGGTCGATGCGCCCTGCCAGCGCTGCAGCCAGGGCTGCCGCCCCACCCGGCTCCACCACCAGTTTCAACCGCAGCAGCGCAAAGGCGATTGCCTCCAGTACCTCGGTGTCCGACGTGACGAGCCCGGGACCCAGGCACTTCCTCCCAACCTCGAAGGCGATGTCGCCCACCTGAGGCGGCAGCAGCGAATCGCAGATCGTGGCGGCTCCTTCATCGGCTGCCACGCGTTGATTGCCCGCAAGCGAGCGCGCCATGTCGTCGTGGACCACCGGCTCAACGCTACGGACATCGATGTCGGGAAACTCCGATCGCAGTCCGATGGTCACGCCGGACACAAGACCGCCTCCGCCGCACGGAACCAGGGCAACATCAGGAACAATGTCCCGAACGAGCATCTGGTGCGCGGCCTCGAGGCCGGCTGTCCCCTGACCGGCCACAATGAGCGGGTCGTCGTACGGATGCACGAACGTCCCTCCCCGCTCACAGAGAACTTTGGTGCCGAGTGCCTCGCGCCCTTCGGTCCGGCGGTCGTAGAACACGATCTCTGCACCGAAATGCTGAACGCCTGCGACCTTGATGCGAGCAGCGTCATTCGGCATGACAATGGTCGCCGGTAACCCGAAGAGACGCGCCGCACAAGCGACCCCCTGGGCATGGTTGCCTGAGGACCAGGCCACGACTCCCCCGGCGCGGTCTTCGGCCGGTATCGCGGCAATCCGGTTGTATGCCCCCCGGAACTTGAATGATCCGGTCCGCTGCAGGCACTCGGGCTTGATCAGGACCCTTCCGCCGGTCCGCGCGTTGAGCGTCCCGGACTCCAGCAGGGGGGTCAGCCGGGCGCGTCCCTGGATGACCTTGCCTGCCGCGACGATTTCGCTCCGGGAGATTCCTGCGACTTCACTTCCTAGCGCGGGCACGTGAGCGGCATCTCCCATCGGCCCGCGAAGCCGTCGCCTGCGCTCGAACGATAGATCGCGAGCCCTTCCAGCACGCGCTGGACATAGTTCCGGGTTTCGTTCACCGGGATGAGTTCGAGCCAGTCGAGCATCGCGATATCCCCGTTGCGGGGGTCACCGTACCGACGGATCCATCTCTTTACCCGTCCAGGGCCTGCATTGTACCCGGCCAAGGCAAGCGGATACGATTGGTCATAGTCCGCCAGCAGGCCAGCGAGGTAGCGCGAACCAATGGCAACGTTGTAGGCCGCGTCGGTCGAGAGCTTCACCTGGTCGTATCGCATGCGCTCGCGGCGCGCCACGAACTTGGCGGTGCTGGGCAGAACCTGCATCAGTCCGCGCGCGTTGGCAGAGCTCCTGGCACCGACCTGAAATGCGCTCTCCTGCCGGGCAACCGCCAGCAGCAGGGCTCTCTCGACGCCATCGTTGACGCCCGCGAATGCGCCCGCGTGCACGTCGTCCGGGAACGCGAGTCCGGGAACATAGAGACCCGAGCGGGCGGCCTTGCGCAGCATGGCCAGCCCGAGATGCGTGTGTCCCGCCGCATGCAGGAGTTCGTAGAGGCTTCTCACCTCCGCAAGTGATTCGGCCGTGTCGGCCAGCTGCCGCGCAAACCGCCGGGCGAGATGATGCCGCCCTTCCTCCGCCAGAAGGAGCATGGCCCGGACCTCGGGCAGGGATTCCCAGCGCGCTCCATCGATGACGGCGGGTGGGCGGGGCAGCACGATCGGACGACCGCGACACCGAGCGGCCATTTGGCCGTAGAACGTAGCCGGATAACGGGCCGCCTCGTCGAGCCAGTCGTCGACCGTCTCATCCCCTGCAGCGGAAAGTGCGGCCCAATAGGCGGCACGCGCAATTGACACGGGCATCGTGACAGCGGCATGCATGTCCCGAAAGCGACGACTGGCCGCGGCGGGATCCTCCAGAAACCGGAGCGCGATCCATCCCGCGAGCCAGTCCGCCTCGACTCCCGGAACCCCGTCCAGCGACAGGTACGCGGACACCAGCCGGTACGCATCGCCAAACCGCTCATCGTTGATCAGCCGCCGGGCATGCAGCCGCACCTCGAACCACCAGCGGTCGGGCCTTGCCCCGAGTTCAGCCGGAGGATCGAACAGCAATTCAAGGGCCCGTTCATGCATGCCGGATCTTCGTCTCCAGCGCGCCCGCTCGAAGACGAGCCCGGGATCCGACATCAATGCCGGCGAGACTCGCGCGACAGCGGCGTCCACGCCATCGGATCGCCGGCCGAGTCGGATCCGTGCCGTGCCCAGGCGCCGGATATCGGCCGGTACGCGCCGAAGCTGCGAGAGTGCCGCTCCCCACTGCCGTTCCCAGATGAGCCGATCGAGCCGGGCGGCATGGTCCTCCTCGCTCAGGTGCCGGCCGTAACGCTGCAGGAAGGATCGGGCCTCCGCCGACTGGAAGCCGCCAGTCCTCCAGGCGGCCCGAGCTTCGGCCGCTACGTCGACATCCACACCGGCGGCGGCAAGCGCTTCGGCGTAACGCATCTGCCCGGGGCCGGTGACCGGAGGAAATCGCTCAAACCAATCCCTGACGTCCGGATCCGGGAGGTTCACGGGCAGGCGGCGCTCGGCGAGCGCCTGCCGGCGCTTGGCGAACGGCCAGTTCGCATGTCCGGTATGGAAGTCACGCACCTGCTGCCACGTGAAGAGACCATCATCGGCCGACAGCCAGCGCCATTTGGCGATGGTGTGGAGCAAGGGATCCTGGGCTTCTCGGGTCAGGTCTAGGGCGCGCTTCCATTTCGTTCTGTCCATGGCCACGAGGGCTTTCCTGAACAGTGCGCCGTCGTCGCTCGACAGAAGCGGCGCCGCCGCCAGGACCGGCGGTGGATAGGCGGAAATCACCGAGGCCAGTAGCGCCACACTGCAGGCAGCCCGAACGGCCCGGCGAATGCGCCCGGTAACGGAGGCCGGGGACCGGGACCACGCGGGGATTTCCCCGGCCGCTGGCGAGCCAAGGGTTCGCTGGGGACTGCGCGGGCGTGCAGAGCTGGTTGGTCGCATCGACAGGGAACTCGCTGACATACCGAAGGAAGTACCGACTGCTCGAGAGACGGCTGCGCCGTCGCGCTCAGATGGAAGCGCTCTTCAGGCTTTCGATGAAGGCGACGGTCCGGTTGACCGCAGTCTCGACAATGTCCCGTCCCGCCTCGACCGACGCCAGGCGGGCATCGCCGAATGCCCCGTTGGCGGTCTGTCGGTCGAACGGCACCGGAAACTGCAGCGCGAACGGATCATTGTTGAAGCCATGGACGAGCCCGGTCTCCTTCACCTCGCCGGGGGCAAGCGCGTGGGCCCGGACGTAGTCCGCGTCCAGGTGCATCAGGACGCTGGTTTCCACTTCGCAGGCGTGGCCGAAACGCGGGGTGCGTCCGTGCGCGCGCACCCGGTCCGACGCCTGGGCGAAGTAGAAGGCGACCGCCGCACGCATGCCGAGGTCATACCGGATCTTGGTGGCGGCGACCTGGAGGACAGCCGAATTGCCATTGTGTCCGTTGACGAACACGATGGTCTTGATTCCCTGCCGGTCAAGCGAACGCGCGACGTCGAAGCAGAGCCGAATCACCGTCTCCGGTTCCAGCGTAATCGTGCCGGGAAAGCCCATGTGGTGCGGGGACAGTCCGAACGGTAGCACGGGCAGGAGTAACGCCCGGTGCCCCAGCTCCGCGGCCACACGTCTGGCGATCCGGTCGGCCGTCACGAAGTCCGTGCCCAACGCGAGGTTCGGACCGTGCTGTTCTGTGGCCCCGATCGGTTGCAGGGCAACTTCAAGGTCCGGAATGGCCGCAGCCATTTCCGGTGACGTCAGACGCGCCATTTCGAGGATGTCGGTCATGCCTTTCCTGCCCCTTGTGCAGCTTCGTCCAGCCAATCGGAAATCATTGCTACCGGGTCAAAGCCGGGTTCGAAGTTCGTATCCTTGCGCAGCCTCGCGTCGGAGAGGGTACGCCAGCTAGGAGGCCTGTTGACTACGTGAGCATGCGGCACGGTCACCGTCTGGCCCGTCCGGTCGACCAAGCGCTGTACAAACTCTGAAAACCTGAGTGAGAATGACGGGGCGTTGTAGACCGGCGCGAGGGCGCCGGGAAACTCGGCCAGCGATACCAGCAACCGTGCGGCATCCTTCACGTACAGCACGTCGCTCCGGAAATCCGCCGGCAGTGGCGTCGGAATTTCACCCCTGGACGTGACGCTCATCATCACATCCAGGAATTGTGCTGCCGCGCCGCGGTAGTGGAGACCGGGACCCAGCACCAGCGGCAGACGGACACCGGTCGCTTCGACGGGCCGATGCGTCCGAAACCACCCCGCGGTGATCTCGGCCAATTGTTTCGAAAGACCGTAAGCGGTGTCCGGGTCCGCCGGCTGAATCTCGTCGGCCGGCGGCAGGCCGGCGACATCGGTCCGGCCGTACACCACCGTGGAACTGGTCCACAGGACCCGTCGGATGCCGGCCCTGGCCGCCGCCTGCAGCAGCGTCGCGAGGCCGCCCGCGTTGACCGTGATGGCGGCCCCGGGATCCGCGTCCGATGCCGCCAGAAGCCCTTTTCCGCCGGCTCCGAACGCGCCCAAGCCGATCAGGACCCGGGGCGGGTCCGTCGCCACGATCGAGTCGAGGACCTCGGAATCCACCGGCTTGGCCACGGTGGCGCAGCCCTCTGGCACCCGACCGCTGACCGCGGCGGCTGGATCCACGACAGTCACGCGCCAACCCGCAGCCAGGAATGCCCGAGCGGTCCAGCCGCCGACGAATCCGGCGCCGCCGGTCAGCACCGCATGCGCAGCCTTCAAGGCTGCGCCGCCACCTGCATCAGCAGTCCCAGCGCCCGCACGGCCGCCTGCTCGCGGACTCGTTGCCGGTTGCCCGGCAGCAGCAAACGTTCGTGGCGCGGCCGATGACCGCGCCGGCCGGCCGCGACGTGCACCAGGCCAACGGGCTTGCCAGGAGTCGCGCCGGCCGGCCCGGCAATTCCGGTCACCGCGACCGCCAGATCAACCGGCGCGTTCGCCAGCGTGCCCTCGACCATGGCCAGCGCGGTCTCCTCGCTCACGGCACCGCTCGCCGCCAGGACAGTGGGAGAAACACTTAGCAACTGCGCCTTTGCGTCATCCGCGTACACGACGAAACCCCGGTTCACGACGCGTGATGCGCCCGGGTGATCGGTCAGTGCCGCCGCGATCATCCCGCCCGTGCAGGACTCCGCTGTCGCCACCGTCAGGCCGTCGCGATCCAGCAGCCGCAGACATTCCTCGCTTACCTGCGCGAGTTCAGGCCCAGCCGTCACGCAACCCTCCCACCCCCAACGTGCCGACCAGCGCCACGACGCCTGCGGCGAGATCGTCTGCCATGACTCCCAGCCCGCCGGGAATCCTGGCGTCCAGCCAGGAAATCGGGAACGGCTTGGCGATGTCGAACAGCCGAAACAGGCCGAACGCCGTCACCACCAGCACGACGTCGCCGCCGGCCACGGCAAGCGGTATCAGCATCCCGGCCACCTCGTCCACCACGACTTCAGGCGCATCGTGGCGGCCGGTCATGCGCCCGTACCGGTCGGCCGACCACCAGCCGACCGCCACCACGCACGCGAGCGCCGCGACCACCGCCACGGCGCCACCCAGCGCATGCAGCGCTACGCCGACCGGGACCGTCACCAGAGATGCGAGGGTCCCGGGAGCCGGCCCGAATCGGCCCAGGCCACCGATCGTGGCCATGCTCGCCGCCATGCGGTCGCCGCCGAGGCCCCTCATGCACCTGCAGGCGGCACGAGCAACGTGGCCAGCGCCAGCGCGGCGATCCCTTCACCGCGCCCTGTGAACCCGAGGCCTTCGGTCGTGGTTGCCTTCACGCTTACTGCCTCCACCGGAATACCAAGGAGCCCTGCCACCGACCGGCGCAGGCGATCGCGATGGGGGGCGATGGCGGGTACCTCGCAGATGACAGTGACGTCCACATGGGTGATCTCGGCACCCGCTTCGCGCGCCAGGGCCCCGGCGTGCTGCACGAATTCGGCGGAATCGGCGCCGCGCCAACGCGGATCTCCTGGAGGAAAATGTTGCCCGATATCACCGTTACCGAGCGCGCCCAAGAGAGCGTCGGTCAGCGCGTGAAGCCCCACGTCCGCGTCGGAATGCCCCATCAGCGCCTGGCTATGCGGGAGGTCCACACCGAGCAACCGGACCGTTTCGCCTGGCCCAAATCGATGCACGTCGAATCCCTGACCAGTCCGCGGCAGGCGTTCACCCAGCAGACGCTCGGCCCTCGCAAAGTCGCCCTGCTCGGTCACTTTCAGATTGGCGGGATCCCCAGGCACCACCCGGACGACATGTCCGGCGGTCTCCACCAGTGCGGCATCGTCGGTGGCGGCCCGTTCGCCGGCAGCCGCCCGGTGCGCCCCCAGGATCACCTCGAATAGAAATCCCTGCGGCGTTTGCGCGCCGTGCAGACCGCTGCGCGGGACGGTGCGCCGAACGCGCCCGTCGCTGTCGGCCTCCTTGAGGGTATCGGTCAGTGGCACGGCCGGCAGGGCTCCGTCGGCGCCCGACAAGGCCTCGATCACCCGGTTGATGAGCGCGGCCCCCGGCCGGGGCCTCGCACCGTCGTGGATGAGCACCGACCTCGGCGGATCCACCGCCAGTGCCTCCAGCCCGGCCGCTACGCTCTCCTGCCGGGTCGCGCCGCCACGGTTCAGGATGCGGACATCGAGACCCTTCAGGGCGCCGGCGGCGGCGGCGGCCTGCCCGGGCGCGACGACCGCCAGCACCCGGTCGACGCGGGGATGCCGGGTGAACGCCTCCACCGCCCACCGGACGAGTGGCCTGCCCCGGACGACACGGAATTGCTTGGGAGCGTCGCGCCCGGCTCGTTCGCCGCTTCCGGCCGCGACGACCAACGCATCGACACGATCCGACGGTGTCACGCACGCATCCAGCGTCACGCGCGCGCGTCCTGGAGAATCATCTCTGCGCCACGTTCCGCAATCATCATGGTCGGGGCGTTCGTATTTCCATGTGTGATCGTGGGCATCACCGACGCGTCCGCCACCCGCAAACCCCGAATCCCGTGCACCCGGAGCCGTTCATCGACCACGCCGTCGCGGCCCATGTGGCACGTTCCGACGGGGTGGAAGATCGACGTCGCAATCGCCCCGGCGGCCGCGGCCAGACCCTCGTCGTCGTCCGGCGTGGCCCCCGGGCGAACCTCCGTAGCGCCGTAACGCTGCAGCGCAGGCTGCGCGCAGATCCTCCGGGTCAGGCGGATCGCATCGGCCGCCACCCGCCGATCCTCGGGGGCCGAGAGATAGTTCGGCCGAATGGCGGGCGCGACCCGTGCGTCCGGGGACGCGGCGTGCACACTGCCGCGCGACTCCGGTGCCAGGTTGCAGACACTGGCAGTAAAGGCGGGATACGGATCCAGCGGTGCCCCGAAACGATCGAGGCTCAGGGGCTGAATGTGGTATTGCAGGTTGACCGCGGCACGATCGGGGTCGGAACGGGCGAAACACCCCAGCTGACTGGGTGCCATCGTCATGGGACCGCGACGGAACAGCAGGTACTGCAGCGCGATTCCCGCCTTGCCCAACAGCGTTCCGGCAGTTTCGTTGAGGGTGTGCACATCTCGTACCTGGTACACCAGCCGTACCTGCAGGTGATCCTGGAGATTCTCGCCCACCGCGCCGCGATCCACGACCGGCGTCACACCGAGCTCCGCCAGGCGCCCGGCCTGGCCAATCCCCGACAATTCAAGGATTTGCGGCGAGCCGATGGAACCGGCCGCAAGCACCACTTCGCTCGCCGCGTCCACGCGGACTAGCTCGGTTCCCTGCCAGAGATCGAGCCCGACGGCCCGCCCCTCCTCGATCCGGATGCGGCGGACGTGTGCATGCTGAAGCACTTCGAGGTTGGGCCGCCGGCGCACCGGGTCGAGGAAACCCCGTACCGCGTTCCAGCGCAGGCCTCGCCGCTGGTTGACTTCGAAATAGCCGCAGCCCTCGTTGTCACCCCGATTGAAATCCTCGGTTGGCGGGATGCCCGCCTCGCGGGCAGCTGCCCGAAATGCGTCGAGGATGTCCCACTGGACTCGCGCCTGTTCGACCCGCCACTCGCCGCCCTGGCCATGCATCGAATCGCCAGCCCGCCAGTGATCCTCGGCGCGGATGAAGTACGGGAGCACATCCTCCCAGGACCAGCCCGCGTTGCCGAGTTGGCGCCAGTGGTCGTAGTCCGCGGCATGGCCGCGCATGTAAATCATGCCGTTGATGGACGAACTGCCACCCAGCACCCGGCCGCGCGGATAGGGAATCGCGCGGTCCCCCAATCCCGCTTCGCTCTCGGTCGAGTAGCACCAGTCCACGCGGGGGTTGCCCATGCAGTAGAGGTACCCCACCGGAATGCGAATCCAGTGCCAGCGGTCCGAGCCGCCCGCCTCGAGGAGCAGGACGCGCACACCGGGGTCCGCGCTGAGGCGGTTGGCGAGCACGCATCCCGCCGACCCTCCGCCCACCACGACATAGTCGAACGTGCCGAGGCTCCGCACCGGTGCATCCATGAATCGCCTCCCGAGTTCCGGCGCAATGTGCCGGAGCGGGCACGGCGGCGCAATGCGCTAGCCTGGAACCGCCGGCGGTCAACGCCGCCATCTCCCTCCGAGGCCCACCGAGCAGGTCGCCGATGGCCCAGATGTTGGGCCGGGGCGGGTTCTGGTATTAGTGTGTTCTGCCTAATCGTTGTGCAGGAGTACTGCGCTGTGGCGGAGTCCCCCGACACCTCCATCGAAACGTCGGTCGGTCCGCAGGACTTGCTCGAATCCATGGCAGTTCCGGTCTTCCTGGTTTCGGACTCTGGCCACATTCTGTACGTCAACCCGGCTGGCGAGCAGCTGCTCGGGACCGGCGCCCGAAGCCTGTTGCGGCGACCAATCAGGAACTTCCTCTCGGGTGACAGCCCCGTGCTGGCCATGCTGCATCGCGTTGGTCGCCGTGGCAGCAGCGCCGTCGAGTACGGTATTCGCCTGACCGGCCCGGGCATGGCACCGCGAATCGTCGATGCCCGGGCGTCCCCCTGCGATGACGCCCAGCGCCAGATCGTATTGACACTGCACGCCCGGTCGGTCGCCCAGTCGATTGGCGGGCACCGGCTCGGCCAGTTGAGTGCGGCCCGCTCGGCGACCGGTTTCGCCGAGACCCTGACTCACGAGATTCGGAACCCACTGTCCGGGATCCGCGGTGCAGCGCAGTTGCTGGAGACCGCAGTCGGGCCCTCGGAT
Source organism: Alphaproteobacteria bacterium (assembly GCA_021296265.1). Lineage (GTDB taxonomy): Bacteria > Pseudomonadota > Alphaproteobacteria > TMED109 > TMED109 > VXPW01. The sequence goes on along the minus strand of JAGWAT010000015.1, from coordinate 26,981 downwards.
CGCGAGCTCACCCGGCTGATCTGCGACGAGACGGACCGGATTGGCAAGCTGCTCGCCCGGTTCGACACGTTCGTGGATGGCGGCACCGTGCCGACCGCGCCCGTGAACGTGCATGTCGTGCTCGACCGGGTGTTCATGCTGGCCAAGAACGGGTTTGCCAAGCACGCCAAGTTCACGCGCGAGTATGATCCCTCCATCCCGATGGTTCCGGGAGACCGCGACCGGCTCGTGCAGGCCTTCCTGAACCTCGTGAAGAATGCCGCGGAGGTCAATCCCGCGGGGCCGCTTCGACTGGTCACCGGGATTCGGCACGGATTGCGGGTCCAAACGGGGACCGCTGCGCACCGGGGCCTGCCGGTGTATGTGGCGATCGAGGACAGCGGGCCCGGCATTCCCGAGGACCTGCGCCAGCATCTGTTCGAGCCGTTCGTCACAACCAAGGCGGGCGGGCGCGGGCTCGGGCTGTCGTTGGTGGCCCGGGTGATCGAGGATCACGGCGGCGTGGTGGAAGTCGCGGATGCCCGCGCGGGACCCGGGACCCGCTTCACCGTGTACCTCCCGGCCGCGAAGGCCCTGGCCGACCGCGCCGCAGACCCGGCCCCGGCGGAGATGACGCCCTGAATACCCCGCAGACGACCGGCGCCACCGTCCTGGTAGGCGACGACGACGCGGCCATCCGGACCGTGATCCGGCGGGCGCTGCACCGGCACGGTTTCGCCGCCCGTGACACCGGCGACATGGGGGAACTCTGGTCCTGGATCAGCGCCGGGGCCGGCGATCTCGTCATCACCGACGTGGCGATGCCGTCCGGCAACGGGCTCGACCTGCTGCCCCGGGTCCGGAAGATCCGGCCCGATCTCCCGGTCATCGTGATCAGCGCTCGCTCGACGATGCTGACGGCCCTGCGCGCCGGAGAGCGCGGGGCCTTCGAGTATTTCCCGAAACCGTTCGATCTGGACGAGCTGGTGACCACCGTTCGGCGTGCCATCGCCGAAACCCGTGTGCAGTCGCCGTCAGCTGCCGAAACGTCACCCGACGATCTGCCAATGGTCGGTCGGTCGCCCGCCATGCAGCGCGTGTACCGGGTGGTCGCACGGGTCGTAAACACCAATCTCACGGTGCTCGTGCTGGGCGAATCGGGAACCGGCAAAGAGCTCGTCGCCCGGGCGCTGCACGACTTCAGCCCGCGCCGGGCACGCCCGTTCGTCGCGCTCAACATGGCCGCCATTCCGCGCGACTTGATCGAGAGCGAGCTGTTCGGGCATGAACGCGGCGCGTTTACCGGCGCCCACCGGGCGTCGGTAGGCCGCTTTCGGCAGGCCGAAGGCGGCACCTTGTTTCTCGACGAGATCGGGGACATGCCGCCGGATGCCCAGACCCGTCTGCTTCGCGTGCTGCAGGAAGGCGAGTTCAACCCCGTGGGGGGAATGGTCCCGGTTCAGGCAGATGTCCGCATCGTCGCCGCCACGCATCGGGACCTGGGCGCCTTGGTGCGGGAGGGCCTTTTCCGGGAGGACCTGTACTACCGGCTGAATGTGGTCCCGATCCGCATGCCGCCGCTCAGGGACCGGCTCGAAGATCTTCCCCTGCTGACCCGGCACCTCCTCGCCCGCGCTTCAGAGGACGGCATGGAGCCCAAGCGGATCTCGGAAGAGGCGCTGACCCGACTGGCCGAACACACGTGGCCCGGAAACGTCCGCGAGTTGGAGAATCTCCTGCGGCGGATGGTGGTGCTGACGGCCGGCGATGTCATCAGCGCGGACACCGTCTCTGAGGAGCTAGGTGGGGCGGACCAGACACCGGTCCGTCCCGACACCGAGGGCTCCACGCTGGGTGCCAGCGTGGAGCGCCACCTGCACCGCTATTTCGCGGCGCACGGTGACGCCCTACCGCCGGCAGGGCTGTACAAGCGGTTCGTGCAAGAGGTCGAACGGCCGCTGATCGTGCGAACCCTGCGCGCAACCGACGGGAACCAGATCCGGGCCGCGGAACTGCTGGGCATCAACCGCAACACGCTCCGCAAGAAGATCCGGGACCTCGATCTCCGGGCCCTGCCACGGCGACGGCGAGCGTCCGAGTGACTGCCACCGCGTTCCCCTGGACACCGCTGCGGTCCCGCATCCGACGGCTGACCGGCAACAGGCGGGTCAAGCTGTGGATGGCCTGGACCCTCGCGCTCACCGGTGGGGTGCTCGGCGTAGTGACCTTTGCGGTCCTCACCCCGAGCGCCGATTCGGATCCTGACCTGATCCTCTCCCTGTTGTACGCCGACCTGCTCGTCCTCATCCTGTTGACACTGATCCTCGCGCGCCGGGTCGTCCTGCTGTGGGTACGCCGGCGGCGAGCGCAACCGGGCGCACGCCTGCATGTCCAGCTGGTCGCCGCGTTCAGCCTGCTGGCTGCCACGCCGGCGATCATCGTGGCCGCCGGGGCTGCCGGGTTCTTCACGATCGGCATCCAGGGCTGGTTCTCGGAACGGGTCTCGTCGGCGCTGACGCATTCGCTGGCCGTGGCGGATGCCTACTACGAGGACCACCGGAAGCTCGTGCTCGCCGACGTGCTGTGGATCGCCAACGGACTTGCCCGCGCACCGTCCGAGAGCCGCCTGGAAACGGCGACCCTCGACCGGCTGGTGACCGAACGCGGGATTGCGGAAGCGCTCGTGCTCCGGTCGGACGGGCAGATCCTGGCGCGGAGCTCCCTGAGCCTGCTGCTGGCGTTCGACCAGCTGCCGGCGGGGGCACTCCAGCGGGCGCTGCAGGGGGAGACCGTTGTCTTCCAGATTCGCGGCGGTGACCGCGTGCGGGCCCTGGCACCGCTCACCGGGCTCGCTGACCAACTCCTGTACGTGGGCCGCTACATCGACACAAACGTACTCCGCAACATCGATGCCGTGCGCACGGCGGTGGGGGAATACCAGCTGGCAGAACGCGAGCGTGCCAGCCTGCACATCACGTTCACGATGGTCTTCATTGCGGTGGCCGTGCTGCTGGTGGCCGTGGCCGCCTGGATCGGGTTCCAGGTTGCCAACCGGTTTGCCGGTCCCATTTCGGAACTGGTCCGTGCCGCCAACCGGGTGCGCGACGGCGACCTGAGCGCCCGCGTGCGGGAAGAGGGGCAGAGCGGCGAACTCATGCTGCTACTGCGCGCGTTCAACCGGATGACGGGCCAGATCGAGGACCAGCGTTACGAACTGGTTGCCACCAACCGCGAACTCGACACCCGCCGGCGCTTCACGGAGGCGGTCCTGGCCGGCGTCAGCGCCGGCGTCGTTGCGGTAGATTCGCGGGGGGTGATCTTCCTGTCCAACCACTCCGCATCCAACCTCCTCGGCGTGCCGGAGGATTCGCTTACAGGACAGCTCTTTGCCGACGCCATTCCCGCGATGTCGGACCTGTTCAACAAGGCCGTCATCTTCCCCACCCGGGTCAACCAGGACCAGGTCATCGTCATCCGCAACGGCCAGCAGCGCATCCTCCTGGTCCGGGTGAACGCCGCCACCCGGAACACCCGCGTACAGGGCCACGTCATCACGTTCGACGACATGACGGAACGCATTCTCGCCCAGCGGGCGGCCGCCTGGCGGGAGGTGGCCCGCCGCATCGCCCACGAGGTGCGCAACCCGCTGACTCCGATTCGGCTCGCCGCCGAGCGTCTCAAGCGCCGTTATGCCGGTGAAGTGCAGACTGATCCGGCGGTCTTCGAATCGTGCATCGATACCATCGTGCGCCAGGTCGTGGAAATGACACGCATGGTCGACGAGTTCTCGGAGTTCGCACGGCTGCCGCCTCCGACCCTGCGCCGGGTTGACATGGTCGCCCTGATCAATGGCGTCCAGGCCATCAATGACACGGCGCACGCCGAGATCCAGGTCAGTGCACACGTTCCCGACCTCCCGGTGAACGTCCTCTGTGACCCGAGCCAGGTGGACCGGGCGCTCGGCAATCTAGTCCAGAACGCCGTGCAGGCCATCCAGGGTCGCCGCGGCAATGGACCCACGACGGGCAACATCGAGATCATCCTTGAAGCCACCGCCGATGGTGATACCTACCGGGTTGCCGTGGAAGACGATGGGGGCGGATTTCCCGACGACTTCCTCGACCGCGCGACAGAGCCCTACGTCACCACACGCCGCGGCGGGACCGGCCTGGGACTGGCAATCGTCCGCCGAATCGTTGAGGATCAGGGCGGACAGATCAGCCTCGCCAACACGGATCGGGGCGCCCGTGTGGTGCTGACCCTTCCGTGTGCGCCGTCCACACCGACCTCGCCAGCCGTGGCCGCCTGATCATCATGGTCACCGCACGCAAGCGTCCGGATTCCGGCAACTGGAAGGGCGAGGTCCTGATCGTCGACGACGAGCCGGACATCTGCGGAGCGGTGCAGGACCTGCTGCAGGATGAGGGTTACAGCACCCGAACGGCCAACGATACCAAGAGCGCACTGGCTGCCCTCGCGGAGCGGGTGCCGTCCCTGGTCCTGCTCGATATCTGGCTTCGCAACGGCGAACGGGAGGGCATCGACCTCCTGACGACGGTCGGCAGTCGGTTTCGTGACCTCCCGGTCGTGATGATCAGTGGACATGGTTCAGTCCGCACGGCGGTCGACGCCATGAACCTCGGGGCCGTCGACTTTCTCGAAAAACCGTTCGACAGCGGACTGCTGCTCCATGTGATCGGGCGGAGCCTGGAGACCCGGCAGCTCCGGCGCGAAAACGCTGTCCTGGTGGACCGAACCGGTGCCACGGACGTGATCATGGGCAATTCGCCTGCCATCCGAGCCCTCAAGAACGCCATCGCGAGGGTAGCAACCACCAACAGCCGGGTTCTGATCACCGGTGCACCGGGCTCCGGCAAGGAAACCGCCGCGCGGGCCATTCATGGTCAGTCGCACCGTCGCAGCGCCCCGTTCGTGGTGATGAACGCACCGCGCACCGCGGCCGACCGATTCGAGGAGGAGCTGTTCGGCCGGGAGGATGAAGATGGGCGAGTGCTCCGTGTGGGCCTGCTTGAGCAGGCGCATGGCGGGACGCTATTTGTGGACGAAGTCGCCGAGATGTCGATGGACGCGCAGGCTTGGCTGCTGCGGGCACTCCAGAATCCCAGCTTCATGCGCGTGGGGGGGCAAACACCGGTCAAGGTCGACGTCCGCGTTATCGCATCGACCAGCGTGGATCCCGAGACCTACATCCGCCAGGGCCGGCTGTCCGCCAGCCTCTACTACCGAATCAATGTCGTGCCGATCCGCGTGCCGTCCCTGGCCGAGCGGCGCGAGGACATTCCGGTGCTGGCTCGGCACTGCATGGCTCAGTGCGCGCGGGCCCTCGGGCGACCGCCGCGCCCCATTGACGCGGAAGCCGAAGCCCGGTTGCAGGCCCATAATTGGCAAGGCAACGTCCGCCAGCTCCGAAACGTGATCGAGCGTGTCCTGATCCTGGCGCCGGATTCAGAGGCCAGCCCGGTGCGCGCCTCGATGCTGCCGGACGACGTGCTCTACGAACGCGGAGAAAACGGCGGGGGATTCGGCGTCGACCCGATCATGAGCCACCCGCTGAAAACGGCTCGGGAACAGTTCGAGCGGCAGTACCTGTCTTCCCAACTAGCGCGTTTCGGCGGAAATATCACGCGCACGGCGGCCTTTGTCGGCATGGAACGGACATCGCTGCACCGTAAACTTCGGCTGCTGGGCATCTCTGACGAGAACGGCCCCAAGCAGGAGGCGCCGTGAACGAAGACGCCCAGTTCCGTGCGATTGTCTGCGGAGCCGGCGAGGTCGGCCGGAGCATCGCCCGGCACCTCGCCGAAGAGGAAGCGGCCGCAGTCACACTGATCGCCCAGGAAGCTGAACTTCTTGAACGGGCGCGCCGGAACACAGCCGGAATTGAAACCCTCCGCGGGCATCCGGCGCACCCGCCGGTGCTGCGCGAAGCAGGCGCCGACAACGCAAACCTGCTGGTGGCGGTCACCCGGAGCGACGAAACCAACATGGTTGCCTGCCAGGTGGCGCACAGCGTGTTCTCCATTCGGACCCGGATCGCGCGTGTCAGCAATCCGGCCTACCAGGAGGAGGACTGGCCGCAACTGTACGGCCGTAACGACCTACCAGCCGAAATCATCGTGCCGGAACGGGAGGTGGCGATCGCACTGTCCAGGCTGGTGGCACTACCAGGAGCAAGCGACGCGGTTGGCTTCGTGGGCGGCCGGGTCCAGCTCATCGGAATGAAGCTCGATCAACAGTCGCCGGTCCTCTCGCACCCGCTCCATGAACTGACCGAGCTGTTTCCGGAACTCCATGCCCGTGTCGTGTACATCGTGCGCGACGGGCTCGGCATCGTGCCGCGGAAGGACGAGACGCTGGCCGTGGGCGACGAAGTCTTTGTCGTTACCGAAGCCAACCGCGTCAATCGTGTGCTTCGGTCGTTCGGGCGGGAAATCGGGGCGCCTCGACGCATCCTGATCGTCGGCGGCGGCAATCTTGGCCGGCGCGTGGCGCAGCGGATCGCGAAACAGGAGTCAGCCGAAGGTGTGACGGTGCTTGAAGCCGATCCGAACATTGCCCAACAGGCCGACGAGATTCTCGATGGCATGAAGGTGCTGCTCGGCGATCCGCGTGACGACGGGGTCTTGGAGGAAGCCGGAGTCAACGATGCGGCCATGCTCCTTGCGCTGACCGAGAACGACGAGGTCAACACCCTCGTATCGGCGCTGGCCAAGCAGAAGGGCTGCCCGTATGCAGCCACCGTCACGCACGACAACAAGTACGGGTCTTTGCTCAGCCAGCTCGGGATCGACCAAGCCATCGTCCCCCGATCCGCGACGGTATCGAAAATCCTGCGTTGGGTCCGGCGCGGCCGGGTCCAGGCGGTCCACACCCTGCACGACGGGCGCGCGGAAGTCATGGACTACGAAGCGCTCGACACCTCCAGCATCGCCGGAACCTCACTCCGCAGCCTGAAGCTGGATTCGGATATCGCAATCGGCGCCATCGTGCGGGACGGCGAAGTGGTCCTGCCAGTGGGCGATACCGTGATCCGACCGGGGGACCGAGTCATCGTCCTGGTGACGCATGAAAAGGTACAGGCGCTCGAGGCTGCATTCGGAACCGCCAAGCTCTAAGTGGTACCTGCCTTCATTTCACGGTCGCTGGCCTTGGCGCTGGGCACCGAAGGTCTGCTCTCCGGCCTGGTCGGGATCTGGGCATGGTTCGCCGGGCTCCCCTCCGCCGGCGGATTTCTGCTCCTGGCCGCCGGCACGGTGTTTGTCAGCGGCGGCGTGCTCCTGGCAACCCGCAGGCGAGGGCACGACTGGACGCGACGGACGGCTCTGCTCAGCGCGGCGGCATGTTGGGGTGCTCTTTCGATCGGTGGGCTGGTGCCGTTCTGGGTCGCCGGCGCGGAACCCACTGCGGCGCTGTTCGATTCCGTCTCCGCCGTGACCACCACCGGTTACTGGTCGCCCCAGTCCGTTGGCGCCGACCCGGCCCTGGTGCTTTGGCGGGCCGTGCTGCAGTGGATCGGCGGCCTTGCCACGCTTCTTCTGGCAGCCGTCGTGTTCCTTCCGGCCGGGCTCGGCGGTGCAGCGCCTGCAATCACGGGGGCTGTGGCCGGGGGCAGCCCCTTTACGCGCTCGGCGTTCCGCGGAATCACAGGTACCTACGCGTCGTTGACGGTGCTGTGCATGTTCCTGCTCGGCTCCGACGGAGCGGGAGCACTCGACAGTGTTCTCTACGCCCTGTCCGCGATCGCTACCGGTGGTGATCCCAAGGGGTATCCATCGCTGGTTCCAGGTGCGGGCACGCAAATGATCCTGGGCATCTTCATGCTCGTCGGTGCCCTGTGGTTCCCGGGTAGGCCTGATCGGCACCACCCATCCCTGACGGCGCTGATTCAGAGCCGGGAGACACTTTTACTGGCCGCGCTGATGACGGCGGGCATCGGATTTGCCTGGCTAGTGGTGCCAGACACCGGCCTGGTCGACAGTTTCTTCGTCACCGCATCCTTGATCAGTACCTCCGGAATCGTGACCGAAGCCCGCGACCCCGCGGTGACGCCCCTGCTGGCACTGGCGGTCATTGGCGGATCGGTGGCCGGAGCCGCCGGCGGGCTCCGCCTGCGCCGCACCTGGCTCCTCGGCGCGATCATTTGGAACGAACTGAACCGCGGCGCACAACCGCATGAAGTCCGGACTCTCCGCTATGCCGGCCGGCCGGCCGAGCCTGGCCTGGTCCCGGCCCTGTTCGCATTTGCAGTCCTGTGGTTCAGTGCCTGCGCCGGATTGGCAGCGCTCCTGTCTGTGACCGGCGTGAGCGCCGAAGATGCCATCCTGGGGGCGGTCGCGGCGCTCACCAATACGGGTCCAGGCATGGCCACGCTCGTCGGCGCCACCGCCGGACCGGCCAATTCCTTTGGCACCGCTGTGTTGATGGCCGGGATGCTGCTCGGGCGACTTGAGATCATTGCCCTAGTTGCCGTGCTCAGTCCCTCCTTCTGGACCCGATAGACCATCGATGGCGCAGCGCCGGCCCGCCTCCGGCGCAACCATGGGACAAGCGTACCCGGTCTGATGTCGCACCGAGTTGTTTCCCTCCACTGACGTGCGGCTGGACCACGCCGACCTGGAGATCCGCTCGGCGGTCGGGGACAGCATCGAAGAACCGTTCGCTAACCTCGGCATCAGCGCGCGCGAGCGGGTAGCTGTCTGGACGCGCCTGACACTCGCCGGGTTTTCCATGAAAACGGCAGACCGGTCGTCCTCATCCCGGCTGACCGATTGGCCAACGGTGACGATGAGCGCTTTCGCCGGATGACCATGGCGCCTCGAACTCCCGCCCGCGACCGCCTGATCATCGTCCTGACGTGCCACGAAACCCGACAGGCGGCACTTGGCGCACCGACCCAGCGGCTTGCCGACTACCAAGTGTCTTGACGACTACCAAGTGTCTTGGCGATGGATCACATCCCTGAATGACCTAAATCTTGCAAATGCACAGGATGTGACAATTGCTGGACGAATGAACGGTCGACCGATAGGTTCACCGCGTCTTGAGACAGGTTGTAGATGGGACAATCTTTGGGCAGGACAACGCTACCCGCGTGCATGCGCCCCAACCCCTCCGATGCCGGTAAGAGGCGTACCGTACTGGTGTTCTGTGGTTCCCGAGCGGGCAGCAATCCCAGATTTGCGCAGGAGGCCCGCCAGCTGGGACGGCGACTGGGCGAAGCAGGCTACGGCATCGTCACTGGCGGTTCGCAGCACGGGCTCATGGGAGCCGTAACCGACGGTGCCCTGGAAGCGGGGGTCCTGACCACCGGTTTTGTCCCCGTCTACATTGCGTCGATGCAGGAAACGCATTCGTCCCTGGAGCGGACCGTCATCGTGGATTCGCTGGCCGACCGCAAGACCATGATGTTCAACGCATCGGACATCTGCGTGGCCCTCCCCGGTGCAATCGGGACCATGGACGAAATCATGGAAACGCTGGTGCTGCGAGAACTCAAGCAGCACCCCCGTCCCGTCGTGGTGGTCGACATCGACCGCTACTGGGAGCCCATGTTCACGATGCTCGAACGCATGGTGGAGCAGGAGTTTCTTCCCGACATTCTTGATTCCATCGTAGTCAAGGTGGATTCCGCCGAGGCGGCCGTGCAAGCAGTCAGCAAGCAGCTCGCAACACCGGATTCAGTGGTGCGCGGCGGCTGAACGCCGTCGCCAGTCATCCCTTTCCCACACTTGGAGCATGCATTCCGTGAGCAAAATCAAGGTCACATCCCCTCTGGTCGAACTCGAAGGAGACGAAATGACCCGGATCATCTGGGAAATGATCCGGGAACGTCTAATCCTTCCCCACCTCGACGTGGACCTCGAAACCTACGACTTGCACGTCAAGAGCCGTGATCAAACCGACGACCGCGTGACGGTGGAAGCGGCGCACGCCATCCGCGAACACGGCGTCGGTATCAAGTGCGCGACGATCACGCCGGACGAGGACCGGGTGACGGAATTCGGCCTCAAGAAGATGTGGCGTTCTCCGAACGGGACGATCCGCAATATCCTTGGTGGCACGGTATTTCGCGAGCCCATTATTTTCCGCAACATCCCGCGGTACGTGCCCGGCTGGACCAAGCCGATCATCATCGGCCGTCATGCTTTCGGTGACCAGTACCGCGCCACGGAATTGCGCGTCCCCGGCCCGGGCCGCCTGGTGATGCGCTTCGAACCGGACGGGCGGGAGCCGCCGACCGAAACCGAAGTGTTCAGGTTCAAAGAGGCCGGTATTGCCCTCGGGATGTACAACCTTGACGAATCCATCCGCGGTTTCGCGAGGGCATGCCTGCGGTACGGGCTCAATCTCAAAATGCCCGTCTATCTGTCGACCAAGAACACAATCCTAAAACAGTATGACGGACGATTTCGGGATATCTTCCAGGACGTGTTCGACTCTGAATTTGCCGAAGCGTTCGCGGAATCGGGCCTGGAATACGGTCATCGTCTGATCGACGATCTTGTGGCCAGCGCGGTCAAGTGGGAAGGCGGGTTCCTCTGGGCCTGCAAGAACTATGACGGCGACGTTCAATCCGACCTCGTGGCCCAGGGATTTGGATCCCTCGGCCTCATGACCTCGGTGTTGATGACGCCCGATGGACAAACGATCGAGGCGGAAGCCGCCCACGGCACCGTGACCCGTCACTACCGGGCCTACCAGAGAGGCGAGGCGACCTCGACCAACCCGATTGCATCGATTTTCGCCTGGACCCGGGGCCTGTGGCACCGCGGGCGATTTGATGACACGCCCGACGTACAGAAGTTCGCCGAGACGCTGGAGAACGTGTGCCAGGTTACGGTCGAGTCCGGCAAGATGACCAAGGATCTGGCCCTGCTCGTCGGTCCGGATCAGGGCTGGCTCGAGACCGAACCGTTCCTCAATGCGATCGCCGAGAACCTGCGGGACGCACTCTGAACCGCCGACTCGCTTATTCCACCCGTCCTATCGCTTGCTGAACCGCATCTAGCGCCTTGCCGGCGGCCGCCCCGTCAGGACCGCCGCCCTGGGCCATGTCGCGCCGACCGCCCCCCTTCTGCCCGCCAAGTGCGGCGACGCCTGCCCGCACCAAGTCGACCGCATCGAAGCGGTCCGTCAGATCCTCGCTGACGGCGACTGCCAGAGAGCCCTTCCCCTCGAAGGATGTCACCACGACCGCCAAACCGCTTCCGAGTGCATTCCGCAAGTCCTCGGCCTGACCCCGGAGCACCTTCGGGGGGACACCGTCCAGAACCCTCCCGGCAACCCGCACGCCGGCGATTTCGGTCGGGGCAATGGTCCCAGTGTCTCCGCGTGCCAGTTTCTGACGCAGGTCGGCAATCGTCCGCTCGAGGTCGCGACGTTCCTTGAGAAGCCGCTCGATTCGGTCGGCTAGTTCCTGTTGCCGGACGCCGAGGCCATTGGCGACGGAATCGAGCGTGCGGGCGTGATCCTGAAACAATTGGAGAGCCGCTTGGCCCACGACAGCCTCTAGTCGCCGAACACCGGAAGCAAGCGCTGATTCCGAGACAATTTTCAGCAATCCGATCTCGCCGGTTCGGGCCACGTGGGTGCCGCCGCAAAGTTCCAGCGAAAACGTTGGGCCGGCCACCGGACCCATCCGAACCACCCGTGCCTCGTCCCCGTATTTTTCGCCAAACAGGCCAAGGGCACCGGCTTTCATCGCATCATCCGGTGGCAGGAGACGGGTCTCCACGGATACATCTGCCCGTATCCATCCGTTGACCTTGCGTTCGATGTCCGCGAGTTCCCCGGCCGTCACTGCCCGCGGGTGACTGATATCGAAGCGGAGGCGATCCGGAGCGACCAGCGATCCTTTCTGGATGACGTGGTCACCGAGGTGCTGGCGCAATGCCGCGTGCAGTAGGTGGGTTGCTGAGTGATGGATCCGCAGGCCACCGCGCCGCTCCTCGTCGACCGCCAGCTCGACGGAATCGCCGATATGCAATTCGCCGTCTTCAACTGTCCCGAAATGGACGTGCAGTACTTCCGCGCAAGCGCGCGTGTCGGTCACCTGGACGGTCCCGTTCGGCCATCGGATCGTGCCGTTGTCGCCAACCTGTCCACCACCCTCGGCGTAGAACGGGGTCTGGTTGCACACCACCCCGATGACACCACTTGCGGCATCCGCCCGGCGAATCTGCCTGCCGTCAGCCACAATCGCCGATACCACCGCTTCGGCGCGGGTGCCGGCGTACCCCAGGAACTCGGTGGGCTCGGTGGCATCACGAACGTCAAACCAGACCCGATCCACCTTGGCGTCTCCGGTTCCGGCCCAGGCGGCGCGCGCCATCCGCCGCTGCTCGGACATCGCCTCGTCGAACCCCGCCCGGTCCAGCGCCCGACCTTCGCCGCGCAGAATGTCCTCCGTCAGGTCGATCGGGAAACCGTACGTGTCATAAAGCTGGAAGGCCGTTGCTCCAGGCAAGGCGATCCCCTCTCCCAGCTTCGACGTCTCACTCGCGAGGAGACGCATGCCGCGCTCGAGCGTCTCGCCAAAACGCGCTTCCTCCCCCAGCAGGGTCTCCGCGATCAACGTTCGCGCTTGGACAAGCTCCGGGAAAGCATCCCCCATCTCCGCGACGACACTGCTCGCGATCTTCCACAGCACTGGTTCGCGAACGCCGAGCAGGTGGGCATGCCGCATGGCCCGGCGCGCGATGCGGCGCAAGACATAACCGCGCCCTTCATTCGAGGGGAGCACGCCCTCCGCAATGACGAACGCCGAGGCCCGGAGATGGTCCGCAATTACCCGGTGCGAGACGGCGCGCCCATCGTTCTCGTCCGTGCCCGTTGCCGCCTTCGATGCCTCGATCAGGACGCGGAACAAGTCAATGTCGTAGTTGTCCGTGAATCCCTGCATGACGGCAGCCATGCGTTCGAGCCCCATGCCCGTGTCGATCGACGGCCGTGGCAGCGGGACCCTGCGATCCGGTGCTTCCTGCTCGTACTGCATGAAGACGAGGTTCCAGATTTCGATGAACCGGTCTCCGTCCTCGTCCGGACTTCCCGGCGGTCCACCGGGTACCCGGTCTCCATGATCGAAGAAAAGTTCCGAACACGGTCCGCACGGGCCTGTGTCGCCCATGGCCCAGAAATTGTCCGACGTCGCAATCCGCAGAATGCGTTCTTCAGGCAGTCCGGAAATTTTTCGCCACAGATCGAACGCCTCGTCGTCGTCCGCGTAGACCGTGGCCAGCAACCGCTCGCCACTGACGCCGAACTCTCGGGTAACCAGCGTCCAAGCGTGCTCGATTGCTTGCTCCTTGAAATAGTCACCGAAACTAAAATTCCCAAGCATCTCGAAGAACGTGTGGTGACGCGCGGTATGGCCAACGTTTTCCAAATCGTTGTGCTTGCCGCCGGCCCGTAGACATTTTTGCGATGTGGTGGCGCGGGGGTGGCTCCGCTTCTCCTGGCCCGTAAAGATGTTCTTGAACTGGACCATGCCGGCACTGGTAAACAGCAGCGTCGGATCATTGCGGGGCACGAGCGGCGACGATGGCAGTACCTCGTGCTCGTGCGCCCGAAAGTAATCCAGGAATGCGGCGCGAATCTCCGATGTGGTCGTGGCTGTCGCCATAGCGTCGTCAAATCCAGCAATGAGCAGCGAGCAGGCTACGCATGCAAAACTGCGTGGGTTGGTAGTTCGCCTGAACGGGCGACGTCAAGTCACTCGGCGCAGGCGTACGTGTTCGCCAAATCGAAAATCACGGTGTTCTCGGCCTGCGTCGTCTCGCAGATCGACACACACTCGCCGGAAACCGCGTGCTCGCCAGCCAAAAAATAATGAGTACCCGCGGTCACCAGGTCCGCAGCAAAGCAACCGGTTTCCCCCTGCTTGACACGCACTGACGGCCCCTCACAGCGATACTCATCCTGATTCGCGTAAAAATAGATTCCGGGATGCACCCACGCGACCTCGAAGGTATTGGTCACGCATACCGTCTTAGCCGCGACCATGCTCGGCACGAGGCATGCAGCGCCCAGCAGTATGCTCGCAAAGAAGCGGGTCATCGATTAAGCCTATTCTGAACCAGGTCGTCGACGGCCGCTGGGTCCGCGAGCGTCGATGTATCTCCCAGTTCGCCGTGTTCGTTTGCTGCGATTTTCCGCAGAATACGCCGCATGATCTTACCCGACCGCGTCTTGGGCAGTGCCGGGGCCCACTGCAGAAGGTCTGGTCTTGCAATTGGGCCGATTTCGCGTCGCACCCACGCAGCGAGCGCGGCACGAAGATCATCCGTGGCTTCAACCCCGGCAACCAGCGTCACGTAGGCGTAGATCCCCTGACCCTTGATCTCGTGGGGATAACCGACCACGGCAGCTTCGGCCACGGCCTCGTGCGCAACTAGGGCGCTCTCGATCTCGGCGGTTCCCATCCGGTGTCCAGATACGTTGATCACGTCGTCAACACGGCCCGTGATCCAGTAGTACCCGTCCTCGTCGCGCCGTGCACCATCACCCGTGAAGTACATGCCGGGGAACGTCGTGAAGTATGTATCAACAAATCGCTGGTGATCGCCGTATACCGTCCGCATCTGCCCGGGCCAGCTGTCCAGCAACACCAACTTGCCGGAAGCAGGCCCTTCGACGAGGGTTCCCTCGTCGTCGACGATCGCCGGACGAACCCCGAAGAACGGCAGCGTGGCCGAGCCTGGCTTCAGAGCCGTGGCGCCCGGAAGCGGCGCGATCAGGATGCCGCCCGTCTCCGTCTGCCACCACGTATCCACAACGCGGCAGCGCCCTTCCCCAACAACCCGGTGGTACCAGAGCCAGGCTTCAGGATTAATGGGTTCGCCTACCGAGCCAAGGATGCGAAGCGATGAACGACTGGTCTTGCGTACCGGCTCTTCGCCGTCCCGCATCAGCGCCCGGATTGCTGTCGGAGCCGTATAGAAGATGTTGACTTGGTGTTGGTCGCAGATTTGCCAGAAGCGGGAAGAGTCCGGCCAATTCGGTATTCCTTCAAACATCAGCGTCGTCGCCCCGTTGGCGAGCGGGCCATAGACGATGTAGCTGTGTCCGGTCACCCACCCGACATCCGCAGTGCACCAGTAGACCTCCCCGTCGCGATAGTCGAAGACGTAGCGATGGGTCATGGACGCGTAGACGATGTACCCGCCTGACGTGTGCAACACGCCCTTGGGCCGACCGGTGGAGCCCGACGTGTACAGGATGAACAGCGGGTCCTCTGCCGCCATCTCTACCGGCGGGCAACTCACGTCGACTCCGGAACGCATGGCGGCCCAGGAAACGTCGCGGCCTTCCTGCATGGCTACGTCGCCACCCGTGCGTTCGACGACCAACACCGTGTGGACATCAGGGCAACGCCGCAACGCCTGATCGGTGTTCGCCTTGAGCGGGACCAGCTTGCCCCCTCGCGGTCCCTCATCAGCCGTGATCACGCAGGTCGATCCGCAGTCCAGAATCCTCTCGGCCAGCGAGTCCGGCGAAAATCCTCCAAACACTACCGAATGGACCGCACCAATCCGGGCACAGGCCAAGAGCGCATATGCCGCTTCGGGAATCATCGGCATGTAGATCGTGACCCGATCACCCCGCTGAACGCCGCGCTTCAGAAGGACGTTTGCCATGCGGCAAACCTCTTCGTGGAGTTCGCCGTAGCTAATCGTGCGTGTGTCCCCGGGACGATCACCCTCCCACACGATAGCCGCCTGATCGCGGCGAGATTCGAGATGCCGATCGACGCAATTCGCGCATACATTGAGGGTTCCATCGTGGAACCACCGGATGTGGACGTCGTCGCGCGCGAAACTCACATCGCGCACTTGGGTGTAGGGACGAAGCCAGTCGACTGCTCGGCCGTGTGCAGACCAGAAGGCCTCCGGATCAGCGACCGAGGCGCGGTACATGGCCTCATACTGCTCTGCATCGACGTGAGCGGTCGCAGCGGTTGCGTCCGGTACCGGGAATAGAGTGTCGTTCATGAAGCTCTCACCAACGTACTGATCCTCGAGTCGCACTCGGGCCGTTTTTCTCGGATGGGAATACCTATCCGACACGGTCAACGGGACCTGCGGTCCACGCCGCATCGTAACCCGATCAGACCGGAAGCCGATACTCCGTTCGGAACCGCACTTCGAATGGACTCGCATCTGCGAAGTCGGAAGGCTGGGCGGCAACGCTCCGACTGCCCCCGGCAACTGCAAATTTCATGAAAGGGTACGTGCTTCCGGGAAGACGATCTCACATTCCAAGCGGACTGCCGATCGGATGTCGAGCACGTGTCCAGCACCGCGCCTCTTGAAGCGGCGCAATTGCACAGGCGGATTGGCGTCGCCGTCCGTTGCGCTCACCCCACGACACCAAGGGGCATACCCACTGGTGTTTTCCCTGAGCGTCTTGGCGCCAACGCAGTGCAGTCGACGCGGCTACCAAGCCTACGAAATGCGCCAGGTCCGAACAATTGATGGCAGACCTCGATCAACGTAGCGCACCGTCGGGCTCCGAAAAAACGACTTGCGATGGCCGTCCGGCACCGCCTCGGCTTGAAATGCGATAGCCGCGACGATCATCACACCAAACATCAAACATCAAGCATCAAGCTGCCGACTTGATCCCTGAGAGTTTCTTGGTGCTCCTTCCCTACCAACTGTTCCACTTCCGACAGCGCCCGCGCCGTGCCTCGCTTGCGCGAAGCCCGGAGACGCCTACACGAAGTTAAGTTGGAGCGATGGGTGTAGTTTCCTCAGGTTTGGTAGCGACTTCGATTGCCAGGGAATTCGCGTGGAGCCCTTAACGAGAATTGCAATACTCTTTTGCTTCCGCACTTCTATCGTAAAGCGTGCAAGCAAATTGATGCCGGAGCTGTTTAAGAACTCCAAGCCCACCAAGTCCAGCGTAATTTCCTCAGGTTCTGAATTGAGTACGTTGTGCATCAGCTCCATTATCGGCTGATAGGCCTCTGTTCCGGATAGTCGCATTGTTCCTTCGTAATGGATAGCCGCATCCTCGACCCATATGCGGTATTCACTCGTTTTGATTTCCATGTGACACAATCACCCGTAGCTCATTTGGGAAGGGGATGCGCTTGAATACACGCGAATACCAGCATATCGCACTCTATGCCAGCGGCAAAACTGCATAGGTACCCAGCTGGACCGTTCCATTCTCCTCGGCCGGCTTCCGGAAGTCCCAGCCCAGTTGTACACCGTAATCGCTCATCAACGTGAGCAGGCCGAGCCCCGAACCGGTTTCTTTCGGGTCGGCCGCATTCCGTTCTATCCGCTCAATCAAGAGTTCCGATGGATCGCGGCCCTTCAACCCGCTCAGGACCTCCTGGAAACGAAGCGCCCCCGCTTCACTGATCACGTTGGCAATGCAAAGTCGAAACTGGTCCTCCTCCACCAATGTATCGATGACAATATCGCCCGAAACCTTGAACTTCAGGGCATTCTCCAGGATTTCGTTTACCAGATAAGTCACATTGTGGCGGATCTCATTCGCTTCAACAGACCCCTGGTGGGCGCGAGCCGAATAAATGTCTCCCAGGAAATCCGACGTAATCCCGCAGTGCTTCCAAGCCAAGCCAAGTGGACCGTCGAAGAGTCGTAGACGCAGCGAACCGGCCCCAAACGTCCCGATGGCACCGATATTTCCAATCTGTTGGAGCATCCGTCGCCGTCCCGCTACCGGTGCTTCATGACCAAGAGCGTTATGTCGTCATGGATCTTCTGCGCCCCAATGTGCGATTTGAGATCCGTGACGATGCCGTTGACGACGTCAACGGCGGGGCCTCGGCAATTTGCCTGCGCGCTGTCACAGAGGCGGTCGAGGCCATACAGCACGCCTTCCGAATTCTCCGCTTCCGTCACGCCGTCCGTGTGAAGGATGAGGGTATCACCGCTATTAAACGCCAACTTGCGGGCATTGATGAAGGGCGCAATGTCGAATTCGAGGCCGATCGGGAACCCGAGATCCATGGTATCGATGCGCTCCAGGGAGCCATCGCTTCGAACCACCAAGACTTCCTCGTGCTGCCCGGTCAACGTCAATTCATTGTCATCGTAGTCGACGAACGCCAACGTCAAGTGCTTGTCGGATTCAGTACGTTCGATATTCTTGAAGATCGCACGGTTCACAATTTCGAGGAATCGTTTGTTGTCTCGATCTCCTTTCTCGTAGAGAGCTCGCGCGACTGACTGAACCATCAGCATCAGCACGCCGCTCTCGAGACCATGCCCGGTTACATCGCCGATACCTACCTTGATGCGGGAACCATCCTGCAAGACATCGTAGTAGTCACCGCCAACTTCGTCGGCGGGTTCCATGTAACCGGCGATCTCCAGTCTGGGTATCTGGTCCAACTCGCTAACTCGCGGAAGTACCATCTTTTGAATCCGGTGTGCGACGTCCAGCTCGGCTCCAAGACGCAGATTCTCGCTTCGTAGCTGCTCGTTAAGAGAGACGATTTCCTGGTTGGCTTCTTCGAGGTTCCGCGTCCGTTCTTCCACTAGGTTCTCAAGATTCTCGGTATGATACTGGATCTCCTGCACCATGCTGTTGAACGCGACTCCCACCTTGCCAACCTCGTCGCGGGTGGGAATCCTGACACGAACCGAATAGTCCTTCTGTTCCAGCCTCCTGGCCCCGCTGGCGAGGGCGCTCAAGCCTGCCGTGATGCGGCCGGATATTGCATAAACGGCAACGAACACGATCAGCAGACTGACCAACAAGACTGCGATCTGTAAATTGAAAATGCGCGAAGTTGCATCAGAGATCCCGCCCTCAACGGCCGTCAGAAGCTGATACACCTCCTCTTCCGACACCACGAAGCCGACGGTCATGTTCTCCCTGACAATACCGTCCGGATTCCACAAGTTTGCCGGGAACATCTGCTTCTGGATGACCAGATAGGCGGTCCCCTCGCCATTCTCATCAAGGGTCAAATGCTGGATCGTGACATCGCTTCCGGTCGGCAG
This sequence comes from Alphaproteobacteria bacterium, assembly GCA_021296265.1. Taxonomy (GTDB): domain Bacteria; phylum Pseudomonadota; class Alphaproteobacteria; order TMED109; family TMED109; genus VXPW01. The sequence continues at coordinate 7,998 of JAGWAT010000015.1, read as the reverse complement.
AAGCATCTCCGCAATCGCCGGATGCACGCTGTTGCGGATTGATCTGTCGATTCCGGTCACACCCTGGCCGCCGACGTCGCTAGAAACCAGCCCGATGGTCTTTTCGCCGGACTCGTTGATGGCAATGACATTGCCATTCGACATCAGCAAGAAACCGAAACCGGTATCGGCCAACGTGACGCTCTCGACCAGCGAGGTCAGCTGATCGAGCGTAATGTCAACGGCAACCATTCCAGCGACGTCTGTGCGATCGGCCGTCCAGAGCGGATGGAAGAAACTAACGATCAGGATGCCGGTAATCGCGTCGACATAGGGCTCGGTCATCACGATATTGGAATCGACCTGCCTGGTGCTCGGGTCGGCCAGCCACGACTGCCAGCCCTCGTACACGCCAGGGAAAAAGAAATCCCAGAAATTGGGGCCGTCATTGTGACCGGGGTACAGCTTGTCAAACGTTTGGGCCTGCTCCGAATACGGCGTGGCCCTCAGGATCGAGGCGTGCTTTGGCCCCACGTAATAGACCTGCAGTTTGGGTGCACCGGTGTTCATGAGGGCCGGCCCCATCAAGTCGAGAAACTTGCTGTCGCGAATTTCTTGAGCGGTGGCCGGGAGGGGCTGGCGATTCTCATCCAGCAGGTATCCCCAGACGCTGACCGCGGACGGCGCGCCAGGCAAATTCTGCGACCATCCGCCTTCAGGGCTGTAAACCAGTGGGCTCGTCAGCTCAGGTTCGGCCGTAATCGCCGCACCGAGATCGCCTTTCACGTCGGGGTGGTCAATCAGGAACTGCATGCCGTTGGCCAGCATCGTGACCTCGGAATGCACCCGTTCCAGCAACAGGTCGGCCTGCGCCGTCGTCATTTCGATGGAGGTTTGCAGAAACTGCTCGGTGGACTGTGTCAGGCCTTCGCTGATCTCCTGCCGCGCGCCTTCGGACAGACGCTGCATGTTCCATATTGACACTCCGCCGGACAGCGCCAGATCGAACACCACTGCGGCGCCAACCACCAGCACAAACTTGGCGCGAAAACTGCGGAGCGAAAAGCGCCCCAGCGACCATCTGCCGGTATCGTCCTGAGCCGGATTCACAGCGGTTTCCGTCCGGAAGCAACCCAAATCGGCCAGCCCGCGTAGCCTTTGGGATGCATTGCAGCAAAGATGTGGTCGTCGAAGCCCTTCTTGAATTTCCTTATGAATGCCTCATCGTCGCCGCGCTCTCTGGCCATGCTGTCGGCGAACATGTTCTTCCATGTCCGAATGACGTCTGCAAACTCCTCCGGGTCTCCGTCAAGGTTGGTCACCATGAAGGATTCCATCCGGATATCCACGAAACCTGCATCCAGCAGGAGTCTCCTGCTCTTCGGGCCGATTTCGATATCCATATTGAAATGTTTCCACAGTTTGGCGACTTCGTTGTAAGTCCACTGAATCGATTCTGCACGCGGCTCGCCGAGGCAGTGGGAATTCTTTTCGTTCGTGACGTAGACGCGGCCACCAGGCTTACAAATGCGGAGCAGTTCCGACAAGATCCGTTCGGGCCGATCAAAGACCTGGAGCGAATGCCGGCACGTCACGAAATCGAACTCGCCGCTCGGCAGGAGTATTTCAGCGGCATCCCCGTACACGTACTCGACACCGGTGACGTTGAATTCCTTTGCCATCTTGCGCGCATAATCGAGGCTGGCCTTGGCATGATCCAGGGCCACGACGTACGTTGGGTTGAACTCCTTGAACAGCAGAAGCGCGAAGTCGCCGATCCCGCAGCAGATGTCGGCGATTTTCATGCCCTCGGCTATGCCGTGGCGAAGGAGAATATGTTTCTCGTGCCGCCAGGTCATCGTGGTCTGTTTCCGTAGGACGGAAACAAACGAACTGTCTTCGACAAATGTCTGTCCAGGGTAGAAGTCCTTGTCGTACTCCACAACGTCAATGCGGGGGATCCTGCGACGTAGCGCATTGAATTTTTTTGGTGTCCAGCCCACAACACTGGACATCGTGATGGTCACGTTGACGTCGGGCCTCTCCTGGCAAATCTCCGTCAGCACGGACGCCAGACCGTTGAATGCCACATTGTTCGATTGCAGCAGCCGACGCACGTTGACATAGAACATCCCGGTAACCTGCCCCGCACACGTCCGCAGCGCTTCCAAACATGCATCAATCTCACTGATGTCCTGAGGGCGCATGGAGCCGGCCAAGGTAAAGACCTGATCGTTGTCGTCGTATCCAAATTCGTACGATGTGGAAACGGGGGTCGCCATCAGTCCGTCTCTCGCTCAATGACCAAATCAATCGTCAGACAGACCGCTTTGTCTTCAACCGCAACAGCCGACATCTGGGCTTTGTACGAAATGGCTAGTTCAAACAGACCGACGCGACGATCCAACTTATCGTCAGAAAATAGAAGCTCCAAGTATTTGTCCGATGCGCCCGGAGCGCGAACTTCCTCAACCGTCTTCAAGTAAAATTGCTGTTCGTCCCGACCGCAGGGCACAACCATGGTAATCCGATCGACGGACCCCTTCTGGAGCATGCGAAAACGAAATTGTCCTGCTTTCTTCTCGGTGCGATAGACCGTCTCGAACAACTCGTTCAGCGTTGCCGAAAGAAGGTTCGAAAACATGAACGGGTCACCACGATTGTGACTGACCATACTCGCAACGAATGAAGACATGAAGTCACAATAGATCCACTGATCATCCAGTACAGTTGTGTCCAAATCGAATTCAATTAGAGGCTTGAAGCCATCGTCAGGAAGGCCGCCCATCTGGGTGTCGGTCATATCGTCACCAGCCGCGCGATCTGGCCGGCACGAAGAGAGGTCGAGGGGGAACCCATCGTCGAAGCCAGTCACCATCGAAGGGATCAAAAGTGGTGCGCAACCGGTCGCCCGCCATCGTGTACAACTCTTGGACCGGCTCGATTCCGCCCCTCAATCGCTGCAACAACCTTCTTCGATTGAGAGACTGTCAGAATTTCGCCGGTTGCTTGACGGTGACCTATAGCATAGGTCATGAACCGCGTACAGGATACCATAAGACTGTGCGGATATCGTATCGTTGACATGTAGTTCGGATGTGGCTCGATCGCGATCTGAAGTTGACCGGCCCGTTGATCGCAGCCCAAATGGCCGCAAGGGCGGTTGCCATAGGAGCAGGGGTGGCGGCAGCGCGCCACATGGACAGCTGTGCTGCGGCCGGATAAGGGAATCCCGCGCCCACCCACACTCGTGCTGGAGGTCCACCAGGCAAGTTATTGATCTCAGCTGACGGGCGCAGCTTCTCGGGCAAGCGAACTGCATTCAGTGTTCCAGATCGCTGATGAGCCAGAACAGCGAGCACGATCGATCGCCATCGGCGCGGCACTTCCCGCAGCAATTTGGAGCGTCAGCGAAAGCGGCCCGTCCTGCGAAGCTTTGACTTTGTCTGCCATCAGACGGCGCCTTCGGTTTAGAAGCTCGCCGCAGGTCCCTGCCCGGACGTCTGGTCGAACGCACAATCCCCCGGGGCCGCAAGCTCTCCGAAGTTGGCACGCTCAGGGCTCCCCGTTCCCGCGGCTACCCGGCAGCGCAGGGCCTTCACGATGCACGCAAGTGCCTTGCTTCGCCAGCTCAAGCGGGCCCTCGCACTCGCCTCCTTCGGCAGACCATGGCACCGGATTCACCGACGTGCCCGTCGGACCCATCTCGCCTATGAGACCTTGATACTGGTCAGAAACTCATTGGCTTAACCGGACTTGTCCAACCGAAACACAGATACCCTCGCATTGACACTTTCCTGTAAGCTCATCAGAATCTGCACAAAGATCATCCTGCCCCCATTGAGAACGAGCCAGACCAATGTCCACGAAGGGTACTGATGGCTTGACCGGCCGGGGACAGGAGGAAGCAAAGCTGGCTCCCGCCCTGGCAGGCGTGCTTGCAGAAACCAAACGCCAGCTAGCTGAGCTGGAAGCCGAACACGATGATCTCAAGTTGCTCTATGAGGCGACGATCGCGCACGGAGAAGCAGTGGAGGACCAGCTCGCGGAGAGCAACATCCTGCTGCAACGCACCCAAGCAAGGTTGGAAGAAGAGCTAAATGAGGCCTCTCATTACGCGAGGTCAATCCTGCCCGAGCCGCGCACTGAGTGGCCGAGCACCCAATGGTATTTTGAGCCGTCAACAGAACTCGGTGGTGATTCTTTCGGCTATCACCACATCGACCCCGACCATTTTGCAATTTACTTGATTGACGTCTGTGGACACGGCGTCGGCGCCGCACTGTTGTCTGCGACCGTCATCAATGTCTTGCGGGCACAGGCGATGTCGAGTGTCGACTTCCAGGATCCAAGCTCGGTTCTAGCGACGCTGAACGATACGTTTCCAATGGAAAATCAGAACAATATGTTTTTCACGATATGGTACGGAGTGCATGATCAGCGTACCGGAGAATTGCGGTACTCATCCGGAGGGCACCCGCCGGCCATCTTGCTGGGCGTTGATCATGAACGGTCTCCTGACGACCGCGCCGTTTCCATCGAGCTGCTGGGCAACAAGGGGAACGTGGCGATCGGGACGTTCCCAGATCTTCAATTCCCTGAGGCCACCACGACCGTCAAGCCGGGCGATCAATTGCTGGTTTACAGCGACGGTGCCTATGAAATTCCCGTCACTGACGACAAAATGCTGTCTCAAAAGGATTTAGTCGATTTCGCCAGCACCGACACCAGCCGGGGACCGACGGAGATTTATCGGTGGGTGCAAGCGCACAACGGAGACGGACCGCTGCCAGACGACTTCTCGCTGGTGAAGGTCTGCTTTTGAGCTTCTCCCGCCGTTCTCGAATTCGAGGCTGATGGTCAAGCCCTCAGAAGTGTGGGGACAGCTGCCCCTCGGCCCGAGTCCAGTACCTGGCTATATCACTGTCACGTTGCTTGCGGATGACGACCTGACTGGCAGCCCGCCGAGGTGCGCCGGCAACACCCGAGTGACTGGGCCCTGCCTCCCGGGTTCCCACCCGGCCGGTTGCGCGGACGTCCAACCGGGACATTCAACCGGACGTGGCCGTCACAGCAGATGGAGAGCATACCGCGCGGCGGCCGCAGGCGCCTGACCGACGTCCAACGCAAGGCATAGGTCAAGTAGCGCGGGCTCGAATGAGAGACCCGAACCTCCCGGGGTTGATCGGCAAATCGACACCTGTTTGTCAGACGCCCATCTCGTCGACCAGAAATCGGAATTGAACGATCCGCAGCAGTGGCGGATGTCCATCCGTGATGCTCACGGGTCTGGTTGCAGGTACAATTGTCGACAGCAAATCCGTTCCGGAAGTGAGCTGCATATGGGTTCCTCGCTGCACGTCGTGTTTCGGGGTGTCAGCAAGACCTACGACGGGCGGACGATGGTCGTCCAAGACCTTGATTTGCACGTTGAGGAAGGTGAGTTCTTCACGTTGCTGGGCCCATCCGGATCAGGCAAGACAACCTGTTTGATGATGTTGGCAGGCTTCGAAGCACCGTCCTCCGGGGAAATTCGGCTGTCAGGCCGGTCCGTCCAGCATCTGCCGCCACGCAAACGCGGTATCGGCGTTGTATTCCAGAACTACGCCTTGTTTTTCCGCTCGAAGTGAGGGAAATTTCTGCAGCACACTGAAGGGAGCGAGTCCGGCAGGCGCTCGAAGTGGTCCGTTTAAAGGGACGGACCGGCGACCTCCGCCGGCGACCGCCCGGATAAGAGTTGGGTTCGCGCTGTCCAGCGCAACCGGTGCCAATGCGTTCCGAACCGGCAACACCAGACGCCGATCCGCCCCGCCGGAGGAGACATGGCCATGCTGTAGAACGCGCCGCGACCGCCGCTTGACAGGGGGGTCCTCATATAAGAACTTCCGGGGAGCAGGTCAGCCCCACAGTGCCTTGGATGGACATCGTTCCACCTGCCGCGCGGGCCGAACGTGCCGAGTCCGCGGGATCGGCACGCCGACGGGCCGACGAGCATTCAGGCGCTGGCCGAAGGACGTTCCGAGAATTCGCCATGCCAACGATGGACGCTCGGATACCGATCCGCGACATCCATCTCGAAGCGGTTCGCCATGTTGATCACAAAGAAGCAGGTAATGTCCGCAATGCTGACCTCGTCCCCTGCAATGAACTGGCTGCGGGCCAGCTGGGGTTCCAGACGCTGCAGAAATATGTGCAGCATCTCCTGGCCACGTTCCACCATCGCCTGCAGCTGCGGCAAATCGTTTCGCGTCCCCGGCACGACGCGGCCCGCGAACAACGGGACATGATTCCGCGTCGCATGCAAGATCGGCATAAACCCATCGAGTTCCACTCGGCGATTCCACATGTCGATGACCGCCCGCTCCGCCGCGGTGCGGCCGAACAGCGACGGCTCCGGCTGCAATTCCTCGAGATACCGGCAGACAGAAATCGATTCCGCAATCACCGTGCCGTCATCGAGCTCGAGAAAGGGCACGCAGTGGAATGGATTCATGGAGGTGTAGGGTTCCTTGAATTGGTCGTCATCCCGCACATTCAACTGGACGATCGGTACTTCCATGTCCTTTTCCACCAGGAACATGCGCACGCGCTTGGAATTGGCTGCCGGGCCAAAATCGTAGAGTTTCAAGATGATGTACTCCTTGGATGCATTCACGCGCCACCGCAGTCCAGCTTCGAGTCGCGTCTTGCTCGGGGCGCCGCGCATGGAGGACAGAGACTTACAGCGTCCACCGCCCGTCAGGACCATTGGCACACGGGCCCGATCAGGCGGCTTCGCTTTCCTTGTCGCGCGGTTCGCCGTGTTGTACCCGCGGCGGGGTGATGTCGGGCATTCCTGGCATCTGCATGCCGTCGCAAGGCAGGTGCGAGTGCCGGGCAGCGGAGAGGTCAACGATCGACTGTCGCCGCCACATGGTCGCAGAAGCCGCACAAACATATATCTCGTGTATGCCGTTTGGATTCACTCGCCGAACACGGTCGGGAAGTTCAAAGTGGAGAAACCGTCTAGCGACGGATTCCGGCATGACAATCGTTTACTCTTTTGTACGGGCTTCCACCGCCAAGGTCGTAGCAGGTGCACTGGCCGCGCTGCTGGTCGCTGCTCCAGCCGCGACAACGTTGGCCGCCGATGGCGACATGGAGAAATGCTACGGCATTGCCAAGGCGGGTCAGAATGACTGCGCGGCCGGCGAGGGCACCACGTGCCAAGGCACTTCGACCGTCGACGGTCAGAAGAATGCCTGGATTTTCGTACCGGCCGGCCTCTGCGAGAAATTGGTCGGCGGCAGCCTCGAGGAAAGCTGATCGGTTCGCCTGATCCGCTGAAGAACCTGGTAGCCGGGACGGGGCAGCTGGCTATGGCTGGCACGCCAGTAGATGCTGCACTAGCAGTCGCCTCGGACCGGCCTTCTTCCGCAAGTGCCGGAATCGGCCTCAAGGCCCAGTACTACAACGAAGTGCTCGAATCGTTCCCAGCGGTGGACTGGTTCGAGGTTCATCCCGAGAACTACATGGTCGAGGGCGGCCCGCCGCTCCGGCACCTTGGGGCCATTCGACGCGACTATCCCCTGTCCCTGCACGGGGTCGGTATGTCACTCGGCTCGTGCGAGCCTCCCACGTCCAGCCATCTCGATCGCCTGGCCGCCCTGGTGGACCGGTTTCAACCGTTCGTCGTCTCGGAGCATCTCTCATGGAGCCGGACCAACGACGCATTCCTTGCTGATCTGCTCCCACTTCCGATGACGCGCGAAGCGCTGGCAACCGTATCGACCAATGTGGCCCGCGCTCAGGACCATCTCGGCCGGGCCCTTCTGATCGAGAATCCCTCGGCCTATCTGCAGTTCCGGGATCAGGAAATCCCGGAACCCGAATTTCTCAGCGAATTGGTCCAACGAACTGGATGTGGCCTGCTGCTGGACGTGAATAACCTCTTTGTATCGGCACGCAATCAAGACTTCGATCCGGTCGCTTGGCTGGACGCCATCGACTTGCAGGCTGTCGAAGAAATCCACTTGGCCG
>JAGWAT010000002.1:138836-143495 GCA_021296265.1 Alphaproteobacteria bacterium | reverse complement strand
CTAGGTCGGCACAACGATACCGGGGCCCGGAAGGCCAGCGCGGTATCACGTCCGCCGCCGGCCCAGGCTACTGAACTGTCGGCGCGGGCCGCCGACGTCCTGGCCAGTCGGCTTCGATCACTTGCCGCGTGCGAACACGGGCGGGCTGGTCAGTGGAGCAAGCGGCTCCGCACCAGGTGCTCAGCAATCTGCACGGCATTGAGAGCGGCGCCCTTGCCGACATTGTCGGCAACGGTCCAGAATTGCAGGCCGTGATCCACCGTCGGGTCAGTGCGGATCCGCGATACGAACACGGAATCTTCATGAACGCAGTCGATGGGGGTCGCGTACATCTGCATGTCGTCCGCATCCACCACCTCGACACCCGGGGCGGACAAGAGCGCGGCCGTCGCGTCGGCGGGCGACACCGGCCCTGCGAATTCGACGTTTACGGACTCCGCGTGACCGATGAACACCGGCACCCGCACGCAGGTGGCGGCGAGTGCGATGTCCGGGTCAAGGATCTTCCGCGTTTCATGCACCATTTTCCATTCTTCGCGCGTCGACCCGTCATCCTCGAATACGTCGATGTGCGGGACCACGTTGAAGGCGATGCGCCGGGGCAGTCGCTCAATTACTGCCTGTTCGTTGAAAAGTTCCCCTCGGACCTGGGCTTCGAGTTCTTCCATTGCCCCGAGGCCGGCCCCCGAGACGGATTGGTACGTCGAGACCACCACGCGCCGGATAGGAATGATGTCGTGCAAGGGCTTGAGTGCCACCACCAGTTGAATCGTCGAACAATTGGGGTTGGCGACAATGTTCCGTTGCCCCAACTGCCGCAGCGCATCGGCGTTGACTTCGGGAACCACGAGCGGGACGTCCTCATCCATGCGGAAGAAGGAGGAGTTGTCCACCACGATGGTGCCAGCCGCCGCCGCTCGTGGCGCGTGTTCGGCGGAGATGCTCCCGCCCGCTGAAAACAGGGCGAGATCAGTTTCGGCGAAGTCAAAACTCTCGAGCGTCTGGACCGTGAGCGTACGCCCTTCGCCGTACGACACTTCGCGGCCACGCGACCGTGACGACGCCAGCGCGACGACCGACGAAGCCGGAAAGTTCCGCGCGTCCAGCGTGTGCAACATCCGCCGGCCGACCGCGCCGGTCGCCCCCACCACCGCAACCCGAATGCTCATCGGCGCACGGTCCGCACCCGGCTCCGGTTCACGCGGCCAGCCGGTCGAGTTCCGCGCAGATGGCGCGGCCCATGTCCTCGGTGGACACGGCGGTGAGACCCGCCTGGAGTATGTCGGCCGTCCGCAGTCCACGGTCGAGGACGTTGCCGACGGCCCGCTCGATCAATTCGGCGTCCTCGTCCTGGTCCAGCGAATGCCGGAGCAGCATGGCGAGCGAGAGCACCATGGCGATGGGATTGGCCTTGCCTTGGCCGGCGATGTCCGGCGCGCTGCCATGCACGGGCTCGTACAGCGCCGCCCGGGTGCCGCCGGATCCGGGTGCGCCGAGCGAGGCGGACGGCAGCATGCCGAGCGAACCCGTGAGTTGGGCCGAGATGTCCGAGAGCAGGTCACCGAACAGGTTGCTGGTTACGACAACATCGAACTGGTGTGGATCACGGACCAGCTGCATGGCGCAGTTGTCGGCGTACATGTGGTGGAGGTCGACATCGGCGTAGTTCGCGTCTCGGAGCGTCTGGATCTCTTCGCGCCAGAGGCCGCCCGATTCCATCACGTTGGCTTTCTCAACCGAATGGACCTTGCCTTGTCGTTCCCTCGCGAGCTCGAAGGCAACCGCGCCCACCCGCCGGATTTCCGGCGTGGTGTAGACCTCGGTGTTGATCCCGCGCCGGGTTCCGTCCGGGAGCGTCTCAACACCGCGCGGTTCCCCGAAGTAGATGCCACCGGTGAGTTCGCGAATGATCATGAGGTCGAGGCCGCGCAGGACTTCGGCTTTCAGGCTGGAGGCATCGCTCAGCGCGTCGAACACCTTGGCCGGTCGCAGGTTGGCAAAGAGGTCCAAGCTCTTTCGAAGACCCAGGATGGCTCGTTCCGGCCGGAGGGAAAAATCCAGCGAGTCCCACCGCGGACCGCCGACGGCCCCGAGCAGCACGGCATCTGCCGCCTGGGCGGCCTCGAGTGTCGAGTCCGGCAGGGGATGGCCGGTAGCGTCATAGGCCGCTCCGCCGACCTGTGCCTCCGAAAGGTCGAAACTGACCGACCGGCGCCGGTCCAGCCAGTCGACCACGCGCAGGGCCTCGCCCGCCACTTCCGGTCCAATCCCGTCCCCGGCAAGGAGGACGACGCGTCGGTTGCTGGTCATGCTGCCGTTCCGGGAACCAGCCAGGCCCGGGAATCGGTCGCCCGTGCCTCGTACGCCTCGATGGCCGCAGTGCGCTCAAGCGTGAGCCCGATGTCGTCGAGCCCGTTCAGCAGGCAGTGCTGTCGGTGGTCATCGACCGCAAAGGCTAGGACCGCGCCATTCGCCCGCGTAATGGTGCTGTTTCGGAGATCGACCGTCATGCGGGCGCTTTCGGGTGTGCCGGCATCCTGCATCAGGGTCTCGACATCCGCCTCAGGCAAGGTGATCAGCAAGATTCCGTTCTTTGCACTGTTGTTGAAGAAAATGTCGGCGAACGAAGGCGCCACCACGCAGCGGATTCCGAAGTCGGCGAGCGCCCAGGGAGCGTGCTCGCGCGACGAACCGCAGCCGAAATTGGTGCCCGCGATCAGAATCTCGGCATCCCGCCAGGGGGGGCGGTTGAGCACGAACGAGTCGATTTCCGCTCCGTCTTCCGTGCGCCGGCGCTCGTGGAAGAGGTACTGCCCAAGGCCGGTGCGCCGGATCGTTTTCAGGAACTGCTTTGGAATGATCATGTCGGTGTCGACGTTGGCCATGGGGAGGGCGGCGGCGACCCCCTCCAGCCGCACGAACGCTTCCATCAGCCAGTCCCCCCGGCCAGTGCCCGGTGATCCGCAATCGTCCCGAGGATGGCGCTGGCGGCGGCCGTCGCGGGGCTGGCCAGGTGGGTGCGCCCGCCGCGCCCCTGGCGCCCCTCGAAGTTGCGGTTGGAAGTAGAGACGCAGCGTTCGCCGGGCGAAAGCTGGTCGGGGTTCATGCCAAGACACATCGAGCAGCCAGGCTCGCGCCAGTCGAATCCGGCATCGATCAGGATTCGGTCGAGGCCCTCGGCTTCGGCCTGCTCCTTCACCAGCCCCGATCCCGGCACGATCATGGCGTGCACGCGGTCGGCCACACTCCGGCCGCGGGCAATCGCGGCGGCCGCCCGGATGTCCTCGATTCGGGCATTGGTGCACGAACCGATGAACACGCGATCGATAGGCACCTCGGCGAGCGGCGTGCCAGGCGCGAGATCCATGTAGGCGAGCCCGCGCTCCATGATTTCGCGGCGGTCCGGGTCCGAGACGACCGCCGGGTCCGGCACTATCGCGTCAATCGCGACCGCGTCCTGGGGACTCGTTCCCCAGGTCACGTGCGGCTTCAGCTCGGCGACATCGATCTTCACATCGCGGTCGAAGGTGGCACCCGGGTCGGTAGGCAGCGTGCGCCAATCCGTGCAGGCGGCCTCCCAGTCGTCCCCGGCCGGGGCCATCGGCCGCCCGTTGAGGTAGGTGAACGTCGTCGCATCGGGGGCGATCAATCCCGCCCGTGCCCCGGCCTCGATTGACATGTTGCAGACTGTCATGCGCCCTTCCATCGACAGTGCACGGATCGCGGCGCCGGCGTACTCGATCACGTGGCCCGTCCCTCCGGCCGCGCCGATGTGGCCGATCACGCTGAGGATCAGGTCCTTGGCGTCGACGCTGACCGGTGGCTGACCCGTGATGGTGATCCGCATGGTTTTCGGCCGGCGCTGAAGCAGAGTCTGCGTGGCCAGCACGTGTTCAACTTCACTGGTGCCGATCCCGAAAGCGAGGGCGCCGAACGCACCGTGGGTCGCCGTGTGGCTGTCGCCGCAGACGACTGTCGTGCCGGGGAGTGTGAAGCCCTGTTCGGGGCCGATGACGTGCACGATTCCCTGCCGGGAATCGAGCAGTGGCAGATACGGGATCCCGAACTCGCGGACGTTGTCCTCGAGCGTCTCGACTTGGAGGCGCGCGGTCTCGTCTGCGATTCCGCGCACACGTCCCTCGGTGGGTACGTTGTGGTCGGCGACCGCCAGTGCCAGTTCCGGGCGCCGAACCGGCCGTCTGGCCACCCGCAGCCCTTCGAATGCCTGCGGGCTGGTGACCTCGTGGACTAGGTGACGGTCGATGTAGAGAAGGGTGACGCCGTCGTCGCGGGTTTCCACGACATGGCGGTCCCAGATCTTCGCAAAGAGGGTTTGCGGGCCGGTGGCGGGCACGGCGAACGTCAGTCCTCGTTGGCCGCCGCCGGCTTGGCCGGGCGGCCCGTCGCGGTCCGACGGCGTTCGCGGATGCGCGCCGACTTCCCGGAGCGCTCGCGCAGATAGTAGAGCTTCGCCCGCCGCACGCGCCCCTGGCGCACGACCTCGATGCTCTCGATGATCGGCGCATACAGCGGAAAGACGCGTTCCACGCCTTCGCCGTAGCTCACCTTCCGCACCGTGAAAGTGGAACCCATGCCACGGCTGGTGCGGCTGATGCAGACGCCTTCAAATGCCTGCACCCGCTGGCGCGAACCCTCCGT
>JAGWAT010000002.1:136811-138815 GCA_021296265.1 Alphaproteobacteria bacterium | reverse complement strand
CTGAACTCAGGTGTCGCGTGCCGCGCCTTGGCCTCGGCAATCTGCTCGCGCTCGATCGCGTCGATGACGTTCATCGCTCGTTCTCCTGGCCGCCTCGGGGGCCGGTTGGGCGGCGGGTCCGCAGGTGCTCCCGCCAAAGGTCCGGGCGTCGAGCCCGGGTACTCTCTTCCGCCGCGGCGCGCCGCCAGCGCGCGATCTCGGCGTGGTCGCCCGATACCAGCACCGCCGGGGGCGTGCGGCCCTCGAAGACGCGGGGCCGCGTGTACTGGGGGTGCTCGAGCAACCCGTCCTCGAATGATTCGTCCGCCAGGCGCTCGACCGTCCCGGTCACCCCGGGCAGCAAGCGCACGACCGCGTCGATGACCACCAGCGCCCCCGGCTCCCCGCCGGACAGCACGTAGTCGCCGACCGAGATCTCCTCCACGTCTCGCGCCTCGAGGAAGCGCTCGTCGATTCCCTCGTAGCGACCGCACACGAGACGCACTCCCGGTCCGGCCACGAGAGCCCGGATCCGCGCCTGCGTCAGCGGCCGTCCACGCGCAGACAGCGCCAGCGCCGGCCCAGGTGCCGCGGCATGCGCGTCGAATGCGGCGGCAAGGACATCGGGGCGCATGACCATGCCCCCGCCGTCCCCGAAGGCCGGCCCGTCCACGGAAGCGTGTTTATCGCTTGCGTAGCGCCGAATGTCCACCGTCTCGATGGACCAGACGCCGGCTTCCTTGGCACGACCCGCCAGCGAATGGCCGAGCGGCCCCGGAAACATTTCGGGAAAGATCGTGAAGACGGTGGCCCGCCAGGGTGCATCACGTGCCGTCATGGTGCGATTCGGGGGTTGGGGGTCGCGATGGCGGCGGCGCTCCGGAAGTGAACCAGGCGGCGTCCGTGCGCAGAACGCCGCCGGCAATGTCGACGCCGGGCACCGCCTCGATGGTGAACGGGACGAAGACGGAGGCTCCCGCGGGCGGCTGGATTTCCAGGAGGTCGCCGGCGCCGAAATTGTGCACGGCGACGACGGTGCCTTGCGCCCGGTCGTCGGTGTCGCGGACCCTGAGGCCGATCAGGTCGACATGGAAATAGCTGCTGATATCGGGGGCACGAAGCCGGTCGCGGGATACTGCAAGTTCGCTCCCGACGAGGGCTGTGGCCGCAGTTCGGTCATTGACGCCGTCGAGTTGGCAGAGCGCGTGCCGGCCAGAAGTTGCCAGGATCCGCACTCGGCTGACACGGCCGTCCGGCAGGAACACCGGGCCGGCGGTAATCAGACTGTCGGCCGAATCACCGTACAGCCGGCAGCGTACGGTGCCCCGCACGCCATGCGCACGGACCACGCATGCGAGGGCAATTCGGCTGGCTGTAGACGAATCCTCCGCCGGGACGTCGCTGCGCATCGTACGGCTCACGCTGCGGCGCTTTCAAGCGGGCCTACAGGAGATTGCCGTGCACCAGCCCGTGAAGCCACCCAACGATGACGGCCGCCAGGACGGACACCGAGAGCCCCAGCAGGTCAAGGTGGAGCGGCACCACGCGCGTCGACTTCGGCGGGCCCCAGCCCTCCACCACAACCCATGTCAGCGCCCAGGCCCCCAGGCCGCCAAACAGCACGAGGCTGTGCAGGGCTGCGCCATGCAGCAAGTGGCCGCAGCTCCACAGGACCACCGCGGCCAGCTGCGGGTGCCGGACCCATCGCCGGAGCCGCGACGGGTAGACGCTCGACAGGAACAGGACGACGGAAGCGAAAGCGAGCGCGGTGCCGAGCCAGGCGATCGATGGCGGGACCGTGTAGACCGGCACGACGGGGGCGCTTCGCCAGCCCCAGACCATAAGGCCGACGGCAACCAGGGCGCCCACGGCGAAAACCGCCCGGTAGGGCGTCTCGCCCAGGATTCGGGTTAGGGAGGCGCGGGCCGCGCCGCGCGCCATGGGCAGGAGGTGCAGGGCAATGAAGAGCGCGACACCGGCCGCGAGCGCGGACATGGGTTCAGGCGGCGGGTTCAGGCGGCGGGT
>JAGWAT010000002.1:46363-136795 GCA_021296265.1 Alphaproteobacteria bacterium | reverse complement strand
CGAACTTGGCCGGCCGCGGCAGCGCACCGGCATCGACGAGAAACCGCTTGATCCGGTCGGTGGGATGGGCGCCACGTTCCATCCAGTGCCGGATCCGCTCGAGATCGAGGCTGACGCGGTCCTTGTCATCCTTGGGTCGCAACGGGTGGTACGCACCCACGCGTTCGATGAACCGGCCGTCGCGCGGGCTCCGGGAGTCCGCCACGACAATCCGGTAGTGGGGGTTCTTCTTGGCCCCGCCACGGCTCAAACGAATCTTCAGCGACATGCCGTGCACTCAGGAGGAACAGGAGTGAACGCCCGGGGGTGCGCAAGGGCATCTCGTTGCCGCCTGGCAGGGTGCGCGGGTGGCTGTGAGCGTTCGTGCCAACCTGTTTATGCGAGCACCCGCCCGAAGTCAATTGCGCAGCCGGGCTGCGGCGGGCTCCCCTACGGCGCGTCGAGCGCCAGCCATGCGAGGAGACCGGCCAGCACGAACCGGTAGACCACGAACGGGAGAAAGCTCCGCTGCTGCAGCCAACGCATCAGCAGCCAGATCGCGGCGAGCGCGGCGACGAACGCCGCCACCAGCACCGTGGCCGCCGCTGTGATCAACCCGGCATCGCCGTTCTGGGCGAGGTCCCACGCCTCCACGGCGGTGGCGCCGGTGATCGCCGGCAGGCCCAGTACGAATGCCACGTTGGCCGAGGCCGTCCGGTCCCAGCCGGCGATCCGCGCGGCAGTCATCACGCACCCGGCCCGGCTCGCCCCGGGGATCAGGGCGAGGACCTGCATCACGCCGATAAACCAGTAGGCGGCGAACCCGTCCGCTTGCCCGGTCGGCACCCGCAACCAGCCACGGTCTGCCGCTAGCAGTAGGAGGCCACCGCCTGCGGTGGCGGCCGCCATCACGGGAAGCTGGGCGAGCGTGGCCGAGGGAATCTGGACGGCAACCACCGCCCCGGCCACGAAAAGGGGGACGGTCGCTGTGAGGATTCGGAGCGCCTCCCGGGCGTCCGCCCGGTCGCCGCGACCGAGTCCGAGCATCGCAAGCCCGCTTGCCAGCCTGGCGACCTGGCTGCGACAGGCAACGATCACGGCGACCAGGGTGCCCGTGTGGCTGGCGACTACCAGAACCCGACCGGCCTCAGGCCATGCGAAGATCTTTTCCAACGCGTAGAGATGCGCCGAGGAACTCACGGGAAGAAACTCCGTGGCACCCTGCACGATCCCGTAGATCAGCAGTTCGAGTGTGGTCACGGCGCACCTCCTGCACGGGACGGCCCGCCGGGGCCGGGCCGGTGGTCCGTGTGCGTTCCGGACGACGAAGAGTGCTCGCGGGTCGGCAAGATCCGGACCGGACGCCTAGGGCGTCTCCGGCCTGTGGAGTGCGCCCGGGGTCCCGCCGTCGACCCGCCGCGGATCATTCAGGCGGTCTCGCCGTCGAGGCGATGCGGGCGCGCGAGCAGCGCCGCCGCCACCGCCTGGAGATCGGCGCCGGCATCGAGCACCTGCTCGACGGCTTCGGCGATCGGCATGTCAACGTCGAGGCGCCGGGCGAGCTGCCGGATGGCGCCGGCGCTGGCGACGCCCTCCACGACCGCCCGTCCTTGGGCCGGCAGGTTCGCCATCCTCCGGTCCACCCCGAGACGATGGCCGAACGCATAGTTCCGGGACGCGGGACTAGTGCACGTCAGCACGATGTCGCCGACTCCCGCTAGGCCGGCAAGGGTTTCCGGCCGCCCCCCGCACGCCACCCCGAGCCGCCGGATTTCCGCCATGCCGCGCGCTATCAGCGTGGCGCGGGCGTTTTCGCCGTAGCCGGCACCTACGGCGATGCCGCAGGCGATGGCCAGTACGTTCTTGGCAGCGCCCCCGATCTGCGTCCCGATCAGGTCGTCGTTCCCGTAGATTCGCAGCGCTGATCCGGCCAACAGGTCTGGAATCCGTTTCGCGAGGCCGGGGTCGGTAGTGGCGAGGGCCAGTGCGGTCGGCAGTCCGCGCGCGACTTCGCCCGCGAACGATGGCCCCGAAAGGACGGCCACCGGGGTCGCCGGCAGGACGTCGGCCACGACCTCGCTCATCAGGTAGCCGTTGGTGCGTTCGATTCCCTTGGCACAGAGCACCAGTCCGGCATCGGCGGGGATCGATCCGCTGAGGAGCGAAATGACGGTGCGGACGTGCTGGGCAGGGACGGCGACGATCATCACATCGGCCGCCGCCTCCTGCAGGGCGGTGGTAGCGCGGAGCTCGGGCGGCAGCTCGATGCCCGGCAGCAGCTCCGGGTTGCGGTGGGATTGGTTTATGGAATCTGCCACTTCCTGGCGCCGTGCCCACAGGGTGACCGGGCCGGCGGTGGCGCGGGCTAGCACGGCCCCCAGGCTGGTGCCCCACGCCCCGGCGCCAATGACCGCAACGCGCGTCAAACGGAGCCTCCGGCAAGTGGCCAGCGCGCCCGGGACGGCTCTTCCAGCGCGGACACCGTGCCGTCCGCCAAGCGCTCGAGGCCGACCCACGCCACCATCGCCGCGTTGTCCGTGCACAAATGGGCCGGCGGCGCGATCAGACGCATCCCCTGGTCGGCCGCGGCCCCGGACAGCCGCGCCCGCAATGCCTGGTTTGCCGCGACTCCCCCGGCCAGCACCACGACGGTCCCCGCCGCATGCAACCTCCGGAAGGCGCGTACCGCCTGTTCCAGACGATCCGCCAGGGTTTCGACGATGGCCTTCTGAAAGGAAGCCGCGAGATCTGCGCGGGTGCCGTCATCAAGCGGGCGGGCCCCCTGCCGTGCCACCACGTGTACCAGCGCGGTCTTGAGACCGCTGAAGGACATGTCGGCGCCCGCCTGGCCGGCCAGGGGACGGGGGAGCGGAAAGCGGTCAGGATCGCCGTCGTGCGCCGCCCGCTCAATGGCCGGTCCCCCGGGAAAACCCAGCCCTAGCAGCCGTGCGGCCTTGTCGAAGGCCTCTCCGGCGGCATCGTCTCGGGTGGTGCCGAGCAGCGCATGCTGTCCCACGCCTGCCACCGCCACGAACTGGCTGTGCCCGCCCGACACGAGCAGGGCCAGATAGGGAAAATCCAGACAATCCGTGAGTCGCGGCGTGAGCGCGTGCGCCTCAAGGTGGTTCACGGCAATGTATGGCAGGTCGTGCACGAGCGCGATGCACTTCGCGGTCACGGTACCCACGAGGACGCCGCCGAGCAGGCCGGGACCCGCGGTGGCAGCGACTGCATCAAGGGCTTCCCACGGGCACTCCGCCTGGCGGAGGGCCTCTTGTACCGTCAGATCCAGCCGTTCGGCGTGGCTCCGGGCCGCGAGTTCGGGCACCACTCCCCGGAAAGGGGAGTGCTGGGCGTGCTGCGACAAGATGACGTTCGCACGGATCCGGCGCCGGGAATCGACGACGGCAGCGGCGGTCTCGTCGCAGCTGCTCTCGATTCCCAAGACGACCCGGTCGGGTTCCATGGTGTCAGCCTCCGCGATGTCTCCACGCACTCCGGCCGCCCGACGAACGGCCGGGTTCCGGCGGATCCGTGGCGACCGGGGGAATGGTCAAGCGGCGAGGCTTCGGATGGCGTCCTCGTCCCACTCGATCCCGGTCCCGGGCGCGGTCGTCACCTGCGCGTGGCCATCCCGCACCACCAGCGGCTCCGCCAGGAAGGGGGACGCCCAGTCGACGTATTCGAGCCAGTGGGCGCCCGGCGTTACCCGCATGAGGTGGGACGACACTTCCGGAAACAGATGCGTTGAGACGGGGAGATTAGCCTCATGGGCGATGGCCGCCGCGCGCATCCATCCGGTCACGCCGCCGATGCGCTCCGCATCCGGCATCACGAAATCCGCCGCGTCCGCGTCCACCGCGGCCTGGAGATCCGCGGGGCCGTAGAAGTTCTCCCCGATCTGTATCGGGGTCGCGACGGTTTCCCGGAGTTCGCGACAGCCGTCCAGGTCCGCGTAGGCGACGGGTTCCTCGAACCAGATCAGGCCCAGGTCGTCGAGCAGAGGCAGGCGCCGAAGCGCCTCGCGCCGCGAGAGGCCCTGGTTGAAGTCCGACATCAGCAGGCAGTCGTCGGGAATGGCACCCCGCACTGCTTCAAAGGCGGTCACGTCTTCGTCCACGTGGTCCCGTCCGAAGCGTATCTTCATCGCCCGGAAACCGCCGTCGAGCAATTCCACGGCCTGTGCGGCGACCGCGTCAGGCGCCAGCAGGCCGAGCCCGTTCGAGTTGTAGGCGCGCACCGGGCCCGGCGTCCCGCCGAGGAACGCGGCCAGCGGCAGGCCCGCGGCGCGCGCGCAGGCATCCCAGGCCGCCATGTCAAAGCCCGAGATCGCATTGAACGCGATGCCCTGCGGTCCGTACAGGTTGAGCCCGCGCACGAGATCGTCGTAGAGGGTCGCAGGCGTGCACGGCCGCCCCTTGACCATGACCTCGATCTCTTCCAGCACGGCTGCCTGCAGACGGGCCCCGTTGGGCCGGTAGCCGAACAGGTAACTCCGTCCGGTGACACCCTCTTCGGTGAGCAGGTCGATCAGCAGGAACGGTGTCGTGGCGAAACTGCCGATCTTAGTGGCAAGGGGACGGCGGAGCGGCACGTCGACGACGCGCGTCGTGACGGAACGGATGGTGAGCGGGTGCATGCTGACTCCCGGGTCGATGCAATGTGCGGACGTGACGGGGGCAGCGGGTCAGTAGGTGGTGCGGCCGCCCGAGAGATCGAAGGCCGCGGCCGTCGAGAACGAGCACTCTTCCGACGCGAGCCACGCGATCAGGGCGGCGACCTCTTCCGGGCGCCCCATGCGACCGAGCGGGATGCGTTCGACCATGTACTTGACCTGCGCGTCCGTGACCTGGCCCAAGATGGGGGTCTCGATCACCGCCGGGGTGATGCAGTTCACCAGCACGCCGCTGCCGGCCACTTCCTTGCCGAGCGCCCGCGTGAAGGTGATCACGCCCGCTTTCGACGCACTGTAGTGGGCAGCGTTCGGATTGCCTTCCTTGCCCGCGACGGAGGCGATGTTGACGATCCGGCCGTAGCCCGAGCCCTGCATGTGCGGTAGGACGGCCCGGCAGCAGAGGAAGGTGCCAGTGAGATTGACTTCGATCACCCGGCGCCACTCGGCCGGATCCGCTTCCACGACCGGCCCGATGTCCCCGGCGATTCCGGCGCAGTTCACCAGGATGTCGATGCGCCCGTGCCGTTCCGCCGCCGCCGCGGCTGCCGCCGCGACCGCCTCGTCATCGGTGACGCTGAGGGTGGTCGCGTTCCCGCCGGTGTCGCTGGCGGTTTCCGCGAGGCCTTCGGCCGCCGCGTCCCAAAGTTCGAGGGCCGCTCCGTCCGCGCCGAGACGTTTTGCCGTCGCGCGGCCGATACCGCTGGCGGCCCCCGTCACGACGGCGACGCGTCCCTTGAGATCGATCTGGTTCATGGACAACTCCTTGTCTTGATCCGGGTGCCCGCGGGCAGCTGCTGGTGTCAGGGCGGAAAGCCTTGGCTTCGTCCCGTCGGCGAGCGGACACGGCCCTCGCCGGATCCCGCGGTTCGATGCCCGGTCCCGACGGTGCGCCGGAAGTTTCGCACGCTCGGACTGGCGGCGCATCCGGGCCCAACCGTGTTCAGGCTCACGCGCTGGTTCCGCACGTCATTACGGTAATACGGTCCGCCGGTGAACGTGGTACTCCGCGGCGGCCGGGCAAGGCCCGCCGGCCCGCTAGTCGGCGCCCGGAAGCGCCTCCAGCCCCCGGACGTTCATCCCGCCGTACCGACGCAGGCGGATATCCGCCTGTTCCTTGTGACCGGCAAAATGCTCGAGGGCGCAGAGGCGGGAACAGTATTCCCCGACCGTGACCGATGCTTCCTCGGTAATCCGTTGGTAGGTGCACGTCTTGATGAATTTCCCGACCCACAAACCGCCGGTGTAGCGGGCCGCCCGCCGGGTCGGCAGCGTGTGGTTGGTGCCGATCACCTTGTCCCCGTACGACACGTTGGTCTCGGGGCCGAGGAAGAGCGCGCCGTAGTTCGTCAGGCGATCGAGGAAGTACTGCGGATCCCGCGTCATCACCTGGACGTGCTCAGCGGCGAGATCGTCCGCCACCGCGACCATTTCATCGTACCCGTCGCACACAATCACCTGACCATAGTCGCTCCACGCCCGCCCGGCCGTCTCGGCCGTGGCCAAGGTTCCGAGCTGTCGCTCGACTTCTGCCAGCGTGTCGTGTGCGAGGGCCTCCGAATTGGTCAGCAGGATGGCCGGCGAGGTCGGACCGTGTTCCGCCTGCCCGAGCAGGTCGGCCGCGCACAGTTCCCCGTCGACGGAATCGTCGGCGATGACCAGCGTCTCGGTGGGCCCGGCGAAGAGGTCGATGCCGACCCGGCCGAACAGTTGCCGCTTGGCCTCGGCCACAAACATGTTTCCCGGGCCGACCAGCATGTCGACCGGCGCGATCGTCTCAGTGCCAAGCGCCATCGCGCCGACCGCCTGCACCCCGCCGAGGCAGTAGATCTCGTCGGCGCCGCCAAGATCCTGGGCCACGACAATGGCGGGATTCGGCTCGCCTTCGTAGGGCGGCGCGCACGTGATGATCCGCTGCACGCCGGCGACTTTGGCCGTCACCACGCTCATATGCGCCGAGGCGACCATCGGATATTTCCCGCCAGGCACGTAGGACCCGACGCTGTTGACCGGGATATTCTTGTGCCCGAGGACGACGCCCGGCATCGTCTCGTGCTCCACGTCCCGGAGCGCGTCACGCTGAATCGAGGCAAAGTTACGGATCTGCGCCTGTGCGAACTCGATATCGGCGCGTTCCCGTTGGCTGACGCGGGCATAGCAGGCGTCGATTGCCGCCCGATCGAGTCGGAACGTATCCGGCGACCAGCTGTCAAAACGCTCGGAGTACTCGCGGACGGCGGCGTCCCCGCGCGTTTCGATCTGGGCCAGAATGTCCTCGACGGTCCGACGTACCTTGACGTCGGCGTCGGCCTTGGCGTCATCGCTGATCCCGGTCTTGAGATGGCGGGCCATGGTGCGTGTCCGGGGGTTGAATCGGCCGGCGATCGTAGCACGCTGCTACACACCGGAATCGGGGGGCAGGATGAGCGAGACGGACGGAACACAACGGGAACTGCCGGTCTGGGCACGGGGCATCGAAGGTCAGGTTGCCCTGGTCACGGGGGCCGGCCGCGGCCTGGGCCGGGCCTGCGCCTTGGCCCTCGCGGAGGCAGGCGCTGCCGTCGTGGCGGTGGCCCGGACCGAAGCCGACCTGCACAGCTTGGCCGCCGAGGCCCGCCGGCCGGTCGAGACTTGGGTCGAGGATGTGACGAGGGAGGCGCTGCTGGGCCGCATCGAGCAACTGGACCGCCTCGACGTGCTGGTCAACAACGCCGGCACCAACCGGCCGCAACCGTTCCCGGAGGTCACCGACGCGGCCCTCGACCAGCTCCTGGACCTCAACGTGCGGTCCGCCTTTCGGGTCGCCCGAAGTGCTGCACGCGTCATGCTCCGCCGAAAGTCCGGGTCGATCATCCACATGAGTTCCCAGATGGGGCACGTCGGCGCCGTCGAGCGATCCGTGTATTGCATGACCAAGCACGCAATCGAAGGCCTGAGCAAGGCGATGGCCGTGGAACTCGGACCGCAGGGGATTCGCGTCAACGCGGTGGCGCCGACGTTCATCGAGACGCCGATGACGCGCCCGTATCTCGAGGATCCTGCCTTCGCCGAATTCGTCCGCAGCATGATCAAGATGGACCGGTTCGGGAGCGTGGATGACGTTGCGGCCGCCGTCCTCTACCTGGCTTCGCCGGCATCGGGCATCGTGACCGGCACCAGCCTCAGGGTTGACGGCGGCTGGACGGCGCACTGATTACGGCGCCCAGGCGGGCTCAGGCCGGCGCCGGCACCCCCGCCAGTCGTTCGGCGTAGCCCAGCGCCGCGTGCAGGTTGTCGGGCCTGGCCACCCCCTGCCAGGCAATGTCGAAGGCGGTCCCGTGGTCGACCGAGACGCGGAGGATCGGCAATCCCAGGGTGACGTTCACCGCCCTGTCAAATGCGTTCAGCTTGACCGGGATGTGCCCCTGGTCGTGGTACTGGGCGACGACCAGGTCGGCTTCGCCCGCGGCTGCCAGCCTGAAGACCGTGTCCGGCGGATGCGGGCCGGTTACGTCAAGACCCGCCGCGCGGGCGGACTCCACGGCGGGCGCGATTTCCGCTGCGTCTTCTGATCCGAGAATGCCGCCCTCGCCGGCATGGGGATTGAGTCCGGCGACCCGGACCCGCGGCTGTCGAAGCCCCAGATGCCGCAGGTGTCGGGTGCCGGTGTGAATGGCATCCAGGACCCGCGCCGTGCGCACCCGCTCGATTGCCGTGCGAAGCGGCACGTGCGCCGAGACGTGAATGACTGCGAACTCCGGGGCGGCGAGCAGCATGAAGGGATTGTCGACGCCGCACAGGTGCGCGAGCAGTCCGGTGTGTCCGTCGTAGGGATGACCGGCGAGGTGCAGCGCTTCCTTGGAAATCGGGGCGGTCACGATGACGTCGATGGCGCCGGCGCGGGCGAGTTCGACCGCCCGCACCACCGCCGCGTGGCTCGCGGCCCCGCCGGTGGCCGACGCGACGCCGACCGGGCCAGGTCGGGCCGGTGCACCCGTATCCTCGAGCACGCACCCCAGGAGCGAATCCGGGCCTCGCCCGAACGTGTTCTGTGCCCGTCGGAGGGCGTCGATGGCGCCGATGACGGCGACTTGCTGCCGCTTGGCTTCGGGCAGAGCCTCCAGGGCCTTGACGACGATTTCCGGTCCGATGCCGCCTGGATCCCCGAGCGTGATGCCGAAGCGGCAGGAGCGAAAACGCTCCGGGACGTCAGGCATGCGATCGGTCCTCGCGGGTTGAAGCTCGGGCGTGCTTCGCGAGCCCGCACTATGGGGGAGCGAGCGGCGCGGGGCCAGCCAGGGCCCGAGCCAGGGAAGCCAGGTGCAGATGCCGCTCATCAGGCCGGCCGCCGGCCGATCCTTGCCCGGCGCAGACCGGAGAAGGCGTTCGGCACCGAACTGTGGGACACGCCTGCTTGCGATGCGACGGGCCGGCGAGCATGGGGGCAATGACTTGCGGCGCGAACCGGAATAGGATTTTATCCGGTCGCACATGTTTCACTGTCGGCGGCGCGCGTGCGGGGACGGCTCCGACCTCCGCCGCCATCCGTGTACTCTGGCTTTGGGTCCCCTTCGTCTAGTGGTCTAGGACGCCGCCCTTTCACGGCGGAAACACGGGTTCGAGTCCCGTAGGGGGCACCACAACGAAGTTCCGACAGCTTTGCTGGCTCCCTTGGGGCCCCGTCCGGCCCCCGTGCGTGGTGGCCGATCCGAGATCGACGTCTCGCGACGGAGGATGCAGGCCGCCGCCGCTTCACTGCCGCGTCGCGCAGATGCAGGGTCCCCGGACGGAATCCCTGCGCAGTGTTCACTGGGCACAGCCGCGGTATTCTCATCCTCCGGGCGCGACCGGCCTGCAGCGCCCGTCATTGGGTGTCGAACTCTGCTGCGCTATGGTGTGGCGGTCGCCAGAGGCCCGTGACGGTGTTCCCCAATATGTCTTCATGATCGGCGACCCGCTCGCCCTTCGGATCTACACGCCGGTTGGCCGAGCAACGCCGGAGCAGGTGGCGTCGGTGGCGGACGCGCCGACCAGCTTCATTGCCGACGCCCAGCAGGGTTGGAATTGCATGGATCCAGCGATCCGACCGCTCGATCCCACCACACGTTTCGCCGGAACCGCGGTAACCGCTTCCGGTGCACCGGGCGACAATCTGGCGGCTTTGGCGGCGCTCGACTACGTGGGGCCCGGCGACGTGCTGGTGCTGGCAACCGGGCGCGCCCGGAATGGAGCGGTGATCGGTGACCACTACGCTGCGGTGGCAAGGCAGAAGGGCGTCGCCGGGATCGTTACCGACGGCTTGGTGCGAGATGCGGCCGGCATCCGGGCCAAGGGGCCTCCCACGTTTTCGTGTGGCCTCCGTCCCAACGGCATGTACCCGAACGGCCCGGGAGAATTGAACGGCCCGGTTAGCGTCGGGGACGTGACCGTCCAGCCGGGGGACATCGTGGTGGCTGACGAAGACGGCGTGGTCGTGGTGCCGCTCCACCAAGCCGATCGGGTGATCGCCGCCTTGGCCGAGGTACAGGCCAAGGAAGATGCACTTGACGGGCAGATTGCGCGTCGTGAAGTCGCCACCCTGTGGGACCGCTCGCGCTACCTTGAGCGCGGCGTCGAAGAGCTCTAGGGGACGCGAACATGGCGAATCAGCGCAAGGTAATGTTGGTGCAGGGCATGCCCGCCGAGGGACGCGCCCTTCTGGAGGCTCGCGACGATGTCCTGGTCGAGGAGTGCTCCAACGACGAGGTCGGTACGCTTCTCGAGCGGCTGGGCGACGTGGCTGCAGTGACGTTGCGCACGACGGTCTGCGACCGCGAATTCATCGCGGCGGCACCAAACCTAGAGGTGGTGTCACGCTTCGGGGTCGGGTTCGATTCGGTGGACGTGGAGGCCCTGACCGAGCGGGGGATCCCGCTGCTGATCGCAGGAGAATCCAATTCGAGGTCGGTCGCCGAGCACGCGGTCTTCCTGATGATGGCGCTTGCCAAACGCTCTCTCTATTTCCATGGCACCGTCCAGGGTCGCCGGTTCCAGGAGCGTTTTGGGACCGACCGGGAAAGTGTCGAACTATTCGGCAAACGACTGCTCGTCATCGGGTTCGGCCGAATCGGGACGCGCACGACGGCGATCTGCAAGGGACTCGGGATGGCGGTCGATGTTTTTGACCCCTACGTCGAGAGTGCCGTCGTGGAGCAGGCGGGCGCCCGCCGCGTCGCGCGCCTCGAGGAGGCCCTGCCGGTGGCGGATTTCGTCACCGTCCACTGTCCCCGCAATGCCGAGACCGAAGGCCTGATCGACGCGTCGGCGCTTGCCCGGATGAAGTCGTCCGCGATTCTCGTCAACACTGCGCGGGGCGGGATCATCGAGGAGGCGGCACTGGTCGACGCGCTTCGTTCCGGCGGCATCCGGGCCGCGGGGCTCGATGTCTTCGACGCGGAGCCGCCGCCGGATGATCATCCGCTGCTGGATCTAGACGACGTGCTGTTCTCGCCGCACGTGGCCGGGATCACGAGCGAATCCATGCGGGCTATGGCCGAGGTCACCTGCCAGAACGTACTGGATGCGTTCGATGGCCGGATCAAGCCTGCGCATATCGTCAATCCCGAAGTACTGGAGTAGGAACCATGCGCGTGAACACCGTTCAGAAGATCTGGCAAGAGGGGGGCGCAGTTGTGAACGGCTGGCTGGCCATTCCGAACAGTTTCGCAGCCGAGGTCATGGGGGGGTGCGGCTGGGATTCCGTGACCATCGACCTCCAGCACGGGCTGAGCGACTTCTCCGACACCGTCCAGATGCTGCAGGCGCTGTCGACCACCCCGGTGACACCGCTTACCCGCGTTCCAACGCTGGAACCCGGCATCATCGGCAGGCTCCTGGACGCTGGCAGCTACGGGATCATCTGCCCGATGGTCAATACGCCCGAGCAGTGCGCGCAGCTGGTTTCCTACTGCAAGTACGCCCCCGACGGGGTCCGCAGCTTCGGCCCGATCCGGGCTGCGATCTACGGTGGCCCCGACTATCTGGACAAGGCGAACGAGACCATCTTGGCGATTGCGATGGTGGAAACCGCGGAGGCGGTCGCCAACGTGGATGCGATCGTCGCGACGCCGGGCCTGGACGGGATCTACGTGGGGCCGTCGGACCTCGCGCTGTCGCTCGGCGAAAGACCGCAGATGGATACCGACAATCCGGTCGTCACCGAGGCCATGGCGACTGTCCTGGCGGCGGCCCGGCGCGCCGGCGTGCCGGCCGGGCTGCACTGCCTGGGCCCGGAGTACGCGCTGCAGAAAATCCGGGAAGGGTTCCAGTTCGTCTCGATCGCGAATGGCCGCGCAGGAACAGATCGCCACCATCCGGCAGGGCCTCGCCGACTGAACGCGCGGCCTCGCCGGGAGACGAGGTCCAGGCGTTGTCCCGGCAAGATCTTGAGCGGGACGTGACGGCGCCGGCGACCGGAGACGGGCCGCTTCCGGCCGTTCGGCGCCACATCGAGGAGGCCGTGCGCCGGATCGTCAGCACGTCGGCGGCCCCGGACGGGGACTGGGAGCAACTGCTGCAGCGCGCCGTGACACTGAGTCCGCCGCGCGACCCGGCGCACGGGGACCTCGCGACCAATGCCAGCCTGGTCTTGGCAAAGCGGGTCGGGATGGATCCGCGCGCGTTCGCCGGGCGCCTGGCCGACGCGCTGCCAGGGGTGGCCGGCATCATGTCCGCGGAACCCGCGGGTCCCGGTTTCGTCAATCTCCGGATCGCACCTTCGGCCTGGATCCCGGCTCTGCGGGAGGCGGTGGCCGCCGGCGCCGACTATGGGCGCTCCGCGATGGGCGGGGCAATCCCGGTCAATGTCGAATTCGTATCAGCCAACCCCACCGGTCCGCTGCACGTCGGCCACGGGCGCGGGGCCGTGCTGGGAGACGCCATGGCTGCGCTCCTGGCATTCGCCGGCTTCGACGTGACCCGCGAGTACTACATCAATGATGCCGGCGGCCAGATCGATCAGCTGGCCCGCTCCATCCACCACCGGTACCGCATGGCGGCCGGTGTCGAGGACTCATCGCCGGGGGAGGGGCTGTATCCCGGCGAGTACCTTGCGCCGGTGGCGGAAGGGGAGCTTGCGGCGGACGGTGGCGAAGCGGTCGCCGCTGCGGAGGATGCGTGGCTGGAGAGATTCCGGGAGGCCGGGATTCGCGAGATGATGAAGCTGATCGACCGGGATCTGGAACGACTCGGCATTCGCTTCGACGTCTTCGTGTCGGAACGTGACCTCCGGGACGCCGGTCGCGTCGACAAGGCTGTCGCCGTGCTGAAACGGCGGGACCTCGTCTACACCGGCGTGCCCCCACGGCCAAAGGGCGCGGCGGAAGAAACCTGGGAACCCCGTCCGCAGCTGCTCTTTCGCGCCAGCCGTTTCGGCGACGACGCCGACCGGCCACTGCGCCGGGCCAACGGCGAGTGGACGTATTTCGCGGGCGACCTTGCCTACCATTTCGACAAGTACCGGCGCGGCTTCCGCCAACAGATCGACGTCTGGGGCGCCGATCACGGCGGCTATGCGAAACGCGTGCGGGCCGGACTCTCCGCGCTCAGCGAGGACGCCGCGGGTCTTGACGTCAAGTTCTGTCAGCTGGTCCGGGTGACGCGAGCCGGGCAACCGGTGCGGATGTCGAAACGCGACGGCAACATCGTCACCCTCGAGTCCGTCCTGCGCGAGGTCGGCCCCGACGTATTCCGATTCCTTATGCTTATGCGGCGGCCCGATGCGCCGCTGGATTTCGATCTGCTGGAGGCCGTGCGTCAGTCGAAGGACAATCCGGTCTACTACGTCCAGTATGCGCACGCCCGGATTTGCTCGGTGTTCCGACGGGTCGAGGAACACGGGGAACTGCAGGGTCTTGACGTCCATGCAGAGTCTGATCCGACGATCCTCGCGGATCCGCGGGAAGTGGCGTTGATGCGCGAAGTCGCGCTCTGGCCTGAACAGGTTGAAGCGGCAGCGCGGGCCCGCGAACCGCATCGCATCGCCTTCCAGCTTTCCGAACTGGCGGCCCGGTACCATGCGCTGTGGACCGCTGGCGCCCGTGGCGAGCCGTCGTTGCGAACACTGCTTCCGGGTGACCGTCCGCGCACGGCCGCGCGTCTGCTGCTGGCCGACGCGGTCCGGGCCGTGCTGCGTGCCGGCCTGTCCATCCTGGGGGTGACGCCGGCGGAGGAGATGCGATGAACCGGGTAACCGGACTGGTGGCGTCCGCTGTGGTCGTCGGTGGATTTGGCGTCGGGGCCTGGATGTACTTCGAGGGCTACCTCGGGACGCCCAACCAGGTCGTCGACGCCGTTCCGGTGGTGGAACCGTTGCCGGAGCCGATCCGCCAGCGCCCGGAGGACCCGGGCGGGTACCAAGCCGATACCCATGGCAGCGCGCTGCTCGAGGGCGCCGCCACGGAACCCGAAACCGGCCCGGAGCGATTGCTGCCGAGCGTCGAGGAACCGATGGTGCGGCCGCGCGCCGAGCCGCCCGTTCCGGAAATCGAGCCGGAGCCGGAAGTAATCCCTGAGCCTGCCGAAACGGCAGCCACTCCGGCGCCCGCCGAGGAACCGCCGGAGCTCCCGCAACCGCGCCATCCGCGTAGCGCCTGGAAGGCGTCCATACAGCTCTTGGCGATCCGGTCGCGTGACCGCGCCGTGGTCGAGGCCCAGCGCCTGCTGGCTGCCCATCCCGACGTGTTCGGCATCCTCGATTTTCGGGTCAGGGAGTTCAAGGTGTCGGAACAGGAGCGGGTGCAGCGCCTGCAGGCCGGTCCCTTCGAGACCCGGAAGGCCGCGGGCGAGATCTGCAATGAGCTGGAGAAACGGGGCGTTCCCTGTTTCGTTGCCAAGGGGCAGTGACGCTCCCGGTCATTTTCGGCATTGCCGGAACGGAGCTGCGGACTGAAGAGCAGGCCTTTATCGCGGAGGCCCGTCCCTTCGGTTTCATCCTGTTCACCCGAAACCTCGACACGCCGGCGCAGACCGCGGGGCTCGTCGGCGCGCTCCGGGAAGCGGCCGGGTCGGACGCGCCGGTCCTGATTGACCAGGAAGGCGGCCGCGTGCAGCGGCTGGGGCCACCCCATGTGCCGGCCTATCCCCCGGCCGGAGCGTACGGGGAGCTGGCGATGCACGACCTCGCGCGGTCGGCCGACGCGGTACGGATCGGGCACGTCCTGCTGGGCCGCGACCTCGCGCGCGTCGACATCGACGTCAACTGTGCGCCGGTCCTTGACCTGGTGGTCGATGGGGGTCATGCCGTCATCGGCGACCGGGCGTTCGCCGGTGACCCCGACGTCGTGGCGACACTGGGTCAGGCGGCCGTCGACGGGCTCGGCCGCGCAGGAGTCCTCCCGGTGGTCAAGCACATCCCCGGGCACGGCCGCGCCGCCGCCGACAGCCATGATCGGCTGCCGGTTGTCGAGGCGCCGGCAGCGGTTCTCGACGCCACCGACTTCATGCCGTTCCGAGTACTGCGGGACTCGCCGGTCGCAATGACGGCCCACGTGGTGTACGCGGCTTTCGATACCGATCTCCCCCTCACGGTGTCGCGAACCGGGATCCAGGAGGTCGTGCGCCGGCGCATCGGGTTCGAAGGCATGCTGATCTCCGACGATCTGTGCATGGGGGCACTGAGCGGTCCCGTAGAGCAGCGGGCCTGCGCCGCCCTCGCAGCCGGATGCGACGTCGTTCTCCACTGCAATGGCCGGCTCGACGAGATGGCGGTCGTTGCCCGGTCGCTGCCCCCCATGACCGACGAGGCCTGCGCCCGCTGGCACACGGCGCTGGCATGGCTGGCGGCGCGCCGGGCACCGGAGCGGACGCGCGGCCTCGATTTCGAAACCCTGCGCGAGCTGCTGCCGCATGCTTGATCAGGCCGGCGCCATTGCCTACACGATTTCGGTGTGGGCGCTGCCGGCCCTGACGGCGATTACGCTGCACGAGGCGGCGCACGGCTATGTCGCGGAGCAATTCGGGGACGACACGGCGCGTCAGGCGGGGCGCGTCAGTCTCAACCCCCTGCGCCACGTCGATCCGGTCGGGACGGTCCTGCTGCCGATCGTGCTTCTGTTGGTTTCACCGCTGGTGTTCGGCTACGCGAAACCCGTACCCGTGCGGTTTTTCCGCCTGAACCCGAGGCGGATCGGGATCGCGGCGGTGGCGCTGGCGGGGCCTGCCATGAATCTTTTGCTCGCGCTGCTGGCGGCGCTCCTCCTGCACTTGGTCCCGAGCGTGCCCGTCGGGGGTCGGTGGGTCGCCGACAACCTAGTGAACGCACTGTGGATCAACGTGCTGCTCGCCCTTCTCAATCTGCTCCCGCTGTTGCCGTTGGACGGCGGGCGGGTGCTCTACGCCGCGCTGCCGCACGGGTGGGCGCGTCGCTGGGCCAGCACGGAACGCTACGGGTTCCCGGTACTGCTGGCGGGTCTCGTGGCCGTGCCGCTGGCAGCGTCGGCATTGGGGGCGGAACTCCCCATATTTCGGTGGATTCTTGGCGAGCCGGCCCAATATGTGGTATCCATCATCGTTCGCATGGTGGGGCTTTCGTGATCGCTCCCGTTCCCGAGTTCGAAGAAGATCAGCCGCGGCGGCGGACGGCTCCGGACGCATTCTTCCTGTCGTTGGGCGCGTACGAGGGACCGATCGACCTGCTGCTCACGCTGGCGCGCCGCCAGAAAGTGGACCTGGCCGAAATCTCGATGCTGGAGCTTGCGGAGCAGTACCTCGCGTTCGTCGAGGGCGCGCGCCGCCTCAATCTAGAAGTCGCCGCCGCCCACCTGGTGACGGCAGCGTGGCTCGCCTACATGAAGTCGCGCTTGTTGCTTCCCGAAACCGATGAAGAGCAGTTGACCGGCGAGGCCCTGGCGGAGGCGCTACGGTTTCGCATGGTTCGCCTGGATGCGATGCGCCGCCACGGCGAACTGCTGTTTCGGCGGCCGCTGCTCGGGCGCGACCGCCATGCCCGCGGCGAGACGCAACCGCCCGCCGAGCAGGTATCGACCACGGTCGACGCGACCTTCCACGATCTGATCCTGGCCTATGCCGGAATTTGCCGCCGCCGTCAGCCGCCGGCGCTCGCGGTCCGGCCGAAGCGCCTCTATTCGGTCAAGATCGCGACGGGTTGGATTCGAAACCGGCTCTCCGGCCTGCAGGAATGGGCAACGCTTGCCGGCTTCCTGCCCCGAGACGACCCGTCGGCTTTCCGTCGGTCAGCCTATGCATCCGTCTTTGTGGCAAGCCTTGAGCTGGTTCGGGGGGGTGAACTGGACATGCGGCAGACGCGGCCGTTTGGCCCGGTCCTGGTGCGCTCGCGTTCGAACTCCAACGGAGATTCAACCCATGCCGCATGAATCCGTGGACATTTTGGCCCGGGGGGGTACGACCGAGTCGAATACCGTTGCCGAGGTGTCCGGGTCGGTCGTTTCGGCCATCGCCGCTCCCACTGCGGGCGCCGAGGCGACGGATAAGCGAAAGACCGATCCGGCGCTGTTCGAGGCGTGCCGTGTCACGGAGGCGCTGCTCTTCGCCAGCGCGTCTCCGGTCCGAACGAACGAGATCGCCCGCGTGCTGCCCGCAGACACCGCGGTGTCGGAGGTGCTGACGGTCCTGCGCGAGCACTACCAGGGCCGTGGCGTGGAGCTTGCCAAGGTCGGGAACGCCTGGGCATTCCGGACTGCAAGCGATGTTGCGGACCGGCTGACCGTGGAAAAAGTCCGGCGGCGGAAGCTGTCCCGGGCCGGACTGGAGACGCTGGCGATCGTCGCCTATCACGCTCCCGTCACGCGGGCCGAGATCGAAGAAATCCGCGGCGTGACCGTCAGTCCCGGTACCTTGGACATTCTGTTCGAGGAAGGCTGGATCGAGCCGCGGGGCCGGAAGCAGGTGCCTGGCCGGCCGACGACATGGCAGACGACGGCGGCGTTTCTGGACCACTTCGGCCTCGAATCCCGAAACGACTTGCCGGGGCTCCGCGATCTCCGCAAGGCGGGCCTGCTGTCTCCGGCCCCGGATTCCCCGGTCGCCCTGCCCGGCGGTCCGGACGAGGCCGCCGTGGAGGCATGGAAGAACACCGCATAGCGGCTGGTACGGCAGGGATGCGCGATGTAGCCTGACGACGTCCCCGCCGATCCGGGGGGCTCCGTCGGGGACCCGTCAGCGGGCCCGGTGCCGGAGTTCCTCGAGACAGCGGTCCCGTCCGGATGCAAAGTCGCCGTCCGCCCACCATGCCTCGACCGCGCGGAGAAGGGCCCGGCGCCTTGGGCCCGGCGGCACCCCGAGCCCGACCACATCGTCGCCGCCGAGCGGGAAGGCCGGCGGATCCCACGTCTGCATGTGCCGCGCGAGCCGGCGGACGATGGCCGGGGCGGGGGCACCGGTCCGCGCCGCGCCCAGGAGCAGGCCATCAAGGGCTTGGCTGCGGCCGCCCGCTTCCCAGACGTGCCGCCGGGCCTGGGGGCAGGTCGTCGCCGGTGCGCCACCCGCCGCAGCCTTGCGGAGGCGGCGGGATTCGGCCCGGGTCAGCCGCAGGCGAGCACTGGCGCCGGCGGCGCCAGGAACGGTATCGACCAGGGCGCAGAGCCGCCGTCCGGAATCCTCGAGGCCGAGCAGGCGTTCGAGATGCGCCAGCCGGCCGAGCGTCCGAAGCCGTCGCCTTGCCGTCGGGGATGCCGGATTGCTCCAGTCGCCCACCACGCGCTGGAGCGTGCCGGTCGCGGCCATCGCCTCCACCGCCGGTACCGGCTGCTCGGCGGCCAGCAGCCGCAGCAGTTCCGCCCGCAGCCGCTCGCCGGACACGTGCCGCAGGCCCGGAAGCGACTTGGCGATCGCATTCAGATTCACACGATCGTGCGTCGGTCCTCCGAACCACGCGAACATGCGGAAGTACCGGAGGATTCTGAGGTAGTCCTCGTGAATGCGGTGGGCGGCCATGCCAATGAAGCGCACGTGCCCGCGCGCCAGATCCCGGAGTCCGAGGTCGTTCGCGCCGAATACCCGGAGATCGGGGCCGGCGTACAGTGCGTTGATCGTGAAGTCGCGGCGCTCAGCATCGGCGATCCAATCCTCCGAGAATGCGACGTCAGCGCTCCGTCCGAATGTCCGGACGTCGCGGCGCAGGGTCGTGACCTCCACCGAGCCGGGCTCGCCGCGGGACGGCAGCGCCGTGATCGTTCCGTGTGCAATGCCCGTCGCGACCGTTCGCACCCCCGCCCGGCGAAGGCGTTTCTGCACTTCGGGCGGCGGGTGCACCGTGGCCACGTCGATATCGAGGGTGTCGCGAGGTCGCGTCAGCAAGGAATCGCGGACGCATCCGCCGACGAACAGCGCGCCCGGCCGGGTGGCGCGCATGTCGAGGGCGGCCATTACCTGCGTGACCAGCGGGCGGTCCAGCCAGGCGGGCGGGTTCGGGATTCGGCCAATCGCCTGGAGCGTACGGGCCGTCACGGTTCGACGTGGCCGGGGATGATGCGTCCGTCCTCGTATTTCGGCGGCACGTAGGTCCCCTCGGGCGAAGCACCGGTGGAGAGCCGGAAGAAGGCGAGGCCGAGGGCCAGGACCAGCAGGCCGGAAAGTGCAATCCAGCCCCACGGCGCCTCGCGCCAGCTCGGCGCTGCCACCCCTGCTTTCCCGGCCCGACGACGGGCGAGGTAGTACCAGAGCGCAAACAAGATGACGGGAACCAGGAACGGAAGAATGCGGACCAGAAGAGTGCGGATCACGGCAGGCGGATCCTTTCGAACAGGTTCACCAGCATCCGCGCCGTCGCGCCCCAGATGCGGTGTTCCTGCCAGCGAATGTCGTAGAACCGGAACGTCCCGTAGGTGGTTGCGCGGGTACCTTCGGTGTGATTGTCCGGGTCGAGCAGGTAGGCGAGCGGCACTTCGAACGCATCCGCCACCTCCCGCTTTGCGAGGCGCAGGGTGAAGCCCGGGGTGATGCGGCCGACCACCGGCATCACCGAGTAGCCGGTGCCGGTAATGCACGTGTCGAGGCGGCCGATCACTTCCACGTGGCGGCGGGCGAGTCCGATCTCCTCCTCTGTTTCCCGGAGTGCGCAGGCGACCGCGTCGGCGTCTTGGGGTTCGACGACGCCGCCCGAGAAACTGACCTGCGAGGGGTGTCTCGGAAGGTC
Source organism: Alphaproteobacteria bacterium (assembly GCA_021296265.1). Taxonomy (GTDB): domain Bacteria; phylum Pseudomonadota; class Alphaproteobacteria; order TMED109; family TMED109; genus VXPW01. The sequence continues at coordinate 117,014 of JAGWAT010000002.1, read as the reverse complement.
GTCGGCTCGCCTGGTCAGCAGAATGGTCGGGCCCTCCGGACGGTCCACCAGGCCCACCAGGACAGCGGCCGGGACCAGGTCTTCCAGCAGGGAATCGGGCAGCTTCACGTCACCGACGACCGCCGGAATGACGCGTGCGGGCAGCGCGCGCTGGAGGCGCGTCTGGATCTCGTCGATGGCCAGGGTGTGGGGAATGGCGGTGTTCGCTCGCACGGCAACAGACGGGTAAGGATGACGATTGGGCAGGTGCGCTTGGCAGGTGATCATAGTGGGATCGGGGCCCCATCCGGCCACACGTGCGCCGGCCGGCGTCGCGTGGCTCGACCGAGTCCGGTAGATTGGCAGGCGAGGCAGTCGATCGGGCGAATCCGTGTCGACGGGAGGCCGTGCTCATGACACGCATGATCAGTCGGGCCGCGCTTGTCCTGGGAGCGGCGGCCTTGGGCTTGGCACTGTTTGGCGTCGGACCCTCGATCGCCCGGATCTGGTCACAGTTGCACGCCAACAGCCTGGTTGGCCTGCAGGGGTTCGTGGACCGGACGCTCGACCCCGACCCCGGGGATCCGACAGTCTGGTTTGACCAGGTGCTGCCGGTCCTGGCCGGCAGCGTCTTCTACCCGGTCGCGATCGTGCTCGGCATCATCGGTCTCACCATCCTGGTGACGAACCGGTCGTAGGCCCCGGCGCCGCGTTAGGGGCGTCGCGGGCAAGTCGCCGGATCGGGGACGTTCCCCATCGATGCTGTCCGCCGGCCCTGACGACTGATCTTTACGCGCGGAGCGCCGCGACGCCCGCCCCCACATCTCGCGGGTGCGCGTTGACATGGGTGGGCATGGCAAACGGGTTCGCCCGCTCGTAGGCCCGGCAGGCGCGGAGAATCCGTTCATCGTCGAACTTTCGTGCGACGACCTGCACGGCGGCCGGCATGCCGTCGGCTGCGAACCCGCAGGGAAGCGCCGCCGCCGGCTGTTGCGTGAGATTGAACGGATAGGTAAAGGGCGACCACTCCCACCAGCGTGTCATGCCGCTGCCGCTGGGGACCTCGTGGCCCACTTCAAATGCCGTCAGCGGCAACTGGGGCGTCATCAAGAGGTCGTAGCGTTCATGGAACGCGCGCATCTGGCGACCGAGCGCGTCGCGGTGCTGTTCCGCCCGGCGATAGGCCAGCGCCGATACGGACTTGCCCCGTTCCGCAAGCTCGAGGATCGGGGGATCGACAAGGTCCCGCTGGGCCGCTGAGAGCCCGTCCGTGGCCAATGCGAGCGCAACCGTCCACAGGGTCACCATCACGCCGATGGGATCGTCGAAGCCCGGATCCTCCTCCACGACGATGGCGCCTCGCTCGGCGAACCACTGCACTGCTGCATCGACCTGAGCGGTGACCTGCGGATCGACCTTGGCGTAGCCCAGGGACCGGCTGTAGGCGATCCGGAGCCCGGCTACACCGGCATCGTCCGCGGTCCCGGGAGCGACCGGGTGCGCAAGCGGGACCGCCTGCCAGTCGCGCGGGTCCGGCTGGGAGATGATCTCCAGCATCAGGCAGGCGTCGTTCACCGTTCGTGCGATCGGGCCCTGGTGCCACAGCGTGCCCGCCGGTGAATGCGGGTGGACCGGTACGGCGCCAAACGTGGGCTTGTGACCAAACAGTCCGCAGAATCCCGCCGGCATGCGGATCGAGCCGCCACCGTCGGTGGCGAGATGCAGCGTGCCCATGCCCAGCGCCGCCGCCGCCGCTGCGCCGCCGCTGGAGCCGCCCGGGGTGCGGGCGGGATCCCAAGGGTTTGCGGTGGTACCGGTGAGGGGGCTGTCGGTCACGCCCTTCCAGCCGAACTCGGGGGTCGTGGTCTTCCCGATGAGCACGGCTCCGGCTTCGCGGAGGCGTGCGACGGGCGGGGCGTCGACGTCCCAGGGCTGGTCGGCTTCGATGGTCCGTGACCCGCGGCGGGTTGGCCACCCCTTGACGAGGATCAGGTCCTTGACGGTGGTCGGCACGCCGTCGACCGGACTGAGCGGCCGGTCTTCGCGCCATCGCCGCTCGGACTCCCGGGCGGCTGCCAGCGCACTGTCTGCATCGACCACGCAAAATGCGTTGTAGGTCTCGTCGAGGGACTGGATCCGGTCGAGAACCGCCTGCGTCACTTCAACGGGAGAGAAGTGGCCCGTACGAAATCCGCGGGTGAGGTCCCGGGCGGACATCATGTGGAGGGCATTCGACATCGGGCGCTACACCAGGGAGGACGTTCGCTGCGATCATGCAGTACCGGAGCCACACGGCTAGGGCCGCGCGGCTCCGGCTGCAGCGAAGGGATCAGGTCGCCTGGATGGCAGCCTTCACCGCGTCCGCCGTGATGGGCATGTGCCGCATGCGCACTCCCACGGCATTGAACACCGCGTTGGCCACGGCCGGTGCGACCACGGTCGAGGAGGGTTCGCCCACGCCGCTCGGGTGGTTCCCCGATTCGACGATCTCGACGTCGATCTCGGGCACCTGGCTCAACCGGATCGGCAGGTAGGTGTCGAAGTTGTGTTGTTCGAAGGCGCCGTCCTTGACGGTAAGACGCTCGCTCAGCACTTGACTTGCCCCCCAAAGCGCCGCGCCCTTGATCTGGGCGACGGCGTTGCCGGGGTTGATCGCGATTCCCATGTCCATGGCAATCGTGAGCTTCTGCAAGTCGATCTCGCCACTTTCCGGATCAACCGCGACCTCGGCGACCCCGGCCACCCAGGTCGGGCTCTGCCGTTCCTCGGCGGCCGAGACGGCGAGGCCCATGCCGTGGTTTTTCGGCATGCGCTTGCCGTATCCCGCCTTGCCGGCTGCGACCCGAAGGACATTGGCCAGTCGCTTGGCGCCGCCGACCGTCGCCGACTCGTAGGGGATCCAGCTGTTCTCGGCGGGCCAGGGCAGCGAAATCCACAGCCGGTCCATGTAGTAGTCGGAGCCGGTGCCGGGTTCGTGGCCGGTGTTGGGAATGCCACGGCTGCTGCCTTCGCCCGTCAGCATCGAGAGGCGGAGATCCAGCGGGTCCTTGCCCAGGCGGTGGGCCACTTCGTCGAGGAAGGATTCCACCACGAAGTAGTTGTACGAATTGGAAACCGTCCGGAGTGCTGACGCCTGCACGGCCCAGGTCGTCTGGTCGTGGTTGATGGCGCGCACCCGGTGGTTGTCCAGTGTGTACCAGTGGTCGCTGCCGCCGATCGACCATTGGTCGATGTCACGGCCCGATCCGTCGTCCGCATCGAGCTGGAGCCAGTCGGTGCCGTACGCCTTCCCGACGGAGAACCGCGGGCCCATGTAACCGCACACGATGTCGTGCTCCATGGCGGTGAAGGCACCGCCCTGGATGGAGCCGCGCAGCTTGTGGAGCGTCGGCGTCCGCGGGAAGCTGGTGGCGAAGGTGGTCTCGCGGGTCTGGATCAGCTTGATCGGCCGGGCGACCTGATGCGAGCAGTAGGCTGCGGCGAGAATCTCGTCGTAGTCCTGTTTCCCGCCGAAGCCGCCGCCCAGTACGCGCTGGTGCACGACCACCTTGATCTCCTCGGCCGGCTGGCCAAGGAAATGGGCCAGGTAGGCCGTGAGGGTCATACGGGCGAACGACGTACTCTGCGTACCGGTATGCACGTGCCAGGTGTCCCCGACCTGATGCACGGTGGCGTTGAGCGGCTCCATGGTCGCGTGCACCACCATGTCGGTGGTGTACTCGGCCTCCAGCACCTCGTCGGCGTTGGCCAGACTGCCGTCCACATCACCCTGGTCCACCCACGGGGCTCCCATTTCGGGATCCGCCTGGAGGGCCCGGTACTCTGTGAGCAGCCCCTCCAGCGAAACGTCGCCGTGGGGGCCGGCATCCCATTCGACCTCCAGCGCCTTGGCCGCGTTCATCGCGGCCGGGAACGTCTCCGCGATCGCGACGACCCAGCCGGTGCATTTGCCGAAGCTGTCGTCCACGGTGACGGCCTGGATGTAGCCGGGAATGGATTGCGCCTTGGTGTCGTCAACCGACAGCGCCTTCGCCCCATAACGTGACCGCGGCAACACCAGGGCACCGTAGGCCATGTTCGGGATGAACACGTCGATGCCGTAGCGCGCGCTGCCGTTGGTCTTCGAGGGAATGTCGTGCGCGGGCATCGACTTCCCGATGATCTTGTAGTCCGCCGGGTCCTTGCGCGGGATGTCGCGGAAGTCATCGGGGTATGCGAACCGTCGCTCGATGGTCGTCTGCGAGAGGATTTCGCTGTAGGCGATTGACCGCCCGGAAACGCTGTCGGTGACCCGGCTGTTGGCCGCGACGGCGTCCTCGACGTTCGTCCCGAGGAGCGCAGCTCCCGCCTCGATAAGCGCGATGCGGCCCGCGGCACCGGAGCGCAACAGACGGTCAAACTCGGTGGTGACGCTGCCGCTGTTCACGGTGTAGGCGAGGCCGTACACGGCGAAGTTCTCGGCACTTCCCTCCGGGTAGTCGAGCGTCACGTGCTGCCAGTCCACCTCGAGCTCGTCCGCCACGATCTGGGCGAGCGCGGTGCCGATGTGCTGGCCCATCTCGGATTTCACGATATGAACGGTGGTATGGCCATTCGGCATCATCGTGAACCAGATGGAAGGCGTGAAGGCCTCCGCCGCTTCCGTGGCGGCACGGGCTCCCGGGATCGCACCGGTCGTGAAGCCGATGCCGAGCGCGAGACCCGATCCGGTCGCCATCGACCGAACCATGAAGTCCCGTCGTGACAGTTGCGTGTCTGTGGTACTCATGTCAGGCCTCGCTTCCAGCGATCGCGGCGGCGCGTTCGACGGCGCCGACGATGCTTGAATAGGTTGCGCAACGGCACAGGTTCCCGTCCATGGCCTCGACGATCTCGTCCCGGCTGGGCGCAGGATTGGCAGCGATCAGGGCCGCCGCCTGCATGATCTGCCCGGACTGGCAGTAGCCGCACTGCGGTACCTGCATTTCGACCCACGCCTGCTGGACCGGGTGGCTGTCGGCGTAATGCAGGCCCTCGATGGTGGTGATCGATGTCCCTTCGACATCACCAGCTTGGACCATGCACGATCGCACTGCCTCGCCATTGACGTGGACAGTGCAGGAGCCGCACAGCCCAATTCCGCATCCGTATTTCGTTCCAGCTAGACGCAGTTCCTCCCGAATAATCCACAGGAGCGGCGTATCCGGAGGGGCGTCCACGAGGTAGCTGTATCCGTTGATGGTCAACGCAACCATCGGCAAATCTCCTCCTCAAGGTTCATTCGGCGCGCCCGGCTGCGCACAGCGCAGCAGTACGCGTGACATGCCCGATCCAACCAAATCCAAGGCCGAAGCTGCGCGCAATCCGGATCGCGCCAGTGGTATCCGAATTCCGCCACGCGACGGGACGACCGTCGATTCCGAGCGGCTGCTTGTCGGTCTGCATCACGCTTCATATGCTGAACGGGGAAACGGCCATGGGTTCGACGACGACAGCTCGACCAGTTCGACCGCTATCGCGCTACAAGATCGCAGCGACTCGCCGCGCCGATGAAGCGGCTTCATTCATCTCCAGCACCTACTGCGGCCACGAGATCCGGTTTCCGGATCGGACGGCCAGCCTCCGCTTTCGGCTCTGCGAAGCTCCGCTGGCGCGGATTTCCGTCGGCGCCCTCTCCTTTGATGCCGAGATCGGGTACGACCTGGGCGAAACCGAGATTTTCTACCTCGTCCAGCTCGCAGCCTCTGGCACGATCCGGTATGTCAACGGCAATGAACTCTGTGTCGTGACCCCCCGCCAGGGCATGGTCACCTCGCCCACGCGACCGCTGTCGATCCACTACGGACCCAGCTCCTGCGGACTGATCGTGAAAATCCGCCGCCACGCCCTGGAACGGCACCTGCAGGTCCTGACCGGCGCGCCGCTGACGGCGCCGCTGACGTTTGATCCCCGGTTCGGTCCGCAGTTCGGGGGTCGCTACCGGCGAGTACTGCGGTTCCTGCTGGACGATCTCGAGGCCGGCAGCTCGCTGGGCGACCATCCGGTACTGGTCACCAACGTGGAAGACACGCTGATGACGGCCCTGCTTGTCGGACAGCCGCACAACTACTCGCGGCAATTCGAAGCCAGGCCGCCGGATGTCGCACCTCGACAGCTGCGGGAAGTCGAGGACTACATCCGCGCCCATGCCTCGGAACCCCTGTCGATCGACGACCTGGTCCGTCACTCGGGCATCAGTGGCCGTTCGCTGTTCCGCGCATTCCGCAGCTATCGCCGCACCTCGCCGATGGCGTTCCTGCGTGCGGTGCGGCTCGACGACGCGCGGGCGCAGCTGCTGGCGTCCGCGCCGGGCGATTCGGTGACCGACATCGCCCTCGAGTGCGGCTTCGAACACCTCGGGCGCTTCAGCAGGGAATACGCGCGCCGCTTCGGAGAATCGCCGTCCACGACACTGCGCCGCGCCCGGCGCCCGTGCGGCAGACCAGCTTCCCACGCCGGGGCTGATCGACGACACGGATAGGAGGCCCGCTCCGGGCGGGAGCACCGGCGGGCCTACCGCCGAGCGGGCCTGTCCCCTATAGGTAAGGGCTTCGCACGCTGGGGACACGCTCCATGGATTTGGGACTGCGAGGCAAGACGGTGCTGGTCACCGGATCGTCCAAGGGAATTGGGCTCGGGTGTGCCGAACTGTTTGCCGCCGAGGGCGCCAGCCTGCACCTGGCCGCGCGCAGCGCGGATCTGCTGGAAACGCGGTGCCAGGCGATCCGTGCGGCCCACCAGGTGGACGTGCAGGTGCATTCCATCGATCTCGCCGTCCGCGGATCGGCTGAAGAACTGGCCGAGCGCTGCGGTGATGTCGACATCCTGGTGAACAATGCCGGCGCGATTCCCGGCGGCACGGTCGACCAGGTTGACGAGTCGAGGTGGCGCGAGGCGTGGGATCTGAAGGTGTTCGGCTACATCAACATCACCCGCCAGTACTTCGCTCGCATGCGTGCGCGCGGCGGCGGCACGATTGTCAACGTGATCGGCCTCGCCGGCGAATGCTATGACGCGACCTACATCGCCGGGACCGCCGGTAACGCCTCCCTGATGGCGTTCACGCGAGGGATCGGCAGCACCAGCATCGATCAGGGCGTCCGCATTCTCGGCGTCAACCCGGGCGCCGTCGAGACCGACCGCATCCGCTCCCTGCTCGCCAGCAAGGCCGAGACCGAGCTCGGTGACCGCAAGCGGTGGCGGGAATTCCTCTCGAGGTGGCCGCTCGGGCGGGCTGCTTCCGTCGAGGAGGTCGCGAACGTCGTGGTCTTCCTTGCATCCGAACGCGCGAGCTATCTGAGCGGGATCATCGTCACCGTCGATGGCGGCCGCGCGGCTCGCGGCGGAACCTTCTGAAGGGACGCCGCACCCGGCCGTTCGGGCCGGACGATCGATCGGAGGGAGCAGTGGTCGCGGGGCACCGGGGGGCGCTCGGCGCCGACCGGGTCGCCGACTTGTTACCCGCCCGGGCTTTGGCGAGTGGTGTCCGGCACCATGCCCGCCAGTTCGGCCAGCTTCGCCGTCGCGGCGTTGTACGTGCGGAACTTGATCCCGGCCATGTCCGGAATGCCGATAATTTCCCGGTTGAAATAGAGACCCTGCGGCGGCCACGGCACTGCGTAGAGCAGGATCAGGTTCTGTTCGGCAAGAACCTCCGTGAGCCTGTCCCTGGCAGCTCTCCACAGCCGATCAAATGCCTCGAACGAGGAGGCCAGGAATGGCACCGAATCAAATCCGAACAGCGGGTTCTCGTTCTGGCGAGCGCTCAGCAGGCGTTCGCCGATGGGCACCTGGCCGGTCCGCACCGCCCGCTTGATCTCGTTTCCCTTGAAGAGTGAGCCGCCGCCATGGACAACGATTTCGAGTTCGCCTCCGGTGCTTACGCCGACGGCCTCGGCGAACCGCTTGCCGTTCTGCGTGTGATAGTTCGAATCCGCGTACGCCATCGGGAGATCCCATCGTTCCGCTGCCATGGCAGCGCCGACGGAGAGCATTAAGAACGTGGTAACCCCGATCGACCATCGCATGGCCAGACCTCCCGTCAACGAATCCCCGTACCACTTTCGCAGCAAACGATCCGTCGATCGATAGCGCGTGTCAACCTGCGAGTGATTCTAGAACCGGGGCGAATCTCAGGTGCTGGTGTGTGACATGACCGCGCCGCGGGGCCTCGAGAATCGCAGCCCTCCGGCGCGTCCGCGGATCTCCGAAATCCCAGCCCCGTCAGCGACTTGCAGCCTGTGCGGTGTCTGAGCGCGGCGGTCCGCGGACCCTTAAGCCTCGACCGGGATTGGCGGCGATGCCTTGGCCCGCTGCCAAGCGTCGAGCTTGTCCCGTGCCCCGTTCTGGATCGGGTCCAGCAGGTCGTCGTGCCCGGAGCGTTTCGCGCAGAGTTCGATGACGTAACCGTTCGGGTCGCGGAAGTAGATCGACTCCACGATGCCGTGATCGGACGGTCCCCGGGTCTCGATTCCCGCCTTCCTGCCCTTGGCGAGCATCGTCTGCAGGTCTTCGGGCGAGACCTCGAGCGCGATGTGGAGGTCAAAGTCGCGCTGTCTCTTGAATTCGAACGACTCTTCCGGTGCTTCGAAGAACGCAAGGAAGGAGCCGTCGTCGAGCCGGTAGAAGGTGTGCAGCACCTGCGCCCGGCGGCCTGTCTTGGTGGTCTCGATGGCTAGAGCCTCGGCCAATGGGAGGCCCAGGAAGTCCTCGTAGAAGACCCGAGTCTCCTCCGAGTCGCGACAGCGGTAGGCGTTGTGATGAAGCTGCCTGATCATGGTCCCATGTCCCCGGTTGGATGCCGCCGCGCCCATGTTGTATGGCCCGCTCGCGGATCGTCAATCTCGCCGGCCGCGGCGGGCGCACCCGCTGCGCATGGGCGCACCTCCGGGCGATGGAACGACCGTGCCCGCAGACGGATCAGCCCGCCTGGTCAGCGGTGCGTGGGGATTACGAACTCGGGGCGACTCTCGCCGCCGGCGGGCCAGCGCGCCGTCACGGTCTTGATGCGCGTGTAGAACCTGATGCCTTCCATCCCGTGCGTGTTGGAGGCACCGAAGAACGAGTTCTTCCAGCCGCCAAAGGTGTGGTAGGCCACCGGCACCGGGATCGGGATATTGATGCCGACCATGCCGATGTTGCTGCGCTCGGCAAAGTCCCGCGCGGCCGCACCGTCCCGGGTGAAGACCGAGACACCGTTGCCGTAGGGGTTGTCGCGCACCAGCTGCAGCGCGTCCGCATAGGTCTCCGCCCGGACGGTGGACAGAACGGGCCCGAAGATCTCCTCCTGGTAGATGGACATCTCGGGGGTCACCCGGTCGAAGAGGCAGCCTCCCATATAGAACCCGTTCTCGTAGCCCTGGAGCTTGAAACCGCGTCCATCGACGACGAGCTCGGCTCCCTCCTCGACCCCCTTTGCCACCAGGCCTTCGATGCGATCCAGCGCCTCGCGCGTGACGATCGGGCCCATCTCGGCTCCCGGGTCGTTGTAGGGCCCGACCTTCAGGGTCCGCACCCGCTCGGCCAGACGCGACATGAGCGGATCGGCCACGTCGCCCACCGGCACGGCCACGGACACCGCCATGCAGCGCTCGCCGGCGGATCCGTACGCCGCTCCCAGGAGCGCGTCGGCGGCCTTGTCCAGATCCGCATCCGGCATGACCACCAGGTGATTCTTCGCTCCGCCCAGGGCCTGGACGCGTTTCCCGTGTTCCGCGGCACCCGCGTACACGGCCCGGGCCACCGGCGTCGAGCCGACAAAGCTCACGGCTGCGATGTCGGGGTGTGCGAGGATCGCCTGCACGGACTCCTTGTCCCCGTTGACGACGTTGATGACGCCCGGCGGCCCGCCCGCCTCCTCGAACAGCTCCACGAGCCGCAGGGGACAGGACGGGTCTCGCTCCGAGGGCTTCAGGATGAACGTGTTGCCGCAGGCGACCGCGAGCGGAAACATCCAGAGCGGGATCATTGCGGGGAAGTTGAACGGCGTGATGCCGGCGCACACCCCGAGCGGCTGCATCAGGGACCAGGTATCGATGCCGGTGCCGACGTCGCGGCTGTGTTCGCCTTTCAGAAGGTGGGGAATGCCGCACGCGAACTCCACGACCTCCCAGCCGCGGATCAGCGATCCGCGGGCATCTTCCAGGGTCTTGCCGTGCTCACGCGAGATCAGGTCCGCGATCTCGTCGGCGTGTGCTTCCAGCAGCGCACGGTACCGGAACATGATGCGGGCGCGCGCCGCCGGCGGCGTGGTCTGCCAGGCGGGAAACGCGGCTTGCGCAGCCTGTACGGCGGCATCGACCTCGCCGGAGCCGCCGAGGCGGACGAGGCGCGCGACGTCGCCGGTCGACGGGTTGAAGACCTGGCCGACGCGCCCGGATTCACCCGGAACGCGACGGCCGGCGATGTGGTGCTCGAGCGTCTCCGTCATCAGTCGAGGTATCCGAGGTCGCGCCAGACCGAGAAACGTTCCCGGAACTCGGTCAGCGAAGCCAGCGCCTTGGCGAAGTCGGCGTCTTTCTCCGCCTCCTCGATGGCGACCTCCTCCCACGCCGTCTTGTAGGCGTTCAGGAACTCGTCATTCCAGCGCTTCAGCTGGACGCCCTGACCCTCGAAGTACTCGAGCGCGGGCACCTGCATCGCCTCGCCCTGGGCGAGGCCGCGCTGCACCAGGTCGCCGCACGCCATCGTCAACAGGCTCTGCTGGCTGAGCGAGAGTTCGTTCCAGCCGTCCAGGTTGTACATCACGTCAGCCCAGGTCGACTGCTGATGCCAGCCGGGGAAGTAGTAGAACTTCGCGATCTGTTCAAAACCGAAATTACGGTCGATGGCGGGGCTGGAGAACTCGGTGGCGTCGATCGTCCCCAGCTCCAGTGCCGGGTAGATGTCGCCGCCGGCGAGCAGCTGGGTCGACACCCCGACCTTCTCCATGACCTTGGCGCCCAACGCGAAGAACCGCATTTTCAGGCCCCGGAGGTCATCGAGCGTGCGGATTTCCTGCCGGAACCATCCGGAGGCCTCGGGCGGCAGGATCATGCAGAGCGTGCTCTTGATGTTGTGCTTGAGGTACAGCTCGTCGAGCAGTTCCTGGCCGCCGCCGAAGTACATCCACGCCATGTACTCGGGTGCCGCGGGGCCGAAGGGAATCGACGCGAAGAGTTGCAGCGCGGGCACCTTGCCGGCCCAGAAGCCGGGCGTCGCCCAGCCGGCATCCACGCCACCCGAGGCGACGGCGTCGAAGATCTCGAGGGGTGGCACGAGGGCGCCCGGTTCGAAGAAACGGATATCGACACTTCCATCTGACGCAGTGCGGATGCGCTCCAGCATCTCCTTCATCGAAGGGCCGATAATCGGCGTGGTACCGGCGTACGCGCTCGCCATCTTCCATCGGACCGTCACCGGAGTGTCCGTGGCTTCGGACGTGGTAGTGGAGGTACCCGCGGTCATTTCCGACTCGCCGAACAATGCCGGGCGCACCGCAAGTCCAATGACGATCCCGACCACCAATACGACCAGTACGGCCAGCTTTCCTCGATCCATCACGCACTCCTAATTCGGCACGTCGATAACGCAGCAAGGCGTTCGATTGTATCAGTAGCTGCCGGCGTATAACGCGCCGAGATACAGGACCTGCAGGAGCACCAGGCCCGCGCCGACGCTGCGGTGCAGCGAGCGTCCGAGGGTCAGGAACCCTGCCAGGAACAGGGTTGTGCCCACCAGGACCGTCAGGTCCAGCGGCGTGAGGACTCCATGCATGGCGAGCGGATGCGCGAGGGCAGCGGCGCCCGTGACGCCCAGCAGGTTGAACATGTTGCTGCCGAGAATGCCGCCCAGTGCCAGTCCACCCTGCCGGCGGAGGGCCGCCAGAGCGGTTACCGTGACCTCGGGCAGCGACGTGCCAATCGCGACGATGGACAGCCCGATTACTGCCTCGGCCACGCCGAACGCGCGCGCGAGTCCGCTTGCGCCGGCCACCAGCGCTTCCGCGCCACCTGCCACCATGGTGAGGCTCACCATGATCACGACTGCGCTCCAGGCGAGCGACTGCGTCGCCGGCTCGCCCGCCGCCTGCGCCACGTCGGCGCCGGCGCGGCGGATGGAGAGCGTCGTCGTGGCTGCCAGCGCCACGACCAGCGCGAGGCCCCCAAGCCGGGTCAGCACGTCAACCCAGAGTGCCAGTCCCACAAAGCCCGCCGTGGCGAACAGCATGACGAGCGCATCTAGGCGCAGGCCGCGGGCGCCGGCAAGCGGCCTGCACGCGGCGGCGACTCCCACGGCCAGCAGGACATTGGCGATGTTCGAGCCGGCGACATTCCCCAGGATGATGCCCGCGTGGTTGCCGATCGACGCCCGTACCGCCACGACCAGCTCGGGGAACGAGGTGCCGAACGCGACGACGCTCGCGCCGATCACGAAAGGGGCGACCCGGAGACGCGTGGCGGTGGCGACGGAAGCGCGCACCAGCAGTTCGCCGCCGCCGACCAGCAGGCCGATGCCGACGACCACGGCCCCCAGATGCAGGAACAGCACCGGCGCGTCAGCGCCGTTGCTGGATACGGCGTTTGATGTCGCTGATGGCGCGGGCCGGGTTCAGACCCTTCGGGCAGGTCTTGGTGCAGTTCATGATCGTGTGGCAGCGGTACAGCCGAAACGGATCTTCAAGCGCGTCGAGCCGCTCACCCGCCGCCTCGTCACGACTGTCCTGCAGCCAGCGCGCCGCCTGCAGGAGCGTGGCCGGACCGAGGTAGCGGTCCCCGTTCCACCAGTAGCTCGGGCAACTGGTGCTGCAGCAGAAGCACAGGATGCATTCGTACAGCCCGTCGAGCTTGCGACGGTCTTCCTCGGACTGAAGACGTTCCCTGGCCGGCGGCGGCGATTCGGTCTTCATCCATGGCTCGACGAGCGCGTACTGCGCGTAGGCGTCGGTCAGATCGGGAACCAGGTCCTTGATCACCGGCATGTGCGGCAGCGGATAGACCTTGATCGGACCCCGGACGTCGTCAATCGCCTTCGTGCAGGCCAGCGTGTTGGTTCCGTCGATGTTCATGGCGCAGGAACCGCACACCCCCTCGCGGCAGGACCGGCGGAAGGCGAGGGTTGAGTCGAGGGAATTCTTGATCTCGATCAGGGCGTCCAGCACCATCGGCCCGCTCTGGTCCAGGTCGACCTCGAAGGAATCGAGCTGCGGCGATTCGCCGCTGTCAGGGGAATAGCGGTACACTCGGAATTCACGCACATTGCGGGCGCCGTCCGGCGCCGGGACTCGCCGTCCGGGCCGTACCTGGGAACCTCTGGGAAGTCTGAACGCCACCATCGTTGCCTCTTCCTCGCTAGTAGACGCGCGGCTTGGGGGGAATGGTGTCGATGTCCGGTGAATCCGTCTCGAGATGCACCGGACGCGCGGCACATTCGGCGCGGCCGTCACGGAACCATGCCAGCGTGTGGGTCAGCCAGCTTTCATCGTCGCGGTCGGGGTAGTCCTCGCGGGCGTGCGCACCCCGACTTTCGGTCCGGTGCAGGGCCGAACCGATGGTCACGGCGGCCTGTTGCAGCAGGTTTTCCAGTTCGAGGGTTTCCACGAGATCAGTGTTCCAGATCAGCGAGCGGTCGGTCACCCTGACATCCGCCAGCTGTTGCCACGCCTCGGCGACCTTGTCGACTCCCTCAGTGAGGCTGTCGCCGGTCCGGAACACGGCGCAATGGTCCTGCATGGCGCGCTGCATCTGCAGGCGCAGTTCGGCCGTCGGCGTCCCCCCATCCGCGTGGCGAAAGCCGTCAAAGCGGGCGAGGATGGCGTCCTCGGCATCCTTCAGGGGCGCCCGGCCGGGGGCGTGCGGCTGCTGCGTGGCGGCGATCCGGTTCGCGCAGGCCCGGCCGAAAATTACCAGGTCCAGCAGCGAGTTCGATCCGAGTCGGTTGGCGCCGTGGACCGAGACGCACGCCGCTTCGCCGGCGCTCATCAATCCGGGCACGGCGGCGTCCGGGTCGTCCGCGTTCCCCGTCACAGTCTCGCCGGTGTGCAGCACGGGGATTCCGCCCATGTTGTAGTGGCAGGTCGGGAGCACGGGAATCGGTTCGCGGGTGACGTCGACGCCGCCGAAAATGCGGGCCAATTCCGCGATTCCCGGCAGCCGTTCCGCGATGACGTCCGCATCGAGGTGTTCCAGGTGCAAATGCACGTGATCGTGGAGTTCCCCGACGCCGCGGCCCGCACGGAGTTCGAGCGTGATCGACCGGCTCACCACGTCCCGCGAGGCCAGATCCTTGGCGCTGGTCGCGTAGCGCTCCATGAAGCGCTCTCCCTCCGAGTTCGTGAGGTAGCCGCCTTCGCCGCGCACGCCCTCGCTGATGAGGCAGCCGGCGCCGTAGATTCCGGTCGGGTGGAACTGCACGAATTCCATGTCCTGGAGCGGCAGCCCGGCGCGCAGGACCATCGCGTTGCCGTCGCCGGTGCAGATGTGTGCGGACGTGCAGGAGAAGTAGACACGCCCATAGCCGCCGGTGGCCAGGATCACGGTGTGCGCCCGGAAACGGTGCAGCGTGCCGTCGTCCAGCTTCCAGGCCAGCACCCCCTGGCAGACGCCGTCGGCATCCATCAGGAGGTCCAGCACGAAGAACTCGATGAAGAACTCGGCGGCGTGGCGGAGCGACTGCTGGTACAGCGTGTGCAGGATCGCATGGCCGGTCCGGTCCGCCGCGGCACACGTGCGCTGCGCCGCCGGCCCGTCGCCGAATTCGGTCGTCATGCCGCCGAACGCGCGCTGGTAGATCCGCCCGTCGGGAATCCGGGAGAAGGGCACGCCGTAGTGCTCGAGTTCGATGACGGCGTCCGTGGCCTCGCGGCACATGTACGCGATCGCATCCTGATCGCCGAGCCAGTCCGACCCCTTGACGGTGTCGTACATGTGCCAGCGCCAGTCATCCGTACCCATGTTGCCGAGCGCGGCGCTGATCCCGCCCTGCGCGGCCACCGTGTGGCTGCGCGTCGGGAACACCTTGGTCAGGCAGGCCGTGCGGAAGCCGCGCTCGGCAAGCCCGAGCGTGGCGCGGAGCCCCGCGCCGCCCGCGCCGACCACCACGACGTCGTAGGCGTGGTCGACGATGTCGTAGCTACCCGCCATCACACTCCCCCGTAGCCGGCCCGCAGGACGGCCAGCCCGGCCCCGGCCGCCGCCAGCCAGGCGATCCCCGCGCAGACGGCGAGCGTCACCGTTCGTGGCCCGCGCGCCGGCACGTAGTCCTCGACGACGACCCTGATGCCGAGCCAGCCGTGGTAGAAGCCGGAACCCACCAGCAGCACGAGCAGCACCGAATTGACCGGTCGGGCCATCCAGGCGACGAACTCGCCGTGGTCGGCACCGACGAGGCAGGGCACCGACCATGCGAACCAGGCGCCCAGAAGCGCCAGCGCCACCGCCGTCACGCGCTGCATCCACCAGTGATGCGCCCCTTCGTGCGCGGATCCGTGCCCGCGTGCCCGCGCCAGAGGAGGGCGGAGACTCATTGTGCTGCCACTCCCAGCCAGAACACCACCGTCAGGGCCGCCGTGAGGCCGACCACGAACCAGCCGGACCTCCGGACGTTCGCCATCTCGAAGCCGAATCCGGCGTCCCAGCAGAGGTGCCGCACCCCGTTGGCGAGGTGGTAGAAGAACGCAACCGACACGGCGACCAGGAACGCGCACCCGATGAGGCTGCCGAGAGCCGAGGTGGCGACCGCAAACGCCGCTTGCCCGGCCGCGGCCGCCCCGAGGAACGCCGCGAGCGCCACCATCCCGAGGGCCAGGAACAACCCGGAGAGACGGTGCAGGATCGATAGAACCGACGTGATCTCAGGCCGGTAGACCGACAGGTGCGGTGACAGGGGGCGTCGCGTGGGGTCCGGCATGCGGGACTCCGTGGGGATCCGGGGCGATGCCGGAAGGGGACGGGCGGCAAGATACCAGAGGCGGGGCAGGTTGCGCAGAAATGACCCCCTCGGCGCCGCTCCCGGCTTGGGTCGGCAGCCGTCCTGGTTCCGCTCCGCCGGGCTTCCGCATCGGGCACACCGTCAATCAGCTTGCCCCTCGGCGGGGCCGGGCGAGCCGGCGCGTGCTTCGATGTCAGCGGCGGCCGCCACGCGCGCTTGGACGAGGGATGTCAGCGCCGGCGGAGGCCGCCCGGTACGGCCGGGAACGGGCGGTTGCGTGCGCCCGCCATCGGCCGTCCTGCCCGGGGTGCGCGCACCGCCCCAGTTGGTTACCTTGGGGCGGCAAGCGGGTCCGGGCCGCCCGTCCTGCAGGAAATCCGGGCTCGGCCTCGTCGCCATGGTCCTAACGGAGTACCTCCCTTGTCAGCTTCTGGCGACCCCCTTCTCCACGCCATTCTCCCTGAAACTTTCGCCGGCGACGCGCTTGCCCCTACGGCCGCCGACTTCGAAGCCGCTGTCGACACGGCCATCGGGTACCAGGCCATCGACGTGGAAACGGACGACAACGGGTACGACGGCGGTGGCCTGATCCGTGCGGTCAGCCTGGACCACGTGCTGTTGATCCTCGGCCTGCCCGCCCGCTGCTATCCGCTCGAGCAGCCGGCCCGCCTCAAGGCGTTCGTGGAAAAGCAGCAGATCTACGTCCACGAGCAATTCGAATCCATGCTTGGCAACACGACGCTGGCGGCGTGGCGCACGGCCGTGGTCGACGGCAACCGCTGGCACCTGCACTACACCGCGCGGTCAACCGGCGCATTCTCGTTTCATGCCCACCCGGCCTACTATCCGGCCGTCCTGCCCCCCAAGCCAGCCGCGATCCGCTACTTCCTGCGCCGGCACGTCTTCCAGCTCGGACAGTGAGCCCCGGCCCGTGACTGCTTCGACCCCTGCGGAAGATGCGACCACGGGCCGACCGATCGTCGCGGCCATCGAAGCCATCCTCGGGCGCGAATATCCCGTGCTGGATCACGGGTTCATCCGCGTGGTCGACTACATGGGGGATGACGCGGCGGTCGTGCAGGCGGCCCGCGTTTCCTATGGAGCACGCACGCGGAGGGTCCGCGAGGATCGTGGCCTGATCCGCTACCTGATGCGCCATCGGCACACGACCCCGTTCGAGATGTGTTCCATCAAGTTTCACGTGAAGCTGCCGATTTTCGTGGCCCGGCAATGGATTCGCCATCGCACGGCATCGGTCAACGAGTACTCGGCCCGCTATTCGGTCCTTGATCGCGAGTTCTACCTGCCGTCGCCGGAAGACCTGGCCGTGCAGTCCAGATCCAATGCGCAGGGGCGCGATGAACACGTGCCGACGGGCGTTGCCGAGGAGGTCCGGCGGCTGTTGGAGGAAGACGCACGCCGAGCCTACGACCGCTACGAATGGCTCCTTAACGAGAAGCCCGACGGCGCTCCCGTCGACCCGGCCCGGCCCGGCCTTGCCCGCGAGATCGCCCGGATCAATCTGCCCCTTTCCACGTACACGCAGTGGTACTGGAAGGTCAATCTTCACAACCTGCTGCACTTCCTGCAGCTGCGGGCGGATCCCCACGCGCAGACCGAGATTCGGGTCTATGCGGAGGCCATGCTCGGAATCGTGCAGCGCTGGGTGCCGCAGGTTGCGGAGGCGTTCGAGGATTACCGGCTGGGGGCCGCCGAGCTGTCGGGCCCCATGCTGAAGGTGGTCAGGGCCTGGCTGGCGGGCGAGCCGGTGGATCGGGAGGCGAGCGGGCTCGGCATGCGCGAATGGCGAGAGCTGCACGCGCTCCTGGGGCGAGAGCTGCCGCCCACCTAGCTCAGGCCTTCAGTCGAAGCTGATCTCTGGCATCGAAGCGGTGTCAGCCTCCTGCAAAGCTGCGGCGACCCGGTCGGCCACCTCGACGAAGGCCCGGGCCTCGGCGCTCTCGGGCGCGGTGGCCACGATCGGCTGGCCCTGATCGGACGTTTCCCGGATCGAGAGGTGGAGCGGGATGCCGCCCAGGAACGGGACCTGCATGGCGGCTGCCGCCCGCTCGGCGCCGCCGTGGGCGAAGATTTCGGTGCGCTCACCGCACTTCGGGCAGGCGAACCAGCTCATGTTCTCGATGAAACCCAGAACCGGCACGTCGACCCGGCGAAACATGTTCAGTCCCTTGCGGGCGTCGATCAGCGCGATGTCCTGCGGAGTCGACACGATCACGGCGCCGCGGAGTGGCACGCGTTGCGACATCGTGAGCTGCACGTCCCCGGTGCCGGGCGGCATGTCGACCAGCAGGACGTCGAGTTCGCCCCACTCCACGTCCCGGAGCAGCTGTTCCAGCGCTCCCTGCACCATGGGCCCCCGCCAGATCATGGGGCGCTCCTCGTCCACCATGAAGCCGATCGACATGACCTTGATCCCGTACCCGGTCATCGGTCGGATGCGGCGGTCGTCGATCGACTGCGGTCGGCCGGAGATCCCCATCAGGCGGGGCTGGGAGGGACCGTAGATGTCGGCATCCAGGATGCCGACCTGCAGCCCCTGGCGGCGCATGGCCAGCGCCAGGTTGGAGGTGACGGTCGACTTGCCGACACCGCCTTTGCCGCTGGCGACGGCAATGATCGACCGGACGCCCGGCAGGGAGATGGCGTGTGCGCTGGCGCCCGGGCCCGCCGACGCCTGCGGCCGGCGTTCGGCGGTGAGCACCGCGCTCACCGACGCCACCCCGGGGAGCGACAGGACCGCCTGCTCGCAGGCGCGGCGCACGACTTCAAGCGCCTTGGCCCGCGCCGGCTCGGCCTCCAGGGCGAAGGCGACATTGCCGTCCCGGATGGCGATCTCCTGCACCATTCCGAGACTGATGACGTCCTGATTGCGGGCGGGGTCGTTGACGCCGCTCAGGGCGGAGCGCACGTCTGCTTCGGTAATAGTCGGCACGGGCACCTTCCGCCTGGCCGCAGGGGGCCGCGTGGCCGGCGGCCGCGACGGCAACGAGCCAGCTTGAAACCAGTCTAATATATTTTTGGCACGCCGCCTGCCAACGCGCGGTGCCGCGCCCGCGCACTGACTGCCGGCCGGTCCGTGCCTTGCTTCAGGCGCTGGGGAAGCCCGGATAGCAGGCGCTGTGGTCGTTGGCGTGGTTGGCGAATCCCGGACGCGTGAGGATCCCTCGGGGGGGCACGTAGCTCCGGATCTCGCGGCGCGGGCGCCGGTTCCGCCACGTCAGGTTGAACGCGGCGTTGTTCGGAAAGAAGCACATCTCCGAGTACGGCAACCGGTCGTGGATGAACCATGCCAGCGGCCGCCAGTCGCCAGTGGCCCGGTAGTCCGCCGAGTCGATGAACCACGGGATCACGACACAGGCCGTGGCACCGATGCAGCCGTCCGCGTCGCGGTGGTCCCAGATGTGCTTCGCGTGGGTCCTGAAGTTGCGGGCGCAATTCAGCCTGTGCCGGTTGCCGTATCGGTTGACTGCCGCGCTCCGGAAGGCGGAGCGAACCGCGACGTGCCCGAAGATCTCCCGAAGCGGCTCCAGCAGGTGCTCGCAGAGCCCCCTGCCTGCTTCGATCGCGAGTTCGGGCGTGTTCGGAATGTTGGGGATACCGTGGGCCGAGGAGACCTCCGAGTACAAGAAATCACGCATGAAGAAGTGCTTGGAGAGCCGGATGCGACCGAAGTTCTCCAGGGTCCGGACGGTGTTTCTCTGCAGGGCCGGGGGGGCGGCGTCCGCCTGCCGGTCGGCGAAACGCTTCAACGCCCCGAAACGGTTCTGCTGCATCCTTGTGCTCCCTTTCCGGGGCCCCCTCGCCTGCGGTTGACCGGCGGACCGCGAGTTCACGGATAGAGACGGCGCAGGTGTTTGCGTGCCCGCGCCGCCACCGATTTCCGCCGGTCGGCTGAGAGGCGCTCCAGGTGCGACCGCAGCCACCGCCGCAGGCTTGGGTCTTCTGGCGCCCAGCGGGACAGGGTCTCCAGGGTTGCATTGAGCACGATCCAGTCGTCATACGTAGACAGGTTGCGCTGCATGATCACGAGGGCGCTCGCTCGCTGAGCGGTATCCATATCGGGGGCCAGCCGGTCGAAGAGCTGCGCGAGAGTCCATTGCGCGGAAGCTTGGTCGAGTTTGCCGATCTCGTTGATCAGCCGGTCGATGTAGGGCACCAGAAGGTCGTGACGTTCGGCTTGGACGCGCTTGAGCGCATTCGAGGTGCGCAGCCGGACCACGGGGTCGGCGGCGGCGTAGCATGCGAAGAGTTCAGCAAATCGCGCCGGGCGGGCAAGGACAGCCGCCACGACTTCCAGGGTCCGCCCGAGCGAGTTCGGGTGGCCGCCCGCCAGCATGTCTTCGAAGCGCTCGCGCATGATGCGGTTCGCCGTCCGGCGGCTGCGGGGCAGTGGGGGCGCGGGGGAACTAGGGCGGAAACGTCCGTCCCGGGCCGTGCACCGGCATTCCGTTTGGATGCCCGGGCGGCGCCGGGGCTACTGGCAGGCCAGGCATTCCTCGTAGTCAACCGATTCCTCGGAAGCCGTGGCGACCTCGGGTATGGCCTCCTGGTCGGAGCGTTGCAGCGACATGGAGCGCAGGTAATAGAGGCTCTTCACGCCGCGCTTCCACGCCTGGAAATGCAGGTGGTGGAGGTCCCGCTTGTGGACGTTGGCGGGCAGAAACAGGTTCAGCGACTGCGACTGGCAGATGTAGGGCGCCCGGTCGGCCGCCAGTTCCACCACCCACCGCTGGTCGATCTCGAAGGCGGTGCGGAACACCGCCTTTTCGTCATCGTCGAGGAAGTCCAGATGCTGGACGGAACCCTGACGGGTCGTGATCGACGACCACACGTCGTCGGTGTCACGCCCCTTCCTCTCGAGCAGCTTCTGGAGGTAGACGTTTCGCACCGGAAACGCTCCCGAGAGAGTCTTGTGAAGGAAGGCGTTCGCCGCGAAGGGCTCGATTCCGGGCGACGTGCCACCACAGATGATGGAGATCGATGCGGTCGGCGCGATCGCGAGCTTGTTCGAGAACCGCTCCATGGCGCCGGCATCCCGGGCGTCGGGGCAGGGACCTTTTTCCTGGGCGAGGAGGCGCGATGCCGCGTCGGCGCGGGCCCGAAGATCCCTGAAGATCTTCCGGTTCCAGGCCTTGGCCGCCGCGGACTCGAACGGCAGTCCGTGGGCTTGCAGGAACGAGTGGAATCCCATCACGCCGAGCCCCACGCTGCGTTCCCGCTCTGACGCGTACCGGGCATTGGCCATGGATTCGGGCGCGTTCTGGATAAAGCCCTCAAGCACGTTGTCCAGGAACCGCATGACGTCCTCGATGAAGAGCGGGTCGTTCTTCCACTCGTCGTAGCGCTCGAGGTTGACCGATGACAGGCAACAGGTTGCGGTGCGCTCGCGCTCGAAGTGATCCGGGCCGGTCGGCAGCGTGATTTCCGAACAGAGGTTCGAGGTGCGAACATTGAGTCCCAGGAAGCGGTGATGCTCCGGGACAGCCCGGTTCACGTGGTCGATGAACAGCAGGTATGGCTCGCCGGTCTCCACGCGTGCGGTCAGGATGCGGATCCAGAGCGCCCGGGCGGACACGTGCCGGCGGGCCTGCTGGTCACGCGGACTGATCAATTCCCATTCGCCGTCCGCCTCGACGGCGCGCATGAAGGCGTCGGGAATCACGACTCCGTGGTGCAGGTTTGGCGCCTTGCGGTGCGGATCGCCGCCGGTGGGACGTCGGAGCTCGACGAATTCCTCGATCTCCGGATGGCTGACCGGCAGGTAAACGGCGGCGCTGCCCCGGCGCAGGCTTCCCTGGCTAATCGCCAGAGTCAGGGAGTCCATGACCCGGATAAAGGGAATGATGCCGGACGTCTGGCCGTTCTGACCGACCTGTTCGCCGATGGAACGCAGGTTGCCCCAGTAGCTGCCGATCCCGCCGCCGCGCGCCGCGAGCCAGACATTCTCGTTCCAAAGATCGACAATTCCCTCGAGGCTGTCACTCGCCTCGTTCAGGAAGCAGGAGATCGGGAGGCCGCGTGACGTGCCGCCGTTGGAGAGCACCGGAGTCGACGGCATGAACCAGAGATTGGAAATGTAGTCGTACAGGCGCTGGGCGTGTCCGTCGTCATCGGCGAACGTGCTCGCGACGCGGGCAAACATGGTCTGGATCGTTTCGTTCGGCAGCGTGTACCGATCCCGGAGGACCGATTTGCCGAATTCGGTAAGGTGCGTGTCGCGGTTGTCGCGCGGGGAGACCCGCCTTCCGCCAGGGACCTGAATCGCATCCTGGTCTCGACCGAAAAGCTTGTCGGGCAGCACCGCTGCAGGGGGCACACGCTCTTCGATCATTCCATCCATGTTGCTGCTTTACCCCAATAATTGCGACTGGAAGGAACGAACCTCACCCGACGGAGGAAAATCAAGATATTGAACCCGGATCCTACATGAGTGGAACATGCGGTGTTCGTGACTCTCCCGGGAAGGAAATTCTCGACGTTCAATCCGGACGAGCAACGTCCGTGCATCCGAACAAATGGTCACGGTACCGTACCATAGTTTGGCAGCCCTGAAAACATTAAATCGATGCCTGCGCGAAGCCGGATATAAGGCTCTGTTTGGAAGCAGCTTGCCGCAAGTTCGGGTGTCTGGACCGGCTCCGGATGCTGCCGCTGCCGCCATGGATGCCCGGCGTGCCTGAAATCCGGTCCGGACCTGCGCGCCGTTTGAAGCGTCTCGGTTCCGGCCGTCTCGCGGGGTCATTCGACACCGCATCCGGCGACCGATGCGCGGGCGATCCCCGAGCCGGGACCGACGCCAGACGACCTGCCGGGCGGGGGCGCGTGCACGGCACCGTGGGCACCGCCTTGGAGGCCGCTTCCTTGCCGGCGGCAGGGCGGATCGCCTGCGGGAGGCCTGGGCCCTATGTGGTATGTAGCGGCCATGCGCCGCCCGAGGATCGGGACCGTGGCCGTGCTGGCATGCCACCCCCTTGCAAATTGGCGGGTCTCGGCTACAAACGAGCCCGGCCCGCACGAACCGGCGTTGGCCTAGGACCCTTCCGAATCTCCGAATCGTATGTCGAATCCAGCTGCTCCAGCGGCGGCTTCGAGCCGCCGCGATTTCCTGAATACTGCCTCCGGCGCGTTCGGAGCCGTTGCTGCCGGGTGCGCCACTTGGCCGCTCATCGACCAAATGAATCCGTCTGCCGATGTCCAGGCGCTGGCCACGGTCGACATCGACCTTGCCGGACTCGAGCCGGGCCACAGCCGCACCGTGCTGTGGCGCGGGGCTCCCGTGTTCGTGCGCCATCGGACGCCCGAGGAGATCGAGCAGGCCACGGAGGACGACGTCGCCGACCTCCCTGATCCGGCGACCGACGCCAGCCGGGTGGAGGATCCCCGTTATCTGGTGCTGGTCGGGGTATGCACCCATCTCGGATGCATTCCGATCGGCGGGGGACAGGGCGAGTACCAGGGCTGGTTCTGCCCCTGCCATGGTTCGCACTACGACACGTCGGGCCGGATCCGCAAGGGCCCGGCACCGAAGAATCTGGCCGTGCCGCCGTACCGCTTCGTCGACGACACCACGATCCGGGTGGGCTAGCCGCGATGCGGAATACGGGTCTCGTGACGCGGGTCGTGCGTTGGATCGATTACCGCCTGCCGCTGTTCTCGATGGCGCGGCATTCGCTGATCGAGTACCGCACCCCCCGCAACCTGAACGCGTTCTGGAACTTTGGCTCCCTCGCCGGGTTCTTCCTGGTGGTGCAGATCATCACCGGTGTCGTGCTGGCCATGCACTACACGCCGCACGTCGACCATGCCTTCGACAGCGTGCAGCACATCATGCGGGACGTGAACTACGGCTGGCTGATTCGGTCCGTGCACGCCAACGGCGCCTCGTTCTTCTTCATTTGCGTCTACATCCACATCTTCCGGGGTCTGTACTACGGCTCCTACAAGGAACCCAGGGAGCTGCTGTGGTGGCTGGGCATCATCATCCTGATCGTGATGATGATGAGCGCGTTCATGGGCTACGTGCTGCCGTGGGGCCAGATGAGCTTCTGGGGCGCCACGGTCATCACCAACCTGTTCTCAGCGATTCCGGCCATCGGACCGGCCATCGTCGAATGGCTGTGGGGCGGTTTCTCGGTCGACAACCCGACCCTCACTCGGTTCTTTGCTCTCCACTATCTCCTGCCGTTCGTCATTGTCGCGCTGGTCTTTCTCCACATCGTCGCACTGCACCGGCACGGCTCGAACAATCCACTCGGGGTCAATCCCGGAGCGCCCCGGGACACCATCCCCTTCCATCCGTATTACACAGTGAAGGATCTCGTCGGTCTGGGCATGGTGCTCGTCTTCTTCGCCGGCGTGGTCTTCTACGCCCCTGACAGCCTCGGCCATCCCGACAATTACATCCCGGCGGATCCGCTCCGCACGCCGCCACACATTGTGCCTGAGTGGTACTTCCTGCCGTTCTACGCCATTCTCCGTGCCATCCCGCACAAGCTCGGCGGCGTGATCGCGATGTTCGGCGCGATCCTCGTCCTGTTCGCGCTCCCGTGGCTGGACAGTTCGAAAGTCCGGAGCGCAGCGTTCCGGCCGGTGTACCGCTGGTTGTTCTGGCTGTTCGCCGCGAACACGTTGGTCCTCGGCTGGATTGGCGCGAACTCGCCGGAAGGGATCTACATTACGATCGGCCGAATCGCGACCTTCTACTACTTTGCCCACTTCTTGGTGCTGATGCCGGTGGTCGGTCGGGTCGAGCGCTCGCGACATCCGCCCGAGAGCATCTACGGCCATCAGCACGGGAGCCACGGGCCATGACGCGTTGGCATGGGCTGCTCGCCGTGGGACTGCTGGCGGCTTGGCCGGCCGGGCCCGCCGCCCAGGCGGCAACCGACGGTCTGTCCCCGCCGGCGGTCGAGTTTTCGTTTGACGGACCGTTCGGCCGGATCGACCACGCGGCCGCTATCCGCGGGTTCGAGGTGTATCGGAACGTCTGCGCGGCGTGCCATGGCCTCCGGTTCTTGGCGTGGCGCAACCTGGCGGATCTGGGTTTCGGCGAGGACGATATCCGTCGGCTGGCAGCCGACACGCTGGTCATGGACGGGCCGGACGACACGGGCGAGATGTTCGAGCGGTCGGGCCGTCCATCCGATCCCCTGATTCCGGAACCGTTCCCGAACCCGCAGGCGGCGGCCGCGGCCAACAACGGGGTGGCGCCGCCCGATCTCTCGCTGAAGGTGCTGGAACGTGGCGCCCCGTACGTCTACGGCATCCTCATCGGCTACGAGGATCCGCCGGAGGGTGTCGACGCTGGGGCGTCCTACTACAACCCGTATTTTCCGGGTTCGGTCATCGCGATGCCGAAGCCGCTCTGGGGCGAGGACGTCACATACGCGGATGGCACCCTCGCCACCATCGAGCAGGAGGCTCACGATGTGGCGACCTTCCTCGCTTGGGCGGCCGACCCGAGCGCGGACGAGCGGAAGCGCATGGGCCTTCGGGTATTGATCTTCCTGCTGGTGATGACTGGTGTGTTCTACGCCACCTACAGGCGCACCTGGACGCCGGTGAAGCGCGGTGATGCCGACCTCTGATCGAGAGAGTCAGCCTCCCAAGACCCGTCCCGCCACCGCGTCCAGCTTCTCCGCAAGATCGGGATCGCGTGCTTCCGGCGGCGTGATGATGGCCGCGTCGAGGGCACGGTAGGCGGGATCGGAATCGTCCCAGCCCGTGGCGGCGGCGGCTTTCGCGAACGCTTCGACCAGCGTTCTCGCGCGGGTAGCGTTATCCAGCAGCACGCCAATGACCTGCTCGACCGTGACGGCCTCGTGGTCCGGATGCCAGCAGTCGTAGTCGGTCATCATCGCGACGCTGGCGTAGGCGATCTCGGCCTCGCGCGCGAGCTTCGCCTCGGGCATGTTGGTCATCCCGATCACGTCGCAGCCCCAGGACCGGTAGAGATCCGATTCCGCGCGGGTCGAGAACTGCGGACCTTCCATCGCTAGGTAGGTACCTCCGTTCACCGCAGGTATGCCGGCCGATCCGGACGCATCGGCAAGCAGGCGGCGGAGGCGGTCGGAGGTGGGATGTGCCATGGAGACGTGGGCCACGAGACCTGGGCCGAAAAAACTCTTCACGCGCGCGAAGGTGCGATCGATGAACTGGTCGACCAGCACGAACGTGCCCGGCGGCAGGTTTTCCCGGAGGCTACCGGCCGCCGAGAGGGAGATGATGTCGGTGACGCCGGTTCGCTTCAGCGCATCAATGTTCGCCCGGAAATTGAGGCTGCTGGGCGGGATGCGATGGCCGCGGCCGTGCCGCGGCAGGAAACGGAACTCCAGTCCGTGCAGCTGACCGTGCAGGATCGCGTCGGACGGTGCGCCGAAGGGCGTGCTGACGGACTTCCAGCTCGGCGACTCCAGCGAGTCGAGCTCGTAGATGCCGCTTCCGCCAAGGACCCCGAAAACAGGTTGCGCCATGGCTAGAAATCGGCCACGGAGAGCACCTCAACCTCGAAGACCAGCGTCGCGTCCGGAGGGATCACTCCGCGCGCCGCGCCGTGTTCCCCGTAGGCCATGTCGGGCGGGATGACGAGGCAACGTTGTCCGCCGACGCGCATGCCGACGACTCCGGCGTCCCAGCCGGGAATGACGAAACCTTCGCCGAGCGGGAAGTTGAAGGGCCGCTGACGGTTCCGGGAACTGTCGAACTGCAGCCCCCGCGCCAGGCAGGGGTCGCCGGTCGCCGCCTCGGGGTCGAACAGCCATCCCGTGTAGTGCACGCTCACACCCCGGCCCGCCTCGGCGACGCGGCCGTCGCCGGTCTTCAGTTCGACGACGACGAGT
Source organism: Alphaproteobacteria bacterium (assembly GCA_021296265.1). Classification (GTDB taxonomy): domain Bacteria; phylum Pseudomonadota; class Alphaproteobacteria; order TMED109; family TMED109; genus VXPW01. The sequence goes on along the minus strand of JAGWAT010000002.1, from coordinate 90,252 downwards.
TCCGTGGGCGGTTCGATGGCGTGGGCGAACCAGGGCGCCAAGATCACGGCCGCGACAATCGCGGTCCGCATCATTGCGTTTCTTCCCGGGCTACATGCTGGGCAAGGAACGCGAGGGTGCGTGCATTGGCGGCTTCCGCCGAGGCGGGGTGGTAGCTGCCGCGTGCGGTACACGCGAAACCATGATCGCCGTCATACACGTGAATGTCGGCATCGGTGGCGAATGCGCGGATCTTCTCGACGTCCGCCGGTGGGATGGACGCATCGCGGTCTCCGAAATGCATCTGCACGGGGACCTTCGCCGGCTGGTCGAGCAAGGCCGCGATCTGCCCGCCGTAATAGCAGACGGCCGCCTCCATGCCGTAGCCCCGGCAGGCACTGAGCCACGACAGCGACCCCCCGTAGCAGAAGCCGATCACGCCGACCCTGTAGTTGATCAACAGGGTGGCCACGCAGGTCTGAATGTCCATGACGGGGAGGTCCCAGCCCGCCTGGGTCTTGAGTTCCCTCCCGCGCTCGACGTCGGACGCCTCGTAGCCGAGCTCGATGCCCGGCTCGATCCGGTGGAAGAGATCCGGGGCGTAGCACACGTAACCGGCCTCGGCGAACTGGTCGGCGACACTGCGGACGTACGGGTTGACGCCAAAGATTTCCTGAATGACCACCAGCGAGCCCCGGCGGATTCCTGTCGGCTCCGCGAGGTAGACGGGAAGGCTGGTGTCATCGGCGGCGCGAACCGCGATCATGGATCCCATTGAGGCTACATCCCGTTGGAGCTAGGGGCTGGCGGCGATCCCGCCGGAGCGAGCAGCGCGCTTTGTAGCCCGGTCGGGGCCGGGTTTCCAGAGGAGCGCGTTCCCGGGCCCGACCGGACGCACTGCACGGGGCAGCGGGCATTGCACGGAACGTGCCCCGGCCAGCGGTACTTGCACAAATGGCAGGCAATGGCGACGTAATGAGCAGGTAGTGGAAGATATTGATCAATAATCGTGCGAGCAGTAAGCGCCTGTACCCGCTGTCTTCAGGCAACCGTTGCCCGCCCCGCCGCTGAGTTGGCATGGAAATTGCTTCCTGCAGGGCATGGTGCAGTCCGCGAAGCGGCCCCGGACAACGGTGGGTGCGCACCTGTCTTCACGGAGAAATTCAATGGTTCGAAACCAACGTCACCTGGTCTTCGCAGGCATATTGGCCGCGTCGACCGCTTTGGCCGGAACGGCACAGGCCGACACGATCAAGGTCGGCGTCCTGCATTCACTTTCGGGCACGATGGCCATTAGCGAAACCACGCTGAAGGACACGATGCTGATGCTTATCGAGGAGCAGAACAGCAAGGGCGGCCTGCTCGGCAAGATGCTCGAGCCCGTCGTGGTCGACCCCGCATCGAATTGGCCCCTGTTCGCCGAGAAGGCTCGCGAGCTGATCGAGCAGCATGAGGTTGCCGTCATCTTCGGCAATTGGACGTCGGTATCGCGCAAGTCGGTACTGCCGGTGATCGAGGAACTCAACGGACTGCTGTTCTACCCCGTCCAGTACGAAGGGGAAGAGAGTTCGCGGAACGTGTTCTACACCGGTGCCGCCCCGAACCAGCAGGCCATTCCCGCGGTTGACTATCTCCTCAGCGAGGACGGTGGCGGCGCCGAGCGGATCGTGCTGCTGGGCACCGACTACGTGTACCCGCGCACGACCAACAAGATCCTCCGCGCCTACCTGAACGCCAAGGGGATTTCGGACGAGGACATCCTTGAGAACTACACCCCGTTCGGGCATGCCGACTGGCAGACGATCGTGGGAGATGTCAAGAAGTTCGCCTCCGAGGGCAAGCGGACGGCCGTGGTTTCGACCATCAACGGCGACGCCAACGTTCCCTTCTACAAGGAGCTGGCCAACCAGGGCATCATGGCTGAGGACATCCCGGTCGTCGCCTTCTCGGTCGGCGAAGAGGAGTTGGCCGGTCTCGACACCGAGCCGCTCGTCGGCCACCTCGCGGCGTGGAACTACTTCATGAGCGTCGAGACCGACGAGAACGAGGTCTTCATCGAACAGTGGCACGAGTTCATCGGCGACGAGGACCGCGTGACGAACGACCCCATGGAAGCGCACTACATCGGCTTCAACATGTGGGTGCAGGCGGTGCAGCAGGCCGGCACGGTCGAGGTCGACGCCGTCCGCCAGGCCATGTACGGCCAGACCTTCAAGAACCTGACCGGTGGAATCGCCGTGATGAACACCAACCATCACCTGTCGAAGCCCGTGCTCATCGGCGAGATCCAGTCCGACGGCCAGTTCGAGACGGTCTGGGAAACCGAGGGCGTGGTCAAGGGTGACGCCTGGTCGGACTTCATTCCCGAAAGCGCGAAGCTGATCGCCGACTGGACCTTCCCGTGGGTCTGCGGCAACTGCGAGGCTCCGAAGTTCGGCGGTACCGTCGACATGTAGGCTGCGCACCCGGTCCGGGGTGGCAGGGGACCCCCTGCCGCCCTGACCGGGACGGGCGCTATTGTTCCACCCTCTCACGCCGGCCGCTGGCCGGTTTCCAACGCCCGGACACCCGCCGCCATGTCGACACGCGGTTTCGCCCTGCCGGCCCTGGCTGCCCTGCTGTCGTGCATGGCGTTTCTCGCCGCCGTCGCCGGCGGTGCTCCGGCGAGCCAGGCGGCAACCCTGGAAGAAGCACTCCAGGGATTGGCGGCCAAGAGCTACAAGGAGCGTGCGGTCGGCGTCGAGGTTCTGGCGGCGACCGGACACCCGAGGGCGATCCCGGTTCTCGAGGCCATGGCGAAGGGCCAGCTGTTCGTCCGCAAGGCCGACGGGTCCATCGTCATCGGCGACAAGACCGGCAAGGTGTATGCGCTGACCGACGCCGTGGACGGCACGGCGCTCGGTGATGCCAAGAAAAAAGAACTCAAGAAGGTAAAGGTCAACAATCGCCTGCGAGGCGTGATCAGGGCCGCGCTCGGAGGCCTGACGCTGCTCTCGAGCGATCCGGGCCAGCGGGCGCAGGCCGCGGCGGCGGTGTTCGCGGCCCGGGACGCGGGCGCGCTGGCGACGGTGGAGCAGGCGATCGCCCGGGAAGAAGACGCGAAACTTCTCGATCAGCTGACGCTCGCCAAGGCGGCCATCGAGAGCAATCCGGAATTCCCGCCGGACGTCCGGCTGGCTGCCGTGGAACGCCTTTCCGACTCGGCGCTCCCGGAAGTCCGGTCGCTGCTGGCGAGTCTCAGCCAGGAAGGCGAGGCGGACGCTGAGGTGCGGGCGGCGGCGGCGGCGGCGCTGGAGGCCGTCGAGCGCGACCTCGCTTTCTGGAACCTGCTGGGCACCATCTTCCAGGGGCTTAGTCTGGGTTCGGTCCTGCTGCTGGCCGCGGTTGGGCTGGCCATTACTTTCGGGGTGATGGGCGTGATCAACATGGCCCATGGCGAGCTGGTGATGCTCGGCGCCTACACGACCTTCGTGGTCCAGGACATCTTCCGCGACTTCGCCCCGGGCGGTCTCGACTATTCCCTGGCGGTGGCCGTGCCGGCCGCCTTTCTGGTCGCAGGCGCCGCCGGCGTCGCGATCGAGCGCGGCGTCATCCGCTGGCTCTACGGGCGGCCGTTCGAGACCCTGCTCGCCACCTGGGGCTTGAGCCTGATCCTGCAGCAGCTGGTCCGGACGGTATTCGGACCGACCAATCGCGAGGTCTCGAGTCCCTCATGGCTGAGCGGGGCGTTCGAGACCGCGACGGGCCTGGTGCTGCCCTACAACCGGGTCGCCATCATCGTCTTCAGCCTGCTGGTGGTCGGTGCCATCGCGCTGGTTCTGCGCCGGACCGCGCTCGGGCTGTACATGCGGGCGGTGACCCAGAACCGGTCGATGGCATCGTCCATGGGAATCCGTACCGGCTGGGTGGATGCGGCCACCTTCGGGCTGGGTGCAGGCATCGCCGGGGTGGCCGGGGTCGCGCTCAGCCAGATCGACAACGTGAGCCCCAATCTCGGACAGGCCTACATCGTGGACAGTTTCATGGTGGTGGTCTTCGGCGGGGTCGGCAATCTCTGGGGGACTCTGGTCGGCGCCATGAGCCTCGGGGTCATCAACAAGTTCCTGGAACCGTTTGCCGGTGCGGTGCTCGCCAAGATCCTGGTGTTGGTGGCCATCATCCTGTTCATCCAGAAGCGACCGCGCGGCCTGTTCGCCCTCAAGGGCCGAGCAGTGGAGAGCTGAGCCATGCCGGTCAGGTCGGTACTCGTGGATCTTCTCGCCGGCAACCGGGGCGGCCAGATCCTGCTGGCCGTGCTGCTCGCGGCGGCAGTGGTGGTGCCGGTTTCGAACCTGCTGCTGCCTGCGGATTCCGCCCTGCACGTACCCACGTATGTCGTCAGCCTGATGGGCAAGTACCTGACGTTCGCGTTGCTGGCCCTGAGCGTCGACCTGATCTGGGGATACGCTGGCGTGCTCAGCCTCGGCCACGGCGCGTTCTTCGCGCTCGGCGGCTACGCCATGGGCATGTACATGATGCGCCAGATCGGCGAGCGAGGGGTTTACGGGCACCCGGTCCTGCCGGATTTCATGGTGTTCCTCGATTGGAAGGAACTGCCCTGGTACTGGCAAGGATTCGACTGGTTCCCGTTCGCGATGGTCATGGCCCTGCTGGTGCCGGGGGCGCTGGCGCTGGTCTTCGGCTGGTTCGCGTTCCGCTCGCGGGTGACCGGCGTCTATCTCTCGATCATCACCCAGGCCATGACGTTTGCGCTGATGCTCGCGTTCTTCCGCAACGACATGGGATTTGGCGGCAACAACGGGCTCACCGACTTCAAGAACCTGCTGGGCTTCAGCCTGCAGGCCGACGGCACGCGCGTCGCGCTCTTCTGCGCGAGTGCCGTCGCGGTCGCGGCCGCGTACCTGCTGTGCCGCTTCGTCGTCCGCAGCCGGGCCGGCAGGGTGCTGGTCGCCGTGCGCGACGCCGAAGCCCGCGTCCGGTTCCTCGGTTACCGGGTCGAGCACTACAAGCTCTTCGTCTTCGTGCTCTCGGCCATGCTGGCCGGGCTGGCGGGGGCGCTCTACGTGCCGCAGGTCGGCATCATCAACCCGTCCGAGTTCGCCCCGGCAGCGTCGATCGAGATCGTGGTCTGGGTTGCGGTCGGCGGCCGCGGCTCCCTGTACGGTGCCGTGCTCGGCGCGATCCTCGTCAACTACGCGAAGACGGTCTTCACCGGCGTCCTGCCTGACATGTGGCTGTTCGTCCTGGGGGCGCTGTTCATCGCCGTCACCCTGTTCCTGCCGAAGGGGATCGTCGGGACGGTGCCGGTTTTCAACCGGGCGGGGGCGAGGCACCGGCCGGGCCGGCGACAGTCCCCCGAGCCGGCCCCATGAACGTAGGTTCCGTGCAGGCCCGGCCGGAGCTGCACGACACCATCCTGTACCTGGACGGGGTATCCGTGTCCTTTGACGGTTTCAAGGCGCTGAACGATCTCAGCTTCTACGTGGAGGTGGGCGAGCTCCGGGCCGTCATCGGCCCGAATGGAGCGGGGAAGACGACCATGATGGATGTGGTCACGGGCAAGACCCGTCCGGACCGCGGCCGCGTGGAGTTCAACGGCGGTACCGACCTCACGCAGCTGGATGAGGCGGCGATCGCCAACCTCGGAATCGGCCGGAAGTTCCAGAAACCCACCGTGTTCGAGGAACACACCGTTTTCGACAACCTGGAGCTCGCCCTCGCGGGAAACCGCGGCGTGCTCGGCAGCCTCTTCGCCCGCCTCCGGGCCGGTTCACGCGACCGGATCGAGCAAGTGCTCGAGACCACCGCCCTGGCCCCCCACCAGAAGCGCCGCGCCGGCGACCTGTCCCACGGCCAGAAGCAATGGCTCGAGATCGGCATGCTGCTCATGCAGGACCCCGAGCTGCTGCTCGTCGACGAGCCGGCGGCCGGCATGACCGACGAGGAGACCGAGCAGACCGCGGCGCTGCTGACCCGCATCGCGGGTACGCGTTCGGTGGTCGTGGTGGAGCACGATATGGCGTTCGTGCGGGGGCTGGACTGCCGGGTCACCGTGCTGCATGAGGGCGCGGTCCTGGCCGAGGGGACCCTCGACGCCGTGCAGAACGATGCGCGCGTCGTCGAGGTGTACCTGGGGCGCTAGCCATGCTGCAGGTCGAGTCCATCGATCTCCACTACGGGGCGAGCCGGGCGTTGCGCCGGGTCAGCCTGAGCGCGGCACCGGGCCGGGTCACCTGCGTGATGGGGCGGAACGGCGTGGGCAAGACCACGCTGCTCCGGGCCATTGTCGGCCAGCAGATGGTGAGTGCCGGACGCATCGTGTGGGAGGACGCCGACATCACGTCGCTGGCCGCGTATCAGCGCGCCGCGCGCGGGATCGCCTACGTACCCCAGGGGCGGGAGATCTTCCCGTTGCTCAGCGTCCGCGAGAACCTCTACACCGGGTACGCCTCGCTGCCCCGGCCGACCCGCACGCTCCCGGACGAGATCTTCCATCTCTTCCCCGTCCTGCGGGACATGCTCGGCCGCCGCGGCGGCGACTTGTCCGGCGGCCAGCAACAGCAGCTGGCGATCGCCCGCGCGCTGGTGATGCGGCCCCGGCTGCTCGTGCTCGACGAGCCGACGGAAGGCATCCAGCCGTCGATCATCAAGGACATCGAGCGGGTGATCCGGACGCTGGCCGCACGCGGGGATATGGCCATCCTCCTGGTCGAGCAGTACTTCGAATTCGCGCGTGATCTGGCCGACGACTTCGTCGTCATGGAGCGCGGCGAGGTGGTGCTGTCGGGCACGTCTGAAGACATGGTGGAGGACGATGTCCGCCGTCGCCTCACCGTCTGACACGCCGCGATCCGGCGGCGGCGTCCACGGCGTGGCCGAGGTCGGCTTCGCAGGTGCCGGCCCTGCGCCCCTGCGCCACCTGTACCAGCGGGACCCGATGCGCGTCCTGTTCCCGGCCCAGCCCGTCGCCGAGCCGCCGCTGGCGGCGCTCGTGACCACGTCGGGCGGCCTCGTTGGCGGCGACCGGATCGACGTCTCGGTGTCCGTCGACGACGGAGCGGCCGCGGTCGTGGCCGCGCAGGCGGCGGAAAAGGTCTACCGATCGAGCGGCGCGGACTGCCGGATCGACATCCGCCTGCAGGCCGCCGCAGGGACGTGGCTCGAGTGGCTGCCCCAGGAGACCATCCTGTTCGACCGGGCGCGGCTGCGACGGCGGGTCCGCATCGGGCAAGCAGCCGGGGCCCGCGTTCTGGCCGGCGAGTTCCTGGTGCTGGGACGGATTGCGTCGGGCGAACGGATGACGCGGGGCCTGGTCCGTGAGGCATGGGAGGTCCGCCGGAATGGCGACCTCGCCTGGGCGGATGCGCTCCATGTCGAGGACGACCTGCCGGCCGTCCTCGATCACCCGGCCGGCTTCGGCGGGGCCCGGGCCGTTGCCTGCGCCGTCTACGCTGCGGACGACGCCAGCGCCCGGCAGCCGCTGGCCCGGCAGTTGCTCGCCGACCTGCCGCCGGGTGTGCGGGCCGGGGCCACGGTCGTGAACGGTGTGCTGGTCGTACGCTGGCTCGCGGAACGCGGCGACGCCGTCCGCACCGCGTTCGCGGCCTTCTGGGCTGGGTTCCGCGCCGAGGCCGCGGGCCTTGCCGCGGCCCTGCCCCGGCTCTGGCACGTCTGATCCAGGAGAACACGCATGAACCTTTCACCGCGGGAAAAGGACAAGTTGCTTGTCGCGATGGCGGCCCTCGTGGCGCGCCGCCGGTTCGAGCGCGGCGTCCGGCTGAACTATCCCGAGGCGGTCGCCCTGATCACCGACTACATCGTGGAGGGGGCGCGGGACGGGGCGTCGGTTGCCGATCTGATGCGCGACGGCACGGGCGTCCTGCGCCGCGATCAGGTCATGGAAGGGGTGGCCGACATGATCCCCGAGATCCAGGTCGAGGCCACGTTCCCCGACGGCACGAAGCTGGTCACGGTGCACCAGCCTATCCGCGGAACCAGGGAGGTTGCCGATGATTCCCGGTGAGATCATCACCGCGCCCGGAACGCTGCTCCTCAACGCGGACGCCGAAGCCGTCACGATCACGGTGGCCAACACCGGCGACCGGCCGATCCAGGTCGGCTCGCACTATCACTTCTACGAGGTCAATACCGCCCTCGAGTTCGACCGCGCGGCCGCCCGGGGCCGGCGCCTCGACATTCCCGCGGGGACCGCGATGCGATTTGAGCCGGGCCAGCAGCGCGAGGCCAGGCTGATCCCCTACGCCGGTGCCCGGGTGGTCCGGGGATTCAACGCCCGGGTCCAGGGCCCGCTGGAGGACTGAGCCGTGCCATTTTCCATCGAGCGGGCGGCCTACGCCGCCATGTACGGACCGACCGTCGGCGACCGGGTGCGCCTGGCCGACACCGAGCTGTTTATCGAGGTCGAGGCCGACCGGACCGTGTACGGGGAGGAGGTCAAGTTCGGCGGCGGCAAGGTCATTCGCGACGGCATGGGCCAGGGGTCGGCTGCCCGCGCGGACGGTGCGGTGGACACCGTGATCACCAATGCCCTCATCGTCGATCACTGGGGCGTCGTCAAGGCGGACGTGGGTCTCCGCGACGGGCGGATCGCAGCGATCGGCAAGGCCGGCAATCCGGATACGCAGCCGGGCGTCGACATCATCGTCGGCCCGGGCACCGAGGCGATCGCCGGCGAGGGTCGCGTCCTGACCGCCGGCGGGATCGACGCCCACATCCACTGGATCTGTCCGCAGCAGGTGGACGACGCGCTCTACTCGGGCATCACCACGATGCTGGGCGGCGGAACCGGGCCCGCCGAAGGGACCAACGCGACGACGTGCACGCCGGGACCGTGGCACCTGGCGCGCATGCTGGAGGCCGCGGAGGCGCTGCCCGTCAATGTCGGCTTCTACGGGAAGGGCAACGCCTCCCAACCCGCCGCCCTGGTCGAACAGGTGCACGCCGGGGCCTGTGGCCTCAAGCTGCACGAGGACTGGGGCACCACGCCCTCGGCCATCGACACGTGCCTGTCCGTGGCCGACGAGTGGGATGTCGGCGTGGCGATCCACACCGACACCCTGAACGAATCGGGTTACCTCGAGACCACGACGGCCGCGTTCCGCGACCGCACGATCCATGCGTTCCACACGGAAGGCGCTGGCGGCGGTCATGCGCCGGACATCATCAGGCTCTGCGGCGAGCCGAACGTGCTGCCGTCGAGCACCAATCCCACCCGTCCGTTTACCGTGAACACGGTCGACGAACACCTCGACATGCTGATGGTGTGCCATCACCTGGACCCGAACATCCCGGAGGACGTGGCGTTTGCCGAGAGCCGCATCCGGCGCGAGACCATCGCCGCCGAGGACATCCTGCACGACCTCGGAGCGTTCTCGATGATCGCGTCCGACAGCCAGGCCATGGGGCGCGTCGGGGAGGTCATCGTCCGGACCTGGCAGACCGCCGACAAGATGAAGCGGCAGCGCGGCCGGCTCCCGGAGGAACGCGGCGACAACGACAACTTCCGGGTCCGGCGATACATCGCGAAGTACACGATCAACCCGGCCCGGACGCACGGCATCGACCGCGAGGTCGGCTCCGTCGAAGTAGGCAAGTTGGCCGACCTCGTGCTGTGGCAGCCGATGTTCTTCGGCGTCAAGCCCGATCTCGTGCTCAAGGGCGGGGCGATCGCCGCGGCGGCGATGGGCGATCCGAATGCGTCGATCCCCACGCCGCAGCCGGTGCACTATCGGCCGATGTTCGCCGCGCTTGGGCGGGCCCGGGCCGCGACGTCCGTGACCTTCGTCTCGCAGGCGGGTCTGGAGGGCGGGCTGGGTAACCTCGCACTCGCGAAGCGGCTGGTGGCCGTGTCCGGAACCCGCGCGCTGACCAAGCAGGACATGGTGCTGAACGATCTCTGTCCGCGGATCGAAGTCGACCCGGAAACGTACGAGGTCCGCGCTGACGGAGCGCTGCTGACCTGCGACCCGGCAACCCGGCTGCCGATGGCCCAGCGCTACTTCCTCTTCTGAGCCGGTCGGCGGCGATGCGGCATGCCATCTCGGTGCTGCGCCGCGGCGCCTGGACGCCGCCGGCGGACGGGCCGACGGTGACTCTCGGGCACGACGATCGGCAGCGTCGCCGGGCGCGATTGAGCGGCGATGACGGCGAGCCGCTGCTTCTCGACCTGGAGGCATCGTCCCGGCTGGAGGACGGGGACGGACTGGCGCTGGCGGGCGGCGGGACCGTGCGGGTCCGGGCGGCCGCTGAGCCGGTGGTCGATATCCGCTGCGCATCGGCCACCCACGCGGCACGGGTCGCCTGGCACATCGGCAACCGCCATGCGCCGCTGCAGGTCCTCGCGGACGGCGGCCTCCGGATCCAGGACGACCACGTGCTGGCGGCAATGGCGGAAGGGCTGGGCGCGACCACCGAGCGGCGACAGGCTCCGTTCTCGCCGGAGCCGGGTGCGTACGCGCACGCCGTCCCGCCGGCCCGGGCCGGCCGTCGCTAGGTCACCGACGTGGAAGCCCACCGCCGCACCGTCCGCCTGATGGCCTGGCTCGGTCCGTCCTTCCCGGTCGGTGCCTACGCGTACTCGCACGGCATCGAGTATGCCGTTGAGGCCGGCTTGGTCCGCGACCGGGATACGCTGGCCACCTGGGTGCGCGGTATCCTCGGATTCGGCTCCGCCCGGATCGATGCGGACCTGTACCGTGAGGCTTGGCACGCCGTGCACGCCGGCAATGCCGACCGTCTGGCAGCGATCGCCGACCTGGGCCGCGCCTTGCGCGGCACCTGCGAACTCGCTGCCGAGAGTGCCGCACAGGGCGGGGCCTTCCGGGACACGGTCGCGGCGGCATGGGACGGGGTGAACCCGGCGGGCGGGCGATCGGCGCCGGTGTATCCGGTCAGCGTTGCCGCCGCCGTCGCGCGCGAGGGAATCCCGCTCCGGGTCGGGCTTGCCGCCTACCTGCACGCGCTGGCCGCGAACCTGGTGTCGGCCGGGATCCGGCTGGTGCCGCTCGGCCAGGTTGCCGGGCAGCGCGTGCTGGCGGGTCTCGAAGACGATGTGCTCGCGGCCGCCGGCGGGGCCCTCGCCCGGTCGCTCGACGACATCGGCTCGTCGGCGCTCGTCGTCGACTGGACATCCATGCAACACGAAACCCAGTACACGAGGTTGTTCCGATCATGACGACACCGTTTCGCGTCGGCATCGGCGGGCCCGTCGGCTCCGGCAAGACGGCTCTGCTGGATGGCCTGTGCAAGGCGATGCGCGGCACCTACGACGTCGCGGCCATTACCAACGACATCTACACCCGTGAGGACGCGGAGTTCTTGACCCGTTCCGGTGCGCTCAGCCCGGAGCGCATCCAGGGCGTCGAGACGGGCGGCTGTCCCCACACCGCGATTCGCGAGGACGCCTCGATGAACCTGGCCGCGATCGCAGAGCTGGAAGCCGTGTTCCCGGATCTTGACGTGGTGTTCGTGGAATCGGGTGGCGACAACCTGGCCGCGACCTTTTCACCCGAACTTGCCGATCTAACGCTCTACGTGATCGACGTCTCGGCGGGCGACAAGATTCCGCGGAAGGGTGGGCCCGGTATCACCCGTTCCGACCTGCTGATCATCAACAAGACGGACCTCGCACCGTTGGTCGGCGCGGATCTCGACGTGATGGACCGGGATGCCAAACGAATGCGCGGATCGCGGCCCTTCCTGTTCGCGCAGGTCAAGCATGGTGATGGCGTGCGGGCGGTGGCGGACTTCATCGTGGAGGCCGGGGGGCTGGCGCCGGGGCGGTAGGCGTCGGCGCGTTACCAGGGCAGCGAGTCACCCTTCCAGTCGAGATAGACGCCGTTCCGCGAGGGATCGGCATCGGCGATGATCTGCCCGATCCCGCGTGCCGACGTCTCGGTGTCGATGGTCGCGGATGGACCGCCCATGTCGGTGCGTACCCAGCCCGGGTGAACGGCCAGCACCGTGACGCCGTTCAGGCCGAGTTCTGCCGCCAGCGTGCGGGTGATGCTGTTGAGGGCCGCCTTGCTCGCCCGATAGATCGCCATGCCGCCTGAGGTGTTCTCCGCGTTCGAACCCAAGATGGAGGTCACGTTGACCACCAGGGCCCCGGGCGCCAGCCGGTCGGCGAGCAAGCGGGTCAGCAGAAGGGGAGCGACCGCGTTGACGCGAAACACCTCGTCGGCCATCCGGAAATCCGCCTCGGACAGGTTGTCGCGAAGCTTGCCGCCGGCAATGCCGGCGTTGTTGACGAGGACATCGAGGGTGCCGTCGAAGCTCGTCGCGAACGAGTGAAGGGCGACAGGGCTGGCAACATCGAGTCCCCGGACGGTGACACGCTCGATATCGGCCAGCCCGGTGGCCACCACCGGTTTGCGGCAGAGGGCGAGCACTTCGTGCCCGCGCCCTGCGAGTTCGATGGCAAGGGCGCGCCCGATGCCGCGACTGGCGCCGGTAATCACTGTTCGGGGCATGGGTAAACCTCCAGCGCGGGGCCGCGACCGCTGCCGGTCCGATCGAATAGCGGCCGCCGCTTGCAGATGCGTTGCAGAGCGGGCTGACAAAGAATAGCGTTGACCCATGCCGCCGACACCGCCAGAGCCATCGGACCAGTCTCACCTAGCCGGCCAGCTGTTGGTGGCCATGCCGTCGCTGACGGACCTGTTCTTCGAGCGTGCGGTCGTCTACCTCTGTTCACATGCGGCCGAAGGCGCGGTCGGGCTCGTCGTCAATCGTCCGGCGGATTCGCCGCGGTTCGACAAGGTCCTGGACGACCTGAACATCGAGGGCACGGAAGCCGCCGAGAAGGTGCAGATTCACATGGGCGGCCCGGTCGAGCTGAACCGCGGCTACGTGCTGCACACCGACGACCTGGAGTACGAGAATTCGCAGCGGGTCGGGGAGTCGATCCTGCTGACGTCGAGCATCGACGTGCTCCGGGAGATTGCCAGTGGCCAGGGGCCACGGCGGGCGCTGGTCCTGTTCGGCTATGCCGGCTGGGGACCCGGGCAATTGGATCAGGAGATCATGCAGAACTCCTGGCTCAACGTGGCGGCGGACGAGGAACTGGTGTTTTCGCCGGATCACTCGGTGAAGTGGCAGCGGGCGATCGGCGGGATTGGTGATACGGCGTCGGGCCAGCCCGTTGACCCGTACCGAATCTCGCCGACGGCCGGGAACGCCTGAGCCCTAGAGGGACGGACTGAGCGGGCCGCCCGCGCCAAGGGCGGCCGCGGCGGATCAATCCGTCGCTTGAGTGGTCCCCGGGAGTTGCCCGCGACCGAGAAGTGACAGCCGCAACCATGGGAATTTACGCGTTATATCGGGCTTTGAAAGATTAAGTAAAGTTAACTTTCCTTAATTGACACCCATGGCCGGCACTCGTAACCTGACGGCATGCGTGAGATCTCATCGGAGCAGCGGCGCCACCGCATTCGAGCCGAAAACCCGTGGTGGGCGGATGGCAGAATTCGTGCCGACTTCAGCGAACTGAGACCACGCGCGTACTTCGACCGTTTCCGGCGCCTCGTGGAAGAGCCCGGCGTCCGTCGTGCCGTGGTGCTGATGGGGTCACGCCGTGTCGGCAAAACCGTGCTGCTGCATCACGTTATTGCGCATCTGCTCGCCGGCGACGAATACCGGCCCGAAGACCTTGGCTACATGTCGCTGGACCAGCCGCTCTACACGCGGCTCTCGATCGAGGAGGCTGCCGACGAAATCCGCCAGTCGAGCGGCAACGCGGATGGTCTTCGGGTGCTGTTTCTGGACGAGATCCAGTACCTGGCCGACTGGGAGCGCCACCTGAAGGCGTTCGTGGACGCGCATCCCAACGTCAAGTGCGTGGTATCGGGCTCGGCGGCGGCCGCGCTGCGGCTCAAGAGCATCGAGTCAGGCGCCGGCCGCTTTACGGATTTCCTGCTGCCGCCCCTGACGTTCCATGAATACCTTGATTTGCGGGGGATCCGCGGACTCATCGAACACGACCAGGCAACGGATCAGTACTCGACCCGCGACATTGGGCAACTCAACCGGCATTTCGTCGACTATGTCAATTTCGGCGGCTACCCGGAAGCCGCTACCTCGCCGGCCGTCCGTTCGGACCCCGGCCGCTACATCGGCACGGACATCGTCGGGAAGGTCTTGCTGCGCGATCTCCCGAGCCTGTACGGCATCCAGGACGTGCAGGAACTCAACGCGTTGTTTGCGACCTTGGCGTACAATACGGCTCAGGAAGTGTCGATCGATACGTTGGCCCGCCGCTCCGGGGTGACCAAGCCGACGATCAGGCGTTATCTCGAGTACCTCGAAGCGGCGTTCCTGATCAAGGTCGTCCATCGCATCGACCACCATGCCCGCCGCTTCAAGCGCGCCACGCATTTCAAGGTGTATGTCACCACTCCGTCACTGCGCAGCGCGCTATTCGGTCTGGTCACGGATGACGACGAAGAGATGGGGCCGCTCGCCGAGACGGCAGTCTTTGCGCAGTGGTTTCACTCCAATGTCGCTCTGCACTACGCGCGGTGGAAAAACGGTGAAGTGGATATCGTCCACCTTGACAGGCGGCAGCAGCCTTCGTGGTGCGTCGAAGTCAAGTGGTCTGATCGACCTGGCCAGGTCGCGAACGAACTGAACAGCCTCCTGGCGTTTACGAGCCGGCACCGAGGCGCGAAGCCGCTGGTCACCACGCGAACACTGACGGACGATGACGTTCAGTGGCCGGGAGAAGTGCGCCTGGATTACATACCGACCAGTCTCTACTGCTACATCGTCGGGCACAACGCGGTACGCGACCAGCTGGAGAAGATGCGGCGATTCGTCGGCGACGGAAGCGGGGGCGCGGAACCTGGATTCCGCGCCGTACCGAATTAAGATTCGTGCGGTCGTGCAGACCTTCTGTGGCGCGCCGGCCGCCCGATGTTCTCAACGGCGACATCAGCGCGAGCACGATGGACCGCCACTGACCTTGCCGGGCCCGAGAACAGGTCGCCGCCCCCCGGTTCGAATCGTGGCGCCCGTCGGCCGGGATGACGGGGTGCGAGTGCGACGGTTCCTCGGCAACCTCTCCGGACCGCTCCGGCGCGCCCAGGGGAGGCGGTTGCTGTGCTCGCGTACCGGCGGAGCGCCCGCGAGTGTTTGGTCGCCCTTGGGCTGGGCGGCAGCGGCGATCACCCCTGCGGAGGCAAGGTCCCCGGCGTGGAACTCCATTGCGTTGGCCAGTTGGTGGTCTGGGCCGCGGGGACGGCAGATGCGGACACGCGTCGCGGGCGATTTTCTGTACGATGCCCCACGATGGCAGGGCTCCCTCGAACAACGCCGCCCAGGCGGCCAATCCCATGCGCATCGAACGCCTCATACCGACGCCACGTACGGTGCTTTCGTATATCGATCCGGCGGACCGGGTGTTGGTGAATGAGGAAATGGTGTTGGCCGAACGTCGCAAAGCGCCGGCGCTGTTCGACCTCGTCGGACTGGGCGAGACGGGAACGCCCACGGCTAGGCAACGTCATAAGGGACGCTGGGCATGGGACCAGGCGGTAGAGGTTCGAAACCTCAACAATGGCAACGAATCACGGATACTTGCCGTCAAGGTCGCTTTGGGAACCGGATCCTGCAGCGTCTGGATGGCAGTGTTTCACGACGACGATGATATGGGCAAGAGATTGGCGGCGGCGTTTCCTTGGACCCGCACAGGAAAACATCCGACATCCTGACATAGCCCCAATTGTGTTGACACCACGGATTCCTGCTGGGGGCCGGACGGGGGCGGTCAATCGACCATGCGGTCTTTGTTGACGACGACGGACATGCCTGAAGTACCAATGAAAACTGCATCTACAGGGATCGAGGCGAGAGTGCTCCCGGCGCTCACCCAGGCTGAGAGAGGGATCCGCACAAACCGGACAATAGCTAGCTCGATGTCAACCTCTGTCTTCTTGTAAGTGCATGATATTGAGGGGCATGTTCCGTCTCGTTTCCATCTCGTACTGCTGTGGGTCAGGAAGTCTGAACGCAGGCAGGCAGAAAGAGCCGGTACAGAGGCGAGGCGATACGTCCTGTTTCGCCGACGCATGGAGTTGCTGGACCCCGCTCGGGGCGGCGATTTGGCCGCGTGAGGTGGCTGCCCGGCCAGAACCGGGGGCCGCGCAATCCCGACGGCAGGCAAGGCCGGTGATACGACGGCTTGCCGATGGCGTCGACAGTCGCGGCGCTCGCCTCCAGGACTTGCAGTGAATCCGTCCACCGCCACTGGGATGGCGGCCGGGGAATCGTCCGGTCCGGCGCTGTTTACCTACGGATTCAGACCGTTCTTCCTGTTCGGGTCCCTGTATTCCGCGATCCTGATGGTGCTTTGGATGCTTTGGTGGTGGGGCTCCCTGGGCCCTCCGACCGCGTTTCCCCCAACCGCCTGGCACGCCCACGAGTTCTTGTTCGGCTACGTGCCCGCAATTGTCGCCGGCTTCCTGACGACAGCCGTTCCCGGCTGGACAGGCCGCCCGCCCGCCGCCGGGCGAATCCTGATTGGCCTGTTCGGCATCTGGGCGGCCGGGCGCCTCGCCGTCAATCTTTCGGCCGTGGTCGGGTACCCACTTGCGGTGGGTCTGTCCACGGCGTTTCCGGTGGTTGTAGCGGGCGTGGTGGGGCGGGAGATCATCGCTGGCCGCAATTTGCGGAACCTGAAGGTCGTGGTCCTGCTCGCGTTATTCGCGGTGTCGGAGGCCGTCTACGCCTGGGAGATCTGGCGTGACGGCAGCTCGACGATCGGAGGGCGCATGGCCATCGCGTCGGTGCTCCTGCTGCTGACCCTGGTCGCGGGCCGGATCGTTCCCGCCTTCACGGCAAACTGGTTGAAGACGCGCGGCGAACGGGTGATGCCCGCACCGCTCGCACGTTACGATTCCTTCACCGTCGGAATTGGTGCGCTGGGGCTGGTGTGTTGGATCGGCGATGGACAGATCGTCCCCGCCGGCTTCACCGGAGCCATCCTGCTGCTGTCGGCCGGGCTCCATCTGTTGCGACAGTTCCGGTGGCGCCCGCACCGGGTCATGGCCGATCCGTTGGTCGCGGTCCTGCATGGGGCGTACCTGTTCGTGCCGGTCGGTTTCGGGCTGGCCGGTATCGCCGAGATCGGGGGGCTGGAGGCCGCGTATCGTGCCGCAGTCCACGCCTGGACGGTCGGCGCCTTCGGAACCATGACGCTCGCGGTCATGACGCGGGCCAGCCTCGGCCACACCGGTCGGCCCCTCCGTGCATCGCGCGCGACGGTGGCCCTCTATCTCCTGGTCTCGCTGGCCGCCGTGGCGCGTATCGCCGCTGCCCTGTCCCCCACGTGGAGCCCGATGCTGTCCGTGCTGGCCGGCATCGCATGGATTGCCGCGTTCCTCGGATACGCCATCGAATACGGGCCGATGCTCCTGACACCGCGTCGACCTGCCTAGCCGTCACGACGCGCCCGCGTACATGGCCCGCTGCCGGCCCTGCCCCATGTAGACTTTCCAGCCTTGTCGTTTCGTCCATACCGGTCGGGAAATCAGCCTCATGCATGCGAAGAACGCCGATTGGCTTGCCCTGGTTCAGGAGGACGCACTGGAGCCGGAGCTTCTGATCTGCGATCCCCATCACCACTTCTGGGACCGTCGCGACGTGATGGTCCAACCCCGCTATCTCCTCGATGAACTCCTTGCGGACCTCAGCGGCGGCCACCGGGTGGTCAGCACGGTCTACGTCGAGTGCGGTGCGATGTATCGGCGGGCCGGGGACGAGCACACGCGGGTCGTGGGAGAAACGGAGTTCGTGAATGGCCTCGCGGCCATGGCGGCCTCGGGGCTGTACGGCGAGACCCGGGTCGCTGCCGCCATTGTGGGGACGGCCGCCCTCGACGAGGGCGACGGGGTCGCGGCCACGCTCGACGCTCAGCTCGAGGCCAGCCCGGCCCGCTTCCGGGGTATACGCCACGTGGTTGCGCGGGATGAGAGTCCGGAGCTCCCGGTCGCGCGGGCGGCGCCGCCCCCCGGCCTGATGACGAGCGACGGTTTTCGTGCCGGCTTCCGCCACCTGGCGCCCCGGGGCCTCACATTCGATCTGTGGTGTTACCACCCGCAGTTGGCCGAAGCCGTGGACCTGGCGCGGACCTTTCCGGATCAGACGGTGATCCTGGATCACTTTGGCGGGCCGCTCGGCGTCGGGCCGTACGCGGGCCGGGCGGACGAGGTCTTCGATGCCTGGCGCGGGCGAATCGCGGAGCTTGCACAATGCCCGAACGTTGTGGCGAAGCTTGGCGGGATCAACATGGAGGTCAACGGCTTCGGTTGGCACGGTCGCAGCCGACCGCCCTACAGTCGGGAGCTGGTGGAGGCGACGCGACGGTACTACGAAGCGACGATCGAGCAGTTCGGCGTCGAGCGCTGCATGTTTGAATCGAACTTTCCGGTCGACAAGGTCAGTTGCAGCTACACGGTGCTGTGGAATTCCTTCAAGCGCCTGGTGGCGCACTACTCCGAGGACGAGAAGCGGGCGCTGTTCCATGACACCGCGGCGAGAACCTACCGCATCCAGTGCCCCGACGTGTCGTCAGCCTGACGGCCGCCAGCCCGGCGGTGGAACGCTGATCCGGACGGCGGAGGGGCTGCCCCGGGCCGGCCCGATCCGGCGGTTCGGTGATCCGACCCGGCGGCCGCGCCACTGCCTGGTGTGCGCACGAACTATTCCGGTTTACGTGCCTTGTGGAAGTACATCGGCGTAAAGATCCCCAGCCGCCCTGCGGCCACCAAGCTGTCCGCCGCCACGTTGAGAAGTGCCTGTATCTCGAATGATCCTTCGGGTACGGCGCGCACGTGTTCCAGGATGCGCAGCGCCGCCGCGGTGATTTTCCGACCCAGAGATGTCCTCGGCAAACTCCTGAGCGTCAGGCCGCCGCCTTCCAGCGGCTGATACCACGGCCGCTCCACGTCATCGTCCCCGGCACGGTCACGCGCCTCGAGCAACTCGAAACCGACCGCCTCCAGACCGTCAGTGACATCCGTGAAGGAAGCGATCGGCGGCAGCGCGTTGCTGTATTCGATCCGCTGCTTGAGCTCCCGGTGTTTCGGGTTGTCGCCGTCGTACAAAGGGGTCATGCACCAGTCGAAGCCGGCGAAGATGGCCCCCGGCCGCAAGATCCGGAATGCCTCGGTGTAGACGGCCACCTTGTTCGGCGCATGCGGAATGGCCTCGATCTGGTAGGCCGCGTCAAAGGTCCGGGCATCCGCCGGTATGGCCATGAAATCCCCTTGCAGGACGCTGCAGAGGTGGTCCAGACCGGCCTTCCGGTTGTACTCGGAGCACTTCCCGACCTGATATTCGCTGATGTTGAGGCCCGCAATCGAGGCGCCGAATTCGCTCGCAATGGCGCGCTGGGGTCCGCCGACGCCACAGCCGATATCCAGCACCTTCATGCCTGGCCGGAGGCCAAGTGCTTCGGCCAGAAGATGCTGATGGTGGGCGATGGCTTCCTCAAACGATACCCCGTCCTTCCCTGGCGCGAAATGAAACGACTGACCCCATCCGTACTCGTAGAAGTCGGTAATCAGGTCGTAAAACCCCTCCACCATCCGGGCGTAATCTTCCTTGCTCCGCTTCTGGCTCCGGCGGTACCTGGACAGTGTGTCGGCCGTGTCTTCGGGACGGATCGCCCGGGAGATGGGATTGTGGAAGGCAGCTGCCATGGTCGTCGCCTTCAGATAAGTTCGTGACCCGGCCGTCAGGGTAAGACAGCCGGTACCACCTGTGCATGATGCCTCTGAGACCGCCATCCGACAGCGGCCTTTCCCGGCGCCGCCTGCGACGGCAGGAACGCCCCGAGGAACGTTGCAGGCTGTCCGTCGGTCACGAAGGTTAGTGTCGGCCGGCTCCGCGAGGCAGCCGCCCGGTCGCCCCCGGACCGGCGACGGGCCGGCCGCGGCCACCTTCAACCCGGGTCAGGTCGGCTCGTTGGGTCGCCCGAACGCGGCTTCCATTTCGTGGCGGATGCGGACCGCATCGTCCGCGTCCTGGAGGGTGACGTCGGACCAACGCAGGAGTTCGCCTTCGGCGATGTCCCGGGTCAGCGGAACGCCACTCGCGAGACCGATCGGCAGTCCGCCAAGCTCCAGTGAATCGGTCGCCGGAGTCTGCCTGCCCCAGACCATGTAGCCGCCCTCACCATCGAGCATGTCGCCTTTTCTGAGGGGCCGCTTCGCGCAAGCGACCACGTCGGAGCGGAAGCCGGTAGGCGATCCGGTTGGCTCCCCGCGCAGGGCGGCGGAGGCGACCGAGATTCCCAGCTCGAGGCCGATCAGGTGGGTCGGACGGTAGAGGGCGGCATAGTGGAACGTGCTGTCGGGGAGCATCAGGTACTCCTCGAAGCAGTTCCGCACGTACTCGCTCTCCCCCTCGATGACCACGTACGTGCCCATCATCAGGTCGTCGCTGACCGGAGACATGTCCCGGTGCAGCGAGGACACGACTTCGGTGGTACCGACGTGCTCCGTGCTGCCGCCCGCGCTTGCGGGCTTCAGCACCTCGGCCAGGTCGTAGCGGGAGCACGGCGGGAAGGTGAGCCCACCGGTCTGCGGCGTGAGTCCGGTGGCGTTGCAGACGGCCGTCATCTCGATCCCCGACTTGGTCCCGTCGATGAAGGAATTGAACATCTTGGGGTTCATGCCGCCGCGCTCGGCCTTCTCGCGGCCCACGTGGAAAATGTCCCACACGGTGTCGGGCGTCGAGCGGTGGAAGTCCGGGTGGTAACGTGTTCCTTTCCCGGCACAGACGACACGGAACCCGCAGGCCCGCGCCCAGTCGACGTGTTCGGCGATGAGGGCCGGCTGGTCGCCCCAGGCCAGGCTGTACACCACGCCGGCCTCTTCGGCCCGCCGCGCGAGCAGCGGCCCGGCAAGGACGTCGGCCTCGACGTTGACCATCACGACGTGCTTGCCGTTTTCGATGGCGGCGAGGCAGTGGCGGATGCCGGCCTTCGGATCGCCGGTGGCCTCGATCAGGACATCCAGGGCCGGATGGGCGATCAGGCCCGGCGCGTCGTCATCGATTCGCGTGGTCCCGGTCTTCACCGCGTGGTCCAGACCCGTCGCCCCGACCTGTTCGGCGCTCCAGCCGGTTCGCCGGCAGTTTGCCCGCGCCTTCGCAACGTCGAGGTCCGCGATGCCGATGACATGAAGTCCGCGTGTACGGCGGGCCTGCGCCAGGAACATGGTGCCGAATTTGCCGGCCCCGATCATGCCGACGCGGACGGGATTTCCGGCTTCGGCGCGGGCTTCCAGGAGGCGGGACAGATTCATGACGTTGCTCCGGACAGGGAGTGGGAGTGCGTGCCGGCGCCCGCCCACACCTTCACGTCGGTCGCCGCCGCGGGACTGGGCAGGGGGTCGGTGGCAAGCATCGCGTACAGGGCGTGATCCTGCCAGCGGCCGTCGATCTTCAAGTAGTCGCGGGCCAGGCCTTCACAACGGAACCCCAGGCTCTCGAGCAGGAGGCGGCTGGGCCAGTTGCAGGTGACCGCCGCGGCTTCCAGCCGGTGGAGCTTCAGTGTCCCGAACAGCATTGGAACCAGGATCGCGATCGCCTCACGCATGTAGCCCTGGCGGGCATGGGGCGCCCCGATCCAGTATCCGAGCGATCCGGAATGGGCGACCCCCCGCTGCACGTTCGCGACCGTGACGGCGCCCAGCAGCGCGCGATCGGCATTGCGGAAGATGTGGAACGCGTAGCCACGGTCCTCGCGGGCCGCGAACACCTGGCGGCGGTACTGACGGAGAAAGTACGACCGGGTGCAGTTCTCGGGCAGCCACGACGGCTCCCACGACTTGAGGAAGGCGTAGCTTTCCTTCCGCAGCGACACCCAGGCGCTTGCGTCGGAGCGTCTGGGGGGCCGCAGGTACACGCGCGGACCCTGAACGGTTTGGGACTCGAAGAGCCCCCGGATGGCCTGGGACAGCCGGTTCACGCCACTCCTGCCGTCGGGGTCCCGAAGAGGGAGCGGAGCGATCCTTCGGAGGGCAGTCCATCGAGGGGACCGACCGCCGAGAGGGTCGGCGGACTCGCGAGCACGCGCCGGGCAACCCGGCTGACCGCCGCGCGATCGATGGCGGCGAGCCGCTGCAGGTGCTCGTCAACCGAAATGGGGCGGCCGTGGATGCGAAGCTGGTGGGCCAGTGCCTCGGCCTGCCCGGCGCAGCTTTCCAGTCCCATGAGCAGGCCGCTCCGGGCTTGTGCCATCGCCCGGTCGAGTTCTTCCGGCCGGACCCGGCCGGCGACACCATGGATCTGTTCGGCCGTGTGGCGGATCACCTCCCCTGCGTCCTGTTCGGCCGTGCCGGCGTAGACGCCGAAGATACCGCTGTCATGAAAGGAGCTGCTGAAGCTGTGGATGTCGTAGGCAAGCCCCCGTTTCTCGCGAACTTCCTGGAACAGACGGGACGACAGGCCGCCGCCGAGGATGGCGGAGAACATGGTCATGGCGTAGAGGTCCGGGTCGGCGTACGCGACGCCCTCGAATCCGAGCACCAGGTGGGTCTGCTCCAGGTCGCGCGGCACGCCGCCGACTCCGCCGTGGTAGTGCGCCGGCGCCGGTGCCTCTGATCGTTCACTGCCGACGGTCGCGAAGGCCGCGTCCGCCAGGTTGGCGAGCGCTTCGTGGTCGACCTCGCCGGCGGCCGCCAGAACCATGGCCTCGCCCCGGTAGTGCTGGTGCATGTAGGCGAGCAGCGTGTCCCGTTCGATGCCCGAGACGATCTCGGGGGTCCCGAGTATCGGTCGACCTAGCGGTTGGTCGGGAAATGCGCAGGTCTGGAAGCGGTCGAAGACGATGTCCGCGGGGTTGTCCCGCGCTTCACCGATCTCCTGGATGATCACCGACCGCTCGCGCGCCAGCTCCTCGTCGGCGAAGGTCGGGTTCAACAGGATGTCCGACAGGACGTCGACGGCGAGCGGGAGCGCTCCCGGCAGGATGCGGAGGTGATAGGCAGTTTCCTCACGCCCGGTATAGGCATTCATGTAGGCGCCGGCCGATTCCACCTCCTCGGCGATCTGGCGGGCCGTGCGGCGGGCGGTGCCCTTGAAGGCCATGTGCTCCAGCAGGTGCGAGATGCCGTTGCGCTCCTCCGGCTCGTTCCTGGCGCCGGTGTGCACCCAGACGCCGATCGCTGCGGTGCGGGTTCCGGGCACCGCCTGGCTCGCTACGCGCAGACCGGACGGAAGCGTCGTGACGACCGGTTTCGGCAGGGCCATGCCGTCGCTCATCGGGCGTGCTCCGCCGCGGTGGCAGCGGCCCGACGCAGATGACCGGCGAGCTGGGCGTAGTCGGCCGGGAGGGTGGTCAGGCGTTCCGGCGCGTCCATGCACCGCGCCAGGCGGGCGGGTACTTCCGGTTCCTCGCCCAGGGCCTGGCGGACCGCGTCGGGGAATTTGGCCGGGTGCGCGGTTGCCAGCGCGATCACGGGCGCCGATGTGGCGCGGTACTGCGAGTCGAGCGCGCCGGCCTGCCGGGCGGCCGCGACGCCCACGGCGGTGTGCGGATCGATCTGGACGCCGCACGCGTCGCGCAGGTCCCGCATCGTTTCGATGGTCTGGTCTTCTGTCACGCTGCTCCCCGTGAATCGTTCCCCGATTCTTGCCCGGTCCCGGTCGTCGACCGCGATCATTTCGCCGCGGGCAAGCCCCGTCATGTCATGTTGCACCGCCCTGCCGTCCCGGTCGCGGATTTCGTATAGCAGCCGTTCGAAATTGGAGGCGACCTGGATGTCCATTGCCGGCGAGAGCGTGCGATGGACCGTTCCGGGATGGTAGCGTCCGGTCTCGAAGAACCGGGCCAGGATGTCGTTGCGGTTCGTGCCAACGATCAGACCGGCCACGGCCAGCCCCATGCAGGCGGCGGCGTGCCCTGCGTAGCAGTCGCCGAAGTTGCCGGACGGCACTGCGAACACCGGCGGCGGGCCACCGATTTGGTGGGCCGCATGGACGTAATAGGCGGCCTGCGCGGCAATTCGGCTCCAGTTGATCGAGTTCACCGCAAGCAGGCCACACGCGTGGCGCAGGGCCCTGTCGGCGAACGCCTGCTTCACCAGTAACTGGCAGGAATCAAACGTGCCGTCGATGGCGACGTTGAAGACCGCCGGATCGTCAACGGTGGTCATGAGCCGGCGCTGCAGGGGTGCGATTCTACCCTCGGGATGCAGGACGACGATCGCCATGGCGCGCCGCCCCCGGCAAGCCTCGATGGCGGCGGCGCCGGTGTCGCCGGACGTCGCGCACAGGACGAGTGCCCGCCGGCCGTCCAGTTCCAGGAAGCGGTCGAAGAGGCGGGCAAGGACCTGGAGCGCAAAATCCTTGAAGGCAAGGGTGGGACCATGGAAGAGTTCGAGGAGATGGAGTCCGTCCCGAAGCTCGCGCACGGGTGCCACGTCGGGGTGCGTGAACGCGCGGTACGCGTCTGCGGCGAGCCTGGCGGACGCGGCGGGCGGGAGGGAGTCGCCGCCCAGCTCCGTGAGGAGGTGAGCGGCGGTTTCGGCGTACGGAGCGCCGGCCAGTCGCCGGATCCCGGCCACCGCATCCGGCCAGCGGTCGGGCAAGAACAGGCCGCCGTCCGGCGCGAGCCCGGACAGGGTCGCGGTCCGGAAGTCCACCGGGTCGGCCCCGCGGGTGCTGACGTATCGGGGGGGCGGGAGACCTGCCGTCATCGTTCGCGGAACACGTACCAGCCGACGGCGGCGTACGCGACGACCAGCAGCGCACCGACAAACTGATGGGCCAGCGCGATCCACAGCGCCGGTTCCGCCATCGCGGCCATCAGTCCCAGCAGCGCCTGGACCACGAAGACCCCCAGAGCCGCAGCCGCCCAGCTGAAGGCCACGGGGGCGTCACGGCGAGGCAACCGGCCGAGCAGCACCAGCGCCGGGAGCACCGTGGAAAGCGCGAGCAGTCGATGGACGAAATGGAGCAGGACGTCTGGATCCGCGTAGTGCGCCCGGTTCCATGGGCTGCCGCAGAGCAGCCAGTCGGGGCAGGCATGGGCGGCCCCCGACTTGGCGAGGAACGCGCCGGCTCCGGCCGTGGCGACGGCCAGGGCCGTTCCCAGCCAGGCGAGCTGCTTGCAGTCCGGCGGAAGGACCCGCGCGTGCATGCGGGCGCGGCGGGGCCCGGTAGAGGAACCCACCAGCGCCACCAGTAGGACCAGCGCGATCACGAGGTGGACGGTGACGGACCACGGGCTGTTCCGGTCGATGACGGTAAAAGCACCCAGGAGTGCCTGCACGACCATCAATACCGCTGCCGCTGCGCCGAGGAGCCGATGCTTCGGGGTCTGTGCGCTCACCAGGACAAGGAGCACGAGGGGGGCGACGAAGACGGCTGCATTGACGCGATGGATCCATTCCAGCCACACCTGCCAGTGCTCGTAGGCGAGGTTCGGGATGGTCTCCAGCGCCGCCGCGGTTGGCAGCCAGAAACCGTGGCACAGCGGCCAGTCCGGGCAGCTGAGGCCGGACCCGGTCAGCCGCACGGCGCCGCCCAGCGCGATCTGGAGCAGCACCGCGGCGATGGCCAGGTAGCTGACCAGTCTCATGCGGGCGGACTCCGCCGCTCCCCCGGTCCGCGTGCCGGGTTCGGTCGGCCCGCACCGCCGGCGTACGCGAGAGCAGGCCGGGTCACGGGGCGTCGCCTGCGCGGTGCCCGCGCCGGTCGCCTGCGCGCCGGCCGAGCACCGATACACAGACGGCGAGAACGGCGGCGAGGCCGTACCAGGTCAGCGCGTACTCGAGGTGCGTGTTGCGGATGGCCACGTTGGTCTGTCCGCCCTCGGGCCATCCGCCGGGATTGTGCGCGGTGTCGGCGTCCAGCACATAGTGGGCCAGTTCCAGCCCGGTGACCTGGGCCATGGCTGCGAGGTCGACCGAATACCAGACGCCGCTGGCGGGATCGTTGTCCGGAACGAACGGGCCCGGCGGATGCTGGAGCCTGAGGAGACCCTCCACCCGGACCGGGCCGGGCGGATTGCCGGCGCGCCGGGTCGCGGCCGGCTGGAATTCCACGGGCACGAAGCCACGGTTGACCAGGATGGCCTGGCCGTCCGGGCGCACGAGTGGTGTGAGAACGTGCGCGCCCGCCACGCCCGCCCGGGTCCGGGGGATGAGCAGGAGCTCGCGGTCGTGCTGGAAGATGCCTTCCACGTGGACGGGCGTGTACTCGGGCAGGTTGGAGGTCGATTCGGGAGCCGCAACCGGTGTCGCTTCCGCCAGCCGGGTGATGTCGGCCAAGAGGGCCTCCTTCCAGCGGAGGCGCTCCATCTGCCACGTGCCGAGGCCGAGCAGGATCAGGAACGCCGAAGCCGCCGCGGTGCCCTGCAGGACCCGGCTTTCGCGCAGCCTGACCGGCTCAACCGCCACCGGAGTTCCGATCGTCGTCCAGGAGGTTGTGCCGGATGTGGCTGGCCAGCAGCAAGCCACGAACCGGGCGCAGTAGGCCCACGGTCGCCCCCAGGATCACCGGCGTCCAGACCAGCGCGTGGACCCAGATCGGCGGGCGCAGCCAGGCGTCCAGGAAGAAGGCGCCGCCGGTCGCCAGGGCGCCGACGATCAGCATGATGAACCAGGAGGCCCCGTCCCCGACATTGGCGCTGCCAAGCCTGGCCCCGCAGGCTGCGCAAGCGTCCACGAACTCGGCCAGCCCCCGAAAGCAGCGGCCCTGCCCGCAGGCAGGGCACCGCCCCCGGAGCGCCCGGCCGGCTGCGGTCCCGGGACCGTGGTGGGAACTTCCGGACGTTAGTGGATAACTCCCCCGGATCCTCCCCACCAGTAGACGGCGAAGAAGAGGAACAGCCAGACCACGTCGACGAAGTGCCAGTACCAAGCCGCCGCCTCAAAGCCGAAGTGGTGCTCGGGCTTGAAGTGTCCGGCAATCGAGCGGGCCAGGCAGACGATCAGGAAGATCGATCCGATCAGGACGTGGGCCCCGTGGAAGCCCGTGGCCATGAAGAACGTCGAGCTGTAGATGCCGTCCGTGAAAGCGAACGGCGCATGCGCGTACTCGAAGGCCTGCACGGCGGTAAAGGCGAGGCCGAGCGCGACGGTGACGCACAGTCCCTGGATCAGGCCGGAGCGCTTGCCCTCGCGCAGGGCGTGGTGCGCCCACGTCACGGTGGCGCCCGACGTGAGCAGGATGATCGTGTTCAGGAGCGGCAGGTGGAAGGGGTCGAACACCTCAACCCCGGTGGGCGGCCATGTCCCGCCGGTAAACGTAACTCGCGCCATCTGCTGGGCTTCGTCGGCGAACAGGCTGGCGTCGAAGAACGCCCAGAACCAGGCCACGAAGAACATCACCTCGGAGGCGATGAACAGGACCATCCCGTAGCGCAGTCCGAGCTGGACCACGGGCGTGTGGTGGCCCTCGTGCTCCGCTTCGCGCACCACGTCGCGCCACCAGACCACCATGGTGAACGCCACCAGCAGGGACCCGATCGCCAGCACGGCGCTCCCGTACGCCAGCTCGTGCATGTACATGATGCCGCCGACGGCCAGCGTGAGGGCACCGAAGGCGCCGATCACCGGCCACGGGCTCGGGGAGACGAGGTGATAGGGATGGGCGTGCTGGCTCATGGATGGCTCCCGCGAAGTGATTCTTCAGGGCTACTGGCGGCAGCCGCCGGCACCGGGGCTGCAAATGCGACAGATGCGTCCGGGTTCGCCTCGCCTGCGCCGAAAAACGTATAGGAGAGGGTGACGGTCGTCACCTCCCGCGTCGAGGGATCGGTTGCGATCTCCGGATCGACGTAGAACGTGAGCGGCATGTCGATGGTCTGGCCGGGTTCGAGTCGCTGTTCCTCGAAGCAGAAGCAGTCGATCTTCTGCACGTACTGACCGGCCTTCAGGGGCGTGACGTTGAACGTGGCCGTGCCCGTCACGGGCGCGGTACCGTGGTTGGTGGCCCGGTAGAACGCCAGGACGGAGGTGCCCGCCTCGACGGCCAGCTGCCGTTCGACCGGTTCGAAGCGCCACGGCAGGCCGGGGGCGACATCGGCGTTGAACCGGACCGTCATCACGTATCCGGCGCCGCCCGGCGCGCTCGCTGCAACGCCCGGGGTGCCGGCAAAGCCCGTGACCCGGCAAAAGAGGTCGTACAGCGGGACGGCGGCGAAGCTCAGCCCGGCCATCAGGGCAACCACCACGACCACCAGGCCGCCGACCGCGTGGTTGCGGTTCACGTCCCGGCGCCCATGCGGATCAGTGAGACGGCGTAGAACACCGCGATCAGGACCACGATGAGCCCGGCCAGCGCCAGGTTCTTCCGGCGCGTCTTGGGGTCCGGTCGGGGCACGTCACGCCCCTGCCAGCAGGCCGTCGAGCGGCATCAACAGGAACAGCAGGAACAGGTAGGCGATCGAGTACCAGAACATCCGCATCTCGCTGCCGGCGCGGCGCCGACGGACCATGAGGGCGTGCCACAGCAGGCCCGCTCCCAGCAGGCCGGCCGCGGTCCCGTAGACCGCACCGAGCTCGCCCATGAGATACGGCAGCAGCGTGGCCGCCACCGTGGCCGCGCTGTAGACCAGGATGGCCAGCCGGGTTGCCGGGTCGCCCCGGGTGACCGGCAGCATGGGAACGCCGACGCGCGCGTAGTCGTCGGCGCGCACGAGCGCCAGGGCCCAGAAATGCGCCGGCGTCCAGAGAAAGATGATGCCGAACAGGATCAGGGGCAGCGGCGCCAGGCCGCCGGTGGCCGCGACCCAGCCGATCACCGGCGGCAGCGCCCCCGCCGCGCCCCCGATCACGATGTTCTGGGCCGTCCAGCGCTTGAGCCAGCAGGTGTAGACGAAGACATAGAAGAGACTGCTGGCCAGGAGCAGTGCCGCCGCGGCCCAGTTGGCGGCGAGGCCCATGAGGAGCACGCCGAAGAGGGACAGCGTGATCCCGAATGCCAGCGCCTCGGCCGCCGGTACCCGGCCCGCGGGCACCGGGCGGGTCTTCGTGCGCTCCATGACCGCGTCGATGTCGCGGTCGAACCACATGTTGATGGCGCCGGCCCCGCCCGCTCCGAGGGCCAGGGCCAGCAGGGCCGCGAACGCCAGAACCGGGTGCAGCGCCGTCGGCGCCAGCGCCATGCCGACGATGCCGGTGAACACCACCAGCGCCATCACGCGCGGCTTGGCGAGCGCGAAGAAGTCGCCGAGGTCACCGCCCGCCCGGTACTCGGCCGGGCGGGCCATATCCCGGGACACGTCGGCCAACGGGCGGCGTCCTAGCGAACGGTCGGCAGGGTTTCGTAGGTGTGGAACGGCGGCGGCGACGCGGTCTTCCACTCCAGCGTGTCCGCGCCCTCACCCCACGGGTTCTCGGGACACTCCTGCCCGGCCTGGAAGGTCCTGGCGATGGTGACGATGAACCAGACGATCGATGCCGCCGAGATCCAAGCGCCGAGCGACGCGACCATGTTCCAGCCGGCGAATGCGTCCGGATAGTCCGCGATCCGCCGCGGCATGCCCTGCAGGCCGAGGAAGTGCATCGGGAAGAACGTCAGGTTGACGCCGACGAACAGGAGCCAGAAGTGCACCTTGCCCATCCACTCGGGATACTGCCTGCCCGACATCTTGCCGATCCAGTAGTAGAACCCGGCGAACAGTGCGAAGACGGCACCCAGCGACAGCACGTAATGGAAGTGCCCGACCACGTAGTAGGTGTCGTGCAGCACCGTGTCGATACCGGCGTTGGCGAGCACCACCCCGGTGACTCCGCCGACCGTGAACAGGAAAATGAAGCCGACCGCGAACAGCATGGGGGTGCGGAACTCGATCGAGCCACCCCACATCGTGGCGATCCAGCTGAAGATCTTGATCCCCGTGGGCACCGCGATCACCATCGTAGCGGCCGTGAAGTACGCCTTGGTGTTGACGTCAAGCCCGACCGTGTACATGTGGTGCGCCCACACCAGGAACCCGATGAACCCGATCGCCACCATTGCGTAGGCCATGCCGAGGTAGCCGAAGACCGGCTTCCTGGAGAAGGTGGCCACCACCTGGCTGACGATGCCGAAGCCGGGCAGGATGAGGATGTAGACCTCCGGGTGCCCGAAGAACCAGAACAGGTGCTGGAACAGGATTGGGTCGCCGCCGGTATCCGGCGTGAAGAACGCGGTGCCGAAGTTGCGGTCGGTCAGCAGCATCGTGATGGCGCCGGCCAGCACCGGCAGGGCCAGCACGAGCAGGAACGTCGTCACCAGGATCGACCACACGAACAGCGGCATGCGGTGCAGCGTCATGCCGGGCGCGCGCATGTTGAAGATCGTTGTGATGAAGTTGATGGCGCCCAGGATCGATGACGCGCCGGCGAGGTGCAGCGACAGGATCGCCATGTCGACGGCCGGGCCGGAATGGGCGGGATTACCCGACAGGGGCGGATAGATGGTCCATCCGGTGCCGGCCCCGCCGCCGACGAACGGGCTGGCCATCAAGAGGATGAAGGACGGCACCAGCAGCCAGAAACTGATGTTGTTCATGCGCGGGAACGCCATGTCGGGCGCCCCGATCATGATCGGCACGAACCAGTTCCCGAACCCGCCGATCATGGCCGGCATGATCATGAAGAAGATCATTATCAGCCCGTGGGCGGTCGTCAGGACGTTGTAGAGCTTGTAGTCCCCACCGAGAATCCCGTCACCGGGTGCGGCCAGTTCGCTGCGCATCAGGATCGACATCACGCCGCCGATCACGCCGGCAATGATCGCGAACACCAGGTACATGGTCCCGATGTCCTTGTGGTTGGTGGAGTAGAGCCACCGGCGCCAGCCGGTCGGGTCGCTGTGAGCGTGAGCCTCTGCAGCCATCGTCATGCGGTATTCCCCCCGAGCAGGTCTGCGCGTCTAGTTGGCATTCTGGGTCAGCAGCACGGGCCCGGGCGGTACCGACTCCCGTGCGAACTTGGTTTGCGCCTCGGCAATCCAAGCGTCAAAGGCCTCTTGCGAGACCACGTGGAGCTCGATCGGCATCCGGCCGTGGAAGTCTCCGCACAGCTCCGAGCACTGGCCGTAGTAGATGCCTTCCCGCTCGGCGCGGAACCACGTCTCGTTGAGACGGCCGGGCACCGCATCCACCTTCACGCCGAGCGCCGGCACCGTCCAGCTGTGGAGCACGTCGGCGGCGGTGACCTGAACCCGCACGGTCGTGTCGACGGGCACGACCACCGGGAGGTCGGTGGAGAGCAGCCGGGCAAAGTGCCGCGGCTCCTCGAACTCGTCGGCGCTGTCGACCACGAACGCGTCGAAGTAGAAGTCGCCGTGGTCGGGGTACTCGTACCCCCAGTACCACTGGTAGCCGGTCGCCTTGATCGTCATGTCGGCCGGCGGAACCGTGTCGGCCGCGTACAGGATCCGGAACGACGGGACGGCGATGATGACCAGGATGACCACCGGGATCGCTGTCCACAGGACTTCCAGCACCGTGTTGTGGGTACGCGTCCCCGGCGTCGGATTCGCCGACGAGTTGTAGCGGTACATCACCCAGACGAGGAGGCCCAGCACAAACAGGGAGATCGCGAAGATCAGCCAAAGCAGCCAGTCGTGGAAGACCCTGAGCTCGCTCATGATTCCCGAACCGGCCGCCTGGAAGTTGAGCCCCCAATCGACCGGCTGGCCCACGACTTCAGCCGCCATGGCACCAGTCGCGACAAGCACGAAGGCGACCACGGCTCCTGCTAGTTTGCCAATGTGCATTCGCAATCCCCTTCGGCCTGCCGGCCTGTCCCTGCACGGATTGAAGCGGGAAGTCTAGCCGTGGTTGAACACGGCGCAATGCGTGGCGGACTGCATGCGGTGTCCGGCCGGGCCCGGCTGATGTCCGGCGCCGTCTGTCGTAGCGTGGAGGCCCTCCGGCGCGGTCGGCGGGGCCGGGCTCGCGTCAGTCTGTGCTTGGCGATTCGCGGCCCGGGCCGAGACCCGGACGGGTGACCGCAAACGTCTCCGGAGCGAGCCGCTCGGCGGCCAGCTCCGTCGGCCAGGCCGACCCGGTGACGAGGGCCGTGCAGGCAGCGGCAGCGGCGGGCGACGTCATGATCCCGTAGCCGCCCTGGCCGGCCAGCCAGAAGAAACCGGGTTGCCCGGGATCTTCCCCGATGACCAGGGTCCGGTCGGCGACGAAGCTTCGCAGTCCCGCCCACCGATTCTGGATGCGCTCGACCTTCAGGGTGGTCGCCAGCTGGATGCGCTGCGCCACGATGGCGATGTCCAGCTCCTCCGGCTGGGCGTCACAGGGGGGCGAATCGGTTTCATCCGCCGGGCTGGCGAGGATCCGGCCGGCGTCGGGCCGGAAGTAGAAGGCCTCCTCCACATCCAGCGTTACCGGCCAGGCGCCGATGTCGACGTCCGGCGGCGCCGCGAACACGATGGCGGTGCGTCGCTTGGGCATGAGACCGATCGGCCGGCATCCGGCCATGCGGGCGATCACGTCGCACCACGCGCCGGCAGCGTTGATCAGCACGGGCGCCTGGAACGCTCCCTGCGGCGTGTCGGCCTGCCACTCGCCGTGGCGCCGCTCGATGGCGCGCACCTCGGCGTTGCACACGGTTTCGCCGCCGTGCGCGCGCAGTGTCCGCAGCCAGCCCTGGTGGATGCGATCTACCTCCATCTCGCGGCCCGCGGCCTCGAAGTAGGCACGCGTCACGTACCCCGGCCGGAGCACCGGAACCCGCTCGGCCGCCTCGTCCGGGGTCACCTCGATGATCGCCGGATCGAGTTCGCGGGCAGCGCCGAATTCGCGGTCGAACGCCTCCGTCTGGTCGGCCCTGGCAATGAACAGCGCCCCTCCGGACCCGCTCAGCAGCGGCCCTTCGAAGTGCGTTTCGGGCTGTTCGAAGAATGCCCGGCTGGCGCGGGTGAGGGCCCGGATGGTGGGGTTCCCATAGCTCTCGGTGAAGAACGCCGCGGACCGGCTGGTCGTGTGGTAGCCGGGCATCGGCTCGCGTTCCAGCACGGCCACCCGACGATGGGGGGCGAGGCGCGCTGCGACCGACGCGCCGGCGATGCCGGCACCGATTACCAGTACATCGAACGACCGTGCCATCCTATTTCTCCTGCCATGGCATTCGGCGCCGGCCGGACCGATCGCCGGCCGCCACCGGTACTGGATTTAGCGGCCAACGGCCCGCGACACCACCCGCTGACGGCCGCCGCGCAGTTTGCGCCCCCCTGCCCCATGCGGCAGTATCCGGGGGGGCGGAAAGCCGGGGAACGTCCGCGGCATGCCCGGGACCAGGGAAGCTCACGCCATGAATAAGATTCTGCTCGTGGTCGTTCTCGTAATCGGCTTGGTGGTCGGCTACTTGGGCGCCGGTGTCATGTCACCGGACGCTCCGCAACAGGCGGGCGAGGCCACTACCACGGCGGCGACCGACGCCGGTGACGCCGCCGAAGCGGGAGCGGGCAGCGCCGCCACGGTGCGCTGGAAGATGGCCAGCACGTTCCCTGGCAACCTCATCATCCTCGGCACCATCGGCAAGGAGTTCGTCGAGCGCATCGAGGAAGTGTCGGATGGGACGATCCAGATCCAGTTCTTCGAGCCCGGCGCGCTGGTCCCGGCCCTGGAGATCTTCGACGCGGTGTCGACCGGCGCGGTCGATGCCGGCTGGTCAACGCCGGGCTACTGGGCCGGCAAGGTGCCGGCCCTGCAGTTCTTCACGGCCATCCCGTTCGGGCCGCTGCCCGGCGAGGCGATCGCCTGGCTGCGCTACGGCGGCGGCAACGAGCTGTTCGCCGAACTCTATGCCGCGCACAACATCCACCCCGTCCACTGCATGATGATCTCCCCCGAGGCCTCCGGCTGGTTCCGATCCCCGATCGAGAGCGTGGAAGACCTGGAGGGACTCAAGATGCGGTTCTTCGGGCTGGGCGCCAAGGTCATGGAGAAGGTCGGGGTGTCGACCCAGCTGCTCGCCGGCGGCGACATCTACCCCGCGCTCGACCTCGGGACGATCGACGCCACCGAGTTCGCGCAGCCGGTCATCGACTTCGACCTCGGGTTCTACCAGGTCGCCAAGCACTACTACCTGCCGGGCTGGCATCAGCCCACGAGCTTCTCCGAGTTCATCGTCAACATGGACCAGTGGCAGACCCTCAGTCAGGCCCAGCAGGCGCAGATCGAGACCACCTGTTCGGAGAGCATCCTGAATGCGTACGCACTGGCCGAGTCGCTCCAGCCGGACGCGCTGGTCCAGCTCGAGGAGCGCGGCGTCACCGTGCACCAGTGGGAGCCGGAGTTCCTCGAGGTATTCGAGAACGCCTGGAACGAGGTCGTCGCGGAGGAGGCCGCCAAGGACGCGGACTTTGCCCGCGTGTGGGCCTCGCTCTCCGAGTTCCGCGAGAAGTACAAGACCTGGGGAGACCGGGGCTACCTGCCGTAGCCGCCGGGGGTCCGGCCGGCCATGAACCGCGTGCCGGGTCCGGGGCCGGCAGCCGCGAACGTTGATCAGATTGCGGAGCGTATCCGGGCCGGCCTCGAACTGATCGAGGCCGGTCTTGACCGCGCCCGCGCCGCAGCCGAGGACCGGGCCGCTCAGGACACACGGCGCGAGCGGGGGCTCGCGCGGATCGACGCGGTGCTCGGCCAGCTGGACGAACTGTTGGGCGGCTCCGATGGCAAGGCTTGAGGTTATGGTCGGCAACCGCCCGTATCAGATTTCCTGCGCCGCGGAGGACATGGATCGGGTGCGGGCGCTGGCCTCCGAGATCGATCGGCAACTGGTCGCCCTTCAGCAGGAGAACCCCGGTGCCGGCCAGAGCCAGCTGATCCTGATGGCGGCGTTGACCGTCCTCGACGACGCCCGTGCCGCGGCGGACGCCGCGACGGAACAGCTCGTCGCCTTCGAGGCCCGCGTCGCCGCGCTGCAGGCCAAGGTCCTGCCCTGAGCCTGCCGGACCTCCAGGCGGGCCGGAAAGGCCTTCCGCCTCCACGTTTGCTAGAGTCCGGTCGGGATGGTTGCTGCCCGATTCGCGCTGCACGAATACCCTTGGGCCTCACCTACCACTGGGGAGCTGTCCCTGGCCGGGCCGTGGCCCGGTTATACGGCGCCCACCTGAGCAGATTGCGCCACAGTGGTTTCCGTTGCGAACGGTCGGTGCGGTGCCTCCCATGACTCACCCAGGCGGATGACCGCCGATCTGGCAACGGCGAAGCGGGACTTGCGACGGGCCTTCCGGGCTCGTCGCCGCCGGCTGCACGCGACGCAGCCCGATGCCGCCCACGCACTGGCCCGACGGGTCCTGCTCGAGGTGCCCGCGGCGCCCGGCGATGTGGTGGCCGGATACTGGCCCGATGACGGCGAGATCGATCCACGTCCGCTGATGGGGGCATGGGCCGAGCGCGGAGTCGCGCTGGCGCTGCCGGCGGTGGTGGAGCGCGCTGCCCCGCCGGTGTACCGGCGCTGGAACCCCGGCGATCCGCTCCAGCCGGACCGGGTCGGCATCCCGGCCCCGGCTGCGTCGGCTCCGAGCGTGATTCCGAACCTCGTGCTGTGCCCGCTGGTGGCGTTCGATGCGGCCTGCCGCCGGCTCGGCCGCGGTGGCGGCTACATCGACCGTGCGCTGGCGATGCTCGACTCCGGGGTGCGGGTCGTCGGTCTGGCCTGGGAGCAGCAGCGCGCCGATCGGGTGCCGGTCGCCGCCCACGACCGGAGCCTCGACCTGGTCGTCACGGAGCGCCGGGTGTACCGCCGGCACGGCGTGGCCGGCGCGGCGTTACCGTGAGGTTCCTCTTCTGCGGCGATGTGGTGGGCGCGCCCGGGATCCGGGCGCTCCGGCAGTACCTGCCCGGCCTGAAGCGGGAGCTGCAGCTCGATTTCGTGGTGGCCAACGGCGAAAACGCGCTCGACGGCTACGGTCCGTCCCCGGATACCTGCGAGCAGCTGTTCGCGGCCGGGATCGATGTGGTCACGTCCGGCAACCACATCTGGGACAACGCCCGGATCATCCCGCTGGCCGCCCGCGAGCCGCGGCTGCTCCGGCCGCACAACTACCCGGGCACGGTGCCCGGGACCGGGGTGGGGGTCTACGCGGCGGCGTCCGGGGGGCGGATCTGCGTGATCAACCTCATGGCGCGGACGTTCATGGAGCCGCTCGACGACCCGTTTGCCATGGTCGAGACCCTGCTTCGGGAGTATCGCCTGGGCGAGACTGCGGACGCCCTGCTGATCGATCTTCACGGCGAGACCACCTCGGAGAAGATGGCCTTCGCCCATGCCGTCGACGGCCGCGCGAGCCTGGTAGTGGGGACGCACACCCACGTGCCGACCGCGGACACGCGGATCCTGCCGGGCGGGACCGCGTTCCAGGCGGATGCCGGGATGTGCGGGGACTACCAGTCGGTGATCGGCTACGAGGCCGAGCCGTGGATCGCCCGGTTTCGGACCAAGATGCGCACCGGTCGGATCCGGGCGGCGGACGGCGAGGGCACCTTGGCCGGCGTGTACGTCGAGACCGCCGCCGGCAGCGGGCTCGCCGTGCGGGCCGACCCGGTGCGGATTGGCGGCCATCTGTCCGAGGCGCGCCCGCGCTTCTGACGCTCAGAGCCGGACGTGCGATGTGCGCGCGATCCGGCCCACGACCGGCATCACGAGCAGGGCCGTGGCAAGCACGCAGGCGGCACCGATCAGCACGTCGTTGAACGCCATGATCAAGGCTTCGCGCTGGGCGATCTGGGTGAGGTAGCCGATGGCATCGGCATGGACTTCGGGCGAGGCCGTGCCGGCGAGCAGGCCGGAGACCAGGCCGAGGATCTGCCACCCGCCGCCGGGCGGCAGGGCCATGGACTCGGCGATCCGCGCGTAGTGCAGGTCGGCGCGGGCGACCAGCAGGGTGTTGGCGATGGCGAGGCCCACCGCCGCGCCGAGGCGCATGATCAGGTTGAACAGGGCACTGCCGTGCTTGACCTCCGACACCGGCAGCGCGCTCATCGACAGGTCCAGCATGGTGAAATAGGCCAGCGGAGCGCCCACCCCCCGCAGTACTTGCGGCAGCGCCCATTCAGCAAACCCGCTGTCGATGGTGAGGCCGGCGTGCAGGATGGTGCCGGCGGCGAGAAGGCCGTAGCCGATGGCGGCCGTCCAGCCCAGGCCGATGTAGCGGACTAGGTGCCCGGCAAACACGCCGGAGAGCACCATGGAGACGCCGAGCACGGCCGTGATGCTGCCGATGGTCGCAGTGTCGAAACCGCGCACCTGCCCGAGGTACAGCGGCAGCAGGTAGATCGGGACGTACAGGCCGCCCCCGAAGATACCGATGAGGAGCACCCCGACCAGGAAATGGGAGCGCCGGAAGGTGCCGAAGCGAACCAGAGGCTCGCGCGCCGTGAATTCGCGGGCGAGAAATGCCGCGAGCGTGATCCCCGCCACCACCGTGCAGCCGAGGATCAGGCCGGATTCGAACCAGTCGCGGCGTTGCCCCTCCTGCAGCACGAAGAGGGCCGACCCGAGCAGCAGGAAGGCGAGCACGATGCCGGCAAAATCGGTCTGTCGGATCAGGCGGGCGTCCGGCCGGTCGAAGTCCACGAGGAGCCCGACCACGACCACCACAACCACGCCGATCGGGACATTGACGAGGAACAGCCATTCCCACGACAGGACTTCGGTGATCCAGCCGCCCACGACGGGCCCGATGGCGACGGCGCTGGTGCCGAGCATCCCGAAGATCATGGCGAACGTGACCTGCAGCCGGCGCGGAATCGCGGTGTAGAGGCTCGCCACCACCATCGGCATCATGCCGCCGCCGAAGAATCCCTGGGTCGCACGAAAGGCGATCATCGACGGTACGTCCCAGGCCTGGGCGCAGCCCACGCTGGCGAGCGTGAACCCGCCGGCGCAGACCGAGAAGAAGATGCGCGTCGAGCAGATCTGGCTGAACCGCGCCGACAGCGGGATCATGATCACCTCGGCGATCAGGGCGGCGGTCAGGACCCAGCTCACCTCGTCCGGAGCGGCGCCCAGCGCCGCCTGGATCTCCTTGAACGACGAGCCGACGATCTGCACCGACAGCACCGCCATGAACATGCCCGCGATCATCGCGATGAACGCCACGAAGCGGCGAATGTTGATCGTCTCGGGCGGGCCCGCCGCCACCGTCACGTCAGCCATGCAAGGTCCCGGTCCGGAGGGGTGCCGCCCGCCCGCCGGCGCGAGGCGCCAGGCGGCCCGGCAAGCCGCTTAGATCGCGAAGGCGCGGAGCCGCTCGCGGTCGAACTCGACGCCATGCCCGGCGCGTTCCGGGGCCACGGCCTTGCCGTCGCGCATCTCGAGCGGATGGACGATGAACTGTTCCAGGCCGAACCCGTGGATCTCGAGGTACGACGCGTTCGGTGCGGCGGCGAGCACGTGCACATGGAGATCGTGCACGCCGTGCGAGGTCACCGGCAGGCCGTGCGCCTCGGCCAGCGCCGCCACCTTGCGCCAGACCGTGATGCCGCCGCAAGTCGCGAGGTCGGGCTCCGGGAAGTCGGCGCCGCCCGCCGCCAGCAGGGCCTGGAATTCGGCCAGCGTGTGCAGGTTCTCCCCGGCCGCGATGGGGATCCCGACGTCGCGCACGCGCCGGTGGGCGGGAAAGTCGTCGGGGGCCACGGGCTCTTCAAGCCACACCAGGCCGAACGGCCGGAGCAGCCGCGCTGCGTGCACGGCCGCGCCGGGCCGCCAGCCCATGTTGGCGTCGACCATCAGCGGGAAGCCGTCTCCCAGCAGTTGCCGCATCGCGCCGACGCGCTCGACGTCTTCGTGCACGTCGGGCCGGCCTACCTTCATCTTGATCGCCCGGAACCCGTTCTCGACCCGCCGCTCCGTGCGGGCCAGCAGGTCCTCGATGGGATCCTGCAGATCGATCCCGCCCGCGTAGCAGGCGACCTCGGGATCGTGGCCGCCGAGCAGGCGCCAGAGCGGCAGGCCGGCGCGGCGCGCCTTCAGATCCCACAGCGCGACATCCACGGCCGCCTGGGCGAAGCTCACCGGACCGCCCCGGCCGGTGTAGTGCACCGCGTGCCAGAGGCGCTGCCACAGGGCTTCGATCCGCCCGGCATCGGCACCGATGAGCAGCGGCTTGAAGTCGTCCTCGATCAGGCTGCGCACCGCGCCGCCCGCCCGCCCGGCCGTGTAGGTGTAGCCGGACCCGGTCGCGCCGTCTTCGGTGCGGATGTCGACGATGATCACCTCGAAGATGCTCATTGCGCCGTGGGTGGCGTCCGTGAGCGGAGGGTCAAGGGGTAGCCGGTACTGGCTGACGTCGAGGGAGGCGATCGTCATGGTCTGGGTTCCTCGTGGTCCGGGGGGTGCGGGCCTGACGTTGGCCGGAGGGCCCGGTCCAGCAGTGATATGGCGCCGTGGGCCAGCGTGGCGCTCGCGGCCGTCCAGAGCAGCAGGCCGGGCCAGCTCAGGACCGGTGCGCCAATGCTGCCGCGCCGCTGCAGCTCGAGCAGCACGCCCACGCCCAGCAGCGCCGCCGCGCCTCGAATCAGCAGCCCGCGAAGCCGCCGCCAGTCCGGCGCCTTCCAGCGGAGGACGAGGACGATCAGCACGGCCGCGAGTGCCGCCATCCACCAGCCCCACGGGTCCAGAAACGGGATGAGCGAGGCCGGCACCAGCGGTCTCGGCATCATGGTTCGGCCCCCGGCGGATTGACAGCACGGCACATGATTTTGATAGTGCTCTGACTTCCCACCGCATGCCGTTCCGCTGGCGAAGGTCGAGCCGTGAAGATTGTCAACTCTCTCAAGAGTACCAAAAAACGTGACCGCGACTGCCGGGTGATCCGGCGGAAGGGCCGCGTGTACGTGATCAACAAGAAGAATCCCCGCCTGAAGGCCCGCCAGGGATGATCCCGGCCGCCGGCCGGCCGGCCGCCGCCCGAGTCCTGGCCTGAGGCCGCGCCATGCGGATGCCGGAGCCGGATGCGGCGGTCATCGCCGCCCGCGCGGACCTCGTGCAGGCGCTCCGCGCCATCGTACCCGGCGAGGGCGTCATCGAGGAGGAGCGCGAGCTCCTCGCCTACGAGACCGACGGTCTTACGGCGTATCGGGAACTCCCGATGCTGGTGGTGCTGCCGGAAACGACCGAGCAGGTTGCTGCCGTCCTCAAGCTCTGCCACGGCCGTGGCGTCAAGATCGTCCCGCGCGGGGCCGGGACCGGGCTCTCCGGCGGCGCCCTGCCGCTCCGTGACGGCGTCACGCTCGGCCTCGGCCGTTTCAACCGTATCCTCGAGATCGACTACGACAACCTGTGCGTGGTGACGCAGCCCGGCGTCACCAACCTGGCGATCACCCGGGCGGTCGAGGACCGTGGCTTCTACTACGCGCCCGACCCGTCAAGCCAGATCGCCTGCTCGATCGGCGGCAACGTGGCCGAGAATTCGGGCGGCGTCCACTGCCTGAAGTACGGGGTCACCACCAACAACATCACGGGCGTCGAGCTGGTCACGATGGCCGGCGACGTCCTCCGCATCGGCGGCCGGCACCCGGACCCCGCAGGCTACGACCTGCTCGGCGTGATCACGGGCTCGGAGGGCCTGCTCGGCGTGATCACCGAGGTGACGGTCAAGATCCGGCCCAAGCCGGAGTGCACCCGCGCCGCGCTGATCGGGTTCCCGACCATCCGCGCCGGTGCCACGTGTGTCAGCCGGGTGATCTCGGAAGGGATCATTCCGGCCGGCATGGAGATGATGGACAAGTTCGCAATCGAGGCGGCCGAGGCATTCGCGCATGCCGGCTACCCGCTCGATGCCGAGTCGCTCCTGATCGTCGAACTCGACGGGACCGTCTCCGAGGTCGCGGACGGTATGGCGCGGGTGATCGCGATCGCCCGCGAGTGCGAGGCCACGCACGTCCGCGAGAATGCCGACGAGGCCGAGCGCGAGCGGTTCTGGTCGGGGCGCAAGTCGGCGTTTCCCGCGATGGGACGTCTCTCGCCCGACTACATCTGCATGGACGGCACGATTCCGCGCGGCCGGCTCCCGGACGTGCTCGACGGCATCACCGCCCTCTCGAAGCAACACGGTCTTCGCGTCGCGAACGTGTTCCACGCCGGCGACGGCAACCTGCATCCGCTGATCCTGTACGACGCCAACGATGCCGATCAGTTGGCGCGGGCCGAGGCATTTGGCGCCGACATCCTCAAGCTGTGCGTGGCGGAGGGCGGCGTGCTGTCCGGCGAGCACGGCATTGGCGTGGAAAAGCGCGACCTGATGCCCGCCATGTTCGACGACGCCGACCTCAAGCACCAGCAGCGCCTGAAGTGCGCGTTCGACCCGGACGGCCTGCTCAATCCGGGCAAGATGTTCCCGGAGCTGCACCGCTGCGCCGAGCTCGGGAAGATGCACGTCCACCACGGCAAGCTCCCGTTTCCGCACCTGCCCCGTTTCTGAGGCAGCGCCGCTCGTGGACGCGCAGGTCCGGCCGGCGGACGAATCGGAACTCGTCGACGCGATCATGGGCCTGGTGGCGGCCGGAACGCCGGCCCAGATCATTGGCGCCGGCACCAAGCAGGGCTTCGGGCGACCGGTCAATGCCGCCGTCACGCTGCGGCTCGACGGCCTCGCCGGTATCCAGGCGTACGCCCCCGACGAACTGACGCTCACCTGCGGCGCCGGCACATCGCTCGCGACGGTCGAGGCGCAACTCCGGGAGCACGGCCAGGAACTGGCGTTCGAGCCACCCGACCTGGGTCCGCTCTACGGCGCGCCGTCCGGCACCGCGACCATCGGCGGTGTGCTCGGATGCAACCTGGCGGGTTCACGCCGGGTGCGCGCGGGCGGCGCCCGCGACCATTTCCTCGGGTTCCGCGCCGTGAGTGGCCGCGGCGAGGCGTTCAAGGCCGGCGGACACGTGGTCAAGAACGTGTCGGGATACGATCTCTGCAAGCTGCTGGCCGGCTCGTTCGGGACGCTGGCGACGCTGTCGGAGGTGACGGTCAAGGTGCTGCCACGGGCGGAGCGGGCCGCCACCCTGCTGCTGCCCG
The DNA here is from genome assembly GCA_021296265.1 of Alphaproteobacteria bacterium. Lineage (GTDB taxonomy): Bacteria > Pseudomonadota > Alphaproteobacteria > TMED109 > TMED109 > VXPW01. The sequence goes on along the minus strand of JAGWAT010000002.1, from coordinate 48,271 downwards.
GCCGCACGGTCGACGACGCCGTCCGGCTGCTGATTGCCGCTTGGCAGAGCTCACTCGAGCCGAGCGGGCTCTGTTGCATGCCGGCCGAACTCGCGCCCCTGCTGCTGGCCAGCCTGCCGGCCGACGCGGGCTGCGTCGCCGCCATCCGGTTCGAAGGACCGGAGGGATCGGTGCGCGACCGGGCTGGGCGGATGCGCGACACGCTGGGGGGCCCGTCGCAGCAGCTGGGGGAGGCGGAATCGGGCGCGTTCTGGAAGGCGGTCACCGATGCCGCCCCGTTCGCGGAGGCAGCTGCCGTGCAGGTGGCACGTCCCCTCTGGCGGCTGTCGCTGCCGCCCGCTTCGGCGGCCGGCGTGATCCAGCAGCTGGTCGTGCGGTCGGGCGGGTCGTGGCTGCTGGACGGGAGCATGCTGTGGTTCGCGCCCGCCGGCGATACGAGTGCCGGCGACATCGTCCGCGCCGAGGCGGAGGGGGCAGGCGGGACGGCGACGCTGCTCCGGGCGCCGGACTCGGTCCGGGCCGCCGAAGGCGTGTTCCCGCGGCAGGGCGCGGGCATCGAGCGCATCGCGGCGGCGATCCGGTCCGGGTTCGACCCCTCAGGCGTGCTCAATCCCGGTCGCCTGGGGGCCTGACGCGGTGCGCACCAACTTCACCGCCGCCCAGCTCGAGGACCCGGCCATCCGCACGGCGAACGGCATCCTCCGCGCCTGCGTGCACTGCGGGTTCTGCACGGCCACCTGCCCGACGTACGTGCTGCTCGGGGACGAACTCGACAGTCCACGGGGCCGGATCTACCTGATCAAGGACATGCTCGAGAACGACCGGCCGGCGGATGCCCGGACGGTGCTGCACGTGGACCGGTGCCTATCGTGCCTCTCCTGCATGACAACCTGTCCCTCCGGTGTGCATTACATGCACCTGGTCGACCACGCGCGGGCATGGATCGAACGAACCTTCCGGCGCCCCCCGCTCGAGCGGCTGGTGCGCGGCCTGTTCAGCGCGTTGCTGCCCTACCCCGTGCGCTTTCGCTGGGCGCTGCGCCTGGGCCGACTCGCCCGCCCGTTCGGCCGGCTGCTGCCCGAGCCCGCCGGCACCATGCTCCGCATGCTCCCGGAGCAAGCCATCCCGGACGGCTTCGTTCAGCCGGGCTCGGTGCACCCGGCGACTGGTGAACGCAAGCTCCGGGTGGCCCTGCTCGCCGGTTGCGTGCAGCAGGCCCTCGACCCGCGCATCAACGACGCCACGGTACGCCTGCTGACCCGGCTGGGCGCCGAGGTGGTGGTGCCCGCCGCCGCCGGCTGCTGCGGGGCGCTGGTGCACCACATGGGGCGCGAGGACGCCGCCAAGCAGGCCGCCCGGCGCAACATTGCCGCGTGGCGCCGGCTCGATACCCAGGCGCCGCTTGACGCCATCGTGGTGAACGCATCCGGCTGCGGCACCATGCTCAAGGACTACGACCACCTCCTCCGGACGGAAGCAGACAGCGAGGACGCGGCATGGGTTGCCGGGTTGACGGCCGATGTCACCGAAGTGGTGGAGCGCCTCACGCTGCCGGCGGCATCCGGGCCACACGCCGGCACCAGCGTCGCCTACCACGCCGCCTGCTCCCTGCAGCATGGCCAGCAACTCGCCCGCCTGCCGGCCTCGCTGCTGACAGAGGCCGGGTTCGACGTCCGGCCAGTGGCCGAAGGGCACCTCTGCTGCGGGTCGGCCGGGACCTATAACCTGCTCCAGCCCGAGATCGCCGAGCGATTGCGCGAGCGGAAGGTCGCCAACCTGGAACAGACCGGTGCGACCGCCGTCGCGGCCGGCAACATCGGCTGCATGGTGCAGATTGCCGGGAGTTGCGAGCTCCCCGTGGTCCACACCGTCGAACTGCTGGACTGGGCGACCGGGGGCCCGCAGCCG
>JAGWAT010000002.1:7081-46251 GCA_021296265.1 Alphaproteobacteria bacterium | reverse complement strand
CGGCCGCAGCCTGGCCGAGGAGGGACATGATGACCAGGAAGAAACGCGCGCGACCCCAGCGCCGGTTGTCGCGCCGCAGCATGCTGTCCGGTCTGGGCGTGGCGGCCGCCACCGTTGCCGGTGCCGGCGTGGCCCGAGCGGCCTGCTCCGTGACTGCGTACCAGATCGACGGGCCGTTCTATCCCTACACGACCGGAGAGCAGGACTGGGATCTGACGCACATTGCAACCGGTAGTGACCGGGCGGCCGGCGAGGTCATCGAGGTGGTCGGCAAGATCCAGGACGCCAAGTGCCGGCCGGTCGGCGACTGCGTGCTTGAGATCTGGCAGGCGAACGTGCATGGCCGCTATGACCATCCGAAGGACGGCAACCCGGCGCCGGTCGACCCGAACTTCCAGGGCTACGCCCGTATCGTCACCGACAAGAACGGCGAATACCGGTTTCGCACGATCCGTCCGGCGCCCTACGCGGCGATCGGCGACTGGTACCGCCCGGCCCACATTCATTTCAAGGTGCATCCGCCGCTGAACCCGGGTGTCACCACGCAGATGTATTTCCAGGATGACCCGCTCATCGAGAGCGACCTCCTCCTGAAGCCGCTGTCGGAGGGTCGCCTTCGATACCGAGACCGCGGACGGCATCAAGCAGGGAGCGTTCAACCTTCAGGTGCCGGAGGGCTGGATGCCGCCGCCGGAACTGATGGACATCATCCGCCAGCAGCAGGGCTGACGAACGTCCCGCCTATCGCGGGAGGGGCGGGGCGTCGACTGCGCGCGGGAAACCCATCGGGACGCCGGGCCAGCCAGCGGGTCGGGCAGCTTGCGGCGCCCCGCCAGCTTGGGAGGAGCTTCAGGGACCATGCCACGCCGGCTGGGCATCGTGTTGGCAGCGCTGCTGCTGCCTGCTTCCGGTCTGGCCTGCCCTCCTTCCCATGAATCCGAGACCGCCGCGTCCGCATTGCACGCGGTCCTGGGGGCTGCCGGCTTGTCCGGAACCAATTTCGAGGTTCGGGAATCGGGCCACGTCCTGAATGCAAGAGCCCTGATCTGCGACGGCAATCGGTACATCCTGACAAATGATCGATTCCTTTCCGGTCTTGGGCGGACGGACGGGAACTGGAACTGGACGAAGGTGGGGATCGTGGCGCGGGAGATCGGGCGCCATGCCATGGGCCACGTTGTGTATCGAGGCGAGAGACATCGGGAGGAAATCTCTGCCGACCGGTACGCCGGGCATTTCCTCTTTCGGATGGGGGCGTCGCTCGAGCAGGCCCTTGCGATGACCGAGTTCCTGCCCGAAGTATTGTCGTCCAGCCACCCCAGGAAGTCCGAACGGGTGGCAGCCGTCCGGGGCGGCTGGAGGGATGCCGGCGATGTGGTGGACAGCGGAGGCGCCCTGGCCGCGCCGTGAGCGGCTCCGACGCGCCACCGTTTCAGGCAATTCTCGCAGCGAAAGGCCTGCTCTGGCCCACTTGGGCCAGAGCCCCGTCTTCGTGAAGGCGGTCGGTGTCCGGGGTAGAGCCACCGCCAGGTGACGGCATGCCCCGCCAGCGCACCGACCGGGGGCGGGTGCCCTTCGACCACCGAGCCGCCGTGGGCGCAGGCTTTCCGCCTCCGGCATTCCATAGGGCCCGCAGCCACGCCATTGGGAGTGCTTCGGCCCCCGGTGCCGTACCAACTGTGAATTCCGAGAGCGCGACGGCGACTATCACCCGGTCAGCACGCGCCACTCGGGTCGAGCGCCTTTTCCATGTAGATCACCCCGTCCAGCGGATTCTCGTAGTACGGGGCGATTTCGCGGAAACCCAGTGAACGGTAGAGTTCTGTGGCAGCGGAAAGCTTGGAGAAGGTGTCGAGACGCATTCGGCCGTAGCCGGCGGAACGACCGGCATCGACGATGGCTTCGGCCAAACCGCGCCAGGGCCGGCGCACGAACAGGCGCTTCATCTCGCAGGTTCCGGCCGACAAGGGCTTCATCGCGACGCCGGCCACTGGCGTGCCGTCGACGTGACGCGCCAGCAACATGCGCCCCAGCGGAGGTGCGTAGTCGCCCGGGAGGGAGGCCAGTTCGGCCGAGAAGTTCTGGAAGGTCAGATCCTGGCCAAGCCAGCGTTGGTATTCGATGAACAGGGCGCGCATGTCGGCAATGTCCGAGACGGCCACCGCCTCCCGTATCCGCATGTCTTGGCCGTTGATGTCTTGCATGCGCACGTTTCCGGCACCAACCGTGCCCGCTCCGTCCCACCGACATGGTCACAGGGCGAAGATTGGCTTGGCCCTGTTCGGATGGTCAATGGACTGGGGTTCCCGTCCGAACGCCCGTACTTGGGCATTGCGGGCGAGAGATGCCTCGGTAGACAAGTCCGGACCTCAAGGGGTCAGCATTCTGCCGGAACTGAACCGTATCAAGCGGATATTCGCCCCGTTCATCGTCGACGCGTAGGGATTTCCAGCCTCGGGGTAGCCGCATATCCGCTCGCAACCGGTATCGGGCTGTGTTGATTGATGCTTCGGGTCCCGGTTAGCTTGCGTGCATGCGGGACGCCGATTGTCAACTGCGACGAGCCACTGAAAGCGATGCGGAGTTCCTTCGGCTTCTCCACGATCGCGCCTACGTGAAGTACGTGGAACGCATGGGCGGCAAGCCCGAACCAATGGCGGCGGATTGGTCAGCGGTCTTGAGAGACGATGCGGTGTGGTTGGCCGAAGTGGATCGAAATCCGACGGGGGCGATCGTCTTGCGGATCCGGCCTGATCACATGCTCATCTGGAGCGTGGCGGCGGAACCGCGCCTGCAGCGACGCGGCACCGGAAGGCAGCTCATGCGTTTCGCGGAGGCGGAAGCGCGACGGCGGGGCGTCGACGAGATCAGGCTCTATACGAACCGGAAATTCACTGAAAACATCAGGTTGTACAAGGGCATCGGCTATGCCGTGACGCACACAGAGACCCTCGGGCAGCGCACGTTGGTGCACATGCGCAAACAGATCCGTGACCGGTGCGACATGAGCCCCGGAAATGCCGAAGAACATAGTGCCTGAAGTGCAGCGGGGTTTGATCGCCTTCGATGGCCCCGGCATGTCATTGGTGGACGGGCCAGCCATCCCGTCGCCGGTGCAAAAAAACGCGTGTCCGATCCCGCTGGCTCATCGCTCTGGGGCCGGGCGCCTGCGGGAACCGCAGGCTTGCTCCTTCATCCTGTCGGCTGGGTCGGATCTTCGGGCCTAGAGCGTGCGGACGTAATAGATCAGGTCCAGCTCAGGGGGCGACGCTCCAGCTTGGCTGAGCATGCCGTGCACCTGGCCGCGGTGGTGGGTCTGGTGGTTGAACAGGTGGGTCAGCACCAGGCGCAGGGGCGTGCGATGCGACTCGCCTGCGACGTTGCGGTAGCTGAGGTCACCCGCCATACGTGTTTCATCCAGGCCCATGAGCACCCGGTCAATGCGATCATCCTCGGCTGCACGAGCCTGGCGCAGTGCATCGAAGTTGTCGAAGAGGACGGCGTCGAGTGTGGCCGGGCCCGTATCGATTCCTTCAACCCGGTCAAGCCAGGCGCGGTCTCCGACCAGGATGTGGTTCAGCGTGTTGTGGATCGAGCCGAAGTAAGCCCCGCGGTCCTGCTTGCGCGCCGCGTCGCCCAAGCCTGTGCAGGCATCGTACAGGCGGACGTTGGACCAGCGGTTATAGGTTGCCAGTGTCCGGAAGTGGGGCAGGAACATGGGCGCCCTCCCGTGAACAGCAAACCAGGATACTGCATCATCCAGCCCGGCGGGCGCGTCGCTGTTTCGGATGCTCGCGCCCCCTCCGGTTCCGCAGCCTGACGTCGGCAGAACATGCCTCCATGCCTATACCTGCATGCTGGTTGCAGATTGGCAGTCAGCCCATGGCGTCCAATACAATCAAGGGTATCTCCCTCACGCTCCATGAGCGGTTGAAGGGCATGGCGTGACGTCACCACCGAAGCCTGCAGAACGAGGTCATCGCCTGTCCCGAACGCCACGCGGAGCAACCGCCGGGTCCAAGGCGGAGCTGATGGCCGAAGCTGCCCAGCTGCTGCCGCCCCTCGATCACGACCTCGTGGACCGGTACAAGCGTGGTGGCCGGCCGTGAAAGTCGTGGTTGACACGAACATCGTCGCGTGCTTCTGGTTGCCGGGGGCGCATACGGAGAGCGCGGTGGCGCTGCGGCTAAATACTGACGAGTTGTTTGTGTCGACGCTGTGGCGATCCGGAATCCGCAACATACTGGCCCGCTATCTTCGCGCCGGCACGGTCGGCCCGCGCAGGCCAACGCACTGACTCGGAGTGCGGAGGCCGAGTTGATGAATGGCGGGCGTGACGTCGACTCGACCGCAGTGATGGGCCTCGTCGCCAAGTCGGCCTGTTCGGCACACGACTGCGAGTTCGTCGCCCTGACCAAGTCGATGGGTTTCGCGCTGGTCACCGAAGGCGCCCGCATCGTGCGCACATTTCCCGGGACGGCAGTCACCATGGATGGCCTGCTGGCCGGTCAATGACCGCCTGGCGACGCGGCCACTCCGGTCCGGGTGAACTCCAGAAACAACGGGCTGGTCGATCCGGGCGCGCCGCACGTCTCGTAGCGTGTCCCATGCCAGTCGTCAGGCGGTTCGAGGAAGTCTGCCGGGCGGCGGGCGGCCCATTCGAACTTGGGGTGGTCCAGGAGTTGCCGCAGGACCCAGTGCTGGCAGACGGGGTGGTCGCTCGCGAATCGGAGCAGCGCGCCCGGCTGCATGACCCGCGCGAGCTGGTCCAGCGTGTGCGGCTGCACGAAACGCCGCTTCGCATGCCGGCGCTTGGGCCAGGGGTCCGGGAACAGGAGGAATACGCGGCTGACCGACGCAGGAGCGAGCGCGTCGAGGAGCAGACGGGCGTCGTCCGCCAGGATCCGGGTCCGCGAGCGGTCCTCGACCGGCAAGTGCGCAAGCAGTGCGGCGACGCCACTGATGAAAGGCTCACACCCCAGAAAGCCGGTGTCCGGGTGGGTGCGGGCCAGGGCCGTCAGATGCTCGCCGCTCCCGAAACCGATCTCTAGCCAGGTCTCGGCGATGGAGTCGGGGAACAGAGAGGTGGGTCGCAGAGTGCCCGGGGGGCCGTCCAGAGGGATTGAGAGGGCCGGCAGCACATGCTCGATCAGGGCCTTTCGCCCGGGTCGCAGGCGGCCGCGCTGCCGCCTTCCGTAACAGCGGTAACGCGGCGGTTCAGCCGAGGGCGGCACGAAGGGCGTCGACGCGGTCGGTTTGCTCCCAGCTGAATCCGCCGTCCGCTTCGGGTGCGCGCCCGAAGTGCCCGTACGCGGCCGTGCGACGAAAGATCGGCCGGTGAAGCCCAAGCTGCTCGCGGATGTCGCCCGGCCGCAGCGAGAAGACGCTGCCTTCGTTCAGCACCCGCGTCAGCGCTGCATCGCGCTCGGCGCCACAGTCGGTCTGCACCCGGATCGAGACCGGCTCGGCTACCCCGATCGCGTAGGCCAGCTGGATGGTGCAGGCATCGGCGAGGCCGGCCGCGACGATGTTCTTGGCGAGGTAGCGGGCAGCGTACGCCGCCGAGCGGTCAACCTTGCTTGCGTCCTTCCCGGAGAACGCACCGCCGCCGTGCGGGCAGGCGCCGCCGTAGGTGTCAACGATGATCTTGCGCCCGGTAAGCCCCGCGTCCGCGTCGGGACCGCCGATCACGAACTTGCCCGTCGGATTGACGAGGACGGAATCATCGGCCGGCATCCATCCGTTCGGAAGGACTGCCTCAATAGACGGGATGATCCGGTCGCGAACGTCCGACAGCTCGAGATCCTCCTCGTGTTGGCTTGAGACCACGACCTTCTCCACGCCGACGGGGCGGGCGTCCTCGTAACGCAGCGTGACCTGCGACTTCGCGTCCGGGCCCAGGCCGTCCACCCGGCCTGCGCGACGGGCGTCGCGGAGATGCAGGAGAATCTGGTTGCTGTAGTGCAGCGCGGCCGGCATGAGGGCGTCTTCCGTCTCGCGGCAGGCGTAGCCGAACATCAGACCCTGGTCGCCGGCGCCCTCTTCCGCCCGCGCGGCTGCGTCCACGCCCTGGGCGATATCCGAAGACTGGCCGTGCAGGCGGTAGTCGAACTCGAAATTCTTCCAGTGAAACGAGTCCTGCTCGTAGCCGATGGCGCGGACCGTCTGCCGCACCGCCGCCTCGACTTCCGCCACCGGCAGCGTCAGCCCGCGAATCTCGCCGGCGACGAGCACGAGGTTCGTGGTGGTGATGGCCTCACACGCCGCGCGGGAGGCCCGCGGGTCATCGGCCTTCTCCAGGATTAGGTCGACCAGCGTGTCGGAAATCTGGTCGCAGATCTTGTCCGGGTGACCCTCGGACACGGATTCACTGGTGAAGAGATGGCTCGGCAAGGTTCGACTCGTGACGGCACGATTGCGCTGCTGCAGACCGCAGATGCTTGGAGAGTGATCGCGTCGATTGACACTTCCGAAATTAGCCGAGGCAGCGGGGGCTGTCCATCTGCCGACCGGCCACGGCGGCCGTCGCGGCCGCCTCGAATTCACCCGCCGAAGCGCGGTCGGCAGTGCTGTCGACACGCTTCTCCAGCAGTTCGGCGCCCGCCCGGCACAGGGCGATTCCCCTGACGTGAAGCCGTCCGCAGCCGCTGTTCTGCCCGCGTGCCGAGGGGCATTACCAGATGCATCCGCGCGCCACGATGGGCCATAGAGCTTCGACGCGCCCGTCCCGGACGCAGACGTACCAGTCGTGCAGGTTCGCGGTCGGATCGCAGTGCGAGGGGATCAGCCGAACGCCGTCGCCCACGGCGAGACGGACATTGGAACCGGAGAGATCGACCGTCGTGTGTTCGTCGGACACGCCGGCCACGGTGGCCGAATCGATGTCGGCAATTCCGGGTACGCCGGACTCCGCGGAAAACGCCTTGAGCCCGGCGTCTGTGACCGCGCGCTCGGGAATCGGACTGCTCACCACGGTCGAGTAGATGAAGAGTGCCTGCTCGAAGTCGGTGACCGGTGCCCCCGCCGCATCCAGGTTCCGGGCGTAATCCGCGTCCATGAAGACGTACGAGCCCGCCTGCAGTTCGTTGTAAACCCCCCCCGCGGCCTCGAATTCCCACGTGCCGGTGCCCGCCCCCGCCACCGTGTCGCATGGGATCCCCTCTCGACCGAGCAGCTCGACGGTCGAACGCGCCAGCGCGTTAGCGGAATCGATGGCGGCGCAGCGCTCCGCATGGCTGCGGATGTGCTGCGCAAGCCCGTGATAGGCCTGGAGCCCGGCAAACCGGAGCCCCTCGGTGGCGGTGACCCGGCGTGCCAGCGCGAGCGCCTCCGCGCCGGGCGCAACGCCGCAGCGGGCCATGCCGACGTCGATCTCCACCAGCACGTCGATCCGGATGCCGGCAGCGGCCGCCGCGGCGCCGATCGCTGCCGTGTTGTCGGCATCATCCACGCACACCCCGACTTTCGCCTCGCGGGCCATGGACACGAGCCGCGCAATCTTTCGGCTGCCGATGACCTGGTTGCTCACGAGGACGTCGGGCACGCCGGCCTGTACCAGCGCTTCGGCCTCGCTCACTTTCTGGCAGCAGGCCCCTACCGCCCCCAACGCCATCTGCCGGTGGACAATGGGCGCGCACTTGTGGGTCTTTGCATGGGGACGGAGCCGCACGCCGGCCGCGGCAATACCGCGCGCCATGCAGTCGAGATTGCGCTCGAAGGCGTCGAGGTCGATCAGGAGCGCCGGCGTGTCGACATCGGCGAGCGGCATGCCGACCTGGGCGGGTGGGGGAGTAGTCATGGCGGTACCTGGAGGAATGACTGGCGGCGGGAGTGTGCCGCTGGCGACGGCCCCGCACAACGGTCGGTCCTGGGCGGCGCGCCCCGCCGCCGGGGGAGAGGTCTGGGCGTGATATTGTCGGCGCAACGGGTCCACCACGGGAGAGGGAGAATCCGGGCGATGAAGACGAGAGCAGCAGTAGCCGTCGAGGCCGGCAAACCGCTTGTGATCGAGGAAGTCGATCTTGAGGGACCGAAGGGCAACGAAGTGCTCGTCGAGATCAAGGCGACCGGCATCTGCCACACGGATGCGTTCACCCTCTCAGGCGATGATCCCGAAGGCATGTTCCCGGCCATCCTGGGGCACGAGGGCGCGGGCGTGGTCGTCGATGTCGGCCGCGACGTGACGTCGGTCAAGCCCGGCGACCACGTGATCCCCCTGTACACGCCCGAGTGCCGGCAATGCGAGTACTGCACGTCCGGCAAGACCAACCTGTGCCAGGCCATCCGCGAGACCCAGGGCCGGGGCGTGATGCCCGACGGGACCAGCCGGTTCTCGCTTGGCGGCGAGGCGGTGCTGCACTACATGGGCACGTCGACCTTCGCGAACCACACGGTCCTGCCGGAAATCGCGGTGGCGAAGGTTCGCGAAGACGCTCCCTTCGACAAGATCTGCTACATCGGCTGCGGTGTCACGACGGGGATCGGCGCGGTCATCAACACGGCCAAGGCCGAGCCAGGGTCGAACTGCGTGGTGTTCGGGCTCGGCGGCATCGGGCTCAACGTCATCCAGGGGCTTCGCATGGTCGGCGCCGACATGATTGTGGGCGTTGACATCAACCCGGCGCGCGAGGCGACAGCGCGGAAGTTCGGCATGACGGATTTCGTCAACCCCAACGACGCGGGGGACGACGTCGTCGGCCATCTCGTGGAGCTGACGCGCGGCGGCGCCGACTACAGTTTCGAATGCATCGGCAACGTCACCACGATGCGCCAGGCCCTGGAATGCTGCCACAAGGGATGGGGAGAATCGGTGATCATCGGCGTGGCGCCGGCCGGCGCCGAGATCGCCACCCGCCCGTTCCAGCTGGTGACGGGCCGGGTGTGGCGTGGCACCGCGTTCGGCGGGGCCAAGGGCCGGACCCAGGTGCCGCAGATCGTGGACTGGTACATGGACGGCAAGATCGCCATCGACGACATGATCACCCACACGATGCCGCTCGCGGACATCAACGACGCGTTCGACCTGATGCACCGGGGCGAATCCATTCGGAGCGTGGTGATCTACTGATTGCCGATCCGCGCTCGCCGACCGCCGGTCGTTGCCGTCGCCGGCACCGGCTGACGGCCGGGACCGGATCCGACGCCACGCGGCGCAGGCTGCTTGTCGGTCCCCGGGGAAACCGATCGCCTCACGATGTCTCGTCGCCGGCCTCCACCACGCTCGCGCCAGCGTTCGCGCCGGCCGCCCGGGCCACGCATGCGCGGCCGCAGCGTCTCCGAGCAGCGCTGGCTCCGCCGCCAGCAGACGGATCCCTTCGTCGCGGCAGCTGCCAAGGACGGTTACCGGTCGCGGTCCGCGTACAAGCTGGCGGCCATCGACGACCGGCACGATTTCCTGCGGCGCTCCCACCGGATCGTGGACCTGGGCGCGGCGCCGGGCGGTTGGCTGCAGGTGGCCGTGGCAAGGGCGCCGACGGCCCGCATCGTTGCGCTGGACCTCCAGCCGCTGGCGCCGGTCGGCAGCGCGATCATTCTCGAGGGCGACGCGTTCGCCGCGGGTGCGGCGGAACGGCTGCGAGCGGCGCTCGGCGGGCCGGCCGACGCCGTGCTCTCCGACATGGCGCCGCCGGCGACCGGGCATCGGGCCACCGACCAGCTCCGGTCGCTGGCCCTCGCGGAAGCGGCTGTCGACTGCGCGCTTGTCCTGCTGGCGCCCGGCGGGACCCTGCTCGTCAAGCTCATCCGCGGGCAGGGGGAGCAGGAACTGATACAGGGACTAAGCCAGCGGTTTGCCAAGGTCCGGCGCGAGAAGCCCCCGGCGTCGCGCCCCGATTCCAGCGAAATGTTCCTCTTCGCGAGCGGCTTCCGGCCGCCGCCGGAAGCCGGCCGTCGGGAAGCCGGCTTTCGCGAGCCCCGCCTGCCGTCTATACCTACCTGATCAAGCGAATCCTCCAGACACCGAGTCCATCCCATGCGTGAAGCCTTCACGTTCGACGACGTGCTGATCCGCCCGGCTGCGTCGGAAGTGCTTCCGGCGGACGTCGACACGGCCACCCAGTTCGCGCGCGACTTCCCGCTCGCGATCCCGCTGGTGTCATCCGCGATGGATACCGTGACTGAGGCCGATCTCGCCATCGCTATGGCGCAGGTCGGTGGCATCGGCGTGATTCACAAGAACCTGTCGGTCGACGAGCAGGCCCGCGAGGTGATGCGGGTCAAGAAGTTCGAGTCCGGGATGGTCGTGGATCCCGTCACCGTCAGCCCCGACGCCACCCTGGGCGAGGTTCGCCGCCTCAAGCGGCAGTACAGCATCTCCGGGTTTCCGGTCGTGGGCCGGGACGGCGTGGTGGTCGGGATTATCACCAACCGCGACGTGCGCTTTGCGCGCGACGAATCGCAGCCGGTCCGGGACCTGATGACCTCCGAGAATCTGGCGATCGCCCCGGAGGGGATCGGCTCGCGCGAAGCGCAGGCGATCCTGCACGAGCGACGGATCGAGAAGTTGCTGGTGGTCGACGGGGATCGGCGATGCGTCGGGCTCATCACGCTGACCGACATCGAGAAGTCGGAGCGCCATCCCGATGCGTCCAAGGACGCACGCGGCCGCCTGCGGGTGGCGGCCGCGGTCGGCGTCGGCGCGACGGAGGTCGAGCGCGCCGAAGCGCTGATCTCCACCGGGGTGGACGCGATCGTCGTCGACACCGCCCACGGGCATTCGCGGGGCGTCCTGGGAACGGTGACGACGATCCGCTCGCTGTCCAACGAGGCACGGGTCGTCGGCGGCAACGTCGCCACGGCCGAGGGCGTGCAGGCGCTGGCCGAGGCCGGCGTCGACGCGGTCAAGGTGGGCATTGGGCCGGGCTCGATCTGCACGACCCGGGTCGTCGCGGGCGTGGGGATGCCGCAGTTCAGCGCCGTCCTCGAAGCGGCCGCGGCGGCGCGGGAGGCCGGGATTCCGTGCATCGCCGACGGCGGTATCCGCTATTCGGGCGATCTCGCCAAGGCCATCGCGGCGGGCGCCGACTGCATCATGGTGGGCTCCCTCCTGGCCGGTACCTCGGAGACACCGGGTGAAGTGTTCCTGTACGGCGGCCGGTCCTACAAATCGTATCGCGGCATGGGATCGGTGGGAGCGCTCGCGCGCGGGTCGGCGGACCGGTACTTCCAGGAAGAACTCGGCGCGGGCATGGCGTTCGTGCCGGAGGGGGTTGAGGGCCGCGTGCCCTACAAGGGGCCGGCCGCCGCCGTGATCCACCAGCTGGTGGGCGGGCTGCGCGCCGCCATGGGGTACACCGGCTGCCGGTCGATCGCGGCCATGCAGTCCGAGTGCGAATTCGTCCGTGTCACCTCGGCCAGTATCAGCGAAGGTCACATCCACGACATTGCCGTGACCCGGGAAGCTCCTAACTATAGGACCGGGGTATGATTCCCTCGCTTGCCATTCTCCCCAAGACCGCGCCGGAGGAACATGATGATTAAGTGGGTTGGTCCGGCATGGCGGCATCGCCTTGCCGCGTCGGCAACCGTGCTGCTGGTGGCGACCGCCGGCCCCGCCGCGCTCGCCATGGAAGAACCCCCCGACTCGTTGGAGATGGGCGGCGGGGATGAAACGGCGAAGCTGCTCGCGGAAGCCAGCGAACTCATCGAGGACGGCCACTACCAGAACGCCCGGCTGGCGCTCGGCGCCGTGCTGGCGGAGGCCCCGGAATCCGCCGAGGCGTGGAACCGACTCGGCTATCTGGAGCGCCGCCTGCAGAACTTCGAAGCGGCACTCAAGCACTATGCCAAGGCCCTGACGCTCGCGCCCGAGCACACGGGGGCGCTCCACTACCAGGCCGAGACCTTCCTTGCGCTCGGCCGTCTGGACGAGGCGGAGGCCAACTTGGCCAGGATCGAAGCCGTCTGCGACTTCCCCTGCCCCGATGGCGACGACCTGGCCGAGCAGATCGCGCTGTATCGGAAGAATTTGGACGGGTGAGCGAACGTGTCCTCGTCGTCGACTTCGGAAGCCAGGTCACCCAGCTGATTGCCCGGCGCGTGCGCGAGCACAGCGTCTACTGCGAGATCGTTCCCTGGCACCGGGCGTCCGATCATCTCGACCCGCCGCCGGGCGCCATCATCCTGTCTGGCGGCCCCGATTCCGCGGCCGCCGAATCGTCGCCGTCCATCCCGCCGGAGATTTTCCGGAGCGGCGTGCCGGTTCTCGGGATCTGCTACGGCCAGCAGGCCATGGTGGAGGCGCTCGGCGGGCGAGTGAGCGCTGCGCAAACCCGGGAGTTCGGGCGCGCCGACATCGAGATCTCGGCGCCGTCCGCGCTCTTCGAAGGCCTGTGGCAGACAGGTGAGCGCCACCCGGTGTGGATGAGCCACGGGGACCGAGTCGATGCCGTGCCGGACGGATTCCGGGCGGTGGCCCGAACCGATGCGGCGCCCTTCGCGGCCATCGCCGACGAGCGCCGCCGCTACTTCGGCGTGCAGTTCCACCCGGAAGTGGTGCATACGCCGGACGGTTCCGCGCTCCTCCGCCGGTTTGTGCGCGATGTCGCCGGGCTGGACGGCTCGTGGTCGGTGGGCCGGATCCGCACGGAGGCGGTGGCGCGCATCCGCGCCCAGGTCGGCGACGGACGGGTCATCTGCGGGTTGTCCGGCGGCGTCGACAGCGCGGTCGCGGCACGCCTCGTGCACGAGGCGGTGGGAGAGCGGCTGACCTGCGTGTTCGTGGACCACGGGCTGCTGCGCGCGAACGAGGCCACCGAGGTCGAGGCGACCTTCCGTCAGCGGTTCAACATCGCGCTGCGCACCGTGGACGCGGAGGACACGTTCCTGGCCGCGCTCGAAGGCGTCGAGGAGCCGGAAGCGAAGCGGAAGACCATCGGCCGCGTGTTCGTCGAGGAATTCGAGGAGGTCGCGCGGGACATCGGGGCCGATTTCCTGGCACAGGGCACCCTGTATCCGGATGTCATCGAGTCCGTCGCCCCCTCGGGCGGACCCAGTGTCACCATCAAGTCCCACCACAACGTTGGCGGTCTGCCCGAGCGCATGCAGATGCAGGTGGTGGAGCCGCTGCGCGAACTCTTCAAGGACGAGGTTCGGGAGCTCGGCCGGGAGCTTGGCCTGCCGGAGAGCCTGGTCGGGCGCCACCCGTTTCCGGGACCGGGGCTTGCGATCCGGATTCCCGGTGCGGTCACCCGTCCCAAGATCTCGCTGCTCCGGGAGGCCGACCGGATCTACCTGGACGCCATTCGCAGCGCGGGCCTCTACGACGACATCTGGCAGGCGTTTGCCGTCCTGTTGCCGGTGCGGAGTGTCGGCGTGATGGGGGACCGGCGCTCGTACGACTACGCACTGGCGTTGCGCGCAGTGACGTCACTGGACGGCATGACGGCCAGTGTCTACCCGTTCTCCGCGGACTTCCTCGCGGAGGTCGCGACTACGATCGTCAACCGGCTTCCTGGCATCAACCGCGTGCTGTACGACGTCACGTCAAAACCGCCCGGCACGATCGAGTGGGAGTGAGCCGGCGCGCCGGATGGTTTCGTAGAGCCGCGTCATCATCGCCCGGACCGCCTCGCGGATGCCGGGTTCCTCGCTCTCCCGGGGGCCGCCCACCAGCAGGCGTCGAATCCGGTGCCGCCGGCAAAACCGGAGCGCCGCTGACACGGCCCGGTCGGCACGCGGGTCGAGAACGATCCGGGGCCGTGCTGCCCCGGCCGACCGGGGCAGCACGATGCTGCCGCCGCGGGGCCGGCGGCCGGCCAGGATCAGGACGCCATCGGCCAGGCGGAGGTTCCGGAGCGTGCGCTGGACCGGACGGCGCATGGGGGTCGGCGTCAGCGGCCAGCAGCGCTCGAGCGGCCCCGCTTCCGTCCAGCGCCCCCCGGGGCACCAGCCGGTGATGGGAACGGCGCAGGCGCGCGCCGCCTCGAGGGCGCCCCGGTCGGCACCGGTCTGCCCACCCGAGACCAGCACCATCGACTGCCGGAAGCGCGGACCCGGACGCCGACCGGTGACTCCTGCCGGTAGTCCCAGGCGCCGCGGCTGGCCGGCCCCGCACGGCGGGATCGACCGACGCTTCACTGTTCGGCGGGGGTGCTCAGGTGCCGTGCGAGACGGCGGCGGAGATCATCGGGGATCGGGGTCGAACACATCGTGCCCTGGTCCGCATGCACCCAGACGACGCTGCCCCGGGACAGGACGTCGTCGCTGTCCGCGGGGTGCAGGGTCGTTGCGAACGTGACGCTCGACGTCCCCAGGCGGGCGACCCCCACGGCGACATCGAGTACATCGTCGAGCCGCACCGGCCGGGCGAAGTCGACTTCCGCGTGGACCACGTTGAAGTCGAGACCCGACGTGCGGGCGTAGCCGAACAGGTCAAAGGACAGCGACCGGAGGAATTCGGTGATCGCGTTGTCGTAGTAGGTCAGATGCTGCGCGAAGTACACCAGCGCCTGGGCGTCGACTTCGTTGTAACGGACCCGCATGCGCCAGCGGAACGGCTGCGACACGTGGTCGGGTCAGCCCCGCCGCACGCGTCGGGCGCGTGCCTCAAGCCAGGTGAGCAGCAGCGGCAGGCTCGCCGAGTGCTTGAGGACCCTGCCCTGCTGGAAGACCTGCCACTCGGGCACCCGGGTGCCCGAGCCGCCGCGGATCAATTGGTACTCGGGTGCCTCGCGGGCGTATCGATAGACGCAGAATACGGCCAGGGTCTCGCTATGGTCGATCGAGTAGTCGTGCCAGAAACCGGCCTGAAGCATGCGCGAGAACAGCCCGATCAGTTGACCGATTTCGCCGTCCCGGAAGACGTTCTTCGGGCTTGATACCCGCCGGCCCGGTCGTGAAACGACCCGGGCCGGCAATACACTGGGCGTCGTCTGAGCCTGCCCTTCCATAACCAAGGAGTATGGTGGCGCGGGCAGCCCAATGCAACCGATTTGCCCCCGCCGGCATCCGGGCGGGCCGCGCTCTGTCCGGGCTTGCGAAGTCGGCGCTGATGGAGTTGATTCCCCGCGGTGGCTGCGCGCGGGTGTGGCGGAATTGGTAGACGCGCCGGACTCAAAATCCGGTTCTGGCAACAGAGTGTCGGTTCGAGTCCGACCACCCGCACCACCTCTTGACCGGCGGCGGGCGCTTGCCGTGAAAACGCGCCTGCGGCGCGCGCACCCTGCAATCCGGCACGGACTGCCAACCACCCGGCTGGACGAACAGGCCACGGCATACCTCCCGTCCAATCCCGATTACCGCGTACCGGTGGTGTACGACTCATCGCACCTTGTCATCACCGGCGCGTCGGCCCAACACCTGCTTGCCATGAAGCTGGAGGCAGCCCGCCGCACGGACCAGGCCGACATTGTGGCTCTGCTCCGTGCCCTGCCATCCGGGACACGGAAACCGCCATCGCCGTCCACGTCAGCCCGTTCCCGGACTCGCGCCGGGCGGGCCGTGCCCGCGCACTGATTGAGGCCGCGCTCGGAGACCCGGTCCGTTGTCCGGCAACGTGCGCACCGAAGCGCTGACTCGGCTCCACGAGTTCTCGCCTGCCGCATCTGACCGGCCCGAGCTGCATGGGTCTATTCCTGCGAACTCGCCGTCGGCGCCGGGCTCGCGGCAGCGCGGGAATGTCGCCCAGCTGGAGCCGCGTCCGACGTCGGATCACCCGAAGCGGGAACGTTGTGGAGGATCCGCCCCCGGCCAGCACGTCCCGACAACCTCATCCATCCGTCCGGGCGAGGCGGAGCTGCACGAATGGCGTAACGAACGGACGATCGAGGGTCGGGATCGGGCAGAGACAGGCGCAAATCCTTGGGGCCGACGCGTGCAGACGTCTTTGCGCAAGAGTGGTGCCGTCGGGCTCGGCGGCGCGCTCGCGAAACCCGGACCCAGGCGGACAACGCCGGTTTCCCCAGCCTATCCACAGGTTTTCCAGCGGGCATGCGGCCCGCCCTCGCCCCCCACTCGCGCAGTCATGCGCATCTAAGTGCCGGTCAGCGCACTTAAAACGGATTGGTTGCAAACGGATGCGGAAAGCTGTGGACCGGCCGCCGGACCCGTTGAGGGCAGCGATCTGGCGCAGTTGAACGCGCGTCCAGAACCTGTATGGTGTGCGTGCGGGCTTTCCGTGATCGTCTCCTTAGATGAATTGAAGTGTGGCGTCGCGAAGGCCGGCAGCCGCCATTTGTGCCTGCGCGCTCAATGGCCGGGGGCGACCCTCCCCTTCCGCGACGTCTGTGCGGATCCCGTAGGTCGTATTAGTCCTGGCATGTCTCGCGCTTGGCTGTGCAGGCCGGGTTGGCGGACCCGGCATCCATTTGAAGGAAGCTCCGGTTGCACGTTTCCCGCAGGCGCGGGGCTGGTCGGCCGGTAGCGAGGTGCATTGACGCAGAACGTGAACGCCATTCCCGAGCTTGGGCGACCGGAACTTCTCGAGTTTGCCCAGTCCATTGCCAATGAGCGCTTGATCGATCCTGAGGTGGTGCTGGGCGCCATGGAAGAGGCCGTGCAGGTGGCAGCGCTGCGGAAGTACGGCCAGGAACTTGAGGTGAAGGCGAGTATCGACCGGACATCCGGCGAGATCACACTTCAGCGGGTGCTGGAGGTGGCCGACCCGGTCGACGACTGGCACCGGCAGATCAGCCTCGATGAGGGCCGGACCCGCGACCCGGAGGCCAAGGTCGGTGACCGGATCTACGAGCCGCTGCCGCCGATCGACCTAGGCCGCCTGTCCGCGCAAACGGCCAAACAGGTGGTGTACCGCCTGGTCCGTGAGGCCGAGCGCAAGCGTCAGTACGAGGAATACAAGGGGCGCGTCGGCGAAATCATCAACGGCATCGTGAAGCGTTTCGAATACGGCAACGTGATCGTCGATCTCGGCCGGGCCGAGGGATTCATGCGCCGGGACCAGACGCTGGCCAAGGAGGCATACCGGACCGGCGACCGCATCCGCGCATACATCATGGAGGTGCGCGAGGAGACCCGGGGACCGCAGATCCTGCTGTCGCGCGCGTGCAACGAGTTTCTCGTCAAGCTGTTTGCCCAGGAGGTGCCCGAGATCTACGACGGGGTCGTTGAGATCATCGCGGCAGCGCGCGACCCGGGCAGCCGCGCCAAGATCGCGGTCATTTCGAACGACCCCGGGATCGATCCGGTGGGGGCGTGCGTCGGGATGCGCGGCAGCCGCGTTCAGGCCGTGGTCGGCGAGCTGCAGGGCGAGCGCGTCGACATCATCCAGTGGTCGCCGGATACCGCCACGTTCATCGTCAACGCGTTGGTACCGGCCGAGGTGACCAAGGTCATTCTCGATGACGAAGCGACGCGGGTCGAGGTCGTGGTGCCCGAGAACCAACAGAGTTACGCCATCGGGCGGCGTGGCCAGAACGTCCGCCTCGCGACCAAGCTGACCGGTTGGGAGATCAAGATCCTGACTGAGAAGATGGAATCGGACCGGCGTCAGGAAGAGCTGCGGCAGCTGATCAGGATGTTCGTCCAGACTCTCGACGTCGACGAAGTGGTGGCGCACCTGCTGGTCACGGAAGGCTTCGACTCGCTGGAGGCTATCGCGTTCGTGCCGTTCGAGGAACTCGCGGAGATCGAGGGCCTACGAGAGGAAGTGGCGGAGGAACTCCGCGAACGCGCCACGAAGGTTATCTTGGAGCGCAACGAGGAGTTGGCGAAGGTCCGGTCCAAGCTTGGCGTGGCAGACGACGTCGCCGGCATCGAGCATCTCAGCCCGTCGATGCTCGTGGTGTTGGGCCTCAACGGCATCCGGACGCTCGATCAGCTTGCAGACCTGTCGAACGACGAGCTCATCGAGGTGCTGACTGACAAGGTGGCCCTGGAGAAGCTTCGCGTGTTTTACCAGGCCAACAACGAGGAGATGGGCGCCGGCATCCAGCTGCCCGACGTTGAGCTCGCGCACGAGGAAGCCAACGAGGTGATCATGACGGCCCGTGCCCATTGGTTTGCCGACGACCTCCCGAAAGCGGACGCCAATGCCGCGTCCGCGGACGCGACTGCATGACGGCGGTGCGGGCGACGGATGACGCCGGCGTGCGCCGCTGCATCGTGGCGCGGACGGTGGAAGCGCGCGCCGGGCTCGTGCGGTTCGTCGCGCACGGCACGGAAGTCGTGCCGGACCTCGCTGAGCGCCTGCCCGGCCGCGGCGCGTGGGTTGGAGCCGAGCGCAGCCGGATCGACGAGGCGGTGCGGCGCAACCTCTTCTCGCGAGCCTTCCAGCGCCGGGTCGACGTCTCGCCGGACCTGGCCGGGCACGTGGAGGAGCTGGTCGCCAAGCGGGTGGTCGGACTGGTCGGGCTTGCCCGCCGGGCGGGCCGCGCGGTGCACGGCCGTGACCGCTGCCTCGAGACCCTGCACGCAGGTGTCGCGGGACTGCTGATCGTGGCGGATGACGCCGGCTCGGAGACGCGGCGGCTGCTGCGCGCGGCTGCGGCGAGTGGCGTGAGCACCTGTACGGGCCCGTGCAAGGCGGCCCTCGGAATTCCCTTCGGCGCTGACAGCGCCGCCTACGTCGCGATCTGGGCCGGGTCGCTCTGCGACCGGATCGAGCGCGATCTGCAACGCTTGGCCGGGCTGCGCCCGGCCGTACACGGAAATCAGGCATGACCGACAAACCTGCAGGCCTTGACCCCGACGCCAAAGGTGGCCAACCGGAGAGCCTCCAGCTCAGCCGCACAGTGAGCGGCGGCACGGTGCGCCAGAATTTTTCCCGCGGTCGGAGCAAGCCGGTCGAGGTCGAGCGCCGCAAGAAGCGGGTCTTCAAGAAGGGCGCGGGCGGGCGCATGGAGGAGGACAAGGCGAAGTCGGCGGCCTCCACGTTGACCGCTAGGCCGTCCTTCTCCGCACCGGCGAGCCCGGGCGATGCCGCCTCGCCAACCCCACCGCCCCTGCCGCCCAAGCGCGCGCCCAGCGGCCTGTCTGAAGGGGAGCGCCGGGCTCGGCTCCGGGCGCTTGAGGAACGGGCTCGCCGGATGGCGGAGCCGCCTTCGGGAATGATGGAGCAGGTGACGATCGTGCCGTCTCCCGAACAGGAGCTGGAAGCGGCTCCCGAGGTGCGCCATAGCCGCTCGCCGGCCCGGCCGGCGGTGGCCCCGGGTCCGCCCGAGGCCGGTCCGCCGCCAATGGAGGAGGGCGACCCCGGCGTTACCGAAGATCCCTCGAGTGCGCTGGGCCCGGACGTCCGCGTCGTGGCCCGTGGTCCGCGCCCCCGCAGCGATTCCGAATTGGACGCGCCGGCGATGCGCGGTCCGCGTCCACACCGCGACCGCTCTGCCGGCCCCAGGGCGCCGGGCTCCGGCCCGCGTCCCGCCGGCCCACGCGAGGCCCGCCCTGGCGGTCCGCGCCCGGCCGGGCATGCCCAAGGCCCGCGTCCCGCCGCTCCGCGGTCGGGCGCGCCCCGGCCGACCGGCCCGCGCCCGCCGGAGACGACCGAGCGAACCCGCAAGCCTCGCAACCGCCCGCGCCGGGAGGCGCGCAAACAGGCGAACCGGGCCGAGCAGGCCGAGCGTCGGCGCTCCGGCAAGATCACCGTCCAGCAGGCGCTCGACGACACGGAGCGGCAGCGCTCGCTGGCCTCGGTCCGGCGGGCGCGCGAGCGCGAGCGGCAGGCCCAGCGCCGGGCGCAGGGCAGTGCCGCCCAGAAGGTCGTCCGCGAGGTTGTGGTCCCGGAAGCCATCACCGTGCAGGAGCTGGCCAACCGGATGGCCGTGCGGAGTGCCGAGGTGGTGAAGACCCTGATGGGCCTCGGCGTCATGGCGACGGTCACCCAGACCATTGATGCGGACACGGCGGAACTCGTGGTCGGCGAGCTCGGCCACCGCGTGAAGCGGGTGTCGGCCGCGGACGTCGAGATCGGTCTCAAGGCGGCGGAGGACCGTCCCGAGGACCTGGTCCCGCGCAGCCCCGTCGTGACCGTGATGGGCCATGTCGATCACGGCAAGACATCGATCCTCGACGCCCTCCGCTCGACGGACGTGGCGGCCAAGGAGGCCGGCGGGATCACGCAACATGTGGGCGCGTATCAGGTGACGACCGACAGTGGCCAGAAGATCACGTTCATCGACACCCCGGGGCACGCCGCCTTCACCGCGATGCGGGCACGCGGGGCCGACGTGACGGATATCGTCGTGCTGGTCGTGGCCGCCGACGACGGGGTGATGGCCCAGACGATCGAGGCCGCCAAGCACGCCCGCGCCGCCAAGAAGCAGATCGTGCTCGCGATCAACAAGATCGATACTCCGGGCGCCGATCCGGCGCGGGTGAAGAGCCAGCTGTTGCAGCACGAGATCATCACCGAGGATCATGGCGGCGACGTCATTCCGGTGGAGGTCTCGGCCACCAAGAAGATCAACCTCGACGGCCTGATCAACGCGATCCTGCTCCAGGCGGAGGTGGCCGACCTGAGGGCCAACCCCGAGCGCTCCGCCGAGGGCGTGGTCATCGAGGCCCGGCTCGACCGGGGTCGCGGCGTGGTCGCGACCCTGCTGGTGCAGCGCGGCAGCCTCCGGGTCGGCGACATCGTGGTCGCGGGATCGAAGTGGGGCCGGGTGCGGGCCCTCGCCGACGAACGCGGTGCAAAGGTTCAGGGGGCGACGCCGTCGGTGCCGGTCGAGATGCTGGGGCTAAGCGAGGTCCCCGAAGCGGGCGACGAGTTCGTCGTAGTCAAGAGCGACGCGCGGGCCCGGGAAGTCAGCGAGTACCGCGAGCGCATCGAGAAACAGAAGCGGGTCGCGGCGCTGGCGAAGGGGGCCACCGTCGAGGAGATGCTCCAGAGCATGGGCACCGACCAGCGCCAGACGGTGGCCGTCATCATCAAGGCGGACGCCCATGGATCGCTGCAGGCCATTGCCCAGGCACTGGCGGCACTGACCACCGAGGAAGTGGGCTGCCATATCCTGTACCAGGGGGTCGGTGCGATCACCGAATCCGACGTAACCCTGGCGGCGGCCACACCGGCGCTGGTGATCGGCTTCAACGTCCGGGCGGACGCGGTGTCGCGGCAGCTGGCGCGTCGCCAGGGTGTCGACATCCGTTACTTCGGGCTCATCCACGAACTGATCGACGATGTCCGCTCCATGCTCTCCGACTTGCTCGCGCCCGAGATCCGCGAGGATTTCCTCGGCTACGCCCGCATCAAGCAGGTGTTCCAGGTCAGCAAGATCGGGAACGTGGCGGGCTGCGAGGTGACCGAGGGCGTGGTCCGGCGCGGCGCCAAGGTGCGCCTGCTCCGCGACAACGTCGTCATCCATACCGGCACGCTGGCCACCCTCAAGCGTTTCAAGGACGATGTGGACGAGGTGCGCTCCGGTACCGAATGCGGCATGTCGTTCGAGAACTACGAGGACATCCGGGCCGAAGACGTCATCGAGTGCTTCGTGGCACGCGAGGAACGGCGTACCCTAGGAGATTGACGTTCGTGGCGGGGGGTCGATGGGAGAGCGCCCGGAAGTACCGGGTGGGGCGGGCGGTCCAGGAAGCCTTGGCGCACGTGTTCAGGGGCGATTCGCTCCGGGACCCGGTGCTGCGCGCCACCAATGTCACCGTCCTCGAGGTCCGCATGAGCGCGGACCTCCGGCACGCCGATGTCTTCATCCTGCCGTTCGGCGCGGACCGGGCGGGTGCGCCGGCCGAACTGCTGGAGCGACTCGACCGGGCAGCGCCGTACATCGCGGGAGCAGTCGCTCGCCAGGCGCGTCTGCGCTTTGCGCCGAAACTCCATTTTCGGCTGGACCAACAGCTGGATCGGGCCGCGGACCTCGACCGCCTGCTTGACCCGCCGTCAACGGCTGATGCCGCCTGAGCCAACCGGCTGGCTCGTTCTCGACAAGCCCGCCGGAATGTCCTCCGCACGGGCAGTGGCGCAGGTGAAGCGGCTGCTCAGCGCCGCGAAGGCGGGCCACGCGGGCACCCTCGATCCGCTCGCCACGGGAGTCCTGCCGATTGCACTCGGAGAGGCCACCAAGACGGTGCAGTGGGCGATGGCGGGCACCAAGGCCTATCGGTTCCGGCTCCGCTGGGGCGAGGCCCGCGACACCCTCGATGCCGGTGGGGCGGTGACGGCCTTGAGCGCGGCCCGACCCGCCGCGGCGGCGATCCGTCGGGCGTTGCCGGCGTTCACGGGCACCATCACGCAGGTCCCGCCCGCGTACTCGGCGGTCCACGTCGGCGGCCGCCGGGCGTACGCCCTGGCCCGGGCGGGGACGGCGGTCGAGCCGGCGCCGCGGCAGGTCGACGTGCACGAGTTGGAGCTGGTGGCAGTGCCGGATGCGGATCACGCGGAATTTCGGCTGGTCTGCGGCAAGGGGACCTATGTCCGGAGCCTGGCGCGGGACCTCGCCCGGGCGCTCGGAACCGAAGGCCACGTGGCGACACTGCGGCGAACCCGGGCCGGTCGCTTCGGCGAGGACGAAGCGGTGACGGTTGCAGAACTTGCCGCAATCGCGGATAAAGGGGGTGGTGGTGCGGAACTTCTGCCCCTCGAGGCAGCACTGGCCGGCATCCCGGTGCTGGAAATGACGAAGAGGGAAGCGGCTCGCGCCCGGCAGGGCCGCCGCGTCTGTCCGGAGCGAATCCCCTGCAAGTCCATCGGGGAAGGCGCGGTAGTCGCCGCTTGCGCCGGCCGGGCCGTGGCGATCGGCCAGTGGAGCAACCGGGAGTTTTCTCCCCGGCGGGTCTTCCGGATGGATCCGGGGATGCGCAATCGGTCCGAAGGGAACAGTTGATGTCGATTACTGCCGAGCGAAAGACGTCGCTCATCTCCGACTACGGCCGGGACGGGTCCGATACGGGCTCGCCCGAAGTCCAGATCGCGATCCTCACGGAACGGATCAACAATCTCACCGAGCACTGCAAGGCGAATCACAAGGATGCCGACTCCCGACGGGGACTGGTCGGAATGGTGAACTCGCGCCGCCGGCTGCTGGACTACCTGCATCGGGCCGACGAGACCAAGTACCAGGAAATTCTTCGTCGTCTCAATCTGAGGAAGTAGTTTTCCGTGAAAGACCGGGCCGGCCGTGACCGGCGTGCGTCTCTCCGGATGCCGGCGCATCGTGCGCCGGCATCCCCATGTCGCGGGCGCGTCCGGATCAGGCGACCGGACGACACGCCTGCCTACCGGCCGCAGATGGTCTGGACCCGAAACGTGAAGAGGAGCGTTTAATTCCATGTTCAATATCCAGCGTGAGGAAATCGATTGGGGCGGACGCCCTCTCGTAATTGAGACCGGGCAGATGGCCCGGCAGGCTGACGGAGCGGTCCTGGTCACGTACGGGGAAACCCAGGTGCTTTGTACCGCCGTGGCGCGGAAGGAAGTCCGCGAAGGTGCAGACTTCTTTCCACTTACAGTCAACTATCAGGAGAAGATGTCGGCCGCCGGCCGCATTCCTGGCGGGTTCTTCAAACGCGAAGGGCGGCCGTCGGAGAAGGAGACGCTGACCTCGCGACTCATCGACCGGCCTATTCGCCCCCTTTTCCCGGCGGGGTTCCGCAACGAGACACAGATCATCTGCACCGTGCTGAGTGCTGACCTCGAGAACGATCCCGACATCCCGGCGATGGTCGGCGCATCCGCGGCGCTGTCGCTGTCGGGCGCGCCGTTCCTGGGTCCGATCGCCGGCGCACGGGTTGGCTTTGCGGGTGGCGCCTATGTTCTCAACCCGCCGATTGCCGAGCTCGCCGACGGTCATCTCGACCTGGTCGTGGCGGGGACGCGTGACGGCGTGCTGATGGTGGAATCGCAGGCCAACGAGTTGTCCGAGGAGACGATGTTGGGGGCCGTTATGTACGGCCACGAGCAGATGCAGCCGGTGATCGATGCCATCGTGCGCCTTGCCGCGCGGGCGGCCCGGGAGCCCTGGGCGGCCGAGGAGGCGGACGATCACAGCGCCGTGCGAGCGTTCGTCGCCGAAACCGGCGGCGAGGCTCTGCAGGCCGCCTATCAGGTGCAGGAAAAGCAGAAGCGGGTCGAGCAGGTGGCCGCGGTGCGCGCCGACGTCACCGAGCAGGCGGGCGAGGACCACGACGCGGCGGCAGTGGCGGGCGCGCTGAAGAAGCTCGAGAAGGACATCGTCCGTTCCGCCATCCTCGATACCGGCACCCGGATCGACGGGCGCGACGTGCAGACCGTCCGCCCGATCGAGTGTCGGGCCGGCCTGCTCACGCGCACGCACGGGTCGGCGCTATTTACGCGCGGCGAGACGCAAGCGCTGGTCAGTGTCACCCTCGGCACCACGCCCGACGAGCAGGTGGTGGAATCGCTGGACGGAGTCGCCCGCGAACGGTTCATGCTCCACTACAACTTCCCGCCCTACTCGGTGGGTGAAACCGGCCGGATGTTCGGCCCCGGTCGTCGCGAGATCGGCCACGGCAAGCTGGCGTGGCGGGCCTTGCGGCCACTGCTCCCGGACGCCGAGGCGTTCCCCTACACGATCCGCGTGATTTCCGAGATCACCGAATCGAACGGATCATCCTCGATGGCGACCGTCTGCGGATCCTCGCTGGCCCTGATGGATGCCGGCGTCCCGGTGACGCGTCCGGTGGCGGGGATCGCGATGGGGCTGATCAAGGAAGGCGACCGGTTCGCCGTCCTGTCGGACATCCTGGGCGACGAGGACCACCTCGGCGACATGGACTTCAAGGTGGCCGGGACCCGCGACGGGATCACCTCGCTGCAGATGGACATCAAGATCACCGGTATCACCGAGGAGATCATGCAGACGGCGCTCGGCCAGGCACGCGACGGGCGTATCCACATCCTGGACGCGATGGAGGGGGCGCTAGGCAGCGCCCGCTCCCAGATGAGCGCCCACGCGCCCAAGATCGTCAGCATCAAGATCCCGGTCGACCGGATCCGCGAGATCATCGGCCCGGGCGGCAAGATCATCCGCGAGATCTGCGCGACGTCGGGCGCCACCGTCGACGTGAGCGACGATGGCGCCGTCCAGGTCGCCTCCAACAGTCAAGAGTCGATCGATGTCGCGCTAAAGGAAATCAACAGCATCGTGGCTGAACCCGAAATCGGGGGCATCTACGATGGAACGGTCGTGAAGGTGGTGGATTTCGGAGCGTTCGTGAACTTCTTCGGGAAACGCGACGGCCTGGTCCACATCAGCGAGCTGGTGCCGCGCCGCGTGCGCTCGGTGCAGGATGTCGTCCAGGAGGGCGACGAGGTGAAGGTCAAGGTGATCGAGGTCGACGACCGCGGCCGGGTCCGCCTCTCGATGAAGGCGGTGGACCAGGAGACCGGCGAGGATTTGGCCAGCCGCGCTAAGCCGGCACCGGAGCCCGCCCGCCGCCGCCGCCCGCCGGCTTGGGAGTAAACTGGGAGCCCCGCGCCCGGGAGATCCATGCATGAAACCCTTGAATGCGATCCGCATGGCCGGCCGGGAGATCCTGCCCCTGATCGAGGGGGGCAAGGGGATCTCGGTGACCAATGGCCGGAGCGCAGGGGCGTGGGCGTTCGCCGGCGGGGTCGGCACGTTCTCCGGCGTGAACGCGGATTCGCTGGACGCGAAAGGGCGCATCGTCCCGCAGGTCTATTCGGGCCGGACCCGCGTCGAACGCCACGAGGAACTGGTCCGGTACGCGATTGACGGCGGCGTCACCCAGGCGCAAATCGCCCACGAGGAGCGCCGCGGCGAAGGCCGGCTCCACGTCAACATCCTGTGGGAAATGGGCGGTGCCCGCCGGGTTCTCGAGGGCATCCTGGCTCGCGCCAAGGGGTTGATCCACGGCGTCACGTGCGGCGCAGGCATGCCGTACAAGCTGAGTGAGATCGCGGCCCGGTTCGGGGTGTACTACTACCCGATCGTGAGTTCGGCGCGCGCCTTCCGGGTGCTGTTCAAGCGCTCGTACCACCGGAACCCGGAGTGGCTGGGCGGCGTCGTCTACGAGGATCCGTGGCTTGCCGGCGGGCACAACGGGCTGTCGAACGCGGAGGATCCGAAACAGCCGCAAGCGCCGTATCCCCGCGTATCGGCGCTCCGCCAGGAAATGTCGGCGGTGGGTCTCGAGGAGACGCCCATCATCATCGCGGGCGGGATCTGGTATCTCCGAGACTGGGCGGACTGGATCGACAACCCCGAGCTGGGCCCGGTCGCGTTCCAGTTCGGCACGCGACCCCTGCTGACGACCGAGAGCCCGATCTCGCCGCAGTGGAAGAAGCGTCTGCTCACGCTCAAGGCCGGCGACGTCGATCTCCACCGCCACAGCCCGACCGGGTTCTATTCGTCGGCGGTCCGGAACAAGTTCCTCGAGGAGCTCGACGAGCGGAGCCACCGCCAGGTCCCGTATGCGTACGAACCGGAAGGCGAACACACTGAAGCCGTCGAGGTCGGGGCGCGGAAGCGCCGTGCGTGGATGACACCGGCCGATGCGGTCCGGGCGCGCGAATGGATGGCTGCCGGGCACACCGAAGGGCTCCGGACGCCGGCGCAGACGATGGTGTTCGTCACGCCGGAGCGAGCCCGGACGATTCGCCAGGACCAGACCGATTGCATGGGCTGCCTGTCCCAGTGCCTGTTCTCGAATTGGGCCGATAACGAGGAGCACCGCACCGGCCGGAAGGCCGATCCGCGGAGCTTCTGCATCCAGAAGACCCTGCAGGACATCGCCCACGACTCCGACGTGGACACGGAGCTCATGTTCGCGGGCCACAACGCGTGGCGGTTTGCCGAGGACCCGTTCTACGAGGGCGGCTTCATTCCGACCGTCGGTCAGCTGGTCGCCCGCCTGCAGACCGGCGACTAGGCACCTTCGTTCGCGCCCGCCGGCACCCCTATAGTGTCGCGGGTCGAAACTGCCGACGCGTTCGTCGGGCCGCTGCGTGCCGTGATGCGTCGAGGAGACACGTGATGCCGGACGACGCAGCCAGTCCGTTCCTGTTGGATCGAGGTGCCGATTTCGATGTGGTCATCGTGGGCGCCGGTGTGGCGGGCCTCTACGCGATCTACCGCCTGCGCAGGATGGGGCTCAGGGTCCGGGCCTACGAGACCGGGGACGGCGTCGGCGGCACCTGGTTCTGGAACCGGTACCCGGGGTGCCGCTGCGACGTCGAGAGCCTCGAGTACTCCTTCTCGTTCGACGAGGACCTGCAGCAGGAATGGGAGTGGCCGGAGCGGTACGGCACCCAGCCGGAGATCCTGAAGTACATCGAGCACGTGGTCGAGCGGTTCGACCTGATGCGGGATGTCCAGCTGAACACGCGGATCGCGGCGGCGGAGTTCGACGAGGACTCGCTGCTGTGGACGCTCACGACGGCGTCCGGCGAGCAGGTCACCGCACCGGTCTGCGTCATGGCGACCGGCAATCTCTCGACTCCGCGCCGCCCGGACCATCCCGGGCTCGATGCGTTCGCGGGCCAGTGCTACCACACCGGCCTCTGGCCGAAGGAAGGTGTCGACTTCAAGGGCCTGCGGGTGGGCGTCGTCGGCACGGGTTCGTCGGGTGTCCAGTCGATCCCGCACATCGCCGCGCAGGCGGCTCAACTGACCGTGTTCCAGCGCACTGCGAATTTCATCCTGCCGGCCCGCAACGACCTGCACGATCCCGAGAAGGTGCGCCGGCACAAGGCCGTCTATGCCGAGCGCCGCCGCGCGGCGTACGACACGCCGTTCGGGATCGCGGGGTATCCCCCGCCGACCCAGAAGGCGATGGAGGCCGCGGCCGAGGAGCGGCGCGCCCAGTACGAGGCGAAATGGCAGGAGGGCGGCAGCATCAGCTTCCTCTTCTCGTACACCGATCTCCTGCAGGACAGCGCGGCCAACGAGACGGCGGCGGAGTTCGTGCGCGAGAAGGTCCGGCAGACGGTGAGAGATCCGGTGACCGCGGAGCGCCTGTGTCCCGACAACCATCCGATCGGCACGAAACGCCTGATCCTCGACACCAACTACTTCGAGACCTACAACGAGCCGCACGTTTCGCTCGTGGACCTCAGGAACACCCCGATCGAGACGATCACGCCGCGGGGGATCCGAACGACGGACGCGGAGTTCGACCTGGACGCGATCGTGTTTGCGACCGGCTTCGACGCCATGACCGGCGCGATGCTCGCGATCGATATCCGCGTGAGGGACGGGGTGACCCTGGAGGAGCAGTGGACGGGTGGGCCGCGCACCTACCTCGGGCTCATGGTTGCCGGGCTCCCCAACCTCTTCATGGTCACCGGCCCGCAGAGCCCCGGTGTCAAGAGCCAGATGATCCTGTCGATCGAAATGCACGTGGACTGGATCGCCGAGTGCCTCGAGCGGATGCGACGCAACGGCCAACGGCGGATCGTCGCGACCGCGAAGGCGCAGGAGGAATGGGTGAACCACGTTCGCGAGGTGGCGGAAGCGACGCTCTATCCCCAGGCCAACTCCTGGTACATGGGCGCCAACATCCCGGGCAAGCCCCGCGTCTTCATGCCCTACGTCGGCGGCGTGCACACGTACAAGAAAGTCTGCGACGAGGTCGTCGCCAAGGGATACGAGGGCTTCGTCTTGAGCGGAGAGAAGGTCGGGGCGTAAGCGCCGGTCGACCGGGCGGGCACCTGCGCAGGTATCAACCTGCGCGGAGACAGGGCGCTCGGGTCATCTTGTTCGGGGGTGCCGGTGTCGCGGGACCGATACGCTCCGCGACGCTCAGGAGCCGCGGTACGGGGCGCGGTTGACCGGCTCCTCGCCCCGCGAGACGCGGACCACGTTGCCGAGGGCGACCTCGAAATTCCGCCGCTTGGACTGGAAGGTCTGGCCGCCGACGTGCGGCGTGACGAGCAGGCGCTGCCGCGCCGGCCCGGACAGCTTGAGAAACGGATGATCGGGGGGCAGCGGTTCCGACTCGAACACGTCGAAGCCGGCTGCCCCGAGCCGCCCGGACTCCAGGGCCTCGGCGACGGCGCCGTCGTCGACGACTCCGCCCCGGCCCACGTGAATGAGCATCGCGCCGGGCTTCAGAAGACCAACGCGCCGGCGGTCGAGCACGTGGCGGGTGTCGCTGCGTCCCGGCAACGCCACTGCGACGATGTCGCAGGTCGCGAGCAGTTCGTCGATCGGCATCGCCGGCACCGCAGGGTCCTGCTGGTCCCGGTGTGCGGCCCGCACCACGTCGAGTCCGAGCCCCCCGAACATCCGCGCGATCTGCTTGCCGATGTAACCGTAGCCGACGACGCCGACCCGGCCCGAGAGCTCCCGGGCCATGTCGGCATGCGCCTTGCGCGCAGCGAGCCACTCCGGCTCGCCGCCCGTTCTCAGCATGGTGAGCGGTCGGGTCAGCCGAAACGCGAGCTGGACCGCCAGCTGCGCGACCGAGGGTGCATTGAGACCGGGAACATGGCAGACGGGAATCCCGCGCCGCGCGCACTCGGCATGATCGACGTTGTCGTAACCGGCCCCGGTCAGCTGCACGAGGCGAACGTCCGGCGCCAGGTCGAGCAGCGCCTTGTCCACGCGCCCGAAGCCGGACCCGATCAGGATGTAGTTGGCGCCGTCGGCGCCGGCTTCCACCTCGGCGCGAACGGTCGCCTGCCCGAACCGGATGCCGAAGCCTTCGGGCACCGCGAGGCCGGTCGCCCGAAAATCGGCTTCCGGCCAGAGGAAGGCGATCAGGGGCTCAGGCATCGCCGGGCGCACCGTGTCCGGGGAGAGGGGTGATGGTCATGGCTCGGTTCTCGCAGTGGTGTCAGCGACAGGGCGGCTGCCGCCCAGCGGACAAGCCGTCGGGACTCCTTACCAGATCGGGTCTGGCGCTCAACCGGGTAGCCTGCCCCGCGTCGCTTCGGGGGCGGCCGTCTTCGGTCGATTGTCGCGAAGCGCCCGGGGGCACGATCGCCCGTGCCGGTCTCGAACGGGCCGTGCCGTCGGTCCGGCACCCGGTCTTGGTCAGCCCGGCGGTCCTTCGACCACGGTGACCCGGGAAATCCAGCGTTGCTGGCGCCGCACGAGCCGGACGTCGATGTCCTCGGCTTCGTAGTCGGCGACCGGAACGGAACCCTTGTCGACGGTCAGCGGGGGCGCCAGCACGTTGGCGTTGAGGACAGCAAAG
This sequence comes from Alphaproteobacteria bacterium, assembly GCA_021296265.1. Classification (GTDB taxonomy): domain Bacteria; phylum Pseudomonadota; class Alphaproteobacteria; order TMED109; family TMED109; genus VXPW01. The sequence goes on along the minus strand of JAGWAT010000002.1, from coordinate 16,224 downwards.
AGCTGTCCCTCGAGCTCGCAGGTCGCGGCTGCGAGCACGCCGCAGCGCTGGCACAGGAGGAATGTGGCGGTCTCATGGCCGAACCGGTACCGGCCGACGCAATCGGGTTCAGCCAGGGTGATCGTGAGCTGGCCCGATGGGACCGAGACATAGAGTGCGCCGTGCCGCTGGCAGAAATCGCAGCCGCAATGACGCGGCGAGAGGGAAGCGTTCTCCTCCTTTGTCAGCGCGACGCGGATGGCGCCGCAATGGCAGTTTCCGTTCAGCCGTTTCCGCATCCGTTCAATTCCTTCCGAAGTCCCATCCCCGGGGGACCGCAGCCCGCGCCCGGGCGGCGACCGGGAGAGCGATCAGCGCTCGACGGGCGTGAACTTGATCCCGCCGAAGGCCTGTTCGGTGGGCACGATCTCGATGGTCGAGACGTTCACCCGCCAAGGTGCGCTTACGGCGTAGAGGATTGCCTCGGCCACGTCTTCCGGCTGCAGTTCGTCGAACGACCCGTAGGCCTGCCGGGCCGCTTCCTCCCCTGCCGCGCCCACCATGAACTCGGTGACGACGCGGCCGGGGCAGATCTCTGTCACGCGCACGCCGGTTCCCGCCAGGTCGAGCCGCAGGTTTTGCGTGGCGAGTCGGACTGCACCCTTGGAGCCGCCGTAAATCGGTGACTGGAGCGGATACAACCCGGCCACGGAACCGATCCCCACCACATGGCCGCGCTTGCGTTCGCGCATCCCCGGGAGCACGGCGCGGAGCGTGTGCAGGTAGGCGGTTACATTGGTGTCGATCGTCAGGTCGATGTCCCCTCGGTCCGCATCGACGAAGCTCCGCATGCCGCGGCCAAGTCCGGCATTGGCGACCAGGACGTCGACTTCGAGCGGTCCGAGCGCGGCATACAACGCGTCGGTGTCGCACAGGTCGAGCACCATGGGGGTTGCCCCGGTTTCCGCGGCCAGTCCTCGCAGGCGCTCGGCGCGTCTTGCCACGGCGATGACGGCGAGGCCGGCCTCGCACAGGGCGCGGACAGTCGCCTGGCCGATCCCTGCGGACGCGCCCGTTACCAGGGCCGTCCGGTACTCATCAATTGCCATCGAAAGCCTCCGTCGCCGCAGTCGGTTTGCGGGCGCATCATAACGGCCTCCATTCGTCCGACCGCATGGCGCCCGGCGGCCTCCGCCGGCGGGCTCGTGAGTGCGCCGGCGATCAGGCAGCTGGGAGCGGGAACGCCCGTGCGCGACTGTCTCAATTGTGGCCAGACGGGTTGCTGAGCAAGGGCCGATCAGTCTGTCCAGCTTCGAAAGAACAAATAAGGAACAGAAGGATTCGAAAGGTGAGCAATAACAAACCGGCCGAAGTTACGGCTGTCACCTTGAACAAAGATTAGCAAGAACGATAACTGATCTATTGAAGGTGTACGGGTAGTGTAAAAAAGTGTTTAGATAAACAGCTGCAGAACTGATACTGGTTTTGTCCTCTCTGCTGTGACTACAATTCAAACTCTTTATGGTCCAGCACAGAGTGGCACATGACCCACGAAAACCGAAAACAAGTTTGCCGCAACCGAGTAGGTTTGTTTGCAATGATCTTTTCTACTGACTAAGCTAATTGCTCTTGTGACAGTTCGTTATCTGTCAAGAGGGAGTAATGCAAAATGAAACGACTGATCTTAGCGTTCGTCATCGCCTGGGTCGGAACCGCCGAAGCTGCGGACAAGCGCTGCCCCTGGCAACAGGATGATCCGGAGGACCAGATCGGTGCCACCCGCACCCAGACTCCTGAAAACGTTCTCGAGTCCATCAAGCTGGTACGCACGGGCGAGATCATCCGACTCGGTCATGTGTACGACGAGGTCACGCTGGGCACGCCGCCATTCGGCCGTGTGTTCGACGTCACGATCGCCCCGTTCAGCTTCCCGGACGAAGAGGAGAACTCCCAGTCGTTCTACTCGGGCGGCGTGGTGGCGTCGATCGGCCAGATCGCAACGCAGTTCGACGGACTCGCGCATGCCGGACACGACCTGGGCTACTACAACTGCTTCACGCACGAAGACCTCGGTCCCGATGAACTCGGGCGTGTCATGAAGCTGGGCGTCGAGAAAGTGCGGCCGTTCTTCACCCGGGCGATCCTGCTCGACTTCGTCAACAATTCCGACGTGCCGAAGATCGACTTCAACGGTCAGCAGATCGTCGAGGATTCCTACGAGATTTCCGTTGCCGACGTGGAGGCGGTGCTGGCGAATCAGGGGGTCGAGGGTCCCGGCGTTGGTGACGTGGTCCTGATGTACACCGGATGGGACAGCCTGTTCGGGATCGACAACGAGCGGCACTTCAACTCACCGGGCATCGGCAGCGAGGTGGCCTGGTGGCTGGCAGAGCGGGGCATCGCGATGCTCGGCACCGACACGCAGCATTCCGAAGCCGCGGTCGGTGGACGCAGCGTGGAGTTGCTGGAAAACCCCTATGTCATGGGTGAAGAGTACGGGTTCATCTTCAACACCGCGCACTTCATCCTGATTACCCAGCACGGCATCCACCTGCTGGAATGGATGCGTCTCGGCGAGCTGGCAGCGGCGATCGCTGCCGACGCCGGCGCCGATGCGAACCCCCACGAATTCCTGTTCGTGTTCTCACCCTTGCCGATCAAGGGCCTGGGTGGCGCCCCGGGCAGCACGGCCATGGCCGTACGCTAGGCGTTAGGCTGCCGGCCGGTCCGCCAGGGCCGGTCGGCAGCTGCCCAGTTTGTGGCTCGATCGTTGGGGCGCAGCTACTCGATCAGGGCCGCGTCCCGCACGCGGTGAAAATTTTGCAGACCGATCTCGTTCCGGCCGAACATGACTTCCCGCTGGAGGCCGGCGGCGAGGTTCGACTGCACGCTCTCCATCATGGCGAAATCCTCGCGGTCAAGCACACCGAGGACAAGCGCCAGCACCTCTTCCCAGTCACGCACGGACGTGTCGTCGGCCGGTGATGAGAAGGTGATGCGGCATTCCGTCGTGCCGGGCTGCTCGGGGTCGGGAAAGAAGCGGTACAGTTCCATGTGCGGGCCCTGGCTGAGCAGTACCGCGTTGGGAAACAGTCGGTAGATAATGGTCGCGTGCGGTACCAGCCGCCAGTTTGCGGGGTCTTCGCAGCGCTGATCCTCGATGCTCCGGCGCGGAGCCACGAGGCGCGCGTGCTGCCCGAACGGTTCATACAGGAACGCTTGCCGCAGGATCGTCTTGGCGATCGTCTGCCGGTGGAGGACGGCCACGTGGTGAAGTTCCAGGAACGTGTCGATCCCAAGCTTCCAGTTCATCCGCTTGGTCCAGGTGTGGCTGCCCCGGCGGATGTGTTCCGAGAGCCGGTAGCCGGCGAGCTCCGGGCCGAGCGCGTCGAGTCCAGGGTCCGGCACCTCCGAGGCCGCAGGGTCGAGCAGCAGCCATACCAGCCCGTCGCGCTCTTCCGTCGGGAACCGCATGAGGCGGGTATCGTCCACATCGACTTCCGGGAAGTGCTCGCTCTCCGGGAGCGCCCGCAGCACGCCGCAACGGTCATAGGCCCAGCCGTGATAGGGGCAGGCGAAAGCCTTGCCGACCGTGCCTTCACCGGCCAGCAGGCGGGCACCCCGGTGCCGGCAGGTATTCAGGAGGCCGTGCACGGAACCCTTGTCATCGCGCACGAGGAGCACCGGTACTCCGGCGATGTCGAACGCCAGGTAGTTGCCGGGCCGCGGGATCTCGCATCCCAGCGCGACGAGCAGCGGGTAGCGACGGAACAGGCTAGCGCTCTCGGCGGCGAGCGCCGCGGCGGCCGTGTAGCGGGCACCGTCGATCACCATCGTACTGTCAGCCTGCGGAATCTCGCGCCGCTTGACACGATCAAGCGCCTCGGCGGCCAGTCGTCGTTCGGTGTCTCGTTGCATCGCTGATCGTTCGCGGTTGGGCCTCAGCGCATACTACTTGGAGTTTTGCGGCACAGGATCAAAGGCGGCAAACCGCCAAGGTCGCTTGAGCCCTCGCTCCGGGGGCCCATTCGATGCGCAGGGAAGCTGGCGACGGGAAATCGCTCCTCAGGGAGCGTATTGCGGCACGACGTAGGGGCCTTCCGGCACAAACGCCACGCGGGAGTCGCCGGCGGCGGCCACACTCCGGGCAATGGCTTCCTCGACCGAATCGATCATCGCGACACCGGTCAGACCGCGCTCCTCTTTGTTGAGGCCCGTCGTGTAGAGCGAGACGGTGCCGGCACGCATGGGGGCGAGCTGCTTTTCGGTCTGCCATTCGTCGACGTCGGCATGCCGCTTGTCGAGAAGGCTGTCCAGAAATTGGTCGGGCCCCAGCGCGATGAGACGACGCTGGGCCTCCACGTAGTCTGGTGATCCCATCCCTTCCGAGCAGGCTGAGACGACGATGAGGTTCCCGTTCGGCGACAAAATGTCGAGCGGTCCGACCATGCCCTTGACAGTCTGGTAGTAGGTCTTGTCGAGCGGATAGCCGGCGCTTGACGTGACGACCGTCGGAAAGCGTTCGGACACCGGAAGCTCCGTGTAGGCGCGCGTGTACGTCACCGCCTGCAGGTGGCTTTCCACGATCTCGCCGTAGTTGACGAAGGACATCCGGCGTTCGTCGTCCAGGACCGTGTTGATCGCGTAGGCACCGCCGGTCATCCGGACGACTTCGAGCTGGTCCTCATGCAGCGGGTTGTCCGTAAGCACGCAGTTGGCGGCGTGCGGGTCTTCCATGTAGCGGGCGCTGTGGAACGTGGTGATGGTATCGGCGTGCGCGATGCCGGGCGCGATGATCTTGCGCCCGCCCGAGTAGCCCGCCATGAAATGCGGTTCCACGAGGCCGATCGCTAGGCGCAGGTCCGCCTCGACGAACCGCCGGTCAAGTTTGATGACGTTGCCGAGCCGGGTCGTCCCGACCTCGACGTGGTCGGCGTCGCGACGCGCGAAGTGGTTCACCACCCGGACCGTGTCGAGGACCCACGTGTCGCCCACCACTTCGAGCAGTTCGTCGCCCTCGTTCGGACGGTGGAGCCCGGTCGCCACGAGCACCGTGATCGCCTCGGCCGGCAGCCCGGCGGCGAGCAGCGTGCGCAGCACTATCGGCAGGATGTCGCCGTTGGGAACGGGACGGGTGATGTCGCAAATCAGGATGCAGGCCGACCGGGCGGCGGGGCGGCGCGTTAACCGGCAGGGCGAGCGCGTCCGCGACAGCGTGCGACGGGTCGGCCAGCAGCGGCATCGCCGGCTTGCGGAGCACGGTCGCCCGCCACTCGTTCGCGACGGCGACGGCGAGGGATCCGCGGTCGTAGTTCAGGTCAACGTGCATTGGCGGCTCCGACCGGGTCGGCCCGGTTCGCGCGCGCGTGTGCAACCGCGCGCAACGCGGCGCAGGCCGCGCCGAAGCCGTTGTCGATGTTCACGACCGCGACCCCGGGACTGCAGCTGGTGAGCGAACTATACAGCGCGGTCTCGCCCCGCCGGGCGACGCCGTAGCCAGTGGAGACGGGGACAGCGATCACCAGTCCCGGGACGAGCCCACCGATCACGCTCACCATCGCCGCGTCCATGCCGGCGACCGCGATGACGACGTCCATTTCCGCGAGCCGATCCACCTGCTCCAGCACTCGCCACAGTCCCGCGACGCCCACGTCGCACACCAGTTCGCAGGCGACGCCCGCGTAGGCCAGGGTCCGGGCCGCCTCGTGGGCGACGCCCGCATCGGACGACCCGGCCGTCACGATGGCGATCCGGGCAGGTCCCTCAGGCGGCGCGATGGCACCGAAGATCCCGGTCTGCGAGAGGGCGTGGTAGTCGAGGACGGCGGCGTGCTCCGCGCGCAGTGCCTGAAACTGCGGTTCCGACAGGCGGGTCAGGAGCATGGTGCGGCCGCCGTCGGCCGCTTCGTCGAGGATGTGCGAAAGCTGTTCGGGGGTCTTCGTCTCGCACAGGATCGCCTCGTCGAGGCCGATGCGTGCGCGCCGGCCGACGTCGAGCCGGACCTCGCGTCCGGCGGAGCTCACGGGGCTTCCTTTCTGATCACGGCGTTCCCGCGCCGGTACGGCGCGAAGCCCACCGCCTCCGGACGTCCGGTCGGCGCGAAGAGGGCGCGGATGCGCGCGCCCAGCGCCCGCTGCTCGTGTCCGCCGAGCCTGGCGAGGGTCGGCGGGTCCAGTTCGACCACGACGCCACCCGCGCGCACCCGGCAGCGGACCGTCTCCGGGGCCAGCTCCCGCCGGAGGAGGTGCTCGGCAGCATCGATGGCGCGAAGGTCGTTGCCGGCGATTCCGATTCCGGTTTCGACGCGGCTGGAGAGGCAGGGCGAGGCTGGCAGGTCCGCGAACTCGTGCAGGCCGCTGGCAGCCGCGAGCCGGCGGATCCCCGCCTTGTCGATGCGGGCCTCGATCCACGGATGGCGCACGGCGTGGTCGGCGGCGGCCCGGAGCCCCGGACGGAAGTCATCGAGGTCGTCCAGGTTGGCCCCGGAGAGCACGGTGGAGGCGGTGTGCTCCCGGATGGTCTGGTAGAGGTTCTGCTTGCAATAGAAGCAGCGGTTGACGGGATTGCGCAGATAGTTCGGGTCGGCGAATTCCCCGGCGTCGATGATGCTGAGCGGCCAGCCCGCCGGCTCGGCGTGCGCCCGCAACCGCTCGGTGGCCTCGGCGGGGACGGCGGGAGAGACGGCATGGAACAGTCGCGTCTCGGACGGGTTCCGCGCCAGCGCGAGTGCTCCGAGGGTGGTGCTGTCGACACCGCCGCTCACGGCAACGGCGACGGGCCCCAGCGCGTCAAGCACGCCGTGCAGGGCATCCAGCAAGTCAGTCGTTGTCGTGGTCACGCTCGCTTCCAACAGGGTCTTCGTGAAGGTCGTCCAGCGCCTGCCGCTCGGCCTCGGCCCGCAGCTCCGCCCGCCCCGCCTGCCCGACGCCGGCGGCGCGGAGATCGGCAAGTTCCGCCTTCGCTGTACGCCCGCCGCCGGGGCGCGTGGCTACCTTAACGCGGATGGAATGCCCGGCACCATCGGTGGTCATCATGGCGCGCGGCAGGAGCAAGCGATCCGTGAGCGTCCAGCGGAGCCCGAGCGTGGTGGTCTCGCGGAAACACTGCGTGGACACTGCGTGGGCCTGGTCGGGACTGGCCAGCACCTGGACGCGAACCGCCAGTCGGTTGTCCTTGCCGCCGACGGCGTGCTGGGAAACGTCGAGGACGCCGTCTGCCGTGCGCAGGCGCTCGAGGCCGACCGCGAGATCCTCCGGCGACTGGTCGTCTACTTCGAAGGTCAGCACAGCGATTCGGTCCGTCTCAAGGTTCTCGGCCAGCGGAGCGTAGAACTGGGCTCGAAGGACGTTGCTCCGGCCTTCGAACGTGCTGCTCCCGAATCCGTGCCCGGTGGCGCGCAGTCGGCGCGGGACGAAATCCGCCGCCTGTTCCGGTGCGAGATGGTGGAGAATGGCGGCCCCGGTTGGCGTGATGCGCTCGCCCTCGACCCCGTCGTCGACCAGAACCATTCCGTCCAGCAGCCGGACAGTCGCCGGGGCAGGAACCGGAAGCATCCCGTGCTCCGTCCGGACCATGCCGCGGCCCCGGGGCAGCGCGCCGCACGACCAGCTGGGCGAACCCGCAGCCTCGATCAGCGCCGCCGCGGCCACCAGGTCGACCGGCGTGTCGAGGCCGCCCAGTTCGTGAAACGCTACCTCGGTCACCGGGATTCCGTGCACCTCGGCCTCCGCCTCGGTCAGCAGCGCCAGGATGTCGAGGGCCCGCATCCGCACTGCCCGCGCGAGCGATGCCCGGGCGATCCATTCCCGGACGACATCGGCTGGTGTCGCGTGCGGCGGTGCGGGGCAGGTGACCCGGAAGCGGCGCCCGCGCAGCACGCCGTCGCTGTGCGGAACGAACGCGATGGCTACCCGGTCGCCGAGATCGAGGGCCCGTACTGCAGTTTCCACGGCTTCGATGTAGTCGGGACAGGCGTCGACCATCGCCGCCGCGAACATGTCGCCGGCCGCACCTCCCACTGCATCGAGATGAACGTGCATCAGCTGATCCTCGGGAGCGCGGGGCGGTTGCGGTCGTCGGTACGGTCAAGCGCCGTCGCGCCGTCGGCGGCCTTTGCCACGCCGGTGCGTCCAGTGACCGCGGGGGCTGCGACCGGTCGGATGTGTCCGGCGCCGCGTGCTGTAATGTGCGGCCCGCGAGTGTACCACCGCCGTCGCGCCTGCCATGACGTCCGGCAACACCGGGACGTACTGCCGGGGTGACCAATGTGCGGTGTCGACGGTAAAGCCAGCTACCAGACCACAAGGAGCCCCAGGTCCATGCAACCAGTTTGTCTCGTGATCGGCGCCGGCGCAGGAATCGGCGGCAATGTCGCGCGGCGTTTCGCCCGCGAGGGATACCACGCGGTGTTGTGCCGCCGCACCGACGAAGAAGGTCTCCAGACTCTGGTCGAGAGCATCACGGCCGACGGTGGGAGCGCATCGGGTTTCCTGCTGAACGCCGTCGAGCCCGACAGCATCGAGGAGCGGGTGGCGGACGTGGAGGCGAACATCGGCCCGATCGAGGTCGTGGTCTACAACCTGGGCGCCCAGATCGGTAATCGCACACTCGCGGACACCAGCTACAAGGCATTCGAACGCGGTTGGCGAATGGCCACGTTCGGCCTGTTCCGCACGGCCAACAGCGTGTGTCCCCACATGGTGCAGCGGGGCAAGGGGATCATCCTCGTGACCTCGGCTACCGCGGCGATGCGCGGGAACCGCGAGCAGCACTCGCATGCGGCGGCCATGGGCGGCCGGCGCATGCTGTGCCAGTCCCTCAACGCGGAATTCAGCGCCAAGGGCATTCACGTCGTCCACGTCCTCATCGACGGGGCGGTGGATGCGCCGGATACCCTCGGGAAGATGCTGGGGCCGGAAGCCTTCCAGAAGCTCCGGGAGGAGAGGGGGCTGGAACACGACGGGCTATTGGTGCCCGCCGAGATCGCCGAGACGTACTTCCACCTCGCGCACCAGCATCGCTCGGCGTGGACACACGAGCTGGACCTTCGCGCATTCTCGGACCTGCCCTGGTGGAATCACTGATGTGAAGCCAGCGCCGCTTGTCCGCGGAAAGACTTGTGACGAGGACGCCCCTGATGGCGCCATGTCGGCGGGTGGGCATCC
>JAGWAT010000002.1:0-6979 GCA_021296265.1 Alphaproteobacteria bacterium | reverse complement strand
AGAGCAGCATGCCTCCGGTGAACTTCCGTACACCCGGAGAGCGCTTGGCCCTCATCGATCGCGCGGCGGCAATCGAAATCCTGAACGAGCCCCCGTCATCACCCGCAACGATGCGGCCCCGGACGACTTCGTCGCCGCGCTAGCCCGGATCGGTCACCAACGGGGGTGTACATGGGGCGAAACGCGTGGTACAGGTAAAAGAGTCAATATCTTACCGAAAACCACGAGACCGCCCCATGCAACCAGCGTGTATCCCGCCGCAGCTGTGTTTTGAAGATCTGGGGCGGCGTCGGGTGGTGGGCCGGTTCGACGGGGGCCGGCTGACGACGGACGGTGGGGTGCTGCTGCTGGCGGTTCCGGGTGACGGAGCGTCTGGCGGGTTGCTTCTGGGACCACCGCTCGGTGGCGCGGATCGAGCATCGTCTGGAGGCGCTGGTGGCGCAGCGGGTGCTGGGCCTGGCGGCGGGCTAGTTCGTCGGGCAATTGACACTCGAAGGAGCGTGCGGGCAGGTTAGCGATACTAGTGCCGTAGGCATCTCCGCCTCTGAAGAGTTCGGCGGGTTCGATCGATCGATCCCCGGCAGACGATAGTGCCGGGAAACCCGTTCCTGCGGGCCACCCCTGAGGAAACCAGCAACATGTATCGGGTCACCAGGATCATCATCGCGGCCGCACTGTGGGCGTATGCATCCCACACCGCGATGGGCGCTAGCGACCATTCGGGAGACCCGGCCGCAGGCGCCGACCGCGGCGCGGAGGCGGACGGGATTCAGGCCGATGTGGCCTACCTGCATTCGTTGAGGCTCGTGGACGAAAGCGGCGATGCGATCGTCACTCGTCCGGCGTTCGATCGGGAAACGACGTCCTACGCAGCCTTGCTTGACGAGAACACGAGCGCCATCGCGCTGGAGCTGAATTCCGGTCACGGCATCCGAGTGGGACTCGCGTTTCAAGTCATGGCCGGCGGCATGACGATGTCCCGCTATGTCGACCTTACGAAAGCCGCCGAAGACCGCGGATCGACGGTCGCATACCGGCACGCGTTTTCCAACATGGCCACGCGCGGGATATTCGAGATCATCGTGCGGGTGGCGACCGATGACGGCCAGGCTTCCAACACCTACGCGATCGCGATCACGCGACGCGAGCCGGCCCTCGCCTGCAGCGTCGGACAGACGCTGCACGCCGGTCAGCGCTGCAGCTTTCCCGGCGGCGGGATTTTTGAAGTTCATTCGGACGGGTGCGTCACGGGCCTGCCCGATATCGCCGGCGAGATGTCTCTCGGCGAAGGCAGCATGACCGCCAGCGGGTTCTGCATTCGCGGTCACGTGCAAATGGGAGGATTCAGGGCCAGTGCGAACGCGGATGGCTTCGTGTGGCGCATCGAATCACTGCCTTAGGACACGACACGGCAAATTCGCCCGCATGCCGCGCCGGTGGATCAGCGCTCCACCCAGAGACCTTCCTTCCAAACCGGGGCCTTCGACGGCTTTGTGGCATCGAATACGCACCCTGTGGCTGGGTGCTGCGGGAGACCAGCCTGCCGCGCTGAAGAATGATGCCCTTCGGGGTCGTGTCAGCCGGACTACCGATGCCTCATCTCAGCGAGGGGCCTTCAGGCCCTTCTCCGCTCCGCGGCCCGATTCTTCGGAACGGGTAGCGGCCCTGGGCCTGTTACCAAATGATCTTGCCCGGATCGCCCTTGTAGAGCGAACGGATGTAGGCGATCACCTTCCAGATCTGCTCGTCGGTCAGGCTGGTTGACCAGCCCACCATCGTGGTGCCCTTCCGGCCCTTGGCGATGGCCTTGAAAATCGTCTTGTCGGTCGGCCGGTAGACCCACTGGTCGTCGGTCAGATCGGGGCCGACTGCACCGCCGGCTTCCTGGCCGTGACAGGCATAGCAGCCGGTCCCGGCCCACAGCGACTTGCCTTCGGCGATCGCCTCGGGGTCGCCTGTGAACGGGTTGGTGTCTTCGGCGGCCAGGGCCGGTGACACACCCCACAGGACAACAATCAGACCGGCCGCGAGGAATTGCTTCGGGAAGAGCTTGCAACGCATGTCGGAGGGCTCCGGAAGTACGGCGGGCAACGTGGACCCCGGGGAGAACTTGGCGCTCCCCCCGGGACCCTCCGGGTACCGCTAGCCAGCCTGGATCACGGTCGCCGGTTTATCGATCGAAGAGACCGAACACCATCAGGTAGCCGCCCTTGCGGCTGTCCTTCAGCTGCGGTGCGCCGCCTTTTCCAAAGACGGCCCAGCCGGTCCAGCCCCCGAACCCGGCCGGGACGGCGACGTACTGCTTGCCATCAATGGCGTAGGTCATCGGGCTGCCGAAAATGCCGGAGCCCATGTTGTACGAGAACAGTTCCTCGCCGGTTTCCTGACGGTATGCCTTCAAGTAGCCCTCCGGCGTGCCCGCAAACACCAAGCCGCCACCCGTGGTGAGCAGGCCGCTGGTGTAGGGAGACGGCGCCTTGACGGTCCACGCCTTCTCACCGGTTCGCCCGTCGAACGCCACCAGCTGCCCGTAGCCGGGGTTCCAGCCGATCGTGCCGATGCCCCAATAGGGCTTGCCGACCGTGCGCACCGGCGGGTTCAGACCCTCACCGAGCGGCGCGCTCTTGATGTCCACGCAGATCTCGCGGCTTGGCACGAAGATCATCTTCGTGTGCGGGTTCACCGCCATCGGGTTCCACCATTTGCCGCCTTCGGATGCCGGGCAGATGTCCTTGGCCTCGTAGTCGTACCGCGGTGTCTTTTCCGGGTTGACGATGGGCCGACCTTCGGGCGTGAAACCGGTCATCCAGTTGACCTTCGAGATCGGGACCCCCCAGACGAAACTGCTGTCGGTCCGGTCGATCGCGTACAGGAGCCCGTTGCGGTCGCCGTGGAAGTAGAGCTTCTGGCCATCGACGTCCATCAGTACTGGCTCGTTGTTGCCGTCGTAGTCCCAGACGTCGTGCGGCGTGTACTGGTACCAGTGCTTGATCTCACCCGTGGACGGATCGAGCGCCAGCGTGGAGTTGGAGTAGAGGTTGTCCCCCGGGCGGTCGACGCCGTCCCAGTCGGGGTTCGGGTTGCCGACGCCCCAGTAGAGGGTGTCGAGTTCCGGGTCGTACGAACCGGTGATCCACGCCGACGCGCCGCCGTACGCTGCGGCCTCGGCGCTACCCCAGGAGTCATGGTTCGGCTCTCCCGGTGCCGGGATGGTGTAACGGCGCCAGACCTGCTCGCCGGTTTCCGAGTCGAGGGCCTCGATGTAGAGCCGGGTCGGGTATTCCGCGCCGGACATGCCCACGATCACGTTGCCCTTCACGACCAGCGGGGCAACGGTCATGGTGTAGGCCTCTTCCCAGTTGCCGATGTTCCTGTGCCAGACCACCTCGCCGGTTTTCGAATCAAGGGCGACCACGTCGGAGTCCGGGGTGGCGACGAAGACCTTGTCGCCGTACAGGGCGACGCCCCGGTTGCCGATGTCGCAGCACATGTTGCCGGCGACACCCTCCGGAACCTCGTCGTAGTACCGCCAGATCTCATCTCCCGTGCGGGCGTTGATCGCGAAGGTGCGGCCGTGCGACGCGGTCGCGTACATCACGCCGTTGTTCACGAGCGGCGTGGTGTTCTGCGCATCGAGCGTCCCGAAGGAGAACGTCCACTTCGGCACCAGCCGCTTGACGGACTTGATGTTGATCTGCGAAAGCGGGCTGTACCGGGTGCCCGAGTAGTCCCGCGGCGCCATGAGCCAGTTGTTGGGATCCTGACCCGCTTCGAGCAGCATCTCATCGGTGACGTAGTCCTGCGCCGATGCGGTGCTCGTAGCCAATGCCACCGCGCCCGCTACAACTGCCCCCAGGATGAGAGAGCCAGTCGTCCGAACGGTTTGAGTAGTCATTGCTGTTTCCTCCCGTTGAGGATGTTGGGGCATCCTCTCCGTCAGGCATCATACGGTCTTACGAAGTCATGCGGATTCCATGAATCTTTCAAATGATGCATGAACGGACGCCCCGGGTGCTCGTCCGCGCCAGGTGCTCGTGTTCATGGAGGTGCCCAGGTCAGGCAAGGTGTTGAAAGCAATGAAGACCGGTGTGCAGCTGCGCGAACCCCGATTCTGCGCACACCTTTCGGCAGCCGGGCCAGCTGCCGTGGAGCGGGGCGGTTTACGCCAGCCTGTGCCGACTGACGACGGACCTACGCACGTGCCCAAGCGAGAAAGGGATTTCGGACCGTGACCGTGCCGTACATCCGACCATGCTGAAAGCCCTCCGATAGCAACTCCTCGATCCCGTGCACTTCCGCACAGGCCCAGATATGCGCATCGAACCATGACAGGCCGTACGCCGCCATGCCGCGCGACGCTGTCCGCAATACAGCTTCGTCGGGATAGAGGATCGGAAACTGTGCCATGAGTTCTTCCGTCTCTCGACGGGCGTCGGCCGCACGGAGTAATCGTTCCCCGGGCCTGCCCCGTGTCGTCGCTGCGACAAATTCGACAATTGACTGGTGGGGAATCCGTGCATTGCCGGTCGCAATCCCATCCCGAAGAGCTTCGGCTGCAACCGACTGCTTTGCTGGGAAGCGGCCGTCGTAGCGTTAGACCAGGATGTTGGTGTCAATCAGCGTTCTGGCGACCACGCGTGTAGAGAGCCTCTCTGGTCCAGCCGCGTGCGCTCGCGCGCCGAGCCGGCTGATTCGCTTCTCGTGCCCGCTGCCGCTCGGTTGCCGCATCGAACAGTTCCAAGCGCGTGCTGACGTCCAGCGCCTTCGTTCGCAGCCGCGTGTTAGCCGGCACGACGCGAATGACCTCGCCAGCCTCCTCGAAACGGATGTGGTCGCCAGGCCGGATCCCGTATTGGTCCGCGAGTGCCTTGGGTACGGTGACCTGGAGCGTGCTGGTTACCTTGCTCATGTCCTTACCCTAGTAAGGATATTGTCCTTGTAAATCAGCTTTCACGGGTGGGTGGCGAGCTTGAGATCGGGCGAACCTCACGAAGAGCCCGGCTGGACACGGCATCTTTGCGGGCTCTGAATCAGCGCTGCGGATAATTCCGCGCGGTCGGTTCCGGATGCCGGCATATGCCGGGCACTGCGCGCCGACACGGATACGGCACAGTCATCCTGCGCGCGGCACCGCCACCCCGACGAGGCTGTCCCGGGTCACCAGTCCGGCCAGCTCCTCCTCGCCCATGCCTTCGGAGCCGGTCGGTCGGATCGGGAGGATCATGTACCGCATGTCGGCGGTACTGTCGTGCACCCGGATGGCGACGTCGGGGGCAAGCTCGGTGCCGAACTCGGCCAGCACCTTGCGAGGTTCACGCACCGCCCGGCTGCGGTAGTTGCGCGACTTGTACCAGTCGGGCGGCACGCCGAGCAGGAATTTCGGGTAGCACGAGCACAGGGTGCAGACGACCAGGTTGTGGGTTTCGGGGGTGTTCTCCATCACCAGGATGGGGATGGGCCCGGTGTCGATGCCCAGTTCCGCCGCTGCGTCCTTCGAGTCGGCCAGGAGACGCTGGCGAAAACCGTGGTCGGTCCAGGCCCGGGCCACCAGGCGCGCACCGAGGCCAGGGTTGAGGCCGTCCATGCGCTCGACCTGGGCCCGCATGTCGTCGCCGCTGAAGATCCCCTTCTCGATCAGGAGCGAGGTCACCGCCATCTGCATCACCTGATGGCGGGCGAGGGGGGTGTCCTCGAGGTCCGGCTGCGGGGGATGGTGATGGGTCGGGTCCACGTCGTAGCCGCCGTGCTCGTGCGGATGCCCGCCGGCGGGTTCGTTCATGCGGTGTCTCCCGACACGGGCTCCAGCCAGTGCTCGTAAATCTCGATTTCGACGCAGTCGTGCTCGCTGCCCCCGTAGTCGGGCCAGAGCGAAGCGCTGGCGAAACCGACCCGGTACAAGACTTCCTGGGTGGCCTCGCGGTTCCCGTAGGCGAGTTGCTCCGGATTGCGGAAGCGTCCGCAGATCCGTTCCACCTCGCCGATCTTTCCGCGGCAGTACCAGGGGGTGCGCACGTGCCCCGGGGGGAAGCGTTCGTGAACCCGGACGCGAGTGCCCGGCGCGAATCGCGGCGCCGGGCTGCTCAAGGGAGGGCCTCCCGGCGGCCGGTTTCGATCTCTGCCATGCGTTCACCGAGCTCGTCGACCTCGATGATTCGCTTTTCGAGCAGGAGGTTCGTCATCGAGGCCATCCACCGCTCGTAGTAGCTGTAGCGGTCATAGGCGTCGGCTCCCAGCTCCTCGATCCCCCGGCGAAGCTCGTCCACCGTCAGGATTCCCTGGCGTCCCAGGAGCACCATGAGTGCATCCACCCGTTTTTCCCATGGCGCGTGGTCGTGCCCGTCGCGGTTGACGGGACCAGCCTCGAGGCCGCCCATGTCATGGTGGCGCCGTGCCTTGTCCATGGCGATTCCTCCTCATCTCCACTCTACGCCATGCTGCTTGCCGGCGTGCCCGCGCCCGGTCACGGCTCACGCTTCGGTGGAGAGGGTACTGGCGGCAACCCGGAATCGGCGTGCGCACTGTTCGGGCATGTCCGTCATGTCGCGAGATTGCGACTGCGTGCGTTGGGTCACCCATTATTGGCCTTCGCTTCGATTGCGGCGCATCGTTCCATCAGCGCATCGAACGGTTCGTTCGCATCAAGCAGCATGCCGTCGGCCAGCATCTTGGCGTAGTCATTGGCGAGCACCGCATTTGCGGCACCTGAGGGAACGAGTTGCAATTCACTGGAGACCGCCGCCTCGTAGTCGATCCGCTCGCCGCGGGCATCGTTCTCGGCGAAGAACATCGCCTTGTGACGGGCAACAGAGAGTGCGAGAGCGCGGTCAGCCAGCGCGGTTGTCGCTATGCCAGCCTCGTCGAGGCGAGCGAGATCGTGCCAGTGTCTCGACAGGCGCTCACCGCGGCGGCGCGCCTGGCGGCAGAAGACGTGCACTGCGGTCGCCTTTTCCCAGAACGTCCGTTCCGCCAGCATGACGGT
>JAGWAT010000045.1:10479-10962 GCA_021296265.1 Alphaproteobacteria bacterium | reverse complement strand
GGCCCGCCGCATCGCCTGCCAGACCGCGTGAGCGGTGGCGGGCATCGGCACGTCGTCGATCCCCAGGGGGGCGAGGGCGTCGATCAGGGCGTTCATGATCGTGGCCGGGGCGGCGATCGCACCAGCCTGCCCCGCTCCCTTGACGCCAAGGGGATTCCGCTTCGTCGGGGTCTCCAGGAACCCGATGGAGAAATCCGGCAGATCCCCTGCCCGCGGCAGCGTGTAGTCCATGAGGCTGCCGGACACCAGCTGACCGGTGCCGGGATCGTAGGCGATCGCCTCGCACAGGGCCTGCCCCACCCCCTGGGCAAGCCCGCCGACCACCTGCCCGAGCGTCAGCTGGGTATCGAGGCGCCGTCCGTAGTCGTCGACGCCCGAATAGCGCGCAAGCGTCACCTCGCCGGTCTCCCGGTCCACCTCCACTTCGGCCGCATGGCAGCCCGACGGGAACGTGATCTCGGCGCCCTCAACCAGCTCGAATGC
>JAGWAT010000045.1:0-10380 GCA_021296265.1 Alphaproteobacteria bacterium | reverse complement strand
GCGCAGCCTCCTCGCGGGCCCGCCCGAGGACCGTGTCGATCGCCAGGCACAGTGCCGCGCCCCCCATGTGCAGGGTCCGGGCGCCGCCATGGCCCTCGCCGACGCGGGTACGGCGCGTGTCCGCCTGCACGTAGCGGACGGCCTCGACCGCGATACCGAGCCGTTCGGCCGCGAGCCGCGGGAGGACCGTTTCATGCCCCTGGCCGGTCGAGTCGGTACCGAGCCGGACCTCGACGGTGCCGTCTGCTCCGACGCGCACCTCGGCACCTTCCCGGTCAGGCCCCCGCGAGGTCTCCAGAAAGCAGGCGATGCCAAAGCCCCGAAGCCTGCCCGCCCGTTCGGAGTCGGCCCGCCGCCGGGCAAACCCCTCCCGGTCGGCACGCAGCATCGCCCCCTCGATGTTGGCCGCGAAGTCGCCCGTGTCGATGGTCTGCCCGAGGGACGTCCGGTACGGGAAGCTCCGGATGACGTTGCGTTGACGCAATTCCGCCGGGTCGGTGCCCAGTTCCCGGGCCGCCTTGTCGACGAGACGTTCGACGATGTAGTTCGCCTCCGGCTTGCCCGCCCCGCGGTAGGCATCAATCGGCGCGCAATTCGTGAAGGCGCCGCGCGTTTCCAGATAAACGTGGGGAATCGCATAGACACCGCCCAGCGCAGTGGCCGGGGCCAGCGTGGAGCTGTGGGGTCCGGACGACGAAAGGCCGCCGCCGAGATTGGCGACAGCACGGACGTCGAGGGAGCGGAACCGCCCGCTGTCGTCCAGGGCGAGGCGCGCCCGCGCCCGGAAATCCCGCCCGTGCGCGCCGGCCGCGATCTCCTCGGAACGCTGTGCCGCCCAGTGAACCGGCCGCCCGGTCCGGCGGGCCGCCAGAATGAGGAGGGGCCACTCGGGGTACAGGTAGTTCTTGCAGCCGAACCCGCCGCCGACATCGGGCGCCGTCAGGTCGAAATGGTCGACCGGCTCGCCGAACACCTGGGCCAGCTGGCTGCGGATCGGGTGCAGGCCCTGGCCGGTCAACGTGAGCAGAGATCTCCCGGTGTCGGCGTCATGCTGGGCGAGTCCTGCCCGAGCTTCGAGTGGAAGCGCAGCTACCCGTTGGTTCATCAGGTCAAGCGTGACGACATGTGCCGCGTCGCCGATCGCCGCTCCCACCGCCTCCCGGTCGCCCCGCTCGAACCGGAACGCGAGATTGCCCGGTGCCTCGTCCCACAGCTGCGGCGCGGCCGACGCGAGCGCCTCCGCGCCATCGGTCACCACGGGCAGCGGTTCGTAGTCGACCTCGATCGCATCGGCGGCGTCAATGGCCTGCCGTCGCGTCTCGGCCACCACGAACGCGACCGCCTCACCCACATGTCGCACGCGCCCCCGCGCCAGGACGCGGCGGGGGGGAATCACGAGCCGATCGGCTGCGTTCAGCGGCGTGATACAGGGGATGGGCCCGAGACCGAGATCGCTCTCCACCAGTACCGCGAGCACGCCCGGCATGCTCCGGGCACGGCCGGCATCGACGGAACGGATCACGGCGTGGGCGTAGGATGCACGCAGTACGACCGCTTCCGCCGCCGTCCCCTGGGCCACGTCATCGACGAAGCGGCCTTGGCCCGTCAGGAACCGATAGTCCTCCAGTCGTCCCATGCCATCCCTTCCCCGCGGCACGAGCACCATCATGGGCCAAACCTTTACGGTCTTCAAAACGGCCCCACACCGATCAGTTATGGCACGACCGATTTAGGTGGAACCGCCGGCGGCATGTCAGATGTGGTTCTGACACCCGTCAGACTTCTGAATCACATCCACGCGCCCGGCAGACCTTCCCCTGCCCTGGCGATTCACTCAAGCACGGACACGCCGGCTGCTCCCGACAAGATTCGCAGCGGATTCCGCACCATCCCGCCCGCCTCCACGGGCCCGCGCCGGTCCCACCGGCGGCTGCGGATCGCCCTGAGCGCGACGTCAGCGGCGCCCCCGAGTATGCCAGGCGGTGGCGCCCATCACGGATCGTCATGCTGTCGCCCCCGTGCACTGGCGCTGCCCATGTTCAGACCGGCGTTGGGCCCCACAGGAGAAGGGTTCGGCATGCCTGGCTTCACACGGCAGCTAGCAGGGCGCCTGCCTTGCGGCCCGTCTGCGGTTGGGACCGACATGCCCGTCCGCCCGCGAGTCACTATGCTGCACCGCCGAGGTGCCCATGCGCGTAACCGTTGACATCCTGTCCGACACCATTTGCCCGTGGTGCTATATCGGCAAGCGTCGCCTCGAAGCCGCGCTGTCCTCGGCGGGCTCGTCCGTCATCGCGGACGTGCGCTGGCATCCCTTCCAGCTCAATCCGGACATGCCGCCCGGCGGGATGAGCCGGAAACGCTACATCGCCCTCAAGTTCGGTGGCGCCGAGCGCGGCCGGACCATCTACCAGAACATCGCCAGTGTCGCCCGGAGCTCCGGCCTCGAGATCGACTTCGACCGCATTCTCCGGACGCCGAATACCCTGAACTCGCACCGGCTGCTCGCGTACGCGGAACGGGCTGGCCTCCAGAATGAGGTGGTGGAGCGCCTCTTCGCGGCCTATTTCCTCGAGGGCCGCGACATCGGATCCATCGAGGTGCTGACCGAGGTCGGCGAGGCGACGGGGCTGGACCGGTCGGCGACCGAACGGTTCCTCCTGAGCGATGCCGACCATGCCGAGGTCGTCGAGAGCGATGCGCATGCGCGGGAGGCAGGCGCAAGCGGCGTCCCTCACTTCGTGATCAACGGCAAGCTGGCCGTCGCCGGCGCCCAGGAACCGCAGGTGTTCCGCAACGTGTTCGCGGTCATCCTGGCCCGAGCGGAACCGCACGCCTAGCTCGTTCCGGCCCGGCCGTCGGCCCCGCTGCGAGCGGACGCTCCCGGCACAGCTTCCTACATGCGCTGCTCGGTCTGTATCATCCCTTCAGGGAGAGGAACTTCCACCGTAGCGGCGCGGGCGGTCCGTCCGTGGCGTCCGGAGGAAAGTAGAGTCATCCTGCGGTTCCCGGAACCGCGCCGTCGGGCATAGGAGGAAACACATGCCAAGTCCACAACTTCATCGGTTCATCGATCTCGCTGCGTCGAAGCAGCAGGACGACGGAGCCCCAACGGAACGCAAGTCCCGCGCCCATGAGGCCACCCGCCGCGGGGTGCTGTCCGCCGCCGCCGGGGTCGCCGCGGTTACGGCGATGGCCCCGCAGGCCTTTGCCCGCAACTTCGGCCCCGATGCCGAACCGGTCCGGTACCCGGAACCCGACGTGGTCCCCCTGGACAGCCGGTTCCGCTACAAGCTCGGCAACACGCCGATCCTGCGTCTCCACCGCGGCACCTTCTGGGCCGAAGGGCCGGCCTGGAACGGGGTCGGGCGTTACCTCCTCTGGAGTGACATCCCCAGCAACGAGCAGCTCCGGTGGATCGAGGAGGACGGCCACGTCTCGCGCCAGTTCCGCTACCCCTCGGGCAACTCCAACGGGAACACCTTCGACTTCAGCGGCCGCCAGATCGCCTGTGAACACGGCAACCGCCGGGTCGTCCGCTACGAGTACGACGGCTCCATCACCGTGCTCGCCAACGAGGCCAACGGCATGGAGTTCAACGCGCCGAACGACGCCGTGGTGCACCCGGACGACGGCTCGATTTGGTTCACGGACCCAGGCTACGGCTCACTGATGAACTACGAAGGCCACCGGCTCAACACCGGTAGCCCGCAGCCGATCCAGAAGGAGGCGATCTACCGGATCGACGCCCAGACCGGAGCGGTGGCGAAGGTCGCTGACGAGCCCTTCAAGCCGAACGGGCTCTGCTTCAGCAACGACTACACCAAGCTCTACGTGGCCGACACCGGCGCCAGTCACTACCCGGAGGCCACGCCGAACATCATGGCCTACGACATCGACGGCGCCAGCCTGAAGAACCCGCGTCAGTTCGCCAGCATGGAGCTCGACGGCAAGACCGGATTCGCCGACGGCATCCGCTGCGACGAGGACGGCAACGTCTGGGCCAGTGCCGGCTGGGTTGGTGACGGCTACGACGGGGTGCACATCTTCGCCCCGAACGGTGACCGGATTGGCCAGATCCGCCTGCCCGAGATCTGCTCGAACGTCTGCTTCGGCGGCACCAAGCGCAATCGTCTCTTCATGACCGGCAGCCAGTCGCTGTACGCGGTCTACGTCGAAACGATCGGCGCCCACATCACCTGACACGGTCACTAAGCGACTTTGTCCTCGCCCGCCTCACCGCCATCGGCGAGGCGGGCGATTTCGTCGGCGATCCCGAACGTCCCGTCCAGAATCTGTTTCGTTCCGATCCACTCCGCCCGAACTCTGATCGACGCCTGATCGAGCATCGTGGCACCGCTCGTGCGGTGCATCCAGCTGAGCAGCGCTTCCGGATCAGCCACCCGCCCGGGGCGGAACGTCACGCTGAGCCCGCCGCCGCCCGCCGTCAGCCGCTCAATCCCGGCCGCCCGGCACCGGAGCCGGATCGCCATTACCCGTAGCAGGTTCCTGACATCCTCGGGAAGCGGACCGAAACGGTCCTCGAGCTCGTCGCCAAAGGCCGCCAGCTCGTCGTCACTCTGAAGGGCCGCGAGCCGGCGGTACAACGTCAGGCGGACCCCGAGATCGGCGACGTAGTCGTCGGGAATCCGGCTCGGTACGCGAATCCGGACCTGCGGCGCCCAGCCATCCGTATCCGCACCCTCGGAAGTCCCCGACCGCAATCCCTCGACCGCCTCCCGAAGCAGCTGCTGATAGAGCTCGACCCCGACCTCGCGAATATGCCCTGACTGGTCCGCCCCCAGCAGGTTGCCGGCGCCGCGGATGTCGAGGTCGTGGCTCGCAAGCGTGAAGCCCGCGCCTAGGCCGTCCAGCCCCTGGAGCACCTGGAGTCGCTTGGTCGCGTTCTCCGTCATGGCCTGCCCGGCGGCGAGCGTGAAGTAGGCGTACCCGCGAGTGTGACGCCGGCCGATGCGGCCGCGCAGCTGATAGAGCTGCGACAGTCCAAACCGGTCCGCGTGCAGCACGATCAGCGTGTTGGCCCCGGCGATATCGAGCCCTGATTCGATGATCGACGTCGACACCAGGATGTCGATCCGCTGGTCGTAGAACGCCGTCATCACCTCTTCGAGGGCGGCCGTTCCCATGCGTCCGTGCGCGGTCGCGACGGTCGCGTCGGGCGCGAGTAGCTCAAGTTCCCGCACGGCCGCATCGAGCATCCGGATGCGGGGCACCACGCAGAATACCTGCCCGCCGCGCCCGCGCTCGCGGCGAATCGCCTCGCCGATGACCACTGGATCGAAGGGCGTCACGTAAGTCCGGATCGCCAGACGGTCGACCGGGGGCGTGGAAATCAGGCTGAGGTCGCGCACCCCGGTCAGGGCCATGTGGAGTGTCCGGGGAATCGGGGTCGCCGTCAGCGTGAGGACGTGGACCTGCGCACGCAACGTCTTCAGGCGTTCCTTTTGCGCCACGCCGAAGTGCTGCTCCTCGTCGACCACGAGGAGACCGAGATCCGCAAAGCGAAGCCGCTCGGCCAGCAGGGCATGCGTGCCAACGACGACGGCGAGCGATCCGTTCGCGAGGTCGCGGCGCACGTCATTGCGGCGCGCCGCCGGGGTCAGCCGGGACAGCTGCCCGACCGAGATGCCGGTTCCCTCGAAGCGCGAGCGAAAGGTCTCGTAGTGCTGCCGCGCGAGGAGCGTGGTCGGCACCACGACCGCGACCTGTTGGCCGGTGCCGGCAACGGCGCGGGCGGCCCGCAGCGCCACCTCGGTCTTGCCGAAGCCCACGTCACCACAGACCAGCCGGTCCATCGGTCGCTCGCTCGCCAGGTCGGCCTCGATCTCCCGGATGGTCTCCAGCTGATCGTCGGTTTCCTCGTGGGGAAACGCCGCGCAGAACGCGGCGTAGCTGTCGTCGTCGGCACGGATGCCGGAAACCCGGCGCTCGCTCCGCTCCGCCGCCAGCCGGATCAGGTCGTGCGCCATCTCCGCGACCCGCTGCTTGACGCGATCACGCCGCAATGCCCACCCGGAACCACCGAGCTTGTCGAGCGTCGGCACCCGCTCGCTTTCCGCGTCGCCGTAGCGCGACACGAGATCGATAACCTCGACCGGCACGAACAGCCGGTCGCCACCGCGGTAGACAATGCGCAGGCAGTCGTGCGGGGCCCCGTCGGCGTCCACGGTCTCCAGACCCTCGTATCGACCGATCCCGTGGTCGACATGCACGAGGAAATCTCCCTCCGTGAGCGCGGTCGCGAGACGCAGCGCCTCATCGGCCTGGCGCCGCGGGGCGGCCGGCCGATGGGCCCGCGGCCCGAACACGTCGTCCTCGGTGATGACGACCGTGTCGGCGGAGCTGAAGCCGGTTCGAAAGGGCCCGACAATCACGGGTACCTCGGCCGGCGCCGCCGCCACGACGTCGCGCCAGGTCCGGGCGGTGCTCGCGCCCGGAAGCCCGTGGCGGCGCAGCAGCGGGACCAGTCGGGCGCGCGAGCCCGGGCTCTGACAACTGATCGCCACGACCCGCCCGGCCTGGCGCTGCCCCAGCGCGAAGGCCCCGACGGCCTCGAACACGGCATCCGGCCCCCGATGTCCCTCGCCTGCGAAGTTCCGGCCGGCCGCACCTCCAAGGTCCACTGTTTGCGGAGGGCCGGCGAAGGGGATCAGGACACCGTTCGGGCATTCGGCGATGCGCGCCTGGAGTTCCTCGGGCGGGAGGTACAGCCGTTCCGGCTCCAGGGGCTTGTAGGCTGGCGCCCCGGCCGACCGGCGGGTCCCCGCCCGCCGCGCCGCTGCGTAGTCGCCGATCAATTCCCACCGTTCCGCCACCCGGTCGGAGAAGTCCTGCTCAACGAGCACCACCCCGGGCTGTACATGGTCGAGCAGCGTTTCCATGGTCCCGTGAAACAGCGGCAGCCAGTGTTCCATCCCCGGGTACGGCACCCCGCCGGACACTGCCTCGAACAACGGATCGTCGTCACGTACCGCGCCGAAGTTTCGCCGGTACCCGTCACGGAAACGATCCTGACCCTCCCGGTCGAACGGCACCTCCGAGAACGGGAGGATCTCGAGCGCGTCCAGCCCCCCGGAACTCCGCTGCGACATCGGGTCAAACACCCGGATGCTCTCGACGTCGTCCCCGAAGAAATCGATCCGCGCCGGATGTTCGCTCCCGGCAGGAAACACGTCCAGGAGCGATCCGCGCGCCGCGAACTCACCCGGTTCCATGACGGTGCCGGTTCGCCGGTACCCCCAGCCCGTCAGACGCTCGATCAGGACGTCGTGACGGGTGACGGAGCCGATGGCAAGTTGCAGCCGGGCACCCAGGAACTGCGCGCGCGGGGGTACGCGCTGGGTGACTGCGTTGACCGTCGTGAGCACGATGTCCGGTGCGGCACCCGCCAGACGCACGAACGTTGCGAGCCGGAGCCCCGATACGCTTGGGTTGGGCGATACCCGGTCGTACGGCAGGCAGTCCCAGGCCGGAAACGCCGCCACGTCAAGATCGGGCCGGAGGGTGCGGAGCACGGCCTCCGTCGTCGCCATGTGCCGATCGTCGCGAAGCACCCAGAGAATCGGGGCCGAGTGGGCGCGGTCCAGTGCCGCCTCCGCCACCTTCAGGGCCGCATAGCCCTCGGGCATGCCGTGAATCAGGGCCGGTTCCCGGCCGGATGCCAGCCGGCCCAGGAAGGACCCCGTCACGGCCCCGGCCGGCGCGATTGCACGTATGCCTCGATGCGCGTGGACACGGGCGCCGCCCAGCCCGGCCAGGCCTGCCCACCCAGCAGGCAGGCCATCAGGTCAGGGTCTGCATACGTGTCGAGCAGGCGCTCGAGCAGGCGAAGCTCGGTCATGGCCATCGCTTCACCTTCGGCAGCGAAGAATCCCGACATCAACACCGCGAGCTCCCGCATGCCCAGAGCCCCGCAGCGAAACCGGAGCTTGCGGAGAAGTACGCCAGCCTCCGGATCGCGCCGGTTTCCCGTCGGCATGGTCACGACCGGGCGGTAGGCGGTTCCTCGCCTTCATTGCCGGCGGACGCCCGGGGTGGCGTGACGATGCCCGCCGAAATCACCATCTTGATGCCCTCTTCGACCGACATATCCAGCTGCACCAGATCCTCGCGCGGCACGAACAGCAGGAAGCCCGAGGTGGGATTGGGTGTCGTCGGCAAAAAGACGTTCACGAGGTCGCGATTGATCCGCTCGCGCACCTCGCCCCTGGTACGGCCCGTGATGAAACCCACGGCCCAGAGACCGCGACGCGGGTACTCGACCAGCACAACCTCGCGAAAGGACGAAGACGAGTCGGCGAACACTGTCTCAAATATCTGCTTGAGCGCGCCGTACACGCTCCGCACCACCGGCACCCGGTCGATCAGGCTTTCGCCCAAGCGAAACACCATGCGGCCGATCAGGCCCGCGGCGAAGAAGCCGACGACCAGTAGCAGCAGCAGGAGGGCCAGTACGCCGAGACCCGGTATGTCGAACGGGAGGTACTGGTTCGGGTCGTACTGGGCTGGAACCAGACCGCGCATCTGGCCGTCGACGAACTGGACGAAGAGGACGGCCAGGTAGAGCGTGATGCCGATCGGTGCCGTCACCACGATGCCGGCGAGCAGATACGTCCGCAGCCGTGCCGTCAGCCCCGGCCGGCGCCGCGCCTCTGCCGGAGTCGGAGGCGAATTCTCGTGGTGATGGTCGCTAATCGGGCGACTCGCTCAGAAAGCCTGCCAGCGCCCGCAGCGTTTCGTCAGGGGCTTCCTCGGGCAGGTAGTGCCCACAGTCGATGGGTTCCCCGGCGACATCGTCGGCCCATTCCCGCCACACCGCCACCGCATCGTAAAGCTCGTGGACAACGGCGCGGGCGCCCCACAGGACGAGGAGCGGGCAGCGGATCCGGAGTTCGCGGTCGGCCGCATGATCGGCCAGGTCGATGGTCGCCCCGGCCCGGTAGTCCTCGCACGTCGCACGGATCGTCTCGGGATCGGAGAAGCATCGGAGGTACTCGTCTCGCACCGCAGCCGGCAACCACGCGGTCCCCTGCCCCCAGCTCTTGAGCTTGGTGTCGAGATAGAACTCTGGCTCGTTCCCGATCAGGCGCTCCGGCAGGGGAGACGGCTGGCAGAGAAAGAACCAGTGATAGTACCGGCGGGCGATGCGCTGATCCGCGGTCTCGAAGACGTGCGAGGTCGGGACGATATCGAGGACGGCGGCGCGCTGGACCCGGTCCGGCCAGTCGAGGCACATCCGGTGTGTCACCCGCGCCCCCCGGTCATGCCCGACAACCTGAAACCGCTCGTGGCCGAGTTGCTCCATCACCGCGACCTGGTCGGCGGCCATCGCGCGCTTCGAGTAGGCGCGGTGCTCGGCATCGGACGGCGGCTTGCCGCTGTCGCCATAGCCGCGCAGGTCAGCCGCGACCACAGTGAAGCGCTCGGCCAGCCGGGGCGCGATCTTGTGCCACATCAGGTGTGATTCGGGGTAGCCGTGCAGCAACAGCAACGGAGGCCCACTCCCCCCGATGCGAGTTGCGATCGGACACTCGCCCGCACCGACGACACGCTTCTCAAAGCCGGGAAACAGTTTCGACATCAACCCCTCCGCCCGGCAAACACTACCCTGTGTGTCGCTTCTGGTCATGGTCCGGTCCCCCGCCTGGCGTTCGGCGGGATGCGGTCCAAACTGCGCGCAAGATCAGACCGGCAATCTGGTCTTCACTCTCGCCACGCGCAAGCTCTGGTCGGCCGCCTCGCCCGCTGGTCGAGCCATCGTGCGCGCCGGGGCGGCCCGGGGCGCGACCGGGAACCCTAGGACGGCACGGGTCGCGGCAATCCGTGGTCGAACCGTGCACGGAGGGTGGCGTGGCTCCGTACCCGCTGCCGCCCGGAACCGCCGTGACGCGGCCGGTCTTGCATGAGCGAAGCCTTGGAAATCCGCTGCACGTGCCATGGGCATGCATCCGCGGTCCTCTCCTGCCCTTGGCCCACATTGCTCACCAACATTTGCGGCGACGCCCGACCCCCGGGCGCGAGACGGCGGCTGGTCCATCAGGCCGGCACGAGCCGCCTGCTGCACGGGCTCCGCTCTTCGGACTTTGCGCAGCCCGCATCAAACGGGCGAGCCCACCGGTACGTCAAGGTCAGCTCGGTCCCGAGATGGCGGCGCCCCGTGACGCGGTTCCAAGAGGCGGGTCAGCGATGGCATCACGCCGTAGCGGTCAGTTCGCGCAGAGCACGCGAGAGCAATCGGAATTCCCCGGTTCTCAACGATGTCTGGCGCCAGGCCAGCCCGATCCGCCGGTATGCGGGTACGCCGAGCCGCGAGAGCGAGATGCCGGTTCCGCGGGCGATCTCCGCTTCGACCGCGAGCCG
>JAGWAT010000014.1 GCA_021296265.1 Alphaproteobacteria bacterium | reverse complement strand
GCCGCCAGACGCCTGGCGGTCGCCGGACAGTCGAACAGCACGCGGTAGACGATCTGGCGATGTTCCACGCGGTCGGGCATTTCCGTCGCCGATGAGCGGGCAATTGAGCTGAGCCGAACAGGTGGCGGCTGTCGCATGTGTGTTCTTTCGAAACAGAACAATATAGAAACATAGTGGCAGTGGATACGACGATGTCAACCCTTCGATATAAGCCCCCTTCTTTTCGTTGGACAAGGATAGATCTGGTTGAGCGATGAGAGCCTTGCGTCTCGGTTTCGAGTGCAATTGAAGTTCCTTGTTACGGCACCTACTTAGTCTGAAATGATTGCAAACTGCGATCGCCATGCTCGAGAAGCCTGCCTATCTGCAGAGGAGAAGCCGCCAGTCCGCACAATTGATATCGGGATTTCGGAATCAGACCGGAGGGCCATTGCCGACGGCCTTTCACGCGTACTGGCCGACAGCTACACGCTCTACCTTAAGACGCACAATTACCACTGGAATGTCAAGGGGCCCATGTTCAACACCCTCCATTTGATGTTCGAACAGCAGTACAACGAGCTCGCACTCGCCGTGGATCAAGTCGCAGAGCGCATCCGGGCGCTGGGCCATCCGGCACCGGGCTCTTACGCTAGCTATGCCAAGCTGACTGCGATCCCGGAAGAAGAAGGAGTGCCGCCAGCCGAGGACATGATTGCGAACTTGTTGGCCGGGCACGAAACCGTCGCGCGCACCACGCGCGAGGTGTTTCCCGGCGATGACCAGGGTGGCAATGAACCTACTGCCGATCTGCTGACCCAGCGCATGGAGGTACACGAAAAAACCGCCTGGATGCTCAGGAGCATGTTCGGCGATTGAACCTCCGCATGAACTCTGGTGCCGTACTCACGTCGCAGCGTTTGCCGCTAGACGTCGAGCCGTTGCAGCATTTTGGTAACCAGGGGATGGTTCGAATCAGAGAGGATTTCGAGAAAGCTGAAATGATTGCAGTCCTCTGCAGTGACGAATTCGACAGGGATATCGTGGTCGCGGAGAAGCGCCTCGAAAGCGCGTGATTGTTCTACCCAACCGGCGGGTTCGGCTTCGCCGGCCGCAACTAGGGTGGGCCAGGCGTAATGCGGAGTGCGCTGCAGCACGTTGTTCCGAGCGGCTTCGGCAGCATCCAGGCCGATTTCTTCGTTGACCGGTAGCGTGCGCGCAATTTCGGGCTCGTAAATCCCGGAAATCGCGAATACGCCCTGGATCTGTTCTGGGCGCACTGCGTCCGGTGGAAATGTTTCCGTCATCATCATGCCGGCTAGGTGGGCGCCTGCCGAATGGCCGTACAGGAAGATGCGGTTTGGGTCACCGCCATAGCCGTCGGCATGCTGAGCCGCCCAGATCAGACCCGCACGTATTTCGCTCGCGATTGTGCTCACGGTCACATCCGGGCAAAGGTCGTAGTTGAGGTTGAGAAACACCGCGCCGGCCTCGACGAAAGGGAGCGCTAGATGCGTGTGGTCGTCTTTGTCGAGGGCGCGCCAATAGCCTCCGTGAACAAACAGCACCAGCGGGGCAGCCTGGTTGTTGGACGCGCCCCTGAGGACGTCAACAGTCTGCTTTGGCCCTGCGCCGTATCGCACGTCGAGGTGTGAATCGCTGGCAAGCCGATCACGGGCCGCCGCTGCGGCATTTGCCGCATTCTCGAGGTAGGTGTCTGCAGACGGAACCGCAATACGAGGATTGAAGTGGGCTTCACGCTCCTGCAGCGTCAAGGTACTCCAAGTTGTTTTCATCGCGATTCTCTCCGCTATCGTCCGGTGGTTAGCAGTATTGCGGGCCGCGGCGCTGGACCGGAAACTGCCAGCTGCGCGTGTTCACTTGCGGACGGCGATTTCCATACTAGTGGGGCCATTCGCGGCGCCAAGACGCCCAGAGAACGCAATTCTCGGGCGTGTCCGACCCGCTTCGGGGTTTGGGAGCAACAGGATGTCTGAGCGTCGCTACAAGTTCTGGGGATGGGGGCACGAAGATCAAATTCCTGCGGCCGGAGAAGCCGCAGCCACGGTTGCAAGAGTGTCCGAAATCACCGGAGTCAGTCCCCGAGCAGCGATGGGGTGGCCCGCGCTTGATCGGGTAACGCTGCCTGACCCGCGTATTCAATCGCCTTCTGTTCTTGTCAGCATTGCGTCCACAGACACGCATGATCGGGCTGCGCACACGTACGGAAAGTCGTTCCCGGACTATGTCCGGGCGTTTGACCACGATTTCAAATGTGCTCCGGATCTCGTCATATGGCCGAGAAACGAGCGCGATGTGGTAGCTGTTCTGGATTGGGCCTCTGACGCCAATGTGGCAGTCATCCCCTTTGGTGGAGGATCGAGTGTGGTCGGAGGAGTGGAACCTACCGTGGGCGAAAGGTTTGCCGGTACCGTCAGCATGGATTTGCGGAAGCTCAACCGCGTGACTGACGTGAATGTCGTGGCCCGTGCCGCCCGTATCGAAGCAGGGGCTCTTGGACCCGTGCTGGAACGACAGCTCAAACCACATGATCTGACCCTTCGGCATTTTCCGCAATCTTTCGAATTCTCGACCCTGGGAGGCTGGATCGCGACCAGATCCGGCGGCCATTTTGCGACGCGGCAGACCCATATCGAGGATTCCATTGAATCACTTCGGGTGGTATCTCCGCGGGGAACATTGGAAACCCGTCGCCTGCCAGGGTCGGGAGCAGGGCCCAGCCCCGATCGTTTCTTCGCTGGATCGGAGGGGGCCCTCGGCGTCATTACATCTGCGTGGATGCGCGTGGTGCCCCGGCCGGTCTATCGACGAAGCGCCGCCGTGTGGTTCGAACAGTTCCCGGATGCAGCCAGTGCTGCGCGGGGAGTGGTTCAGGCTGGCTTGTGGCCGGAGAATTGCCGTGTGATCGACGCAGAAGAAGCGCGGCTCACTGGCGTCGGTGACGGCAGCCGTCATCTGCTAGTTCTGGGTTTTGAGAATGCGAACCATCGGGTTGATGCATGGATGGAAGAGGCACTCCAGTGCGCCGCCGAATTCGGCGGGATCTCCGACGAGAGCAGCGGGGACGCCCCCAACCGAGGTGGCGCGGCAGGTACCTGGCGAGATGCCTTCATGCACGCACCCTTCGTACGAGAGACGTTGATTGCCCATGGCTTTATCGTGGACGCGGTAGAAACAGCGATTACGTGGGAACGATTCCCAGAATTCCATCGCGCGATCAGAGACAGCATTGAAGACGCGATTCTTCGGGTGACCGGTGCGCCGGGACACGTCACCTGTCGGTTCACGCATGTCTATACCGACGGTCCCGCACCGTACTTCACGTTCCATGCGAAAGCGCCGAAGGACGGTGCAATCCAGGCTTGGCGAGCGATCAAGGCTGCGGCGAGCGAAGCTTTACTATCTGCGGGCGGGACGATCACACATCATCACGCGGTGGGGCGCGATCACATGCCGTGGTACACGAAGCAGCGCCCAGCACTCTTCGGATGCGCGCTCGCGGCAGCGAAGAAGGAACTGGACCCAGCCGGAATTCTCAATCCCGGCGTGTTGATCGGGCACGACGCATGAAGTTGGCGCTGTCTGCGGCCGCCGCGGCATTCCTGTTGACCGGCACCGTCGCCGCGGAGCCTTTTGTTGACTGGCTCGAGGGTGTGCGCGCCGAAGCACTGGCCAACGGGGTAGGGCGGTCGGCATTGGACGCCGCCCTCCGTGACCTCGAAGGCCCACTGCCGCGTGTACTGGAGCTCGACCGCAAGCAATGGACAAGGGATGTAACCCTTGATTGGTATCTCAATCGGGTGATCAGCGATGAGCGAGTCGACAAAGGGCGCGAAGCGGGCCGACGCCACCGAAGCCTCCTGACGCAGGTCGGCGAAAAATACGGGGTTCAGCCGCGTTTCATTTTGGCGATTTGGGGCATCGAAACCCATTACGGGACAATTACCGGTGGGTTTCCGGTACTGGGCGCACTGGCAACGCTTGCCTTCGATGGCCGACGTCAGGATTTCTTTCGGGGCGAGCTCTTGGAAGCACTTAGAATCATGGAACGGGAACGCATGGAACCTGGTTCCATGCTCGGTTCATGGGCCGGTGCCATGGGACAAAGCCAATTCATGCCAACGAGCTTCAGCAACTTCGCACAGGACTACGATGGTGACGGGCGTCGCGACATCTGGACAACGGAAGCTGATGTTTTCGCCTCCATTGCGCATTACCTCAAGCGTCATGGCTGGCGGGATGACATCACTTGGGGCAGGGGGGTCAAACTTCCTTCAGACTTTGATCCAATGTTGATCGGCCTTGACGTCACTCGCACGATTCCCGAGTGGCAGGCGCTGGGTGTTCGGCGAGTCGACGGCAGCGACCTTCCTTCCCGGGCCCTGATCGCGTCCGTGGTGGCCCCGGATTACCCAGACGGGGACGCCTTCCTCGTGTACGAAAACTTCCGAGTTACGCTGACGTACAACCGATCGAGCTTCTATGCGACCGCGGTGGGAATTCTCTCGGACCGAATTGCCCGGGGGCTCTGACATGCATCTGGCAGCGGTGTTCACGATGTTCGTGTGTGGGGTGCTGTTGATGTCTGCGTGCAGCAAGCCTGCGCCAGTGGTGGTGCCACAGGGAGCTCCGCAAGGCGCGCCGCAAGTCTCCAGCAGCGGCGGAATTTACAAGGTCGGGGCGCCTTATACCGTTGCAGGTCGCAGGTACACGCCAAGGGTTCAGCCGAACTATCGAGCGGAGGGGCTTGCCTCGTGGTATGGCCCAAAATTTCACGGGAAACGTACGGCCAATGGCGAGGTTTTTGATCAGTATGCGCTGACCGCCGCGCATAAGACGCTGCCGTTGCCCAGTAAGGTGCGGGTCACCAACCTTGACAACGGTCGCCAGCTCGTGGTCAGGGTCAATGACCGAGGGCCGTTCATTGGAGATCGCATTATCGATCTTTCACGCCGGTCAGCCCAGTTGCTTGGCGTCGAGAAGGCCGGGGTCGCCCCGGTACGCCTTGAACTGTTGGATAGCGGCCCGCATCTCCTGACCGAGCCGCTGCAGCAGGACCAAGAAGCACAAGAGCTGGTAACACCGGTCAGGACGGGCCGGGTCTATGTCCAGGTGGGCGCCTTTCGACTCCCCGACAATGCCCAGCGGCTTGCCTGGAAATTGTCGAGGTTTGGTGATCCAAGCATCCAAGTGAGCAAAGATCACCGATGGCATCGGGTGCGATTCGGACCGTTCGCAACTGCTCGGGAAGCGGACATGTTTGTCCAGAGATTGGAACGTGCAGGGTATCTTCCGAATGTGGTGGTCGAGATCCGTTAGCGGTCTCCTGCCATATTCCGATAGCACGGCAGGCCTGTAGCCGGGGCGATGAAGCTTCTCAGTACTTGCCGGGCCACGCTCTACAGCAGCCGCACGAACGAGGAGGCGAAGCGCGTGCATTTCCTCCCTGGACGGGGGTAGGGTAGAGGCGGCACCTCGGCAGAATTTGTCTGTGAGAAATCTGAGTGCCTCATCCATATGGTTGAAGAGGGCGGCATACGCGATCGCGCGGCTGTAGCGCACAGACCGCGCAACACCGGCGTATTTTTGGCGCTCTCAGGTGGAACGAAAGCGTTGTAGCAGAGAGGCTGAGGGCTCTAGCACGGCTCCCGCCAGCAAATCGACGGGCTGGTGTCCAACCAACAAGCGGTAAGCGTCCGTACAGGACCTGATCATTTACGGATCACAGTGCCCATACGGCGATGCCGCCATGACCTCGGTGCCTGTGCCCGCCGGTCTGCTCAAGTGGGCGCTATCGCACCACCACAGAGAGTGAAATTTCCACCAAGAGCCGGGCCGAGCTAACGGCTCCAGGTACCAATTACTTGTACAAACTAAAGTAGTGGCGAATGTTCACATTGAACCTTGTATTCCACTTGTCATTACCGTTGGCGCCGAAGTCGCCGACGCCATTGAACACGTTGCCGTAGGCATCACCTTCGTTCCCGACGAAATAGTTGCCGTCAGAGAAAGCAAGGTCGGTGTAGATGTACCAACCAGCCCAACTCCATACTGCTCCCAAGGTCAACAAGGAGCTATCGTTAAAGTCGTCCTGTTGCTTCACAATCGAACTCCATTCCAGATATGGCGTCACGCTGTGAAGCTCTTCAAAGCCGGAAGTGTCGACCCCCTGGTACTGGATAGATATGGAGGGTATCCATGCCTCGGTGGCGACCGGCCAGGCAAAGTTGAAAGCACCCATGGGTATGAGGTCGACTGATCCCCATGGGGGAGTGTTGGTGATTTCGTACTCGTAGTACGACAATTGAGAGGCCACCTTGATATCGCCGAATGTGGTAGACCCGTGTACGGAAGCGGCGAAATGGTCAGCACTGTTACTCCCGACGTTTTGCCCCTTCAGTCTTCCATACTGGACGGATGCTCCGATGTCCCCGAATCCGTCGATCGTGTATTCGGCGCGCAGATTGATCTGGCCGTCCTCTGTGAAGCCGTGCTCAACGGCTTCCCCCCAGCCGATAGTCCCGTCTGAAGCCACGCTCTCGGTCCAAAGCACGGGATCGTAGCTGTAACGCGCACTATCTACGCTGGATCCGTCCCAGTGTCCTTCGTCTGCAAGAAGATAGGCGACATCAACCGTGAGGTCGCCAATGGACTTTGTCCATCTGACTCCAAGATCCATGTCGTCGATGAGGCCGGCGTAGTAATGCTGATCAAAGAACCAACTCGACGATATGCCGTAGTTTCCGGGGCCGAAGGGCGCGCGGACAATTCCGGCTCGCACTGTACCTAAGCCTTCGGAACTGTAGCCCAGCCAAGCAGTGTGCATCATGCTGTAGTCGTAGCTTGGCTCATTGTAGTACCGGTACTCAATCCGGCCGGTAACGTTGTTGTAGTTGAGGTCGGCGTTGACACGGAATATCTCTAAACGCATGGCTCCGAGGTTGTCGCCACGGTCGTCAGTGTAGTCGCCGTAAACCCAGTTCAGACCCAGCGCACCACCGACCTGGACTGGGCTGTTTTCAGCTGTTGCTTTCCCGGCCAATGTCATGGAGAGGGCGAGGCACAGAGCGATGATTCCAATGTCCAGTGATTTGCCTGTCTTTGATTCTGACATGGTTTCTCCGCCTTATGGAAATCAGAGTTTATGCCAATTGGGCCTCATCACGATCGTGCAAGGCGCGCCATTAAGGGAACGAAGACTTAGTTAAATTTGGTGCGCCGCACATCATTGACCGCAGTCAGCCGTATCGCATCGACGCCAGTTCCGCAAGCCAGAACAATCCGTCAGTTCGCCCAATCTTCCGACGGAAAGGCGCTTGGGTCGGATGCGTGCTCGATCGCACAATCTACAAAAATGCCCTAATGGCAATTATTTAGAGATATATCCTAAGGATTCGCTATAGTTTCCATAATCATCATTATGCGCACTATATGGGTGTATGAGGTGGCCTTCTCGTGCCGGTGCCCGCCTCCGCTTCCTTCTTCGAACGACGTTCTATGTGCGACGCGGCCGGTCGAATTATGCGCCGTAGATCATCTCCGCGCCGAAAACGAAGGCTGCTTCGACGAAGACAGCAAGCGCGATGACCAAGCGGGCCGGAAGCCCTCGGAATTTCACCCAAAGCCAGATAGCAAGCATCAGACACAGTACGAATTCAGCCGGAGCTAGGATGTGGGCCCCGTGCCGCACGTCCCAGTACGAGAATGAACTCACATAAATCCAGTCTGAGAACGGCCAGAATGGTGGATGTCCATCCCCTGCGTGCAGCGGGATGTCCGTGAGGACGTGGAGGATGGCAGCGATGCCAAAGGCGACTGCCCAGCGAAGCCGTGCGAGAAGGCCCAGGGCTGCACATGCGAGAAACAGAGGAACGGAGTTCGAGACCGCGAAGATTTCCTGCCAGAACGCCGTGAAGTAGTCGGTACCAAAGATCTGCCCCCCGGTTCGCCCGACCACCCACCCTTGCCAGGCCACCATCGCGATGATTGTGACATCGGGTACCAGGGCTCCTGCAAGTGCCGCGGCATTCCTCGCCTTTCCACCAGGGAGCCCGCAGGCGGCAACCCCCATGAGCAGATGCACCGGCGTGTTCATCGCTTCCTAACCGAAGTCACCAGCGCTGCAGTGCTCACAACGGAATGCGGAACAGAGCGCGCAGGCCGCCTGCCGGGGAATCCCCTAACTCGATCTCGCCACCGTGGCTGCGAGCAATATCACGTGCAATGGTAAGTCCGAGCCCGGTTCCTCCAGACCTCGTGCCGCCGCCGAGCTGTCGAAACGGTTTGAACGCTTCCTCGCGTCGTTCAGGGCGAATTCCAGGGCCGTCGTCATCAATCACGATGTGTGCCCCATCCTTTTCTTGCGTCAGGCTGACTTCCAGCTGACGTCCTTGCCGCAGTGAATTCTCCAAGAGATTCGAAATGGCACGTCGTACGGCTCCCGCCCGCACACGGGCATGTACGGGCTCACTCGATCTGAATTCGATTCGGCCAGAACCGTCGTCAAACCGGTCAACTAGGCCGCCCAAGAGCTCGGCCAAATCGACATTGTCGGGGGCTTCCTCCCCTTCTCCTTGTGCGAACGCAAGATACGACTCGATCATGTGCTCCATTTCATCGAGATCGGCTTTCATGCTGTTCCGATCTTCATTGTCCCCGAGCAGCTCAAGTTGCAAGCGAAGACGGGTTACAAGAGTGCGTAGGTCGTGGCTCACGCCAGCCAGAAACTCGGTCCGCTGCTCGATTTGACCCCGGATCCGGTCTCGCATCGTCAGGAATTCCTGCGCCACTCTCCGAACTTCCGTAGCACCCCGAACGACGAGTGGAGTGTGAGTGTCACCCCGACCAAAGTGCTCGGCAGCCCTGGCGACAGCGCGAAGTGGAAGAACCTGCTGTCGCAGGAAGTACACGGCCAACACGAATGCAAGCACCGAACTCATGATCATCAGGGAAATGAAGATGTTGGTTGTGGAACTCGATACATGCTCGATCGGCGCAATGACGGACAGAACGCCGGAAGGCAGCCCTACTTTCACTTCCACCGCCTCGTCACGTGAACGGGTGTCATATCGGTACGGATAGTCCAACCTTCGACCGAGCATGCGTTCCAAGGCATAGTCCAGATAGCTGCTAGCAGGGTGCGCAAACGCCCCGTCCAAGGTTGCTCCGGGCTCATAGCGCAATTGAACGTTGAACGCGGCCTCACTCTGACTGATGATTGCGTCAGCCTCTTGAGGCGTAACAACGATTTGTTTGCTGATCGAGCTGATCTGATTGGCAAACTGGAATGCTAGCTGGCGCCCCACTTCTTCCCAGTGCTCTTCGTAGAAAATCGCGGCAAGAATCAATTGCAGGAGAACGAGGGGTACAGCGACGATGACGAGGGCTCGACCGAAAAACCCTCGAGGCAGCACTCGCCGGACTTCTAAACTGGACCGCTTAAACAGAAAGCACCTCATCAAGGGCTCGCGCGAAGCGCGTATCCCGTACCGCGAATCGAGACGATGTGCTGCGCAGAACGGGCGCTTTCGCCGAGCTTCCGGCGAAGCCGATTGATGCAGACATCAACGCTCCGCTCTCCGAGCGAACTCCCCTGCCCCAGCACGTCGCGTGACACCGGCTTACCGGCTGCTTTGGCCAATCGTACCAGCACCTCGCCCTCGCGGGCGGTGAGCTGGACTGGCCCCGAGCGATTCCAGAGGCGACGTCGTTCAAGATCAAAACGATACTCGCCGAAATGCACCCAGCCAGAAGGAGGAACTGGCTTCACGCGACGCAGCAGACTGGCCACACGCAACGAAAGCTCGTGCGGGTCGAACGGCTTCCCCATGTAGTCGTCCGCCCCTGCTTCCAGTCCCTCGATGCGGTGTCGTGTTTCCTTCCGTGCGGTCAAAAAAAGGATCGGAACGTTGTCCAATGCCCGCAATGAGCGTGCGAGCGCCAAGCCGTCTTCTCCCGGCATGCTGACATCGAGCACGATGAGGTCATAGGCGATTCCTGCGAGGCGTTCTCTTGCCGCGCCTGCATCCTGAGCGACATCCACAAGGTACCCCTGCCCGGATAGATATCGTTGCAGAAGATTTCTCAGTCGTGAATCGTCGTCAACGACGAGCAGCCTGGCTTCGAGCGGCTGCAGCGTTGCACTCGGCGCTATGTTCACAGCGAGAGTCCGATACGGCCGCGGTCTTCCGGTTCCATCAGGGCTTCGAGAAAAGTGTGAATGGCCTCCCGACCGCTCGGTCCGGCCTGGGCTAGGGCAACCTCAATCCGAGCTCGCTGGGCGTGCAGCAGAGATAGTTCCAGCGCCCGGCCAGTTTCTGTCAGCGTCAGAATACCCCGACGTCCGTCCGTTGGGTCCCGTCGACGTTCGACCAGTTGCGCGTCCATCAGTTCCCGAAGCACTCGGGTCAATGCCTGCTTCGTAATGCCCAGCGTAGCCAGCAGTTCGTGTACCGGAATGCTCCCGGCCCGTTCGATGAAATACAGCGCCCTATGATGCGCGCGGCCAAGCCCGCGACTCGCCAGGACACGGTCAGCGTCGCCTGTAAATGCGCGATAGCCGAAGAAAAGACGTTCGGCGATGGCACGTGCTGCGAGGTCCGACATAAATGCGTCAGCCATGTTGACGTTTCTAGAGGTAAGGTACTACGATGCGGTCCTTTCCGGAACGCTACCAGTGATTCCTGTGGGCCATTTCCCATGATTGAAGATTACGGCCGACTGCCGGGGCAGCTTTGGCTTGACGGCGAATTACTGCCTTGGCAGGCGGCGCAGCTACACGTACTGAGCCATGCACTGCATTACGCCAGTTCTGTATTCGAAGGTGAACGGGCGTACGGGGGTAAAATCTTTAAAGAGCAAGAACATACGGACCGATTGATTCATTCAGCCACCACGCTGGGGATGGAGTTCCCCTGTTCCGGAGAGGAACTCGGCAAGGCTCGCCGTGCCGTGCTCGAAGCCAATGGGATCGTGGATGGCTACGTCCGGCCAGTAGTCTGGCGTGGCAGTGAGATGATGGGTATTTCTGCCCAGCGGAATACCATTCACATCGCCGTCGCAGCTTGGGAGTGGCCCTCTTATTTCTCGCCAGAGGCCCGACTAAAGGGGATCAGGCTGGCACTTGCCGATTGGCGACGCCCGTCACCTGAGACCGCGCCGGTAAATACGAAGGCTGCCGGCCTCTACATGACGTGCACGCTTGCCAAGCACGCCGCCGAAAGTAAGGGCTACGACGACGCACTCATGCTCGATCATCGTGGACGGGTGGCGGAAACTACGGGCGCCAACATATTCTTCGTGCGAGACGGCGTCATTCACACGCCCGTACCAGACTGCTTCCTGGATGGAATTACCCGGCGTACTGCTATCGGTATCGCCAAGGCAAAGGGAATCGAAGTGGTCGAGGAAGTGATCATGCCTGAAGATATCGGCCTTGCGGAGGAAGTCTTCGTGACGGGAACGGCGGCAGAAGTCACACCGGTGTCGGTCATCGGCCAACATTCCTTCACGCCCGGCAAGATCTGCCGGCTCATGATCGAGGAATATGCCAAGCTGACCTGCGGTTGACCCGAGACACAGGCAACCTGATCTGCTGCCTGCTTTGAACTTCTGAAGCATTTTGGCGAACGCCTGCATGCCTTGTGCGCATGCCTGATTGAGCAATTCCTCTGCCCCCATGGTGATGGGGATTCAAAGTCGGCTGGAAGGGATCAATTCGCAGAGTGCTCGGTCTGCCATTTCGCCGCTGCAACGTCATCACGTACTTGAGCCTCGACCCAGTGCTCCCCCTCTTCTGTCTCTTCACACTTCCAGAACGGGGCCTTGGTTTTCAGCCAGTCGATCAGAAACTGACAACTCTCAAGAGCTGCCTGGCGATGGGGAGCGGCCGTAACTACCAGGACAATGCGATCTCCTGGAACCATGCGTCCGTAGCGATGGATGATAAGGCTCGCGGAGAGGCTCCACCGCCGATTCGCTTCCTGCTCAATGGAAGCCAGCATGCGCTCAGTCATCCCCGGGTAATGCTCAAGGGTCATCGCCCGAAGCGTAGGACCGTGGGGGTCGTCCCGGACTACTCCGATGAAGCTTGCCACCCCCCCGACTGCAGTGTGCCCGTGCAAGAGCTTGTCGATCTCGGCACCCGGATCAAAATCAACGCCTTGCACCCGAATCACGGGCTCAGCCTCCGGTCATAGGTGGGAAAAAGGCCACTTCGTCACCGGCCGCTATCGGATGCCCAAACGGGACATGTTCTTGATTCACCGCTGCCCGAAGCAGCTCGCAATCACGGAATGCTGCAGCGTGTCCGCTGCTCCGTGAGGCAAGCCAACGCACAAGTTCGCCGACCGTGTTCACCGATTCGGGCGGATCGACTTGCTCGCGCGCCGTACCGACGCGGTCCCGCACCCACGCGAAATAGAGTACTTCCACCGGACGTGCTCTAGCCTGTTAGCCGATCGAGGCGGAAGTCTTCTTGCGCAGCTTGGACCTCCGTCAGCGTGTTCATAACAAACCCTCCGCTGCGTGCAACCGATTCACGAAGGGGACGGCCGGAAACGAAGAGGAAATGTGCTCCGTCCGTTCCTGCAGAAACGCGTAATTCCGTCCCGTTCGAGAGCACTGCAATCGTTCCTTTTGCGAGTGGATGAATGCTGAGGTCGTCGCCAGGAAACTCGACTGTTCCATCAATCATGTAGATGAAAGCACTGTGATCGTCCGGAATCGGCTCGACCACGGCGGCTCCGGCTCCAAGCTGAAAGTCAAAATACCTCGGCTCGGTCAATGGCTGTCGCACGGGGCCGGTCGTGCCTCGCCCGGTTGTGCCAGCAATTACCTTCACTGTTACTTGAGCGCCCCTTCGTTCCAGCGGGATTTCGTTCGCATCAAACTCCTGATAACTGGCGCGGGTCATTTTGTGTGATTTCGGCAAATTGACCCAAAGTTGAAACCCTGCCACCGGGCCGTTGGCAGTCTCGGGCATTTCTGAGTGCACGATTCCTCGCCCCGCAGTCATCCATTGCACTCCGCCGGCCTTCAGCAGGCCTGAGTGTCCTGCACTGTCTTCGTGGCGTACTTGTCCAGCGAGGAGATACGTAACGGTTTCAAACCCACGATGTGGATGGGGCGGGAAGCCCGTCTGTCGGCCTTGGCTCCCGGCCATAGAAAACACATCAAGCAGTAGAAAGGGATCGACCATGTCGAGCGCCGGAACACCGATCAGGCGTCGAACCTGAACTCCATCACCTTCGGTTTCATCTTGGCCGGAGTAAAGGGTACGCGGTACCCGGTAGTGGGTCTTGGGTGGTTCAAACATGATTCCTCATCAAATGACAGACTTGACACCGCCGCCGTGCGGGTTCGTACTCGTCCAATAGCCTGCCCGGTTTCGGTGAACCCATCTTGCCAATTCCGAGGCATTCTGTGGAAGGACAACGGGCTTGCCCGTGATGCGGTGGTTGTGACGCAACGGGACCTATTCCTGCTTCGGCGACAGGGCGGTAACCGCTCGCAGGGTATAGAGGCCGCCACTCCAGAGACTCAGCGAGACGCTGAACCACAGAAGGGCCAATCCTGCTATGACCGGCCATTCTGTCTCCGGTACCCCCGGCGCAAACAAAAGTACGCTCAAGGCCAAGAACTGTAGTGCGGTCTTGACCTTGGCGACGGCAGAGACCGCAAAGGTCTCCCTTCCCTGCTCCAATTGCCGTAAACCGCCTACGAGGAAATCACGGACAAGCAGGATGGCCGCTGCCACCGCCGGAACCCGACCGTCAGCAGTTAGCATGATCAGTGCCGCCGCATGCATCACCTTGTCTGCCACCGGGTCAAGGATGCTTCCAAGTTCGGTCACGATGTCCAACCGACGGGCTAGCCAGCCATCGAGAGCATCGCTGAGGCCAGCCGCAACGAACAAGCCGCCGGTTCCCCATATGCTCCATGAGCCAGGCAGATAGAAACAGGCCACAAACGGGACTACCAGCGCAATCCGTCCGCAAGTCACGAACAGGGCCGGATTGAATCTGTCGAATTTAGCCATCACTGGAGAAATGATTGTGCAGCGTGCGGGCCACCGCCGCACTGATGCCGTCAACCTGCAGCAACTCCGAGAAGGTTGCATCTCGAATCGCCTGGAGCGACCCGAAATGCAGGATGAGTGCCCGTTTGCGACGAGGCCCGATGCCCGGCAATTGATCGAGCTCTGACTGAATACCGGTGCGAAGCCGGCGAGCCCGATGCCCTTCGATCGCAAACCGATGCGCTTCGTCACGAAGTCGCTGGAGGAAATACAAAACGGGGTCGTCGACGGTCAGGGAGACAGGACGATCAAAACCGGCATGAAAGAGTTCCCTGCCGGCATTCCGGTCAGGTCCCTTGGCGACTCCGACAACTGCTGGCCCCAGAATACCGAGTTCCTCAAGCGTTTCGAGTGCGGTTCTGCGGTGCCCTGCCCCGCCATCGATCAGTAGGAAATCTGGCCAGTGGCCCTTGCTCCGGTCTGGATCCTCGCGCTGAAGCCTCTTGAAGCGCCTCGTCAGCACTTCTCGCATCATCGCATAGTCGTCGCCCGGATTTGCCGTTCGGACGTTGAACCGACGATACGACGACTTCATGAAGCCATCTGGCCCGGAAACAACGAGCGCCCCCACCGGAAGGGTTCCCTGCAAGTGACTGTTGTCATAGACTTCTATTCGCCGTGGCGGCTGCGTGAGTCCGAAGACCTTGGCCAAGCCATCCAGCATTTCCAGCTGATTCGCGCGCTCAGAAATACGGCGAGCCAATGCGGCCTTTGCGTTGTCCTCTCCGGCACGCACCGCCTGTCGTTTTTCACCACGCTGGGGGATAAGGATCGCAACACGTCGTCCAACTTTTATTGAGAGCGCTTCGGCGAGCAGCGCCATGTCCGGAACACCCTCGTTCAGCAACAATGTCGCCGGCGGCGCCTGCGTATCGTAAAATTGCGAAATGAACGCGCCGAGCACCGTGGCTGGCGATACGTCTTTGCCGTGCATCGGGAAATGCGTGCGGTTACCGAAATTGCTACCGCCGCGGAAGAAAAAGACCTGAACCGCTATCTGGCCACCCTGTTCAGCGACGGCGAAAACGTCTGCATCGCCCACGTGCTGCAAGTCGCCACCGCGCGCGGTCTGAATCGTATTCAACGCCTGAATTCGATCGCGCAGCACCGCGGCGCGCTCGAATTCGAGATCCGAACTGGCGCGGTCCATGGCTGAGCGAAGTACCGCTTGGACTTCTCTTCCCCCGCCGTCAAGAAAACGCCGTGCCTGTTC
Source organism: Alphaproteobacteria bacterium (assembly GCA_021296265.1). Lineage (GTDB taxonomy): Bacteria > Pseudomonadota > Alphaproteobacteria > TMED109 > TMED109 > VXPW01. Next base: position 51,478 of record JAGWAT010000014.1, on the reverse strand, counting down.
AACGAATCCGGCGTACTCGGAATCGTTGACCTTTCCGACGCAGGGTGCCGAACAACGACGGATTTGATACTGGAGGCACGGCCGGTTGCGAAGCTCAAATTCCCGATCGGAGCAGGTACGCAGTGGAAATGCACGCTGAAGGGCGTTCAATGTCACATTTACTGCTCGAACCGAAGCAAATGGACCGAAATAGTGTCCATCTCTCTGCTTGCGTCCTCGATGTTTGAGGAGCTGCGGCCAGGCGTGATCGGTGCGGAGGCGGATATAGGGATAGGACTTGTCGTCCCGCAAGAGGATGTTGTATCGAGGCCGAAGCTTCTTGATCCGATTGGCTTCCAGTAACAGCGCTTCGGCTTCATGTTCGGTGACCGTGAACTCGATGTGCCGTACTTGGGCGATCATCCGTTGTAGGCGGATCGGCAGTCGTTGGACGGCGGCGTACGAGGCAACCCGGTTTCGAAGTACCCGCGCTTTTCCGACGTAGAGCACTTCCCGTTTTTCGGTTTCCATCTGGTAGACACCGGGTCGGGCAGGAAGTGAGCGAGCTGCTTCCCGTACGACGTCGGCTCCGATCTCCAGGTCGCTTTGGTCGCCTCGATCTGAGGTGCCAGGCGCGCAACCTGACGCATCGGTAGTTTTGGAGGGGGCTCTCGTCCGGCGTTCCATGCCTGACTTTGGCCTGCTTAAGGAACGCATTCAACCGTAAGGCTCCAAGCCCCGCTTCAGTCGTGATTGTGGAAAACATTGTGGAAAACTTGCCGCGGTCCGCTCAATTTCTTGTGTCTAATGGGGAAACGGGTTGGAAAGGATCTGAGCTGATTCTGACCGCAGGATGTTAATCTATTGATTTTACGGGATTTATTCCATTCCTGGTCGAAGAGCGGGATTCATCCCCTTCATGACCGGCCGCCAATTGGTGCTCTTGTCACCGAATACGCCTCTTGTGAATAAAACTCCTGCAACTACAGGTTGGTAGCAGATACAGCCCTGTATTGGCATGCACTCAGCGGGTCTGCTGCACCCGTACACCCAAGGCTGCCGCGCCAGGAAGTACGTCAGGTTTGAGGATCGTGACGCTGACGCTGACCGCGCCGTCGAAGTTCAAGCAACAAGCAGCCACGCGTTCGGCCAGGGTTTCCACCAGCTGGATATGGCCGTCATCAGCCAGCCGATGAACGACTGCCACCACATCCTCATAACTCACGACACAATTGAGATCATCGCCGTGCTGAATGGGTTTCACCTCAAGTTCGACATCGACAAGGACGCGCTGCACGCTGCTGCGCTCGTGCTGATGAACGCCAATGAGGCACTCCAGTTCAAGGCCCTTGACGAGGAGCGTGCGGGATTCAACCACGAATAGGTTCGTCCGGAGCGGGGTGCAGCCAGCCAAGGTGCTGACCACCGTCAGGCGCGATCATCTGCCCCGTGACCGATTTGGCATGTACCAAGTAGACGAGTGCTTCAGAGATGTCGTCAGGAGACGGACCAGGTGACAACGGAAGGCGACCTCGCGTGGCATGGAAACCGGCCTCTCCCTCGGACTGGCTAGATAGCGTTGGTCCAGGACCAATCGCATTGACTCGGACCTGTGGGGCCAGCTCCAGCGCGAGAATGCGGGTGGCAGCCCACAGTCCTGCCCGACTCACGCTGTACGACAGGTAATGCGGGGTCACGGTCCAAACTCTAGGGTCAAGCAGGTTTACGATCAGGCCGGGCATTGATGAGGGAAGCAGCTCGGCGAAGGTGCGACTAAGCACCAGCGGAGCCCGGAGATTTAGTTCAAGGTGGTCGTCCCAAGACGCCCGTGTTCCGGTACGCAGCGTATCGTGCGCGAAATACGAAGCGTTATTGACCAGGATCGTACAGGGGCCAAGCTGTTCTGTCGCCGCCCGCAACAGCTGCCGGGCAGCGCTCTCTGATCGCAGATCTGCTGCGAACGTTCCAGCCGTACCGCCTGCGCCCTCGATTTCATTCGCAAGTCTCGAGGCCGCGTCTCTGGACTGCATGTAGTGTACGGCGACAGGATGCCCAAGGCTGGCAAGCGACCGTACCAGCGCGGCACCGATGCGACGAGCGCCTCCTGTGACAAGCGCCATTCCTTTTCCTGAGTTGTCCCCCACCTCAGCGATGCCTTGAACGGGCGCGGCCCGAATTCCTCACAGTTCGCCGACGCCGCGGCGTCGATTCCGGCACCGGTTTCGAAGGGATTCCGAGATCGTTATCGCGAAGCGCTTTCAGTTCGTCACGCACCTGCGCAGCCTCTTCGAACTCAAGTGCGGCGGCATGGCTGTGCATGCGCTCCTCTAGCTCAGCTTCATAGGCTTCCCGATTGTGTCCGATACGATGCGGAATTTCGGGATCAATCTCAACCGTCACGCGATCCTGTTCATGAATGCTCCCTAGTACGTCGGCAATCTCCTTGCGCACCGTTTTGGCCTGAATTCCATGAGTGTCATTCCACTTCAACTGGAGTTCCCGGCGGCGGCGGGTTTCCTCCAAAGCTCCCCTGAGCGATGCGGTCTCCTGATCGGCGTACAAGATGACACGTCCATCCACATTCCGTGCCGCCCGGCCGATCGTCTGAATGAGCGACGTTCGAGAGCGCAGAAACCCCTCTTTGTCAGCATCCAGAATGGCGACCAACGCGCATTCGGGAATATCCAGGCCTTCCCGCAGGAGGTTAATACCCACCAGAATGTCGAACACGCCGCGCCGTAGGTCGCGGATGATCTCAATTCGTTCCAGAGTGTCGACATCGGAGTGCAGGTAACGAACACGGAGCCCCGCTTCCTCGAGGTACTCGGTCAGATTCTCGGCCATCCGCTTCGTTAGTGTTGTCACGAGTACTCTGCCGCCTCCTTCGGCAACAGCCCGCGCTTCTCCCAACAGGTCATCCACCTGATTGCCTGCAGGTCGAACTTCACATTCAGGATCCACCAGGCCCGTTGGTCGGATGACCTGTTCGATTGCCTTTCCACCCGTGTGTTCGAGTTCCCACGGTCCGGGCGTTGCCGACACCAGCACCGTGGCGGGTCGCATGGCGTCCCATTCCTCAAACTTCAGGGGGCGATTGTCGACACACGAAGGGAGCCGGAAACCGTGCTTGGCCAGCGTCGTCTTGCGATTGAAATCCCCTCGAAACATCCCGCGCACCTGAGGGACGGTGGCGTGACTCTCGTCGACGAACAAGAGTGAGTTCTCCGGCAGGTACTCGAACAATGTCGGAGGCGGTTCTCCCGGCTGGCGTCCGGTGAGATACCGGGAGTAATTCTCGATGCCCGCACAGCTTCCTGTTGCGTTCATCATTTCCAGATCGAAATTCGTCCGTTCTTCGAGACGTTGTCGTTCCAGCAATTTTCCCGATGCCTCGAGTTCGCCGAGTCGCTCCGCAAGTTCGACTCGAATCCGTTCAATCGCCTGCGTCAGTGTCGGCTTTGGCGTGACGTAATGACTATTCGCGTAGATCCGGACTTCGTCCATAGTGGCGGTGCGCTCTCCAGTCAGCGGGTCGAACTCGGAAAGCCGGTCCACCGTGTCGCCAAAGAGATCAATCCGCCACGCGCGATCCTCGAGATGGGCCGGAAAGACCTCGACGGTGTCCCCCCGGGCCCGGAAGGTCCCGCGGACTAGATTTATGTCGTTCCGGCGGTAATGCAGCTCGACGAGGCGAGAGAGGAGCGTGTTCCGTTCGATCCTGCCGCCCATCTTTAGTTCGATGATCATTCGGGTATAGGTTTCGAGCGGCCCGATTCCGTAGATGCAGGAGACGCTGGCCACGATGATCACGTGACTTTGTTCAAAAAGGGCGCGGGTCGCTGCATGACGCATGCGATCAATGTGCTCGTTTATCGAGGCGTCCTTCTCAATGTAAGTGTCGGTCCGGGGAACGTAGGCTTCAGGCTGGTAATAGTCGTAATATGAAACGAAATACTCTACGGCGTTCTTTGGAAACAACGATTTCATCTCGCCATAGAGTTGCGCCGCGAGCGTCTTGTTATGGGCGAGAATCAACGACGTGCGTTGCAGACGCTGAATCACGTGCGCCATCGTGAATGTCTTGCCTGAACCGGTGACTCCCAGGAGCACCTGTTCACGTTGACCCTGCTCCAGGCCATGGACAAGTTCGGAGATTGCCTTCGGCTGGTCCCCTGCCGGGTCGACATCTGCTACCAGCTGGAATTGCCTAGTAATCTTCGCGACGTGCTCGGGCATCAAGTCGACTGCCTGATTCACTAGTGCAAACCCCAGCCCTCGGCTTTGGCCAAGTTCCGTATCCGTCCCATTGCCGTGCGAATCTCATTGATACCCGCCGCATAGCTCAGGCGGACATATCCCTCGCCCAACGCCCCGAAGCTCGTGCCGGCGACGGTCGCGATGTGCAGTTCCTCGAGCAGACGGTTCTGCAGTTCCAGGGCCGGGACGCCAGTACCTTCGACGTTGGGCATCGCGTAGAAGGCACCTTCAGGGCGGCTCATCCGGAAGCCCGGCAGGGTCGCAATTTCTTCCATCAATGCTTCCCGACGTTCGGCGAACGCTTTGACCATCGTATCAACGTCATCCTGGGGACCTTCGAGCGCAGCAATAGCCGCATGCTGGGTCGCGGCATTCGTACAGCTAATCGAATTGATGTTCAGCCGCGCCGCGTGTTCTACCAGCGATTCCGGCCAGACCGCGTAACCGATCCGCCAACCCGTCATGGCGTAGGTCTTGGACCATCCGTCAAGCATGATGAGGCGGTCACGCAGATGCGAGTAACGCAGCATCGATCCGAATTCAGACCCTGCGTACACGATTCTTGAATAGATCTCGTCCGACAAAATGGCCACGTGCGGAAAATCGGCAAGGCCTTCTGCGAGCCGGTCTAGCACCGAAACCGGAATCACCCCTCCGGTGGGATTTGCCGGACTATTGATGATGATCAGGCGCGTCTTTTCTGTTACCTGCGCGAGAACCTCGTCCGGATCGAACGTGAATCCGTCGGCCTCGGCAAGCGCAATCGGTACGGGTGTGGCGCCGGTAAATCGAATTGCCGATTCGTAGATGGGAAAGCCCGGATTGGGATACATGATTTCCTGCCCGGGTGCACCAAACATGAGAATTGCGTGCCACATGGTGACCTTGCCGCCCGGAACCACCACCACATTGTCAGGGTTCACCTCAACACCGCGACGTGTAGAGATATCGGCGGCAACTGCCTCCCGGAGCGGGAGAATCCCGTTGGCAGGTGTGTAGCCGTGATGGCCATCTCGCAAGGCTCTCACTGCAGCCTCGACGATGTGGCCAGGGGTGCGGAAATCAGGCTGCCCTATGCCCAGGTTGATCACGTCATGGCCCTGACGCTCAAGTTCGCCAGCACGGGCAAGCACAACAAACGCGCTCTCGGTCCCGAGCCGGTTCATTCCCTCCACAAGTGCGAGATTCGACACGTGCGCGTTCCCCCGGAGCCATCGACAGCAGAATGGTCGGCAGTATAGGTGGAGAACCTGATTTCACCGACGAATTGACGATGCAAGTGGGGACGTCGCGCACGGCGGTCGATCGTGCCGACGGCGGTCAGTTCAGGGACGTTTCGGTGACCTCCGTCCGACTCCGAGCTGACACCTTGTTCGAACTGGCCCGGGAATCGTCCCTGCCCATCTCTCCTTGAAGTCCCTGCGCGCCAGCTTTGCATCGCTGGACTGTCCGCAACTCCACTGCACATCGGTTCGGTCCGTGTCGGGAACTCACATGCAGCGGCCTGCCCGCGGAAATATCGAAGAGCCTGGGGATCGGCATGCCAGCGCCTGACTGGCTCTCAATCCATGTGAAGCAGCGGATCGACCGCGAGACCGTCCGCCCGAGCGAGATCTTCCGCAGTGTTGACATTAAAGAACGGATCAACAGCGCCTATCTGCCAGTCGACGACGGATACGCGGTACGCAGAGGTGAAGGCGTCGATCTTGCGGACACCGTCATCCAAGGCTGTCCGGAGTTCGGCAAGAAGCCTGACGGGCCAGCATGCGATGACCGGGTGTCGGCGTCCGCCGGAACTTGCCACCGAGATATCCGCTTCCGTCGACTGGCGTGACTCCTCAAGCCTGGAAACGAGATTCATTGGCAAGAACGGCGCGTCGACTGGAACCGTTACGACCAATGCGGATGGGCCGGCTTCGTGTCTTGCCCACGCGAGTACCGCGTGAATGCCGGCAAGTGGACCGGCGCCTCCGGCATCAACAAAGCTGTCAGGAATGACCGGCGCGCCGAGGAATTTGAATCGCGCCGGGTCGCCGTTGGCATTGATCAGGATTTGATCGGCCTGAGATGCCAAGCGAAAATGGACGTGTGCGATCATGGGCCGGCCAGCCACTTCGACCAGCCCTTTGTCCCCCCGTCGCAGGCGCGTGCCGCGACCGCCGGCGAGCAGCGCGCCGACCCGGATCCCGCCTGACATAATTACGGTGCCGCGCCCTTTCGAATACTGGCTGGCGGATCGTCAGGAACCTCCGACGGATCGACATCTAGGATAAGGCGCTGCGTTCCCGCAAGTGCCAGGAAGCGCCGGCCGCGTACCCGACCGACCAGCGTCAAGTTGGCCTGCTCCGCGAGTTCCACTCCCTGCGCCGTAAATCCGGACCGTGACACCAGGGCCGGGATTCTCATTTGCACCGTCTTGATCACCATCTCGCTGGTCAGGCGGCCGGTGGTGTAGAGAAGCATTCGCGACGCGTCGACACGATTGAGCCATAGCCAGCCGGCAATCTTGTCCGCCGCATTGTGCCGACCCACGTCTTCGACGTACAGGAGTACCCGTTCCCCCTCGCAGAGGGCGCATCCGTGAATCGCGCCGGACTTAAGATAGAGCGAGGGCTGCAGGGTGATCTTGCGGCTGAGGGTATAGAGGGTAGACGTCCGGATCCGAACATCCGGGGCCAGCGTGACGTCCTCGAAATTTTCCATCACCTGTCCAAAGACCGTGCCCACCGCACATCCGGAAGTGCGGATACGATGGCGCATCATTTCTTCGTAGTCGGTTGCACGCTCCGTCCTGACCACCACGACTTCGCTCTCTTCGTCGTATTCCACTGAGCTGAGCGTATCGTCACCTTGAAGCATCGCCTGGTTGACGAGGTATCCCACTGCAAGCAGCTTCGGATGATCGCCCACGGTCATGGCTGTCACGACTTCCTGATCGTTCAGGAAGATCGTCAATGGCCGCTCTGCAACGACGTAGGCAGTTGTCCGCCGACCTTCATGGTCAATTCCCGAGACCTGGCGGGTGAGATCCGGATCGTCGGGACTGGGCGCGATCAGAAACTCTCCTGACGAGAGTTCATCACCACAGTCCGGTAAACCGGCAGCTGCGCGCCGTTCATTCATGTCATTTACGAGGATTGAATATCAGTGTTGAGTTTGAAATGAAAATCGATCTCCCGGATCTGTATCTCGGCCGTCGCCTGTAGTGGCTTGTCGGGCAGCCTCTTGTCAGCTGCAGCCGAACGTACGGCTGTTTCGATTTCACGCTGCGCATTGACACCCAACGTCTTCAGGAAACGGCGGAGGCTGCGGTTGAGAATCTCTTCGTCCATCGACGATCTCCTTAGGACCATGGTGGCGGAATCCGCCCTACCTGTGCAAGATACATCTAGCTCGTATGGCCATGTTTGGCGGGAGACCACCCATGAAGGCATTTCTGGCAGCGTTACTGGCCACGGGCGGTATTGCCTTGCTCACAGCGATTACGCTGCCCAGCTGGGCAGACTGCTACGGCCAGGACGCACGGGTTGGTACGCACGTACGCTTGTAGGCCACGGCCGGGGCGGGGCTACAACGCAAGTCAGGACAGGCCGAACCGCACCAAGCTGCCTGATCTGTGCCCCGGGCATACCGGCTAGCCTTGGTGCCGTGCACGAAATTCGGCAAATTCCTTGCGCAATGCCCGGAGCTCCTGTAGCACCGGTTCGGGATCCGCCGGATTCCGAACCGGTCTGGATGCGGAAGCATCCTGTTCGCTCGAGTGAATCGTCTGCATTGAATCGATCACAATTGCAATGAAGAGATTGAGCACCGTAAAACTGGAAACGATGATAAAGGATACGAAGACGGTCCATGCCCACGGAAACTGCTGAAGAATCGGACGGACGATTCCCATGGACCAGCTTTCCAACGTCATTATCTGGAACAGGGAAAACATCGATTCCCCGATGGTTCCAAACCAGACCGGGTAGGCCGTGCCGAACAAGTTGGTCGTAATCACGGCGTAGACATAGAAGATCAGCAGCAACAGCACAGCAATAGCGGCGACTCCGGGGACCGCGTGCAGCAGCGCCCCGACCACCCGGCGCAATCGGGGAATCGCCGATACCACGCGCAATACACGCAGCACGCGTAACGCACGAAGAATCAATAGCGAGTCACTGGCCGGAGCGAGGGTGACCGCGACGACGATGAAGTCGAATATTCCCCATGGGTCGCGAAAGAACCGCAGTCCCCTCGCGACGATTCGGAGACCGATCTCGACGCAAAAAATCGCAATCACGATCTGATCGAAGACGTGCAGTTGGGATCCGATCACAGCCTTCACCGTCGGAGACGTCTCCAGCCCGAGCGCAATGGCATTGAGTACGATTACAGTCATCGCCGTCGCGCGAAACGCGGGTGCGTCAACCAACCGGCGAATCTTGTCGCGTATCCCAGCGGCTGGGTTATCCCGGCCAGCTGCTGTTCCAGCGCTCCCCTGGGGGGGGCGGGAAGGAACGGCCGCATCGGTTTGCTCACGGCGTCGCAGCAAGTGCGACACACCCGATAAGTTCTGGAATTTCAAGACAGCGCTCCAAACAGTGGACCGGGCAGGCGTTGCACCCGGACCTGTTTAGCCACGTGGTGTCCTTCGCCGTCCTTCATCATGCATTTCGTCAGGCGGGCTGGCCACCGCGCATCGGGGAGTGCATCGAACGCTGATCAAGGAAACCGGATAGCCCCCTGCTGGCACGCAGCAAGACTTCAGCGAGGAAGTCCGGCGGGTTCTCCGGCGGCTAGCCCTGACCTTCGCGAGCTGCTGCCGGTACGGAGTCGTCTTCCGCCACGGAGTCGTCTTCCGCCACCGATTCTTCAGCGCTTGCTGCCCAGAGACTGTGATGTTGTTCTGCCCACGCAGTGTCAACCTTGCCACTCCCCATCGCCTGGAACGCGCCTTCCATACCAATCGTTCCGATGTAGATGTGCGCAAACATCACGACGATCAGCCCCAACGACACCACGGAATGCCACACCTGGGCGAGCTGCATCTCCTGCATCGGTGTCAACATGTCCGGGAGGCCGAAGCCAAACAGGTTGAGGAAAACGAAGGTCTTTCCAAAGATCGGAAACGCGAACGGCAAGAGCAACGCCACTCCGGAAAGACTGACGGACACCCCCCCAAGTATGACGATCCAGAAGATCGCCTTCTGGCCCGCATTGAAGCGTTCCGCCGCCGGGTGATGGCGGTCGGAGAGCAAACCGCCTCCCAGCCGGAGCCACTGCAGGTCAACCCGCGAAGGAACGTTGTGGCGTACCCAAAGCACGAACATAAGGACCAGTCCTGCCATGAATGGAAAGGCCACAAAGTTGTGCAGGAACTTGCCGCCTTCGGTGACGACCGCAAACGCCTCCTTGCCGACAATTGGAATAAAGAGATATCGCCCGTACAGAAGGTTTAGTCCGGACAGGGCAAGCACGATGAAACTGGCGGCCGTCATCCAGTGGGCAAAGCGTTCAATTCCATTGAAGCGAACCACTTCCCGGCGGGTCGGCTTACCTGCCAGCAGAATGCGTCCCCGCCATGCGTAGAAGACGGCCAGCAGGATCAGCATGACGAACATGCTCCATGCACCTGCTGCTGTCACCGGTCCGTTTCGAATCGAACGCCAGATCTCTCCCTCGGACTGGATCAGAATGCCTGCCTGCGGATCGGGAATTGAGACACGGCCGGCAGTGCCGCTCCGCACGCCGCGCCATCCATCGGACTTGGCGCTCTCCTCAATGCCGGTTTCCGAGTCGCCGACCACGGTCGCCGCCCCCACGATGACGGCAACGTATCCCGCAGCAGCCAGCGCGGCGATGAGACCCACCGCTGCCAGGAAGGAACGTAGCTGCTGCGACATGGCCGATCAGAACCGTTGGTATTCAGCGCGGAGCATCAACGCGTCACGGGTTTCCGCGCTCAACTGCTGGTCAGGCGCGCCCGCGTAGACGCCTTTGCCGGTGTCTAGCCGGCGCCCCTGTTCGCTTTCGCGACAGCCGCCGAGGGCGACCATCGCGATGAAACAGAACGTGCTCAGGTATCGGAACCGTATGCCGTGTTCCATCCCCAGACCCCACCACCAAAACCGCGTGCTGTTACACGTTCCCGATAGATGTCCGACACAGTGTCTGCGTCTCCGGCTAGCAGCGACTTGGTCGAACACATCTCAGCGCAAAGAGGAAGTTTTCCCTCTGCGAGGCGGTTTCTGCCGTAAAGGGCAAACTCTTCCTCGGAACCGTCTTCCTTCGGGCCGCCGGCGCAAAACGTGCACTTGTCCATCTTGCCCCGTCCGCCAAAGTTCCCAGCTTGCGGATACTGGGGGGCACCGAACGGGCAGGCATAGAAGCAGTACCCGCAGCCGATGCAGAGATCCTTGTCGTGCAGTACGACACCCTCATCGGTTTGGTAAAAACAGTCGACCGGACATACGGCCATGCAAGGTGCATCGGAGCAGTGCATGCAGGCGGTCGAGATGGAGCGTTCGCCCGGTTGCCCGTCATTAATCGTGACAACGCGCCGCCGATTGACGCCCCAAGGTACTTCATGCTCGTTCTTGCAGGCCGTGACACATGCGTTGCATTCAATGCAACGGTCCGCGTCACAAAGGAACTTCATGCGGGCCATTGTGGCGGTCCTCCTCAGGCCGCTGAGATGCGGCAGAGCGTGACTTTGCTCTCTTGCATCTGGGTCACGGAATCATAGCCGTAAGTACCGACGGTATTTGATGATTCGCCGAGGACGTACGGGTCGGCCCCTTCCGGGTAGCGGTCACGGAGATCCTGCCCCATGAACCGGCCACCGAAGTGGAACGGCATGAACGCCACCCCCGGGTCGACCCGGCGGGTCACCAGTGCCTTGACGAGTACGCGCCCGCCCTCTGGCCCCTCGACCCAAATGTCATCGCCGTCCTGGAAGCCGGCATTGTTCGCATCCCGCGGATGCACCTCGCAGAACATTTCCTGCTGAAGCTCCGCAAGCCACGGATTGGACCGGCTCTCGTCGCCGCCGCCTTCGTACTCCACGAGACGCCCTGTCGTCAGAATGATCGGGTAGTCCTTCGAGTAATCGCGCTCCTGGATGGAGCGATACAGGACCGGCACCCGATATCCGCGGGTGTCCTCATAGGTTGGATAGTCGGATACGAGATCGCGGCGGGTCGTATAGAGCGGTTCGCGGTGCAGGGGAACCGGGTCCGGGAAATTCCAGACGACAGTCCGCGCCTTCGCATTTCCGAACGGTGCACACCCGTGCATGATCGCCACCCGCTGGATGCCGCCAGACAGATCTGTCTTCCAGTTCGTCTTGTCGCCGGCAATTGCCTCGATCACGGACCGCTCCTGCTCGCTCAGGTCGTTGTCCCAGCCAAGCCTCTTGAGCATCGCCATTGTAAATTCAGGATAGCCGTCTTCGATCTCAGAACCTTTGCTGAAAGAGCCGTCTGCAAGCAGATTCTCACCCTCCCTGAGAATTCCGAAACGAGCCCTGAAGGTAAGCCCGCCGTCAGCAACCGCCTGTGAGGTGTCATAGAGGATGGGTGTCCCCGGATGGGCAAGTTTCTCATCCCCCCAACACGGCCATGGCAGTCCGTAGTATTCACCGTCGCATGGGCCGCCTTCCGCCTTGAGCGTCGTGCGGTCAAAGGTAGCCATGTTCGCCATGTGCTTGCGAAGCCGCTCCGGTGTCTGGCCGGTGTACCCGATCGTCCACATGCCACGGTTGAATTCCCGCGTGATGTCCTCGATCACCGGCTCGTTATCCCGCACTTCGATGTTGTGGAATAACGGCCCGGCAATGTCCAGCCGGTCGGCAAGACGGTACAGGATCTCGTGGTCGGGTTTTGCTTCGAATAGCGGCTCGACGACGCGTTCGCGCCACTGCAGTGACCGGTTGGAAGCGGTCACCGAGCCGTAAGTCTCGAACTGCGTAGCCGCGGGCAGTAGGTAGACGCCGTCCTGGCGTTCGTGCAGAACGGCAGTTAGCGTGGGGTACGGGTCCACCACCACCAGCAGGTCAAGCTTATTCATCGCCTTGCGCATGTCCGGGAGCCGAGTTTGTGAATTCGGCGCATGGCCCCAGAAAATCATCGCTTTGAGCGATTCCGGCTGATCCAGGTTTTCGTTGTCCTCGAGGACGCCGTCCACCCAACGAGACACCGGAATCCCCTTCGATTGCATTAAATTCGAAGAAGCGAACCGTGCCGCGAGTGTCTCGTACGTGACTCCCCAAACCCGGGCCCAATGTCTCCATGCTCCCTCAGAGAGACCGTAGTAGCCGGGCAACGTGTGGCTCAGCACCCCAAGGTCCGTCGCACCCTGGACATTGTCGTGGCCACGGAAGATGTTGGTGCCGCCTCCGGCCTTGCCCATATTGCCAAGGGCCAGCTGCAGGATGCAGTAGGCACGGGTGTTGTTATTCCCGGTTGTGTGCTGCGTCCCGCCCATGCACCAGATGACCGTTCCCGGCCGGTTGTCGGCCATTGTTTGGGTGATTTTTCGGACCTGCTCGCCCGGCACTCCGGTTACACGCTCGGTTTCCTTAGGTGTCCAGCGCGCCACCTCTTTACGAATCTGGTCGAGTCCCCACACACGTGATTGGATGAACGCCTGATCTTCCCAGCCGTTCTCGAACACGTGCCAGAGCATTCCCCAAACCAGTGCCACGTCAGACCCGGGGCGAATGCGCACATACTCGTCAGCGTGCGCCGCAGTGCGCGTGAAGCGCGGGTCTACGACAATGAACGGAGCGCCCTTTTCCTTGGCTTTCAGCAGATGCACCATGGAAACAGGATGTGCTTCAGCAGGGTTCCCGCCAATCAGGAAAATCGATTTGGAGTTGTGGATATCATTGTAACTGTTGGTCATTGCACCGTAGCCCCAGGTGTTGGCTACACCTGCAACCGTGGTGGAATGACAGATTCGCGCTTGATGGTCGACGTTGTTGGAACCCCAGAACGCGGCGAATTTTCTGAAGAGATAGGCCTGTTCGTTATTGTGCTTGGCGGAACCAAGCCAATACACTGAGTCAGGCCCCGCCGTCGTCCGGATACGTTCGAGCTCAGCGCCGAGCTCATCGATCGCCTGATCCCAACTTAGGCGCTCCCAGCGGCCTCCCACTAGTTTCATCGGGTACCTGAGACGACGCTCTCCGTGCGCGTGCTCCCGCACTGATGCACCCTTGGCGCAATGCGCTCCTAAATTAAAGGGGCTATCAAAACTGGGTTCCTGGCCAATCCATACCCCGTCCTGTACTTCGGCCGTGACCGCGCAGCCCACGGAACAGTGCGTACACACCGACAGGACGTTTTGGACGTCACCGCCGCCGGCAGGGGCGGAATCAGCTGCTTCGATCCGCCCTCCCGGTACAAGTCCGGCTAGGGCGGAACCAGCAGCAACAATGCCTGAGTTGCGAAGAAAGGCCCGGCGATCAAGCGCGGTGCCAGCGATGGATGGTCGAGAAGACATCAGGACACCTGCAGTAAGCCCGAAGAGAACGCTAGAAGCGCGCTAGCCGGTAGACCGTGCGGACGTGCTCAGTCTCGCGGTAACCGGCACTTGGTTTGGAGCGCTTTGGCGACGTGACGGCGGCTGAGGGGCGAACAGCCAGCCCAGCGGCGCCTGTGGCACCGGCAGCGGCAAAGAGGGTGCGGCGACTGAGGCCGCGCCGCCGAGTCTTTTGCCCGGAATCGGTCGAATGCAGTGGCATACGCTCCTCCTTCGTTACCACCCGAGAAGCATAGCCGTACCAACCCACAATTGCGCGGCCATCGTCGAGAACAGCAGACGCAGGAACAGCGAAATCCCAGAGCGCCCGCGGGATGCGCTCTTCCGCAGATCGGTCCGGAGGAGGAATCTGATGCCCGATGGCTACATTGGAATCTAAATTGGTTGAGTAAGCGATTAACTTCGTGCGCAATTTTGGACATGGCGACAATCGGTACTGCTGCACCCCGGGATCATTCAAGTATGCGCGTTATTGCCTCCGTACACGCGGCCGCGACTTGGGGACGCGCATTTGTTGGGCGGTGGCACAGGGTCGGATTGCGGGCGTGGAAAAACTTACTGGCGTGGCACGGGCACCGATAGGCGGAACAGATCGCGGAAGTGGGACCAGGCCAAGCTGGCAGACGTGCGGGGCAGCTTGCCCGCTTCTGGGCGGCAATGCGTAACAGCGCTCTTTGTGCACAAAAAAGGGGCGGCGGTCAGGTGACCGCCGCCCCGGCAGTGTCTAGAGAACCTGGATCAGGCTTCCTGCATTGCCGCCTTGATCTTCTCCGCAGTGATCGGCCACGAGCGTACCCGCGCACCAACAGCTGCCTGGATGGCATTGGCAATGGCTGGCCCGACGACCGTCACGACGGGTTCACCCGTCCCGGCCGGGTAGTGGCCGTTCTGGATGATGTTCACGTCGATTTCGGGCGCCTGGTTGATCCGCATTGGCGTCCAGGTGTCAAAGTTCGACTGTTCAATCGAACCGTCCTTCATCGTGATGTTCTCGTAGAGAACTCGCGACGTGCCGTAAATGGCCGAGCCCTGGATTTGTGCCAACACACCGTCCGGATTGACTGCCGTGCCCACATCCATCGCGACGGTGAGCTTGTTGACAGTCGGCTCCCCGGATTCGGGGTCGACATGCACTTCTGCGACACAGGCCGTCCACGTCGGGGAACCACGTTCCTGTGACGTGACGCTGGCAATACCCTGCGCGGTGTTCGCGGGCAGCGGCTTCACACCGTAGCCAGCACGTCCAGCCGCCACCAACAGAGCATTCCGCAAGCGCTCAGCCCCACCGACCGTATTCGGCGGTGTACCGACGTTCTTGCCGACCGCCTTCAGGAGCGATGTCCGGAACTCAAGCGGATCACGTCCGACCGCGTGTGCCGCTTCGTCGAGGAATGACTCCACAGCCCACATCGTCCAAGTCGGCGCAACTGCGCGCAGCTGTCCCGGAGGCGTGGCACTTTGGCCGACCAAGTTTTCGATGGACCGGACGTACTGGTTCGGAACGTTGTACCAGTGGTCCGAGCCGTTCGTCGAAAACGGGTCGATCTTGCCCTTCTTGTCGACTGACTCCGCGAGGAATCCTGGAGCCTGTCGCTTGGTTGCCCAAGCCGAACACACCGTGTGGACCATGGTGTCGAGGTCACCGGCCACATTGATCCCACCTTTAACGGTCTGGTAGGTCAGCGACTGGTGGAAGTCGAACATCACGTCCTGTTCACGGGTGTAAACAAGCTTCACAGGACGGCCGGCTGCTTTCGCGGCCAGCGCTGCAGGAATCATTGCGTCCGGTTCGAGCCGGCGGCCGAACCCGGTACCCGCGTACTGCTGGTGGTGAACGACATTGGCGGGCTCAACACCGAGCGCCTCAGCCGTCATCGCCGTGCAGCGCGTGGACCACTGGCACGCAGTGAAGAGGTGCCAGACCCCATCCTGCTCCATGGCAACGCAGTTCATCGGCTCCATCATGCCGTGGTAGCCGATGCTGGTTTCGTACTCGGCCTCGACCACGGTCGCGGCATTACTCATGCCGGCATCCGTGTCGCCGTCGATCACCCAGGCGAAACCTTCGCCGTCGGCAGTCGCCTTCTTGGCGTAACCAAGAATGTCAGCGGTGCTGACGCTGGCGTTCGGGCCCAGGTCCCAATCGACCGAGACAGCATCCGCAGCCTTTTCGGCCGCCCAGATGCTCTCGGCAAGCACGATCGCGTAACCGCGCTGGACGCCGGTCGGGTCCTCGATGATTTCGGTCTTGATGTAGCCGTCGATGCCACTGGCAGCCGAGTCGTCGACCGACTTCGGCATCGCACCCCAACGGGTGGGCCAAGTGACGATTCGCCCGTACACCATGTTCGGAACGAACACATCGATGCCGTACCGAGCGGTACCGTTGATCTTCGCCGGGATGTCGAGAGCGGGAACCGAGGTGCCGACGAGCTTGTACTCGCCGAACTTCTTCAGTTCGATCGCCTTCATTTCATCTTCGCTGAAGGTCCGGTCGATCGGGCCTGCACTGATGATTTCCGAATACGTTGCCGACTGTCCGGTGCTGGTGTGGGTGACCGTGCTGTTGGCAGCGGAGCACTCATTGGCCGGAACGCCAAGCATGTTGGCGCCCGCTTCCACCAGAGCCATGCGGGCAGCCGCACCGATCCGGGAGTTGCGGTCGAAGGTCCAGTTCACCGACCACGATCCACCGGTGATCATCAGGCCCCACTTCTCGTGGCTGTCCGGATAATCAACGCGGACGTCGTTCCAGTCGATTTCAAGCTCTTCGGCAACGGCCTGTGCCAGCGCGGTGCCGACGTGCTGCCCCATCTCGGTCTTCGTGATGTGGACAGTCGCGATCCCGCTCGGCTCCATCGTGAGGAACAGGCTCGGCTCGAAATTGCCGGCCGCCAGCGCCTCACGGGCGCCACCGGTCACGTGCGGCAGGACCGAGTAACCGACCACCAATCCGGTACCGGCTACAGCGGAGCCGACCAGAACGTCACGGCGCGTTGCGCCACCCAAGTCTTTCATGTGCTTGGTCATGGTCACGCCTCCTGCATCATCTGGGCGGCCCGACGGACACCCTGCTTGATCCGAGCGTACGTTGAGCAGCGGCAGATGTTGCCTTGCATGGCGTCGAGAATCTCTGCGTCACTCGGGCTCGAGTTGGACTCAAGGAACGCAGCAGCATTCATCATCTGCCCGGACTGGCAGTACCCGCACTGGGGAATCTGCAACTCCAGCCACGCCTTCTGCACCGGATGCTGACCCTTCGGGTCGAGGCCTTCAATCGTAGTGATCGTGGCACCTTCGGCGTCCGACAACTGCAGCTGGCAGGACCGCACGGCTTCACCATTCAGGTGAACCGTACAGGCCCCACAGAGGCCAATGCCGCAGCCAAACTTCGTGCCGGTAAGCCGCAGATGTTCGCGAACTACCCACAGAAGTTTGGTGTCCCCCGGTGCATCGACGACGTGCGACACGCCGTTGATGTTAAGAACAGCCATAATCCCTCCTCAGGAATACAAAGGGGACCACCCGCGATGCGGCTCGCTGAAGTAGCGAACCGGCAAACGCGCAACGACAGGCCCCGGTTTCGTTGATTGTAGTTGCCGATGCTCGATTCAGCAAGCTTGCACGGCCCTTTTCGGGTCCGTCGTCCGGTTCAGATCCGGTCCTCAATCGAGACAAACGGGCGCTCGTCCACGCCGGTGTACAGCTGGCGGGGACGGCCGATCCGCTGGGCGGGATCCTCGATCATTTCGTTCCACTGGGCGACCCAGCCGACGGTCCGGGCGACCGCAAACAGTACTGTGAATAAATTGGCTGGGAATCCAATTGCTTGCAAGGTAATACCAGAATAGAAGTCAACATTGGGATACAGCTTCTTCTCGATGAAGTAGTCATCTTCCAGGGCGATGCGCTCCAGCTCCCTGGCCAGCCGAAACATAGGTTCGTTCTCTTTCCCCAGCGCACCGAGCACTTCGTGCGCGGTTGACTGCATGACGCGAGCGCGGGGGTCATAGTTCTTGTAGACACGGTGCCCAAAGCCCATCAGGCGAAACGGATCGGCCGGGTCACGGGCGCGGTCGATGAACGTTTTCACCCGTGATACGTCCCCGATTTCCTGAAGCATGTTGATCACTGCCTCGTTGGCGCCGCCGTGCGCCGGGCCCCACAACGACGCGATTCCCGCCGCGACGCAAGCGAAGGGATTCGCGCCGGACGACCCTGCCAGCCGGACGGTCGACGTAGAGGCATTCTGTTCGTGGTCGGCATGCAGGATCAGGATGCGGTTCATCGCCCGTGCCAGCACGTCGTTGATCACGTACTCTTCGGCCGGCACGGCAAACATCATGTGCAGGAAGTTCTCCGCGTAATCGAGATCGTTGCGCGGGTAAATGAACGGCTGCCCGATCGAGTACTTGTAGGCCATCGTCGCAATCGTCGGGATCTTTGCGATCAGGCGGTGAGAAGCGACCATCCGCTGGTGCGGGTCGGTGATGTCCGTGCTGTCATGGTAGAACGCCGACAACGCCCCCACCACGCCACACAAAATCGCCATGGCGTGGGCATCGCGCCTGAACCCCCGAAAGAGGTAGCTCAACTGTTCGTGCAGCATCGTGTGCCGGCTGATGGTGTAGGCGAATGCCTGGTTGCTGTCAGCGTCCGGCAATTCACCGCGCAACAGCAGGTATGCGACCTCTAGGAAATCACAGTTCTGGGCCAGGTCCTCGATGCGGTAACCTCGATGCAGCAAGATACCGCGCTCGCCGTCGATATACGTAATTTTCGATTCGCACGAACCGGTCGAGGTGTAGCCAGGGTCGTACGTAAACACGCCTGCATCCCGATAGAGCGCACGCACGTCAACCACGTCGGGGCCAACCGTGCCTGATAGCTCCGGCAATTGAAAATTCCGGCCGTCACTAAGCGTCAGTTGCGCCATCCGTCGTTCCGTATCCATGGCCATGGGTCTCTCTCTCGGGTCCGAGCAATCAGCAAACCAGAATATGCCTGTACGGTACCTAGCCCCCCTGACAGGGGCAAATGAAGCCTCCTCCGGACATTCAGCGCTGGATTAACTCGACTTTGTAACCGTCTGGATCTTCAATGAATGCGATCACTGTCTGTCCGTGCTGCATGGGTCCAGGCGGTCGCGGGATGCGCACTCCGTCCGCCTCAAGTCGCGCGCAGGTTCCGTAGATGTCCGGGACCCCGAGTGCGATGTGTCCCCATGCATCGCCCTGCACGTAATCTTCGTCCTGATCCCAGTTGTGCGTGAGCTCCAGGACCGTGTGATTCTCTTCGGGGCCGTAGCCAACGAACGCCAGGGTAAAACGACCGCTTGGATAGTCCTGTCTCCGAAGAACCTCCATGCCCAGCGTGCCCGTATAAAAGGCCAGCGAGCGCTCAAGGTCTCGCACCCGAATCATCGTATGAAGCATGCGAAATCGATTAGCATCATCTGCAGTCAACGCTCACTCTCCTTCAGTGGGTCGCGCAAGGATGCAAGCGTAGCAAGGATCGTCCGGGCTGCGCGCCGACTCGGCGGGAGATCACCGCTCCGGAGTTCCCCGATGACAGCGGAAGTAATGGCGACCTGACTGGCGCGCCTCTCCGGATCGTGGAGGAGCAAGTCAACCGCCTCGGCCAGCCGATCCGGGCGACAAGCCTGCTGGAGAAATTCCGGTATCACCTCGACCCCGCGCATGACATTGATAAGACACGCGTAATCGATCGTCACCATCCGCCGGACGATTTCCCAGGAGAGTGGGGTCATTCGGTAAGCCACCACCATGGCCGTACGGAGCCGGGCCAGTTCAAGGGTTACGCTTCCCGACGCCACAAGGGCGACATCGGCCGCCGCATACCATTCCTGTTTCTCAGATTCGCTCGCGACCAGCACCACCGACAGGCCCGCAAAAGCCTCCTCGATTTGCCGCGAGCGTCCTGGGGCCACGCCGATGACTATCTGGAGGGCCTCCCGACGCTGCAGGAGAATTCGCGCACATGCCGCGAACAGCGGAGCCAGCCGTTGCACCTCCCCTGCTCGGCTGCCGGGCAGGACCAAGAGAACTTGCGCATCCGCGTCGATGCCGCGCTTTCGGTGGAGGTCCTCGGACGGTGTTGGCAACGGTGCTTCGGTGACAGGATGGCCAACGAACGTAGCCGGCAGGCCCTCCTGCTCGAAATAGGGCGGTTCGAACGGAAACAGGGTCAGCATCCGGTCCAGGAAACGGGCGACTTTGCGGGCACGGCCCGGTTTCCAGGCCCATACCGTTGGTGCCACGTAATGAATCAGCGGAATCCCAGTTCCGCGGAGACGCGCTCCCAGCCGGAAGTTGAAACCCGGCGCATCGATGGTGATTACCGCGTCCGGGCGCAACCGGCGCACCGTCGTTTCCACCGTACGCAGCCGACGGAGCACGCGCGGGATACCTGGCACGACCTCGGCAAATCCCATCAGGGCGATGTCGTCGGCCGGAAACAGCGGCGTCAAGCCGGCGTCGCGCATCCTTGGACCACCCACGCCATCCAGGCGGAGCCTGTCCCCGGTTTCCGCTGCCAAGGCGCGGATCAGTCGCGCACCGAGGGCGTCCCCCGACGCCTCGCCCGCGACCAGGAACAGGTGCGGCACCGGGTCAGTCGTCCATGCGGCGGCCGAGCACGAAGAGGCCATGTGCGTCCGCGCGCTTGATCACCTCATCCCGCCCGATAACCAGCACGGAGCCTGCTTCCACAGCGATTCCCGAGAGTCCGGCGGCGGCAACCTCGGTTACGGTGTCTGGCCCGATAGTCGGAAGGTCGACACGCCGCTCCTGATTGGGCTTCGCGACCTTCACGAGCACGCCACCGCTGCCGGCCCGTCGCTGCTTGCCGGCCCGCTGCACCATTTCGGCCGTACCTTCCGCAGCTTCCACGGCCAGTACATGACCTCCCTGGATCACCGCAGCCTGGCCGACGTCGACGGTTCCCAGTGCTCGCGCCACCACAACTCCCATCCGGCTGCTTCCTCGTCCAGAGGCCGGGTGGGGCCAAGAGTTCGTCAACGAGAGAATCGGCACCCACGATCCGGAATCCCTCGCGTTCAAATTCATCGATGATGGCGCGCAGCAATCCGTCGTCGCCGAGCGCGAAGCGGGCGGCCCGGGCCAGCACGCGTAGCGCTCTTGCATCGGGGCGGAGCTCAGCGAGCGAGGGCCGTCGAACGTACCCCGCCAACACCACCGTCTCGACAGCCGCATTGCGAAGAATCCCGAGCAGCTCATCGGACGCCCCCAACCGGACCCATGCATCGGGCTCAAGTCCGCAAGTGGACTGATCTGCCTGCCCCGCCAAGCCGAGCACGAAATACCGACGACCAACCGACCGGCAGGCTTCCGCCACGAGTCCGGGCAGCAAGCCACCGCCGGCAACGATCCCGACCGGGGACCGGGACCCTTCGGTATCGGAGTCGGGCATGGATCTCAGAGGCGGCCGTCTCGAGGCAGGCACATCCCGCGCCTGGCGAGTCCTGGCGAATGTTCGATTTCGTCACAGAAGCGCACGATCTCTGCAACCCGTTCGGATCCCTCGAGCTCGGCCTGGAGATTGGCCACCTGCAGCCGGAACAACTCGTCCCCGGAAAACAGGAATCCGTAAGCCTTCCGCAGGTCGTCGATCTCCGCCTTGCTGAAATCTGCCCGCTGCAGACCGATGATGTTGAGACCGCGTAGCCATGCCCGGTTGCCCGTCGCCAGCACATATGGGATGACGTGCTTTTCGACCGCCGAACAACCGCCGATGAACGCGTAGGCACCGATGCGCACGAACTGGTGCACCCCCGTCAGTGCGCCGACCTGGGCAAAGTCACCGATCACCGCGTGCCCGCCGACCTGAGCTCCGTTCGCGAGAATGACATGATCCCCGATCGAACAGTCGTGGGCGACGTGCGTGCCGACCATGAAGAGCACATTGCTGCCCACGCGGGTCACCCGTTCGGCCTTGGGGGTACCGGTGTGCAGCGTGACATGCTCCCGAATCACGTTGTTCGAACCAATTTCGATCCGGGTCACGCCATCGATTGCCGGACGGACCTGCGGCGGGTATCCGATGGCCACAAAGGGATAGATGAGGTTGTTGGTGCCGAGCGTCGCTTCTCCGTCGATCGCGACATGCGAGAAAAGGCGGGTGCCGGAACCGATCCGGACACCGGGTCCGATCGTGCAGTACGGGCCAATCTCAACGCCGTCTGCGATGTCGGCCCGCTCGTCCACGATCGCGGTGGGGTGCCATTGGCTCATCCGCCGTCCGCCCACTTGTCTCGGTGACGGATCATGGCGGTGAGCACCGCCTCGGCCGCCCGCTCGCCATCAACTTCGGCAGTAGCGGCAACACGCCATACATTCTCGCGGATACGCTGCTTCTCGACCCGAATCCACAGCTGATCTCCCGGCACCACAGGGCGACGAAACCGGACGTTGTCCAGGCCCATCAGATAGACAAGGTGATCCTGCCCCTCCTTGCCGATCGACCGAACGGCGAACACGCCCGCCGCCTGAGCCATCGCTTCGACGACCAGGACACCTGGCATGACCGGGTGCTCAGGAAAATGTCCCTGGAAGAAACCCTCGTTAATCGTCACGTTCTTCAACATCACCGCGTGCTCGTATGCGACGTACTCGGTAATCCGGTCGATCAGGAGAAACGGGTAGCGATGCGGGATCGCCTCAAGGATTGTTGAAAGGGCGGCGCTGCCGTCGTGGTCGTGCGGCTTGTTCATGTTCCAGCATCCCCAGTTGCCTGCCCCCGACGCGTTGCAATGCGTCCGAGCATGACCGCTTGACGAAGGTAGCGAGCGATCGGGACGGCCGGTGTGCCGGCAACCTTGGCGCCGTCACGAAGATTGCGCGTGACTCCGGCCTGAGCGCCAATCTCGCACCGAGACCCGACAGCGATGTGATCCGAGATTCCCGCCTGGCCACCGACCGCGGTAAACGCGCCGACGGTGCTGCTGCCGCCGATTCCGGTCTGCCCGGCCAGCGCGGCGTGCGGGCCGACGTGCACGTTGTGGGCGACATGGACCAGGTTGTCGAGGAAGGCCCCTTCTCCGATCACCGTGTCCCCGAGCGCGCCCCGGTCGATGCACGTGTTCGCGCCGATATCGGCCCGATCCTCGATCCGGACGCGGCCAAGTTGCGGCACGCGTTCGTGCCCCGGAGCGGATCCGTCCATCACCAGTCCGAACCCGGCCTGTCCGATGCGCACCCCGGCGTGGATCCGGACGTCAGCCCCGATGAGTGCACAGATGATCGTCACGTTTGCGTCGATGCGTGTCCGCGCCCCGATCACCACCCCCGGCCCGATCGTCGTGTTGCATCCCACCCACGCGCCCGCGCCGATTTCGGCACGCGCGCCGATTACCGCCCCGGCTTCAATCCGGCACTCGGGATGCAGCGCCGCGTCGGGATCGACTGTCGCCCGGTCGCTGACCGCGGGGCCAGGCAACGGATCCGGGAACAGGGCGTTGGCCATGCGAGCAAACGCAAGCCGCGGATTGGTCGCTGCCAAGCAAGGGATTCCGGGCGGGACCTCCGCCACCAGGGCGTCGGTCGTCACGCAGGCTCCCGCGTCAGCCGCCAGGCGTCGGAGTTCCGATCTCGAGACGCTATAGCTCAATGTGCCAGCACCCGCGTCGGGGCCACGCGCAACAGTGGCGATCATGCGGCGGCCATCATCTGAGCGCACCAGTCGGGCATCTCCCAGCTGCGCGAGTACTGCCAGCGAGAGCGGCCCCCGGGAAGAAAAGAAACGTGGGTCCGGCATCGTCCCTCAACCGTCCTCGCCCTCAGCCTCCTCCATGGAACCGGCCTCAGGAATCTCGAGGCTTGGAAAGCGTTCGTTGAGCCGTTCGACCACTTCGTCCGAGATGTTGATCTGTTCGGCGGCGATCACCAGCTGGGAGGCGTCGAAGACGAGCGCGAAATTCCGCTCAAGCGCGATCTCGGCCACGATGCGAACCGTTTCTTCCTGCACCTGCTGCTGACTCTGGGCCATGATTTCCTGGAGTTCCTGGTTCCGCTCGTTCACCCGCTTCTGCAGATTCTCGACCTCCCCCCGGAAGCTGGCTTCCTCGACGGCGTATTCCTGGGGGGAGAGAACGCCGCGCTTCTGCGAAAGTTCCTCTTGCTGCTGGCGCAGGCGCTCCTCAGCCGCCGTGATTTCCTCGCGGTAGCGCTGCTCGCGCGCACTGACCTCTTCCCGAACGCCGTTCAGTGCCGTCGAAAGACGGAAAATTCGGTTGATGTCGATCAGGCCGATCGCGAAATTTTCGGGTACGGCGATGGTGGGTGGCTCGGCGCCGTTGTCATCCTGAGCGTGCGCAGTCGCGGCATAGGCGACCAGTGCGACTGCGGTGAGGAGCCGTAGGCCGTGGTGCATGATGGGAGATCCTTCGACGAAAATTACAGGGGTGGCGTCAGAAAGTGCTGCCGAGGCTGAAAAGAATGGTTTCCGTCCGATCGTAAGACTCCTTCGCGAGCGCTGACGTCCAATCGATGCGGATCGGTCCCACAGGCGAACTCCACGACAGCCCCACGCCAGCCGAGGCTCGTGCCGAACCGGAATCCACCACGGCGCCGTCATCGGCGACCACCGTCTCGCGATCGATGCCTGTCAAGGTGCCGACGATAGCGAACACCCGTCCGTGCATGCCGAGTTCGCGCGGAAGCCCGAGATCGACCTTCAGCTCCGCGGTCAGCGTCGCGAACATGTTTCCGCCGAGGCCGCTGGAGCGGTCAGACCCCAGGTAGCGGGGCCCGATGCCCGCGTACTCGAACCCGCGGAAACTCCGGTCACCCAGCAGAAAGCGATCGTAGATGCTGACGTCTTGGTCGATGCCGTCGATAAACCCAGCACTGGCCAGCAGTCCCAAGACCCACTCGTCCCGCAAGAGATCGGTGTAGTAGCCCCCGCTCGTGGTCAGGCGGACGTATCGGTCATCGCCACCGATACCGGCAATGGTCGTCGAGAGATCGAAATTGTAACCCTCGGTCGGAAACAGTGCGCTGTCGCGACGATCGTATGACCAGGAGGACGTGATCGAGGAAATCAGCCGTCGGCCGAGATCGACCTGAACTTCCTCCCGGCCCGTCACCCGAACCCACGTAATGCCATACGTCAGGCGCTGACGAAGGTACTCGCCGAGGCTGAAGCCAAATCCGATTCGGGCACCCTGCTCATCCGATTCGTACGCGGTGCCGATCCGGTCCGTGTTGGACGAAAAGACACTGGTGCTGAGGGACACGTCGCGCTGCCGGAAGTACGGTTCGGAATAGGCGATGCTGTACAAGCCTCCGGTGCGCGCGTTCTCCAGGGCCACCGTCAGGCTGCTGCCGGTGCCCAGAAGGTTGCGCTCGCGAAGCGAGATGTTCCCGATCGCGCCACGGCTGGTCGAGTACCCCAGACCAAAGCTGATTTCACCGGTGGAGCGTTCCTGGACAGTCAGCTCGACGTTCCGCTGATCGGGAGCGCTCCCAGGCACTTCCTGGAACTGCACGTCGGAAAAGAAGCCAAGGTTCCCGACCAGCGTCCGTGAGCGAGCGAGCAGACCCCGATTCAGGGGATCCCCTTCGGACAGGCGAAGGTACCGACGGACCACGTGATCCAGCGTGCGGACATTCCCCTTGATTTCGATGCGATCAACGTAGAGCCGCTCGCCCTCGCTCAGTCGGTAGTGCAGCGCGACCGTCTTCGAATCCTCATCGACTTCCGGTTCCACATCGACCTGGACGAACGGAAATCCCGCCGTCACCACGGCGTCCGACAGGATTCCGATCGTGTCCTGGATCGCGCTACGGCTGTAGTCGTCCCCGTCCTCCGTCTCGATAAGATCCTGCAAGGGTTCGACATCCACCTCGGGCAGTTCCGAGGTGGTGGAAGTTTCGCTGATGGTGTAGCGGTCTCCCTCATCGACGGCGATTGTGATCAGGAAGGCGTCCCCATCAGGCGGCAGCTCAGCGGATGAGGACAGGATCCTGAAACGGAGGTACCCCCGGTCGAAGTAGTGACGGCGGAGCAGCTCTTCGTCGAAGGCCAATTGATCAGGATCGTACCGGTCACTCGATGACAGGAACCGCCACCAGCGGCTTTCGCGCGTGCGCATCACGTCCCGTAGGTCGCCATCGCTGAAGCGGCGGTTGCCGACGAAATTGATGCTCTCGATTCCCGTGAGCGGCCCTTCGTCGATTTCAAAGATCACGTTGACCCGGTTCTGGTCCAGGAGGATCACTTTCGGCACCACCGATGCCCCGAACCGGCCGCTTCGGCGGTACACGGTAAGGAGGCGTTCCTGATCGGTGCGGGCACGACTGCGCGTGAAAACGGTGCGTTGACGCAGGGTGATCTCGCTGGCCAGGTCTTCGTCTTCAACCCGCTGATTGCCTTCGAACACCACCTGGTTGACGATTGGATTCTCCACCACCCGCACGATGAGGGTGGTGCCCTCACGGGCCAGCGTGACGTCGGCGAAAAGTCCTGTCTCGAAGAGCGATTTCAAAGCAGTATCGAGGAGCAACGGATCGAACGGGCTGCCCGGCTCGATCTGCTGGCCGGCGCGTACGGTCAGGTTCGACAGGATCGTCGAGTCCTCGATTCGCTGGTTGCCCTCGACCCGGATGTCACTGATCGGGTTGTCCTGCGCCTCTGCAGTACTTAACCCGCCAAGCAGCAGGACGAAACCGGCGATGAGAAGGAGCCCGGCGGATCGGGCAAGGCAGCATCCCATCATTGAAACAGTCCACCTACGAAGTTCAGCACACTGGGACGGCTCAGGTCATTGGCAAAGACGAACAGCATGAGGCCCCCGACTGTCACGAGGCCCGTCATCTGAAACCAGTACATGAAGCGTTGACTGAGCCTCCGTCCACGAGCCAGCTCGGCTACCGCGACGACGATCTGTCCGCCGTCCAGCATCGGAATCGGGAACAGGTTGATGATCCCGAGGTTGACGGAAAGGAATGCGATGAAACCGAACAGTGGCAGAAGGCCCTGTTCGGCAAAGTCTCCCGACACCTGTGCAATCATCACCGGGCCGCCCAGCTCATCCGTGCTGCGGCGACCCGTCAGGATCTCGCCAAAGGCCTGCAGTACGGAACTTGTCAGGTACCACGTCTCGCCGACGGCATCCCATGCCGCTTCCGGCATCGTCGCCGGTTCGCGTTCGGGTCGGGCAAGGGCCACCCCAACCCGGCCAAGCCGGTGCACCGTGCCCAGCGGATCGGTCCAGTCCACCGCCACTGGTGTCACGTCCAGTTCCATCACACGACCGTCACGGTCGATGACAAACGTGAGCACGGTTCCGGGATAGGGGCTGACTGCGTCACGAATCTCCTGAGCGCGCGTGACCGTCTGTCCCTCGATGGACAGAATCCGATCCCCCGCCAAGATGCCCGCACTCTCGGCCGCGCTGTCCGGAAGGACCTGTTCGACGGTGTTCGAGACCCCGGCCCTCCCGAACGTCAGAATCAGCCCGAAAAAAACGACAATGGCAAAGAGGAAATTGGCCGCCGGACCCGCCGCCAGAATCGCGATGCGCCGCACCGGCGCATGCGCCTGCAGGCTCTCGTCCGGCACCTCCGGAACGTCAGCATCGCCCTCTTCCCGTTCCGGCGGATTCGGGAACCGGACGTATCCGCCAAGAGGAATGACGCTGAGACGCCATCGCGTTCCCGCCCGATCGGTGACACCGAACAACTCGCGTCCAAACCCGATCGAGAAAACCTCCACCTTGGCGCCGTTCCAGCGAGCGATCAGGTAATGCCCGAGCTCGTGGACGAAAACCACGATGCAGAGCACCAGCAGGAACCAAAGCAGGGATGAAAGCACGGACGCTACAAACCTTCGTGCACGCCGGTCAGTGCACGGGCCGACGCACGGGCACGGGCGTCGACCGCGACGACAGCAGTGAAGTCATCGATGGGAGTATCCGGGAGCGCCGCGAGGACTTCCTCGGACACGGCGGTAATTCTCGAAAACGGGAGCGCGCCACGAAGAAACGCGGCAACTGCTTCTTCGTTGGCCGCATTCAAGATCGTAGGCGCCGACCCGCCTTGTTGCAAGGCTTCCCGTGCAATCCGAAGAGCCGGGAATCGGTCCGGGTCAGGCTTACGGAACGTGAGATGGCCGTGATCTGCCAGATCGAGGCGGGGCAGTTCCAGCTCCATGCGGTCGGGCCAAGCCAGTGCGCACGCAATGGGTACCCGCATGTCCGGAATGCCTAGGACGGCACACATGGTACCGTCCACGTACTCAACCAACCCATGGATGACTGACTGCGGATGGATGAGGACGTCTAGCTGGTCGGGTTGCACCGGGAACAGGTGCGCGGCCTCGATCAGTTCGAGCCCTTTGTTCATCATCGTCGCCGAGTCCACGGAAATCTTGGCACCCATGTCCCACACCGGATGTGCGACGGCGTCCGCCGGCGTGACGGATGCAAGGCTGTCCACGCTGCGGTCCAGGAACGGTCCTCCGGATGCGGTCAGGACGACGGCGCGAACCCGCTCCGGTCGGCCCGCATCGAACACCTGGAAGATCGCACTGTGCTCAGAATCAACCGGAATGATGCTGGCCCCTGACCGGGCCGCCGTACGCTTGAGCAGGGTCCCGGCACACACCATGCTTTCCTTGTTGGCCAGCGCCACCGTGGCCCCTCGTTCAAGGGCCTTCGCCGTGGGCGCCAGACCCGCTGCGCCGCCGATCGCCGCCATGACCCATTCCGCCGGGCGCGCGCCGGCCTCGATGACGGCGTCCTCGCCGGCGCCGACTTCGATCCCGGTTCCGGCGAGTTCATCCCGGAGAACCTTGGCCTGACTCCTGTCGGCGATCGCCGCGTACCGGGCACCCAGCGCCCGGGCCTGCTCCGCCAGCCTGACCGCGTTGTTTCCCGCGGCGAGCGCAACGACCTCCCAGCGCTCCGGTCGTTCGAGCAGCAGGCTTACGGTACTTTGCCCCACTGAGCCGGTGGAACCGAGCACAGTGATCGACTTTCCCGGTGGTCCCACATCAGGCCCCTTCGACGATCAGCTTCCAAATTGCCACGATTGTCACGCCGAAAAGGAGCCCGTCGACCCGATCGAGAACCCCGCCATGGCCGGGTATCAGCCGGCCGGTGTCCTTGCAGCCGTGCGTGCGCTTGACCGCGCTCATGACGAGGTCACCCGTGATCGTGGCCATCCCCACGCAAACTGCGCTGAGCACGGCAGTTTCAGCAGGAAATCCTAGCAGTATCCCGGCGAAACCGCCCACCACACCAGCCGCGAAGATGCCGCCGAACAGGCCGTTCCAGGTCTTGCCTGGGCTGATCGCAGGCGCCAGAAGCCGGCCCCGCAGGACGCGTCCGCACAGAAACGCAAAGGTGTCGGTGGTCCAAACGATCAGCAGACACCACAGCAATAGGTCGCGTCCGTCCTCGCCGGCCTCCCGAAGTTCCCAAACCAGTACCAGCGGAACAGCAAGCAGTGCAACGCCAAGCAGTCCTCGGTGAAGTGTTCGGGCGAACCCTTCGAGCACGATCCTGCCAATAACGGCCCCTAGGAATGCTGCAGCGACGGCTGCGACGGGGCCGGCGATGTAGTAAGCGGTCAGTGCCCCGGCCGCAGCGCTCGATGCCGGGACCTGTGCCGTCAGGCCACGTCGGCCCTGCATGTGGAACCATTCGTAACCGATTCTCCAGCCCGCCAAGGCGAGCAGCAGCGCCAGCGGCCAACCACCTGTCCACGCCGGAACCAGTGCAAGCGGCACCAACACTGCCGCTGATGCCGTGCGGACACCCAGTTCCAACAAGGCGGCCCTAGGCATCGATCCCGCCGAACCGGCGCCGCCGGCACGTGTATGCCGCGATCGCGTTCTGAAAGTCCTGGCGGGTGAAATCCGGCCAGAGAATTGAAGTGAAGTACAGTTCGGAATACGCGATTTGCCACAACAGGAAATTGGAGATCCGGTGCTCGCCTCCGGTCCGGATCACGAGGTCGGGATCCGGCACGCCGGCTGTCATCAGCCGTTGGTCGAGGGCGCTCTCGTCCAGGTCCGAGGGATCAATGCGCCCCTCGATGGCGTCCCGCAAAAGCTGGCGAAATGCCCAGGCCAGCTCGCTGCGTCCGCTGTAGTTCAATCCGACAATAACCTGCAGGCCGTCATTCGAAGACGTCCGGTCCTCCAACATCTCCATGCCTTCCGACACCTCGGACGGAAGCTGCGCCCGTTCACCGATAAACGTCACCCGCACGTTCTGCTCGGCCAGTGCCTCCATTTCAGAATGCACATGTCGGACCATGAGCGACATCAGCACCTCGATCTCGCTGCGGGGCCGCTTCCAGTTCTCGGTCGAAAACGCATAAAGCGTCAGGTAGCGCACTTCGCACGCGATCGCGCCGGCTATTGTCTCGCGGACGGCATCCGCGCCCTTCCGATGCCCGTCGACACGGGCCAGTCCGCGCTGGACAGCCCAACGACCATTACCGTCCATGATCACAGCAACGTGCGCGGGGCTTCCAGTGGGCTGATCGGCCCGCGCGTCCTCCGGAATTTGAGGGCCAGTCTTCCGAATCACACCTGCAGAATTTCCTGCCGCTTGACTGCTACCAACTGGTCGACCTGCCCGACAAAATCATCGGTAAGTGTCTGCACCTCATCGCTTTCTCGCCGATGTTCATCCTCCGACAGTGTGCCCTCCCGCTGTGCGTTGCGAAGACTCTGCATCACATGCTGTCGGACATTTCGAATGGCGACCCGGGCTTGCTCGGCATAGCGATCAGCGGTTCTCGCGAACTCCTTGCGTCGGTCTTCCGTCAGTTCCGGCAGCGGAACCCGGAGGAGTGTTCCTTCCGTGATGGGATTGAGCCCGAGATCCGATTCACGGATGGCCCGTTCGGCTGCCTTGACGTTGCCCTGGTCCCATACCTGGACGGTCAGGAGACGTGCTTCCGGCGCGCCAACACTCGCCACCTCAGAGAGCCGCATGGTCTGCCCGTATGCCTCGACCTGGATGGGTTCCAGAAGGCTCGTGTGAGCACGCCCGGAGCGTAGCCCGGAGAACTCTTCCTTGAGAACGCGAATGGCGCCATCCATGCGTCGTTTGGCATCGGCGAGATTCGAATCGGTCATGGTAATCAGCCTTCCTCAGCGCCCATCATACCGAAGGCCTTCTCACCGACCCGGCGGTCGTGCAGCACCAGGTGGCGTGGCTCGTCGCTGACCATCGTAAATGTTCCCTGGCCCTGCACCGCGTCGACGAGTGCGTTGGTCCCCTCGAGCGAGAACACCAGGATCGGGATCTTCGCGTCCCTGGCGATCGACAGCGCGGCCGAATCCATCACCTTAAGATTCTTCGCGAGGGCGTGTTGGTACGATATCCAGGGAAACCGCCTGGCATTCGGGTTGCGATGCGGATCGGAATCGTAGATCCCGTCCACCTGCGTCCCCTTGAAGATTGCGTCGCACCGCAGTTCCGCTGCACGCACGGCGGCAGCGGTGTCCGTAGTAAACAGCGGGGACCCAGTGCCTGCGGCACACACCAGGACCTCCGACTGTTCAAGATAGGCATGCGCCTGCCAGCGCACGAACGGCTGGCAGATCTCCGGCATGGAAATTGCGGACATCACGTGCGCCTTGATGTTTTGGGCCCGCAGGGCGCTGTGCAGCGCCAGCCCATTGATGACGGTGGCCAGCATCCCCATTTCGTCCGCCGTGGGACGGTCAAGGTATTGCAGCTTGCTCTCCGCACCGCGGAAAATATTGCCCGCCCCGATCACGATGCAGACTTGGACGCCCAGGCGATAGACCGACCGGACCTCTCTGGCGATGTGGCTTACCTTCTCGCCGTCAATCCCATACCCCTGCGGACCGGCGAACGCCTCGCCGGACAACTTCACGAGCACCCGCCGATAGTACGGCCCCGGCGGTAACGCTACCGTCTTCGCTCTGGTCCCTCGGCTCGCGCCCATCGGTCCCCTTCACCACCGGCGATCGCCGGGCCGATCAACTCTTGAGCGTACCGGCAACCTCGTCGGCCAGATTAGACACCCGCTTCTCGACGCCTTCACCAAGCACGAGGCAGGCAAGGCCGGACAGTTCGGCCCCCACCCCCACTTCCTTCGCGGCCGAGGCGAGGGCATCACTGACCTTCGTCTTGTTGTCGATGACCCACACCTGTTCCGTAAGCACCACCTCGCCGTAGAACTTCCGCATCCGGCCATCGACCATCTTCTCGATGATATGGTCCGGCCGGCCGCTCTCCCTCGCCTGTTCCAGGAGCACAGCCCGTTCCCGCTCAATCAATGCGGGGTCGAGGTCATCACGACGGATTGCCCGCGGCCTGGCGGCGGCCACATGCATGGCAAGCTGCTTGACGCACTCTTCAAGGCCTACCGGTTGCTCGTCGGTTTCGACCGCGACCAGCGTGCCAATGCGCCCGAGGCCGGGCACGACGGAACCGTGCATGTAGCTCCCGATCAGTCCGCGCTCGATTGCCACCGACTCGGTACGGCGCACCACGATGTTCTCGCCGGTGCGGGCGCTCACCTCGATCGCCCGCTCGGCGACCGTCGCGCCCCCACTCAGCCGCGATGCAGCGAGCACGTCGACGTCACCGCCAGCGTCCAGCCCAGCCTCCGCAACCTCGCGAACAAACTCCTGGAATTCCGCATTCCGCGCGACAAAGTCGGTTTCGGCATTGACTTCCACCAAGGTCGCCCGGTTACCGTCCACGCGGATACCCACCAGTCCCTCGGCGGCAGCCCGCCCCGTCTTCTTTTCGGCCCCGGCGATACCCTTCGCGCGCAGCCAGTCCTGTGCCGCCTCCAGATCACCGTCGGTTTCCGCCAGCGCGCGCTTGCAGTCCATCATGCCGGAGCCGGTCTTCTCTCGAAGCTGCTTGACCAGCGCTGCAGAAATTCGGGTCATTGTTCTGTCTCTACGACTGTTTCCGGCACGGCTGATTCGGGCGGGGCGGCCTCTTCTGGCTCAGTCCCTTCCGACCCGGCCCCCTCCGGCATAGCCCCATCCGACCCGGCAGCCTCGGGTGCCATCTCGCCTCCGGTGTTCACCGTCACCGCTTCCGCTTCGCCCGAAGAATTGACTTCGTCCGGGGAGTCAACGGGCGCGGCGACTTCCGCAGTCGCTGCCGCTGGAGCCTCCGAGTCGGCCTCGGTCGTCTCGTCGTCCACGTCGAGGGACGTGTCCCCGACGCCACCCTCCTCCGATGCACCAACATCGACTCCGGCCAGCTTCTGCTCTTCTTCCAGCCCGCCCAGCACGGCATTCGCCGCCAGCTCGCAGTACAGGATCACCGCGCGCGTCGCGTCATCATTGCCCGGGATCGGGTAATCGATCCCCACCGGGTCGGAATTGGTGTCCAAGACGCCGACGACCGGGATCCCCAGCGACCTGGCCTCGGCCACGGCGATGCGCTCGTGGTTGGTGTCCACGACCACCATGGCATCCGGCAGCCCGCCCATTTCACGAATTCCGCCGAGCGAGCGGAGCAGCTTCACGCGCTGTCGCTGCAAGTTCAGCACCTCCTTCTTCGGGAGGTTGCCCTCATCTTCCTCCAGCCGTTGTTCCATTTGCTTCAGACGGTCGATCGATTTCGAGATCGTCTTCCAGTTGGTCAGCATGCCGCCGAGCCAGCGCTGGTTAACGTAGTGCTGGCCGCACCGCAGGGCGTGTTCTTCGACCGGGCGCTGGGCCTGCCGCTTGGTGCCGACAAACAGCACGCGGCCCCCGCCGGCCGCGACTTCCCGCAGAAATGCCAGGGCCGCATACAGCATTGGCACGGTCTGCTGCAGATCGATGATGTGAATGCCGTCACGTTCGCTGTGGATGAACGGGGCCATCCGCGGGTTCCATCGGCGAACCATGTGACCAAAATGCACGCCAGCTTCCAGAAGCTGGCGCATGGTGAAGTTGGGGATAGACACTCGGAAGCTCCTTTATCCGGTTGAGCCGCCACGGGAGAAACCGGACAATCCGGCACCGGATGGCCGGGCGCAGACAACGCCGGGCCGTTCCCGTGTGAGTACTGGCCTTGCTCTAAGCGGAACGAGCAAATTTTGCAAGCGAAATAGCATGGCCGGGCGACCAGAAGATGGCCCGCTGATCGATGTCGGACCTGGTGAGCCGCTCAGGACCCGGCGTCGCCGGGCCGCCGCACTCGCTGGACACATTCCTGCCAGAGCACAAGGTTGGCGGAAGGGTCGGCGCCGGTCGGTTCAAAGCAGCGGTCTTCCTTCCACAGTCGGCTCAGTTCCTGGGTGTCGCGGTAGACACCGGCACCGAGACCCGCCAAAAAGGCCGCCCCGAGAGCGGTCGTCTCGCTCACCACTGGCCGCTCCACGGGCGTGTCGAGGGTGTCCGCAAGAAACTGCATGAGCCAATCGTTGTTGGCCATAGCGCCATCGACGCGAAGCCGGCCATTCCGGCCAAGCCCGCCGGCAGCCGTGACCAGGTCGTGGGTCTGGTAGGCAACCGCTTCCAGACCCGCACGCACGATGTGCGCCGGCGTGGTATCACGCGTCAAACCGAAGAGTCCGGCACGCGCTTCCGGGTCCCAGTGCGGCGCCCCCAATCCGGTAAATGCAGGCACGAGCACGACCCCGCCACTGTCGTGCACTGTCCCGGCCAGCCCCGAGGAACGGGCGGGATCAGCCACCAGCCGAAGGGTCTCACTTAACCACTGCATCGTGCTGCCGGCATTGAAGATCGTGCCTTCGATGGCGTAACTGACGTGCTTCCCCATTCGGCAGCCAACGGTCCCAAGCAGCCCGCTCCCGGCGTCTGGCAGCTCGCTGCCGACGTTGATCAGCAGGAACGCGCCCGTGCCGTACGTGCACTTGGCCATCCCCGGCGCAAAGCATGCCTGGCCCACCGCAGCCGCTTGCTGGTCACCGGCCACACCGCAGATCGGGATCTCATCTCCAAACAACGCGGAATCAATCGTTCCGTAGTCGGCCACGCTGTCCCGGACTTCCGGCAGCACCGAACGGGCCACCCCGAACAACTCCAGCAGATCCGGGTCCCATTGCTGGGTATCGATGTTGAACAGCATGGTGCGCGAAGCATTCGTAGCGTCGGTCGCGTGCACGCGGCCTCCGGTAAGGCGCCACAGCAAGAAGCTGTCAATTGTCCCGAACGCCAAGGCGCGACTTGCGGCACCCGCACCGCTCTCTCCGACGTGCCCGAGCAGCCATTCAAGCTTGGTCGCAGAAAAATAGGAGTCAGGAACCAGCCCGGTCGCCTTTGAAATCGCTGGTGCCAGCCCCTGTCGTCGAAGTTCAGCGCAGCGCGCCGCCCCGCGACGGTCCTGCCAGACGATCGCGTTGTAGATCGGTCGGCCCGTGACCCGGTCCCAAACCAATGTCGTCTCGCGCTGATTGGCAATACCGGCAGCGACGATCGCCAGTCCCTGGTCGTCAGCGGCGCGGACAGCGGCGCGACACGTCGAGAGTGTGGCGCGCCAAATCTCTTCCGGATCCTGCTCGACCCACCCGCCGGCGGGGTACCGTGACGAAATCGCCTCTTGGGCGATCACCAGCGGGCTCCCGTCACGGCTGAACACGATGGCCCGGCTGCTGCTGGTTCCCTGGTCGATAGCGAGAAGTGCAGGTTGCGTCATGGTGCCGTTCATCCGGACAGCGACTCTAGCGAGTGCCCGTCCGACGTCGCGTTGGCCAGAGCCTCGTCGTGCCGGTGCTGCGCAATCAGACGTCTGCGGCCACCGTCCAGCCAGTCGCCTGACGGGATGGAGCGTACTCCCGCGCCCGGCCTCGATCGGCCCCGCCGCCTCACGAGCGGTGATGCAAGCTGGAACCCGAGGAACCATGGGCCCGGGCCGCCGTTGCTCCCCGATGCGGCGGGCCGGCCACGGTGGAACGAGGCGTGGCAGCCGGTACAATCGGTGCCAGTCCTTGACGCAACATCAGAGGTGCCCCGTGGCCAAACTTGCAAGACCGTTCGCACTGCTGGCAATTGTCATCTTTGCCTCGGGAGCAGCCGCTGCGCAGACCATCGAAGACGTAACGACCGCCCGTTTCGAGGGCAGGTTCCTCGAGGCGGCCGATCTTGGAGAAGCGGTTGGAACCTCGGAAGGGTATGCCTTGGCCGCGCAATCCCTGGCGATTTACGGACACCATCTCGCCGCGACGAAGGAAGAGAAGCAGGCTGTTCTGACTCGGGCTGTCGATCTGGGCGAGCGGGCCGTCGAACTTGACGACTCCAACAAGCTCGCGCATCAAGAGCTGGCGCACGCCATGGGACGGTACGCGGAAACACTCCCGACCACCCAGGCTTTGAGTGGCGGCTACGCCGAGAAGACGATTGCGTCGATGCAACGGGGCCTCGAAATCGATCCTGATTTCGTGTACGGGCACTTGGCGGTCGGCGGTTGGAACGCCAAGATCATCGATGCGGCCGGTTTCCTGGGAGCCGTGATCTACGGAGCCAGCGAAGATGCGGCGCTCGCCCACTACCAGCGGGCGACGGAACTCGCTCCTGACAATGTCATCGTGATGGCCGGCTACGCCAGCTCGACCCCGACGATTTCCGGGGTCAGGCCGAGGAATTGCTCGCGCGCATCGAGGCCGCGCCCAAGGAGGACGCGTTCGAGCGGCTAATGCATCAGGAAGTCCTGAGGCATTTCGCGGCCATCGACGGGGAGTGAGAGGAGTGTTCCCGAGCTCCGAACGGGCCGGGGACCGACGCCAAGCCCACGAACGGCCGGGTTTGGACCCGGTCGGCTGGAACGCGTCGGCCCGCCGGACCTCAGCGGGACCGTAGTTGCGATGTCGTGTCGTTCTGCCGCGTGTACGGCGGAGGCCTGAAGTAGCGCGGGTACTCACCGATCGCCGCCATGTCGATTTCAATCAGCGCCGGACCGGTTACCGCCAGCGCCTCTCGCATGGCCCCGTCAAGTTGATCCACTGCCCGGACCCGCGCAAAGTGCAGCCCGGCCAGAGCTGCCAGCTGTTGGAAATCCGGGGCAAGCAGATCGCCGAAGAAGTGTCGGCCGCCGTACAGCGCGTCCTGAATATGCCGGATAACGCCGTATCCGTTGTCGTTCATGACGACGAAAACGACGTCCGACTGTTCCTGCACTGCAGTCCACACCTCAGCCAGGCTGAGACAGAAACCGCCGTCCCCGCACATCGAGACGACCTTCCGGCCGTTGGCCCCGATGGCCGCGCCAATTCCGAACGGCAGCCCCGGGCCAATCGCCGCGCTGATCGGAAAGACATTAGAGCGCGGATCACTGAGCGGAAAAATCCGGTTGCCCCACGTGCTGTTCGCGAGCGTGATATCCCGAACCCAGACGGCATCCCGCGGCATCGCTTCGCGCATACGGGCCGGGAACTCCCGGTACGCATCCAGTCCGTCCGTATAGTTGGCCACCGCCCGATCCTTGGCCGCGGCAACGGCAGCAGCGTGCTCGGATTCGATCGCGAGCGATGCCGCTTCGAGACGCCCGGCGATGGCGTCGAGGGCCGCCCCGGCCTCGCCCACGTGAAAGAGGTCGGCGCTGTATGTGCGCCCGGACGCTGCGGGATCCACGTCAATGTGAATCCGGCTCTCCGGAAGCGGCATGCTCATGTCAACGGTTTCCTGTCCACGGAGACGACACCCGGCGACCACCAACAGATCGACCGAGCGCAGGAACTCGAGACACTCGGGCGTGGTCATGAGGGGACCGAGGACCAGTGGACCCTCTTCCGGCACGACGCCGCGGCCGTTCCAGCTCGTTGCCAACGGGATGCCGAGCTGCAGCCAGCGTTCCACCGCAGCACGAGCGTGCTTGGCCCCGTTGCCGGTCCATAGCAACGGGCGGTGTGCGTTCGCGACCCGCGCCGCGATCGCATCGAGGCCGGCTGTCGCACCGGGGTCGGGGCGTGGCAGCGGCAGGGACAGGAACTCGAGTTCCCCCGGCCGGGCGACCGTTTCCCGCTGAAGATCGATCGGAATCTCCACGCTGACCGGGCCGGTCGGCGGAGTAAGCGCCAGGGTGGCGGCCTGGACGAGCGTCCCGAAGGCGGTCTCCGCGCTCCGCACTCGAAATGCTGTCTTCGACACCGACTCAAGCATGCCGAGCTGGTCCGGCACATCGTGCACCGGCCCCTGGCCGCGGTCCACGTATCCGCTTGCAGTCTGGCCGGTAAGGTGCAGCAGCGGGGTGCCGGCAAACCCGGCTTCGACCAAGGCCCCCGAGGCGTTCGCCGCCCCCGGGCCCGTGCTCGTGACCAGGACACCAAGCCCGCCTGACACGCGGGCATAGGCGTCTGCCATGTGCCCGGCGCCGGCCTCGCCCCGCCCCATCACGAAACGGATCGCGTTCCGACGTCCGATGGCGTCCAGTATCGGGATGTTGTGAATCGAGACTACGCCGAACACGGTGGCGACCCCGATCGCGTCGAGAAACTCGGCGACCAGATCGCCGACGGGAATGGTTTGTTGGCTACTGTGCATAAACTTTCAGCGGGGCTCGTTGCTCAGATGGTCACGAGCCGGGCGGTGCCAGCTCGCAGGATCAGACGTTGGCAGGTGTCACGTTATCGCCGTAGTCTTCGCGCCGACTGCACCAACCGGATGGGTGGCTGAGTGGTCGAAAGCACCGGTCTTGAAAACCGGCGATTCCGCAAGGAATCCGGGGGTTCGAATCCCTCCCCATCCGCCAATTCGAACTCAGAAATGACCCGCTATGGTGCGCGGTTCATAGAGTTCCTCCAGATACTCCACGTCGCTCGCGTCGAGCGTTCCGTCAGCGGCCTTCAGCAGCGTGGTAAGCTGCTCCTGGGTTGACACCCCGACGATCGGCGCGGTGATCGCCGGCCTCGTCATCAGCCAGCGGAGCGCCACTTCCGGTCGCGACGTCCCGAGACGCGCTGCGACCTCGCCGACCCGCTCAGCAATCGCAAAGTCGACGTCCCGGTAGTACATCCTCTGCGCGATCTCGTCGGTCTTGGCGCGGACGGTGCTGCCTCCACCCTCGCGTTCGCGAGTCCCGGCGAGAAACCCTCTGGCCAGCGGGCTCCATGGAGTCACCGCGATACCCTGGTCGATGCACAGCGGGATCATTTCCCGCTCTTCTTCGCGGTAGATCAGATTGTAGTGATTCTGCATCGAGACGAACGGCGTCCAGCCGTTCTGTCGGGCCGCGGACTGGGCCTTCAGGAACTGCCAGGCAAACATGCTCGATGCCCCGAGATACAGGGCCTTGCCAGCGCGTACCACGTCGTGCAGCGCCTCCATCGTTTCCTCGATGGGCGTGCTGTGGTCCCAGCGGTGGATGATGTAGAGGTCCACGTAGTCCGTGCCGAGGCGCTGAAGCGATGCATCGATGCTCTCCATGATGTGCTTGCGGGAGAGGCCGCGATCGTTGGGGTCGTCGCTCATCGGATTGCAGACCTTCGTGGCCAGCACGTATTCGTGGCGTCGGAGCAGGCTGCCGAGCACCTTGCCCGTGACCTCCTCGCTGCCGCCACGGGCATAGACGTCCGCGGTATCGAAGAAATTGATCCCCGCATCCACCGCCGCCTTGATGATCGGCCGGCTGGGTCCTTCCTCCATCACGTAGTCGCGCCAACCAGGCGTGCCGAACGTCATCATTCCAAGGCACAGCTTTGACACTTTGGTACCCGTGCGTCCAAAGCTCACATATTCCATCGAGGGTCTCCTGTGGGTGCGATAGCCGGTTTCAGTCGAAGACGGCGGAAATCCGGTCGAGGTCGCCCAGATAGGGCCGTAGGGCAGCGGGAATCGTGATGGAGCCGTCGGCTTCCTGGTAATTCTCCATCACGGCGATCAGCAGCCGCCCGGCGGCAACCCCGGAACCGTTCAACGTATGCACGAATTGCAATTCTCCGGATTCCGGACAACGAAACCGGGCATTCATGCGACGTGCCTGAAATTCGCCGCAGTTGGAGCAGCTGGAAATTTCCCGGAACGCCTGCTGACCCGGCAACCAGACCTCAAGGTCGTACGTCTGGCGTGCTGCAAAGCCCATGTCGCCGCTAGAGAGCAGGACCACCCGGTACGCGAGCCCGAGGCGCTGCAAGACCGCCTCGGCACAGCGGGTCATCTGTTCCAGTTCTGCATCCGATTCCTCCGGACGCGTAACGGACACCAGCTCGACCTTGCTGAACTGGTGCATGCGGATCATGCCGCGGTTATCGCGGCCGCCGGCCCCCGCCTCCGCCCGGTAGCATGGCGTCAGGGCGGTATACCGGAGCGGCAGGACCGTACCGTCCTGGATCTCATCGGCCACCAGATTGGTCAGCGGCACCTCTGCGGTCGGTATGAGCCACCGTCCGTCGGTCGTCTGAAACAGATCATCCGCGAACTTCGGCAACTGGCCGGTTCCGTATAGCGCGGATTCGCGGACGAGCGTGGGCGGGCTCACTTCCCGGTAGCCGTGCTCCTCGGTCTGCAGGTCCATCATGAAGGTGGTCAGGGCGCGTTCCAGCCGGGCCAGCGCTCCCGAGAGAATCACGAACCGTGCACCCGACATGCGGGCCGAACGCTGGAAATCCATCAGTCGGAGTGCTTCGCCCAGCGCGACATGATCCCGGGGCTCGAAGGTGAACGCGGGCGGCTCGCCCCAGTGGCGAAGCTCGCGGTTGGCGCGTTCGTCGGGGCCGTCCGGAACCTCTTCGGCAGGCAGATTGGGGAGTTCCGCGAGCTGCTCGTGGAGTTCGGCGCCCAGCTGGTCCGCGCGTTCCTGCAGCTCGGGGATGGCCTGCTTGAGCAAGCCTACCCGTCGGATCAACTCGGCGGCATCCTCGCCGGCAGCCTTCCGCGCACCGATCTCGCGGCTGGCTGTATTCCGCTCGGTCTGAGCCGCCTGCAGGTCGGTGAGGCACTTGCGTCGCCGGGCATCAAGCTCAAGAACGGCCGCCGCCCGGGGCGCGAGCCCCCGGCGCGCCAGCCCGGCGTCAAACGCATCCGGGTACTCGCGAATCCACGCCATCGCAAACATGACGTTCCCGCCTACCTGCCCATGTGGTAGTCGGTTTCCGGAATGTCATCGTCCGGCCCGCCGCCGTCCGGGTCGTCGTCCGGATCGTCGCCTTCGTCCTCGGCGAGATCCTCGTCCTCGCCATGCCCGTGGCGGCGCTCCATGGCGGCAGCCAGGAGGATCGAAATCTCGAACAGGACGATGATGGGAATCCCGAGGCCAACCTGGCTGATCAAGTCCGGAGGCGTCAGGAGGGCCGCCCCGACGAAGGCGATCACGACGGCGTATTTTCGCCGTCGGCGCAGGGCGTCCGCAGTCGTTAGTCCGGCTCGCGCCAGCAGGGTGATGGCGACGGGCAGCTGGAACGCCAGCCCGAAGGCAAACATGAGCTTCAGAACGAGCGACAGGTACTCATTGACCTTCGCCTCGAGCTCGATCGCCAGGCCGGTATCGACGGACGCGGTCTGGAACGAGAGAAAGAACGACCAGGCGAGCGGAAAGATAAAGGAGTAGACCAGCGTGGCACCCAGAGCGAACAGCACGGGTGTCGCCACCAGGAACGGCAGGAAGGCGTGGCGCTCGGTCCGGTACAGGCCGGGGGCCGCAAACTTGTAGAGCTGCGTCGCAATGACCGGGAAGGAAACAAACAGCGCGGCGTAGAAGGACACCTTCAGGTAGGTGAAGAACGCCTCGGTGAGAGCCGTATAAATCATGCGCGGATTTTCGACGCCGCGCTGTTCGTAGATCTTCGCGAGGGGCCTGACCAGGAAGGCGTAGATGTCCTCGGCAAAGATGTAGGCGATCACGAAGCACACGAAAAACGCGACGACTGCCCATTTCAGCCGATCCCGCAGTTCGATGAGATGGTCGATTAACGGTGCCCTTGAGGCTTCGATCTCCGCTTCATCTCGATCCGTGCGCGACGCCATATGCGGAAACTATGCCTCGTCCTTGCCCGGTTCGGGTTCGGTTGCGCCAAGATGGCGCAGACCGACCGGGCGAGAGGCGGCTTCCTTGGTCTCAGGCTGGGCGCGGGCGGTCGCTCCGGCCGGCTGCGGAACCGGAGTACCGCTCGGCACGGTCGGCGGGCGCGCCGGCGGCGGGCTGGGCGGGACCGCCGCCGGCTTGGCCGGCGCGTCCTCCTCCTCCGCGGTCGCGTCCCCGGGCTTCTTCGATTCGGATGGCACCCGGATGTCTTGCAGCGAGCGCGTGAGCTCGCCGCCTGGGTCTACCGTGGCCCGGATCTCGTCCCGAAATCCGCCCCGGGCCGCTTCGACGGTCTTGCGGACTTCGTCAAGTTCGGCCTCGCGGATCGCATCGTCGACGGATTCGCGGAATTCCTTGGCCAACCCCCGGATTTTCCCTGCCCACTGCCCCACCGTGCGGAGAACTTTCGGAATGTCCCGGGGCCCGACGACAAAAAGCACCACCACACTGATGACAAGGACTTCCGTCCAGCCAATGTCGAGCATCAAAGCCTCGGAGCACGCTGGGCCGTGCCGTTACGATTTCGCCGTTTCGTCGGCTTTCGCTGCGGCAGCGGCCGAGGGCGCGGGGTCATCCGCAGCGCCAGGTACTTCGTGTGCCACTTCCTTGGGGTCGTCGACTTCACCGGCGACCTCCTCCTTCATACCGGAGCGGAAACTTTTGATTCCCTTTGCCAGATCGCCCATCACCCGCGGCAGCTTGCCAGCGCCGAAGAGGATGAGAACGATCG
This sequence comes from Alphaproteobacteria bacterium, assembly GCA_021296265.1. Taxonomy (GTDB): domain Bacteria; phylum Pseudomonadota; class Alphaproteobacteria; order TMED109; family TMED109; genus VXPW01. Next base: position 9,032 of record JAGWAT010000014.1, on the reverse strand, counting down.
CAAGGATCAGGATGACCTGCCAAATGCCAATGCCCATGGCCGTAGAACCTCCGACTGCGCCATGGTTGGGGGACGCAACCCGCGAAACCTAGTATGGCAAAGATGCGGAGTTCCGCAACAATCAATTAGCTACCGGAAACACGAATGCTCGCGCTGGATCGAGACGTATCCTGACGTCCGAGCCCGGCTCGGGGGCGGCGTCCGCAGGCACGCGGGCATGGAAAACCATGTCCTCCCCGGACGGCCTGATCTCGACCACCGCCAGTGCGCCGAGGAGGCGCACGCTGCCGACGCTGGCCGATGTGCCCTCACCCAGCAACAGGCCCTCTTCACGGATGAGAAGCTCAGCCGCGCTGCCGTCAGGAAGACCGGGTGCCTCAACCGGCCCGAACGGTGTCGCCACGCCGCCACGGTGCACCTGCACCGGAAACCGGTTCACATGCCCCAGGATGCCGGCGCAAAACGCGTTGGCCGGGTGAGCATAGATCTCGTGCGGGGTGCCGAGCTGCAGGACCGTCCCGCCCTGCATCACACTGATCCGATCGGCAAACCGCATCGCATCTTCGGGGTTGTGGCCGACGAGCACGGCGACAGTCCCGGATTCTCTCAGGACGCGGCAGGTCGCTGCCGCCAGGTCGGTGCGCAGCTGGGGATCGAGTCCCGAGAACGGCTCATCGAGCAGCATGACGTCCGGATCGGTGGCCAGGGCGCGTGCCAGCGCCACCCGCTGCGCCTCGCCTCCCGACAGCGTATGTGGAAGCCGGTCGGCAACGTCGGCCAGCTCGACCCGCTCCAGCAACTCCTGCGCCCGGGACGTGCGCGCGAGGCGAGCCCCGCCGTTCAGGCCGAACGCCACGTTGTCGGCAGCATTCAGATGCGGGAACAGGGCGGCTGTCTGGAACACCATCCCCACCCGCCGCTCCTCCGGCGGGACCTCGACAGCGCTGTTTGCCAGGACCCGGCCGTCCACGACGATCGATCCGCCATTGATGTGCTCGATCCCGGCAATGGCCCGCAGCAGCGTGGTCTTGCCGGCTCCGGACGGCCCCACGATCCACAGGACCTCGCCGTGGCGTGCATCAAGGAACACGTCCGCAATCAGGTTCCGGTCGCCGGTCTGCGACCGCACCGACAGGCCCCTGACTTCCAGGCCGCGCCTGGTTCCACTCGTCATCGGAGGTAATTCCGCGCTTTCGACCGGGTGACAATCGCATTCCGGCGCCCCAAGAATCAATGGCCGGCGTCCGGCCCGGCAACGGTCAGGCAGATTCGGCAGGATGCCTGGCAGGTCGTGAGGGCAGCGGCATGCGTAAGGACGGACTGACCCGCTCCAGCGCGCCAGGGCAGGTCAGCCAGCTCGAACCGTCACGAGGGAGTTTCGGTCCGGTTCTGCGGCTGCCGAAACCGGCGCGACAGCACGATCAGCGGGAGCAGACCGGCCATGACGATCGCGAGGGCCGGCAGGGCGGCATCGGCGATCCGTTCCTCGTCGGCCATTTCAAACGCGCGGACGGCAAGGGTGTTGAAGTCGAACGGACGCAAGATCAGTGTGGCCGGTAGTTCCTTCATGACCTCAACGAAAACCAGCGCAGCAGCCGTTGCGACGCCGCTCCGCAGAAGCGGAACGTGCACCCGCAGCAACATGCCACGCGGAAACACGCCGAGGGTCCGGGCCGCGGCGTCAAGGCTGCCCGGGATTCGGTGATAGGAGCTTTCGAGAGCGTTCATCGATACCGCCAGGAAGCGGACCGCGTAGGCAAACAGAAGAACGGTCACGGATCCCGACAGGAGCAATCCGGCGCCGGTGCCGAACATGGCGCGGCTGGCGCCGTTGAGCGCGTGATCAAGCAGCGAGCAGAGGCCGAGGATGCCGACAGCAACGACCACGCCGGGGATCGCGTACCCGGCGCCCGCCGTCCTAGCGAAGGGACGCACAATCGCCGGGTCAAGGCGGAGACCGAACACGACGAGCCCCGCGATACCCACGGTCAGCACTGTGGCACCAAGCGCCAGGCCGAGGGTATTGAAGACGATACCGGCGCGCCGGCGCGGACATGCCACCAAACCAAAACGGCAGCCGGCAGCGCAAACCCCAAGCCAACCGGAAGTGCGCAGCCGAGGATGGCCAGCGCCGATCGGCGGCCGCGCAACGCATACCGGATAACCGGCCGGCTGCGGTCATTCTCGGGATGGTAACGAATAGATCGCCGCAGCCGTCGCTCCGCCCAAAGGACGGCGAGTACTACCAGGAGCAGCACCGTCGCCAGCCGCGCGGCCGCACCAACATCCCCGAATCCGAACCATGCTCGGTAGATGCCGGTGGTGAAGGTTCCAATGCCGAACAATTCGGCCACCCCGATGTCGTTCAGCGTCTCCATGACTGCGAGTGCGCAGCCGGCGGCGAGCGCCGGACGGGCCAAGGGAATGGCCAGAGTCCGAAAGATCGTGAGCGGACCCCGTCCGAGCAGCCGGCCCGTCTCGATCAGCGTGGCCGATTGCGTCGCGAATGCCGTCTGTACCAGGAGGTACACGTACGGGTAGAGCACAAGTGACAGTACCGCGATCGCGCCCAGCGGCGAGCGCACCGCCGGAAACCAGTAGTCGGCCTTGCCCCAGCCGAACCCGTCGCGCAATGCGGTCTGTACCGGCCCGGCAAACTCGAGCAAGTCGCCGTAGACGATTGCGGCCACGTAACCCGGCAGTGCGAGCGGCAGGATCAGCGCCCAGGCGAACATTGAGCGACCGGGAAAGTCGCACATGGCGATCAGCCACGCGGTGCCGACCCCGAGGATTGCTGTTCCCACGGCCACGCCGAACGCAATGCCGATGGTGTTGACGACGTACCCAGCGAGGACCGTATCAACTAGGTGCGGCCAGAGATCGGTGGCCGGGTCGATCGCCCCGAACAGGACCACCAACAGCGGTGCGACCAGCAGCAGCGACATGCCGGAGGCTGTCCAGATCCAGCTGTTGAGCGACCGAATCCGTCGCCCTGCATGGCCCAGGCGGCGGATTCTGGCCAGGCGCACGCGCCTAGTTCCACCCCGCGCGATCAGCGATTCGCACCGCGTCGGGATTCAGTCTGCCGAACTGGACGACCGGTATGTCGTCGGTCGTGATACTCCCCCACTCGGCAACGACCCCGCTTGGCGCTACATCGGGATGCACCGGGAATTCGTGGTTCAATTCCGCGTAGAGCGATTGCGCCTCCGGCGAGGCCAGAAACTCGATGAGTGCCAGCGCCGCATCGGGATGTGGCGCGTGTCGGGTGACCCCGGCACCGCTGACGTTGACATGGGCGCCCATTTGCGCGTCGGCCGGAAAGTAGATGGCGGTGCCTGCCATCCAGTCCGCCTCGTTGGAACCGAGCAGCACTGCGTAGTAGTAGCTGTTCACGATCGAGAGATCGGCCTCGCCCGACACCACTGCGCGGATTTGATCCCGGTCACCACCGCTCGGCGGCCGAGCGAAATTCTCCACGAGTCCGTGCGCCCACCGCTCGGCAACCTCAGGTCCGTAATTCGCGATGACCGCGGCGATCAGGGACTGGTTGTAGATCGAATTGCTGGACCGAACGGCAACCCGCCCGCGCCAGACCGGATCCGCCAGCTCGAGGTACCCGTCCAGATGGTCGGCCAGGTCCGTGCCGCTGACCCGTTCCGTCGCATACACGACGGCGCGCGCGCGGAGGCTCAGGCCATACCATCGACCGTCCGGGTCCCGATACGTCGCCGGTACGGTCGCATCAAGGTACGCCGAGTTCACTGCCCGCAACAGCCCGGCTTCGGCTGCACGCCACAGGTTGCCGGCGTCCACGGTAAGAAGAACGTCCGCCGGCGAGTTCTCGCCCTCCGCCAGCAACCGCTGATGGAGTTGTCCACCCTTTGCCGTCACCAACCTGACCTCGGTGCCGGAAGCCTCCGTAAACGCGTCCAGCAGTGGTCGGACCAGTGCTTCTTTCCGAGCGGAATACAAGTTGACCGACTCCGCTGACGCGGCATTCGCCGGCACGAGCAGGATCCCGGTCATCGCAAGGACCAGCGCCACGGTCATGGCATGCATCGGCATCGCCTTGCAAGTAACAATTATTCGCAAGCTTCATAACCCATGTTCCCGACTTCCGCAACCGCCACCAACTGCGTAGACAGCCCGACCCGCCGACTTATGCTGACGGGCAACGCCTTGATCCTGCTCTTGTCAACAGGCCAGCCCCGAGATTCAGGGCGCTTTGCCGGGACACGCCCCCACAAGGACTGCAATGCCCCCGACTTCCGACAACCCTCCTGATCTCGCCGACTTCATCGACCGCTTTACCCAAGCCGCCTGCGCCGGCCCCGGCCGCAGACTCGCGGAGTTCTTCACCGATGACGGCGTGTACCACGACGGGTTCTACGGGGCGTTTTGCGGGCGCGCCGCGATCGCAGCCATGATCGACGACCACTTTCACGCACATTCGGAAAACCTAGACTGGACCTACAAGGACGTTTGCGAAGGAAACGGCCTGGCTTACGGGACGTACCGGTTCCACTACGATTCGCTGCTGCCTAAAGTCCACGGTACCCGGATCACCATGGAAGGCATGGGCCGGTTTCGGTTTCGCGGCGGTTTGATTGCCGATTACACGGAAGTGTTCGATGTCGGCATTGGGCTCGCGCAGCTTGGTTTCCCGGCCGAGCGGATCGCGCGCTCACTACAAAAGCGCGCCGCCAAGGTGATGAACGGCCCCATCCTCTGAGGACTGGCGCAGGGAATCGTCCGCGGCTTCGGTGAAGAACCGCCGCGCGCACCCGCGACGTCACCAGCTGTGTTCAATCCAGCAGCCCGTGGAATGGCAACCAGCTGACCGGCTGGCCGACACGGACTTCGCCCACGTCCTCGGGCAGAACCGCGAGCCCGTCCGCCCACACCACCGAAGAAAGGATCCCGGCGCCAGCGCGGGGGAACAGTTCGAGTACCTCCGACCGCTCGGCAGAATGCCGGCGCACGCGCAGGAATTCACGGCGGCCGATCTTCTTCCGGTACGTGAACCCGCAGGTTGCCGGCACCCCGGACGGAAACGTCCAATCCTCGCCCCCCAGACGGGCGATCACTGGCCGGGCGACCACAAGGAACATCACGAAAGCTGCGACCGGATTGCCCGGAAGGCCGACGACCGGGGTCTCAGCGAATTGACCCAGTCCGACAGGACGTCCCGGCTTGACGGCGAGACGCCAGAAATAGAGGGATCCGGCATCGTTCAGCAGGCGCCGGACGTGGTCCTCTTCGCTCTCGGACATCCCGCCAGAAACAATGAGCAGGTCGTGAAGCTTGGCAGCCTGGCCGAGCTCCTCGCGCACATCCTCGGCCTGATCCCCCACGATGCCGAGGTCGGTGACGTCAGTCCCGGCTTCGCGGGCCAGCGCGCACAGCATCGCCCGATTCGAATCGTACACCTGCCCGGTGCCGAGTACGTCGCCAGGCTCGGCGAGCTCATCGCCCGACGACAGGACCGCGATCCGCAGTCGTGTGCGAACCTTGACCGATGTGCGTCCAAGGGCCGCGAGGATGCCCGCCTCCGCCGGACCGAGGCGCCGACCCGCACGCAGCACCGCTGCCCCGGCCTGCAGGTCTTCACCCGCGGCGCGCGCGTTGGCCCCTCGTTTCAGTCCGGCCGGCACAAACACGCGCTCACCCTGAAGGTCAGCATCCTCCTCCATCACCACGGTGTCCGCCGCCGCCGGCAGAACGGCCCCGGTCAGCACCCGCACGGCGGCCCCGGGAGGCAGTTCGCCCGCCCAGGGGTGCCCGGCCCCCGCGCTTCCGACCAGCTTAAGCCAGCCATCAGCGGTTTCGTTCAGATCACTGAACCGAAAGGCATATCCATCAACGGCCGTGTTCGGATGTGGCGGCACGTCGCGATCACTGACGACGTCGTCGGCGAGAATCCGGCCGGCGGCGGAGCCGACTGGCACGTCAACCGACCGTGTGCATGCCTGCAGGCGACGACCCAACTCGGCATGGGCCTCCGCCAGCGGAATAAGTTCGCCGCCGAACGCGAAGCAGTCGTCCTTAAGCTGCACGATTCGACAAGCCGAGTTCGGCCAGCACGAAGTCGACGATGGCCGATTCGTCGTTGAGCGGAAGGACCGGCCGCCCGCACCCTGGCACGGGAGCATCGGCGGCAATGGCGACGACCCGGGGATCGTCGGTCGCGAGCAGGGGGCGTCGCAGCGCCGGGCGGTGCACTTCGATCTTCTTGTGAGCCCCACCCTTCCAGCCTTCGATGAGCAGGACGTCGACGGGTTCCATGCGGGCGATCAACCGCTCGGGCGTCCGGTCGACATCGCGCTCCTCGTGGAGCAGCGCCCAGCGCTGCCCGGAGGCCACGAGCACTTCGCGCGCCCCCGCCTCGCGGTGCACGAAACTGTCCTTTCCGGGCCGGTCGATTTCGAAGCTCGCATGCGCGTGCTTCATCGTCGACACGGTATGACCGCGGCGACCAAGTTCGGGAATGATGCGGGCGATCAGGGAGGTCTTGCCGCTCCCCTGCCACCCCACGATGCCGATCCGGGGGATCACTTCCGCCCGCCCCCCGAAGACTTGTCACCCTCCGCCGCGCCAGGCCCGGGCCGATAGTCGTCGGTGGTACGGACCCTGGGGCGCGCGCGTTCACCGGCTTCAGAGGCGTCTCGGAACTGGTCGATGACCCGGCAGTCAGCGCACATCTTCACGCGCCGTGCCAGGCGCGAATCCGCCGCCAGCATCGGATGGCCGGCCAGCCGTTCCAGTGTCCGTTCGATGGACTGGCGCACACCGAACGGCTTACCGCACGACACGCACGCAAACGGCTGTTCTTCGTGCAGCGTGCGGCGCGTACCCGGGCCAAGCGCCGGCTGCAGCCGCGGATGCAGCGTGATCGCACTTTCCGGGCAGGTCGCGCGACACAGACCGCACTGGACGCACGCTTCTTCCTGGAAGCCCAGTCGGGGGGTGTCGGGATCGGCCTGTAGCGCCCCGGTCGGGCAGGCCCCGACGCAGGCCAAGCATAGGGTGCATGCATCCGGATCCACTTCGACGGCTCCGAACGGTGCATCCTTCGGGAGGACGATGGTGCCGGGGGCGTTCGGCGCGTGCGCGTGCAGGTGGCGGATGGCCTGCAGCGCCCCGGCGCGCCGTTCGCCGAGCGGCAGGAACTCGGCCACCGGCCAGTCCGCCGTGCCCTCCACGGTCTGCAACATCGCGAGCAAGGCATCCGGGTCGGCCGTGGTCACCTGCGCGGCCCGGGCACCGAATCCGAGGGCCTCCGTAATCGCGTTCACAATCGCGATCTGGTCATCGATCGGGCGGTGCGTGTCCGGGCGGGCCGGATTGCTGACGCACACGACGTAGGCTGCCCCCCAGGCCAAGGCCATCGCGAGCACGTCAGCGCTGGTTAGCGATACGACCCCAAACGAGATCGGTAGCCACCCGGACAGGTCGCCACCCTCCAGCTGCTGCGTTGCCGCCACCAGTTCCGCGCCAAAACCGTCGCCGTGGAAAAGCAGGAACGGAGCATGGCCGGCCGAACCGTTCCACGCCTGCAGCGCTGCCTGCAGTCTCCGCAGGGACGCCTCCTCGGCGGGCAGGTCGTAGCGGAGGGTCCCCGTCGGACAGGCAGCCGTGCAGAGCCCGCAGCCTGCACAGACGAGCGGGTCGAGCGCGACGTGATCGCCCGCGGGAGCCAGCGCGCCAAGGGGGCAAAGGTCGAGACAGCGCGTGCAGCCCTGGATCCGGCTTCGCGAGTGCGCGCAGTACTCGCTCCGCACGTCGACGTAGAGCGGATGCTCGAATGCCCCCCCGCAGTTCGCGACCGCCCGCAGGGCGGTTGTCAGCGCCCCCGGGTTGCGCGGGTCGCAACGCTCGTACCCCTGCCGGAGCTCGGGCGCCTGGATTACCGGCGGATCGCGGGTGAGATCGAGGACCGCGTCCGCTTCCAGCACTTGGCCGCCAAGGAGTGTCACGGTCCAGGCGCCGAAGTGACCCCGGAAACTGGCCGGCCGGTCGGTCACGACGGGGAACGGGACCTCCCCAGCATCCTCGATGCCTGCCGCCGTCCCATCGGTCGCCAGGACCGTTACGGAATTCTCCGCGGCGAGTGCGTGCCCTGCTGGCAACGCATCGGCAGCCGCGCCCATGATCAGCACCCGGCCCTGCCCACGAACCTCCAGCGCCCGCCCTGGCGGCCCGGGCTGCTGCGCCCACGCGTTCAACGCGGCATCCAGGGGCGAACGGGTCGCTGTCACCACGGCCGGTACCTCTCCAACCACGCGGAAACGGCTGCTCGACAGCTTAGCGCGAGTTCACCGGCCGGGGGGTCGACCACAGTTCTCGGCGCGCGCGAGCTGCGATGCCGCCTCCACCTTCTCCTCCGGCGCGACCCCAGGCCGGCGCGCAAGCTGCGGTGGAACTGCGCGACGGTTCTGCCGCGGGCGCAGTCACCGCCTAGTATTGTGGTTCCTCGGGAGCTAGCGGGAGACCCGGCATGCGGACCCGGTTACCGGTGCGAATCGCGCTCAAGCGCACGGAAGGTTCCGGACGATGGGATTCCGCCGTCTGGCAGGCCGTGGCGGTGACCCCCGAGACCACGCCCGCCAACGCCGGAGACCCGGAGCTCGTACTGGAGCTTCACCACAAGGAAACAGAAGGGTACCGCACGAATCTCGCTAGTGCACGAGCCGTGTATGTGATCCTGAGGCCGGGGCGCGACGGCGACCTCTCGGAACCGTTCCTGGCCACGGTGTGCCCGTTTGAAGCTCAGGATTACGCGGACGACGCCGATTCGCGCGTCGACGCCGTGGCCATGCCCGATTCCGTCGCAGCGTGGGTCACGGCGTTCGTGCGTCGCCATCACGTCGACGAGCCGTTCCGGAAACGGAAGCGCCAGCCCAGGCCATCGCCCGAATCCTTCGCCCGGCCGCCGCGGGCGCCCCGATGAGCGACTTCTTTGCCCGATGGTCGAAGCGGGCCAGGGCCGCCCGGCCCCGGGCGCGCGACGACACCGGGTCCCCGGACGC
>JAGWAT010000013.1:2605-65981 GCA_021296265.1 Alphaproteobacteria bacterium | reverse complement strand
GAGAGCTTCGAGCCCGACGAGTGTGCCAACTACTTCCGCCACGCCGGCTATGGCTCAACCTGAACGGAATCTGCTCTAGCCCAGCATGTCCTGCCAGATCGCACGCGCCCAGTCCCACGCCTGGAGGGCGACGGCGGCTGAGCGCTGACTCGACACGCCGCTGGAGCCCGGACGCACCTGCAGGCGCTTGGTCTCCGAATCGTAGCTGTAGACCGCACCGACCGATGCGCCTTCGGCAGGCGAGACGAGGCTGTAACAGGTGTTGATAAGCGAAGGAGGCGGGACCTCACGTCCGGTGAGCGCGGCAACGGCTGCCCGGGCGGCCACCTTGCCCATGGAGTTCGCGACGAAGCCGGACTTCGGAACCTTGCCGACCGTGGTCTGGTCGGTGGCATCGCCGATGATGTGCACGGCGGGCGCCAGTGTGGAGGTAAAACCGTAGGGATCCACGGGAGCCCAGGTCGCGCCGTCCGGTACCAAGCCCGCGTCGCGCAGCAGGGCAGGGGTCCGTTGCGGCGGAATGACGTTGGCGACATCGGCAGGAACATCGTCGAAGTCGGTGGACAGCGTACCGGTGGCGGCGTCCACCTGGACGAGGCGACTGTCCGGACGGTAGTCGATGATCCCCGGGTACAGCTCGTCCCACGCCGCCTGGAAGATCTTGCCCTTGGAGACGATCTTCTGGTTGGCATCGAGCACCGTGATGGTGGCGCCGGGGCGATGCTGCTTGAGGTACGCGGCGATCAAGCTGATCCGTTCGTACGGCCCGGGCGGGCACCGGTACGGGCTCGGTGGAATCGACAGCGCGACCCGCCCGCCGTCCGGCAGTTCGGCCAGTTGCGCCCGGAGCGCGGCAGTCTCGGGACCCGGGCTCCAGGCGGCGGGGAAGCGCTTGGCCGCCGCCGCGTCCCAGCCGGCGATGCCGGCATAGTCGAATGCTACGCCCGGGCTCAGGACCAGCCGGTCTCCAGCCACCACACCATCGCTGGTGACAACCGCCCCGGCATCGACATCGACAGTCTCTACCTCCGCGTGCAGGAGTCGCACGCCATGCCGCTTCGCGAGGGTCTCGTACGGATGTGTGATGTCATCGATGGTCCGGAGATGCCCGATCACCCAGTTGCTGACCGGGCAGGAGTGGAACTCGGTCCGGCGTTCGATCAGGACCACTTCGATGTCGGGGTCGAGGAGCCGGATGTACTTTGCGGCGGTAAGGCCGCCCCAGCCTCCGCCCACGACGACCACGCGCGGCCCCGTTGCCGGCAGAATCCGTTCGGCGCCAGCCGGCAGGGCCGTCGCCATCGCAGCAGCGCCGCAGGCCAGCATGTGTCGACGGGTAAGCGTCATGGTTCGCTCCTCGGGGACCGGGCGGCGAACCAGGCGGACAGTGCAGCAATTTCGGCGTCACTGTAGCCGCGGGCGATCCGACCCATCTCTTCGCTTGCGCGTTCGCCCGAACGGTACGCCTCGAGCAGGCTGGTGAGTTCTGCGGCGTCGCGCCCGGCGAGGCCAGGAATGACGCTGTCTGCCGGGGGGCGCCCCGCCGTGCCATGGCAGCCAGCGCACGGAGCGGCGAGGCGGGCACCGTCACCCGCGTGGTCGTCGGCGGCCGCTGGTCCCGGCAGGCACATTGCCAGAGCGACCAGGACGGGCGCGCACCAGCGACTTGGAGCGGGATTGCGCGCTAGATAGGGTGCCACGATGCGCATGGTCCTCGCAGTCTGGTTGCCGGCGGTGGTCACGCTGGCCGCAGCCGCCCCGAGCACGGCCGGATCGGATCCGATCGCAATTTATCAGATCGTGGGCGACGCGATTCCGGCGCCGCTCGACGACCTCGACGGTGATCCGGCGCGCGGACGGGCCATCGTGGCTGGTCGCAAGGGGAACTGCCTGGCCTGTCACCAGGCGCCGATTCCCGAGGAACCGTTCCACGGAAATCTGGGGCCGCCGCTCGACGGGATCGGGAGCCGCGCGAGCGCTGGCGCCCTGCGGCTGCGGCTGGTTGCCCCCCGCACGCTCAATCCGGACACCGTGATGCCAGCGTTCCATCAGGTTGAGGGGTTGCGCCGGGTTCTGGCGCCGCACCGCGGCAGCCCGATCCTGACTGCGCAGGAAATCGAGGACGTGATCGCCTATCTGGTCACGCTTCGTTGATGCGGCGGGTAGCGCGTATCGGCAGAGCAGACTATATCGCTAGCATGACTACGGACTCCTCACCGCGGATCAGGGCCGTCGACGCCGATGTTCGGCTCCGGGCCCAGCGCGCCGACCCCAGTCGGCGGCGCGTGCTCCAGGCTGGTGGCGCGATCGCCGCGTCCGGCCTCGCGGCCGCTCCGGCGCTGGCCGAGGACACGGCCGGCACCCCCTTCCGCGACCGCTTCCAGAGCTTCCGCCAGACATTCCGGGTTGAGCCGGACCCGGAAGAGGCCAAGCGGATCCTGCGCAACATCGTCCGGGGCCGGGAACCGGTGCCGGGCCTCGTGGATCTCACCGCGCCGGACATCGCGGAGAACGGCAACGTCGTCCCCATCACGTTTCGCGTGCACTGCTCCATGGCCGAGAACGACCGACCCGAGGTGGTGCACGTGCTGGCCATGGGCAACCCGTTTCCCGAGGTGGCCACGTACCATTTCACCCCACAGTCGGGCCGCGCCGAAATCGCGATGCGGTGCCGGATGCGCCAAACTGCGGATCTGGTGATTGCAGCGGAGATGGTGGACGGGAGTCTGGGCATTGCCCGCTCCCGCGTGAACGTGACCCTCGGAGCCTGCAGCTAGGTCATGGCCTCCCCGACCGACGAGCGTCGCCTGAAGGTGCCCGAGCGGGCGGAGCAGGGCGAGGTCATCGTGGTGAAGACGCTGGCCCGCCACCCGATGGAGCCTGGTGTCAGGCGCGATCCCAAGAGCGGGGTCATCTACCCGCGCTTCATCATCCAATCGGTCGTCTGCCGGTTCAACGGGGCGGAGGTGTTTCGGGCACGGTGGTACTCCGGCGTCTCCGAGAACCCGTTCCTGTCGTTTCCCCTGCGCATGGACGAGTCCGGCGTGATCGAAGTGGAATGGGTCGACGATTACCTCAAGTCGACGACCCGAAGCGCGTTCATCCAGGTGGTCGACGGAGAGGGTCGCGAGGTGTGGCCGGTAACGGCACGAACGCCGTCCGCCGCCGCTTGAAGCGCTGCCGTTGGCTTTGGCCGGTGATGGCCGGAGCGGTCGTCGCGTGGCCGGGTTGGGTCGGATCCGAGCCTCCTGAACCCCCTCCGTTCTCGCCGCGTTCCGGTTACGAGTTTGCCCGCCCGGAAACCCGTGCGATCCAGGACGACGAATTTGCGAATCCCGGCCTGTTCTGGATCGAGCGTGGTGCCGAACTGTGGACAGTCTCAGTCGGGGACGGGGAGCGGTCCTGTCACTCGTGCCACGGTGCAGCGACCGCGATGGCGGGGGTGGCCGCCACGTATCCCAAGATCGACGAGGTGACGGGCCGCCTCGTGAACCTGGAGCAGCGGATCAACCTGTGCCGGACGCGCCACATGGACGTCCAGCCGTACCTGCCGGAAAGCGACCCGTTGCTGTCGCTGAGCACCTACGTGACGCGCCAGTCGGCCGGAGAGCCGCTCCGGGTCCGGATCGACGGTCCGGCGCGCGCGTGGTTCGAGCGGGGACGGGAGCTCTACCGGGAGCGGGTGGGGCAGATGAACGTCGCCTGCACCCAGTGCCACGACCAGCGCGTCGGGCATCGGCTGCGGGCCGAACGGATCAGCCAGGGGCAGATCAACGGATTTCCGGCCTATCTCCTCCGCTGGGGAACCGTGAGTTCGGCGCATCGGCGGTTCCAGTTCTGCAACGAACAGGCGCGCGCAGAACCGCTGCCAATCGGCAGCGACGACTACAACGCGCTCCAGCTCTATGTCGCGTGGCGGGGGACAGGGCTCCTGGTGGAGGCGCCGGCGGTCCGGCGCTGACGGTTACTGGTCGAGGACGCCCGGCCAGTTCCGGTCGCCGCGCTGCACGTTCCCGGGGATGTCCTCGGCCCAGCGCGCCTGCACCGACAGGCTGTAGTTCAGGTAGAGCTTGTCCTCGAAGATCGTCCAGGCCTCCGGATCGGTTGAGGCGGTGTAGCCGTTGGCGACGGCCCAGGCGCAGTAGCCCCCGTACTGGGGTGCATACCGTTCCGGATCGGCCTGGAAGGCATCAAGGTTTGCCTGGCTGCTGAACCGCCAGGTCGCGCCCTGCCAGTCGATCGCGTACTCCCCGCTGCCTTCGACGGGGCGGCCTTCCAGGAAATACGCGACCGGATCGATGCCGCGGATCGCGATCGACGAGAAAGGCCCGGTGAAGACCGGGTCTTCTGCCGCCGGCGCTGGCGCGGCTGCCGTCCCGATGACCAGGACGAGGCCGCAGGCCAGCAGTGTGCGTCGGCTATTCATTCGCCTTGGCGACGAGTTCCTCAAGGTAGATGATGTAGTCGTCGTCAGCGAAGGGCAGGTGGCACTCCATGCAGGGCCGCGTGTCGACGTCGGCCTTGAGCGTGCCGTCGCCGGTGAAGAACCCGAACTCCCAGTCACCGTTCCGGATGTCTTCCGGGTAACTCTCGCCCCAGCCCGGCTGCTTCTCCATAACGGCGACCACCTTGAGGTTGCCCTTCTGCATGCGGCCTTCTTCGTTGTATACCGGCTCGCCGGCGTCGTCCAACACCGCGGCGTAGACCTCCATCGCGAACAGCGAACCGTGATCGAGCGGGGCGCCGTCCTTAGCGCTCTCGAGCGCGGTGAGATTGGCGTAGAGATCACGGACCGTGTTGTTGTCAGGACGGTCCGACGTCATGAAGTACACGAAGTCGGACTTGTAGTTCTGCGGAAACGTGATGCGTTCTGCGCCGGCCAAGACTTGGCCAGCCAGGCCGACCGCGGCCACAAGTGCTATTGCGAAACCCGTAAAGCGCATGGTGTTCCTCCCCCAGCTGCCTGCCCCCGGCAGGCATCGGAAAACTATAGAGGCTTTTGCACGAAGATTGGCGAGCCCCGACAGCGCGGCGCAGCGACGGACCGGGGCGACGGCCTGCTTGTGGGTGTCGCCGTCACGGGACCAGCTAAAATCGCCGCGCCCGTCCGGGAGCCGGACTTCCTTCGCGGGAAACAGTGTCTCGGGCGGCACGGGCCTCGTCTTCCAACGCTGCCTGAGCGCCTCGCACCTGGATCTACACGTCATCTCCGCCGCCACGCTCGAATGGCGCGCCAAGCACGATTTCCGCATCGGGCTGAAACGCATGGAACACGAACGCGAACGTGACGTGATGCGGTACGTCCTCGGGCGGGTCGTCCTTGGTCTGGACGGTGACGTTGCCCACATCGCGTCCCATCGCGACCATATCTTCGTCGAGGGCGGATGCTTGGCCTGGCTCCCAGGTGATGACGAAGTCGCCGGCGTCGACGGATCGTATCGCGCGCAGATGCTCGAAGCTCCAGGCGCGGTCCCCGACCGCCACCACGCGCTCCAGTGGGGCGATTCCCTCCGGGAGTTCACCGTTGTAGAGGAATGGGGTGGGACGGGTGTCGTAGCCCACGTACGGGTTCATGCCGTACCGGCGGGCTCGGGGATCATTCGGCACCAAGACCCGCCCGTCCGGATGCGCGGCCTGGAAACGGCCCCAGGCCGTAAGCCGCGACGCTCGCAGCGTGAGCGTTTGACCGGTCAGGTCACCGACGATGGCGTCGCCCGTGTACTGCTGCCACCAGCTCTCGGTCTGCCGGTCATACATCACAAGATCGGCATTCCGAAGATTGCCGGTCGTCCCGAAATCGAGAACTTGGCCGTCGAGTCGACGGTCGAACACGATCGCGGCATTGCAGAGCGGGCAGTACGTCACCGCGACCGGGACGCCGCCCACCGTGTCGTTCACGATTTCGTGCCACATCAAGATGCGTAGCGGATAGGCGCGCACGTCCCCGGCGATGTCAAGACTGATCACCGCTTCCTGGGGCAACAGGTCGGAAACCTCCAACGCCGGCATGAACAGCGGGTCGTCGATCGAGGGGATGCCATCGCGGGGTGGTCCGCCGGAACGGATCGATCTGAAGTCGACCGAGTGTTTCGTGAAGTCCGTGTCCGGCCAGGCGTACTTCCACCGGTCCGGGTCGGCAGCGGCCGGACCGGTGACCAGCAGCGCGAGCGCAGCGGCGAACAGGCACCGTCCACAGTGGTGAAATGGGCGGATCTTGGGTCGGAACGACATAACGGACGAGCTCCGGGGTGCCGGCAGTTCCCGGCTGTAAGCGGACGATACCCAACTAGGGCGGTTGGCAATGCACCGGAATCTGTCGCAAGATGCGCTTCAGCCGTTCGCTTCTGGGGGAATGCCGATGATGCGTGCTCCTGACGTCAATCTGAACCGCCGCCGCCTCCTGATTCGGGGTGGGATCGGTGCGCTCGGTGCCTCGGCGCTGCCGCTGGCGCCGTGGCTGGCGGCCGCCCAGCAGGAGGAGCTCTGCGTGAATGGCAAGGCGGAGCGCACTGCGAAGCAAACGGCGGGGCCGTTTCACCTGTCCGGCGCCCCGTTACGCGACGACTTCCGCGTGGACGGCATGCACGGCGAAGATCTCACTGTGCGCGGGCAGGTTCTCGACGTCGCATGCCGACCGGTCGCAGGCGCGGTGCTGGACGTCTGGCAGGCCGACCCGACCGGGGTGTATGACACGAAGAGTTTCCAGCTCCGGGGCAAGGTCGAGTCGGACGCTGAGGGCAGGTACCAGTTCCTGACGCTGAAGCCAGGCGCGTACGGCTCAGGTTTTGTCCGAACCCCCCATCTCCACGTCCGGGTTCAGGCAGCAGGCCTTCGTGAGCTCACGACCCAGCTCTATTTCCCGGAAGAGGAATTGAACGCCCAGGACGCGCTGTTCCGTCCCGACCTCCTCATGAGCATCTACAAGGGGTACGCGGGCCTCTCGGGAACCTTCAATTTTGTGCTGGAGCCCGCCTGAGCTCCAGCTGTCGCGGACTTCTCGCGAGCCGCGTTCGCACCCGCTGGCGAATGGCGCCCTGCCACGGCGCGCTGGTGAAGATGGGCCGGTAGGGCGCTCCTTCCCGCGTTGCCGACGGGATTCTCACAGGCGAGCAGGTGCCAACGCGTTTCTGCCGCGTGGTCGGCCTCCGTGCCCACGCGGACCGGGAAGGGCGCGTCGCCCTCGCGGTCGGGCGGTGCGGCGTCTGCCTGCCACGCCGCCCGGTACTCCCGGCAGATCTGCAGAACCGGCCACGCCGCGTGCCGCCGCTCACCGGCACGCCCTCACCAGCGCCTGAGGCTTCACCCCGTGTTCGACGTCGTTGCCGTTCGCGGCCTCGCGGTGCACCGCGTCGAGATTGACCTCGAATCCGGCCCCGCGCGGCGCCGCCGGGGATAACCGTCACCGTCGCCGTCGCGTACATCGTCCCCGACACCTTCTGGAGGACCTCCAGTGTTAGCGTCACCCCGCCCGTGGGCGCCGCTGCGTCGAGCGGCGCCGTCAGCGAAGCCCCCGCAGCCGAAGACGGAGTTTTCGGCCCATCCACAGGGCCCGCTCGCCATGGTCCCCGACCGCCTCCCCGGTTTCAGGATGGACCAGGATGGTGAGGCCGCGGCGGTGGACCATCAACCAGGGGACGATCCGGGCAAATTCATCGGGCGCAAACGCAACCTGGTACATCGCCTGGGGATGCGGGCCGACCGGTTCGTCCCGCCACCGGCCGAGCCGCACGGAAAAATGGGCGGCCAGGGCTTCCCGTACCACCGCCGCGTCGGCTCGGCTCGCCTCGTCATAGTAGATGTGGGCGTGGTAGCCCGTGACGGGCGGCAGGCGCCGAATGTGCCAGCGCCCGCCGGAGCGGCGCGGGATTTGTTCCTGGCCGAAGATGTGGTCGGCTCGCAGCAGCCTTCGGAGCGGCAGACCGGGCCGACTGCTCGAATCGAGAAGCAGGCCTGCCTCGGCCAGCCACCGGGCGGCCTCCACGGCGGGAACGGACTCCCGGTCTTCCTCCCGGAGACGGGTCTGCAAGTGCTCATTGATGGCACGGATGTCGGGCACGTTTCCTCCGTTGGGGTTCACTCGGCAATCCACGAAGCGCTGCAAGCAGAATCATAGCCGGGCCCCGGTGCAGGTTCTGATCAACAGGCAGAACGGTAAGGCCCAGACGGTCATGCCGGACATCGACGACAGCGGGCGGACACTGGAGAGTCTGGACTTCCCGGGTTCCTTGCCCAGGGATGCCGACGCAGAGAACCGGGCCTGGTGTTACCCGCCCGTGCGTGCGGCGCGGGCACCGAGGCCGTCGCTCGGCGCGCCTCGCCGCCGATCCATGAACGGTGCCGTGCCGGCCTAGTCCGATTCCGGTGGCCAGGCCCGGGGCGTTCGGCTACCAGCCAGCGCAAAGAACACGTCCCGCCGATGCCAGAGGGTGATGCCGACGTCGTCGTACACGATGGCCGTGTCCGCGACCGCTTCAAGGTTAGGCGTGAGGCGGGTGGCGTACAGGGTGTAGAGCTCACCCGATTCCCGATCGCGCAACTTGAGTTGCGCGGCCAGCCCGCCCTGGATGGAGCAGTAGCGTCCCCCAAGGAGGGCGTAGCGGGCGGGCCACTGGCCCGGGGGGCGAACGGGGACATCCAGGCGGTCGAGTGCTTGGGCGACGATAGCCGGGTCTCCGGAAGCGATTTCGACGTCCAGTTGCTTGCCGTGATTCATCGCGATTTCCGCGAGCACGCGGGTCGTGATGTCGCGTTCGATCAGATGGAAATGCAGCACCGCGAGTCCGACCACCAGCGCTGCAGCCACCGAGCCGAGGCGGGCGTACCAGACCCGCGGTGGCGTCACCTTGGCTGGGGTGGCGGCGAGAATCTGCTCGATCCGGGAATCGGACAAACGCGCCCGTGCGTAATGTTCCCGCAGGCGGGATTCGAGGTCGGTCATGACGCAGACCCCTTCCTCTTGCCGGCTTCCAGGCTCGGCTGGACCGGACCGGCCGCGAGCCCCTGCCGCAGTTTTCGCTTGGCGCGGTGAATGAGGCTCAGCACGGTGCCGCGCGGGCGACCGGTGAGATCGCCGATTTCCTGTGCCGTATAGCCCTCCACCACGTTCAGAAATAGCGCTTCGCGCTCGGCGGCGCGGAGCGAATCGAGAAGCCGGGCCAGCGCCCGGGCATCATGCCGCACATCGTCGATGGCGGACCGGCTGTCGGCCGGCTCGTCCACGGTTTCCAGCGGTTCGAATGCGATCAACTGGTCGCGCCGCCATCGGTCCACGTAGATGTTCCGAATGGTCGTGAACAGGTGCGCCTTGCTGCCGGCGCGGCCACCGTGACGATGCAGGCGGTACCAGGCCTCCTGGACCAGGTCGTCTGCATCGTCAGCCCGTGTCCGCAACGACAGGGCGTATCGGTAGCCGGCCTGCAGCAGGTCCTCGTCGTTCATGGCGACGGCCGGGCCGCCTCGCAGCCGATCAGTCGTGCACGTGGTATTGCCGCTTGTCGTCCCCCTTCTTGTGCACGATGGCCTGCAGCACCCGCATGCCGTCCGTGGGGTGGTCGGCCACCAACATGTCGAGGTCGTAGTACGTGCCGTCGGCGGCGGTGAAATCGGCACAGCTGACGTAGAAGTTGCCCTTCCTCACGATGCCGGCATGCATGGCGTCGAAGCGAAGACGCAACAGTTGCCCGTCGACGGCGTCGTACAGGACATAGTCGCCATCGAGGGTTTGCGCGCGGACGTGGTCGAACATCGCCGCCTGGATGCTGGCCCGCAGCTCTCCTTTGATGCTCGGGTCGTCGGCGGCAGCGGCGGGGCCCGCCATGGCGAGGGCGAGGCCGCCGAGGAAGGCGATGGTCAGTAGTTTCGGCACAGTTGTCTCCTTCGGGAACCAGGTGATGCCACGGGCGCTTGTTGGCCCGTCATCCATGTAGACGAGTGAGACAGCGATTTGATTGCAAGGGTCCCGGACCGGCAGGTCCCTGAGGACGGTTGGCGTGTTCAATTGGTCGGCAGCCGCGGTTCGCCCGCCGTAATGGATGCCGCCAGCACTTCGGCGGTGTGGCGGGGGCGGCGCCCCGTGCCGTCCATGATCTGCTGGCGGCAGCTTGTGCCGTTGGCGATCACCAGGGCGTCGTTCGGCACTCCGTCCAACGCCGGGAACAGGTCCAGCCCGCCGATGTCCATCGACACGTCGTACGTCTCGGCTTGATAGCCGAACGCACCGGCCATCCCGCAGCAGGTCGATTCGATCACGTTGGCGTCCAGCTCCGGTATCCAGGACAGAACCTCACTGAGCTCGCCCAGTGCGTCGAACGCCTTCTGGTGGCAGTGGCCGTGGATGAGGCCCGCCGGCACGGGAAGCGGACCGAACCGGGGGTTGCTGCGCGGGCCCCGACTCGCCAGGAAGCCCTCCAGCGTCATGGCGTGGTCGGCGATCGCCGCGGTTTCGGTTTCGGGGAGGAGCGCGGTCCACTCGTCGCGCAAGGTGAACAGGCAGGACGGTTCCAGCCCGATGACCGGGATGCCTCGCTCGCAGTACGGCTGGAGTACCCGCAACGTCCGCTGTGCCTCTGCGCGTGCCTCATCGACCGCCCCGGCGGCCAGGAACGTGCGGCCGCAGCAAAGCGGGCGAGTGCCTGAAGGATCTTCCGACGACGGGCGCGCCACCGCCACGCGGTAGCCGGCGGTCCCGAGAACCGCCAGTGCGGCGCGCGGAATCTCCGGCTCGAACCAGGTCGTGAACGTGTCGGGCAGCAGGACCGCCTCGGGCTCCTCGCCCGCTGGCGACGCGCTCTCCAGGAAGGGCTCCCGATGCCACTCCGGCAGCGCCCTGCGGGCACTGAAACCGATCAGCGCTTCGCCGGCCCGGCGCAGGACCGGGGACCGGTTGCGTGCGTTCACCAGATGGCGCAGGCGCCAAGCCGCCGGCGCGTACCGCGGCAGCCACCCGATCAGACGGTCCCGCCGGCCTAGGCCGTGCTTCCGGACGCGCTGCCGCTCGACCTCGATCTTCATGCGGGCCATGTCGACACCGGTCGGGCACTCGCGCTTGCAGCCCTTGCATCCGATGCACAGGGCCATCGACTGGGCCATTGCATCGGACGTCAGCGCGTCGTCCCCGAGCTGGCCGGTCAGCGCCAGGCGAAGCGTGTTGGCGCGGCCCCGCGTGACGTGCTGCTCGTCGCCGGTGGCCCGGAAGGACGGGCACATGACCCCCGGGTCGCGCTTCCGGCAGGCCCCGTTGTTGTTGCACATCTCCACGGCGCCGAGGAAGCCGGTGTCGCCGGATCCCCACGCCGACCAGTCGAGCGCCGGAACAAACCGCTCGGCTTCGTAGCCAGGGTGATAGCGAAAGAGGGTGCGGTCATCCATCGCCGCCGGCCGGACGATCTTGCCCGGATTGAACAGTCCCGCGGGGTCAAAGCAGGTCTTGATGTCTTCGAAGGCACGGACCAGGCGGGGGCCGAACATCATCTCGTGAAATTCCGAACGCACGATGCCGTCGCCGTGCTCGCCGGAATGCGAACCGCGGTAGGCCCGCACCATGGCGAAGGCCTCCTCGGCGATCGCGCGCAGGGCGCGGACGTCACGCTGGTCCTTCAGGTTCAGCACCGGACGCACATGGAGGCAGCCCACGGACGCATGGGCATACCAGGTGCCGTGGGTTCCGTGCCGGCGGAAGATCTCGGTGAGGCGGTCGGTGTAGTCAGGCAGGTCGTCGAGGGCCACGGCACAGTCCTCGACGAACGAGATCGGCTTGCCGTCGCCCTTCATCGACATGACGATGTTCAGGCCGGCTTTTCGCATGTCCCACACCGCCGCCTGCGCAGCCGGCTCAAGGACGTTGGTAACCGAGTCCGGGTGGCCGAGATCGGCCAGGGTTTCGGCCAGTCGGCCGAGGAGCCGGCGCTGCGGCGGGCCCTCCTCGCCCGAGAACTCGACGAGCAGGACGGCCTCCGGCGCACCCTCAATGAACGTCTCGATCGTCGCGCGGTAGAGCGGCACGGATCGTGCGAGGTCGAGCAAGTGGCGATCGGCCAACTCCACCGCCGAGGGGCCAAGCTCGACGATGGGCTTCGTGGCCGCCATGGCCTCGCGGAGTGAGCCGAAGCGGCAGATGCCGAGCGCCTTGTGCGGCGGGATCGGTTGCAGGTCGAGTTCCAGCCGCGTGAAGAAGCCGAGCGTTCCTTCCGAGCCGACCAAGAGGCTCGCCATGTTGTGGCCGGCGGGGGACACGGAATCGATGTTGTAGCCGCCGACCCGCCGCAGGAGGTCGGGAATCCGGGCGGCAATCTCGTCCGCTTCGCGGACGGCGATCGTTCGCATCTCCTGGACGATCCCGGCATACCCGCTGGTGGCATCCAGGCTCCCGAGGTTGCCCGGGACGGGTCCGAAGCGGTGGACGGCGCCGGAGGCCAGGGCAGCTTCGATGGCGTGGACGTTGTGCACCATGTTGCCGTAGCGGATCGAGCGCGCGCCGCAGCTGTTGTTGCCCGCCATGCCACCGAGAGTCGCCCGGCTTCCGGTCGAGATATCCACGGGGAAGAACAGGCCGTGCGGTTTCAGACGGAAGTTCAATTCGTCCAGCACCAGGCCGGGTTCGACGACCGCTCGCCGACGCTCCGCATCGATATTGATGATCCGATTGAGGTGCTTCGTGGTGTCGACGACGAGCGCCCGACCCACGGTCTGGCCGCACTGCGACGTGCCGGCGCCGCGCGGAAGGACGGGAATCCCTTCCTCGCGCGCGATCTCCAGTACAGCGCCGATGTCGTCGGCATGTCGGGGTACGACCACCCCGCACGGTTCGATCTGGTAGATCGAGGCGTCGGTGGCGTAGCGGCCCCGGTTGAAGGCGTCGAACAGCACTTCGCCGTCGAGCGCGCTTCGAAGGCTCGTTTCCAGCGCGCGATCGCCGATGCGCGAGTTCTCAGTGGCGGGGCCGGCCATCAGATCCCCGTGACCACGTTATGACCGAGCCCGACGGCACAGCGCTTGGACGGCAGCCGGGTGCCCCGTGTCGTCGGCGCTGGCGCATGTCCCGCCGGCGATTGCCGCAATGCGCTCGGGTCCGCCGGCATGTGAGGCCGGGGCCAGCGGTGGATGGCGTGGCCGCGCGCGCATCTGGCTGCGGAGATTGACGGCGCCTGCTCGCAAGCGCCGCTGGTCGCGTGCCCGTATAACGCGGGCGTTCTGGAAGGCCGGTGCCGGCGCCCGGCCAGGGATCAGTCGCTGTCCGATGTTTCTGACATTGCGGGTTGCGAGGTTGTTGCGCTGTCAACGGCCGGACCATCAGGTTCGGGGTTGGCCTGGAGTTCGCGCTTTTGGACGCGTCGGTCGTGGTGCGGGTCGCGGTGCCTGGCCGAAACGGTGCGTTGACGATAGCGTCGCTTGGAAAGTTCTCGATGTACCGTGCTTCGTCGGGTGGGTTGGGGCATCTGGAATCCTCTGTGCATGCGTTAGCCGTCGCCCGCGCGGCAAACGCGATCAATGCGCGACAGCAGGACACGTGCGCCAGCTGTGCGTACGCCGAGTGCCGCGAGGCGCGCAGCGAGTCTACGGTCCGAAGTGTAGACGAAGGCGCGGGTCGGGTCGGGCAGCGCGCCGACACGGGCGACGATGGTGTCGTCGGCGGCGTCGCGTCCCCCGCGGGGAGCCGTCATGACCGTAACGCGGGATGTGGAGGCGGGCGGCTCGCCATTCCGGGGCAGCTGGTCGAGGACGAGCGTGCAGGTCAGGCCGGTCATCCGGCAGAGATGATCGAGTTCAGCGGCGAGCCTGCGGGCGGCGCGGGGTCGGTCGCGCCACCAGCCGTCCGGGCGGCTGGCGTACACGTTGGTCCCGTCAATCAGGATGACACGGGCCTGTGGCGTGGTCACCGGAGCGGGTGGGCGGAGTTGCATGAAGTAGGCAGCGCACGGGGTCGGCGGAGCGCGCGGGCGAGTGGCAGATGAACGACGATTGCCAATGGAGTGTAGCCCGCATCACGGTGCCCATGCGATCCCGCACGCGTGCATGCCCGCCCCGATGCTGCCGCACCTGGCTCGAGATGTGCGGATTCGCGTCGTTCGCGAGCGACTGGGCGCGCAGGTTCCTCGTCATGATGCTGATGCGCGCGCGCCCCGGGGCGTGCGAGGACGACGGGGGCTGCTGGTCCCCTCCTTGCCCGCTCGTGCGGCTCCACCCGTGGGACTGTCGCTCGCCGCGGGAACGCAGTTCGATACCAACGCGTCACGTGATGGTCGGCCGCCCGTCGTCCGGAAACGGTCCGGGCCAAGCCGCAGGCAAAACCGGGATGTGCGGGGGCGGTATCGGCGGCTGCCTGCAACAGGTTGCGGCCGTTTGGGTCGTGGACGGCAGATTCAAAATGTACTATACCGATAGGCGGGTGCGCGATGTTGGCGGAAGGTGACGCCGTGGACGGTTACGTATCAGGGACGGGCTATTCGGCTTGCCCGCACGATTGCCCCAGCACTTGCGCACTCGAAGTGGAGCTGCTTCCCGACGGGGACGTCGGCCGGATTCACGGGTCACGCGACAACACGTACACGTCGGGGGTGGTCTGCGCGAAGGTCGCCAGGTACGCCGAGCGCGTGCATCACCCTGACCGGATCCTGCGTCCGCTGCTTCGCGCCGGTCCGAAGGGGACGCATCAGTTTCGCGAGATCGGCTGGGATGAGGCTCTCGACCGCGTCGCCGAACGCTTCGTCGAGCAGACCGGCCGGCTCGGGGCCGAGACCGTTTGGCCGTACTACTACGCCGGCACCATGGGCCTGGTGCAGCGGGACGGCCTCAACCGGCTCCGTCACGCCATGGGCTATTCCGATCAGAAGTACACGATCTGCACCGGCCTGTGCGACGCCGGCTGGCTGGCCGGGACCGGGACGTTCCGGGGACCCGACCCGCGCGAAATGGCGGACTCGGACCTGATCATCTCCTGGGGCGGCAATCCGGCATCGACCCAGGTCAATGTCATGACGCACGTCCAGCGCGCCCGCAAGCTGCGCGGCGCCAAGCTTGCCGTCGTCGACCCGTACCGGACCCGCACCGCGCAGGTAGCCGACCTCCATCTCTGTCTTCGCCCCGGCACGGACGGTGCGCTCGCCTGCGCCATCATGCACGTGCTGTTCCGGGACGGTTACGCCGACCGCGCCTACCTCGAGCGCAACAGTGACTGTCCGGGCCAGCTCGAGGCGCACCTCGCGAGCCGCACGCCGGCGTGGGCAGCCCGCATCACCGGTCTCGGAGAAGGCGAGATCGAGTCATTCGCGCGCCTGATCGGCGAGATCGAACGCACCTATATCCGGATTGGCTACGGATTTACCCGCTCGCGCAACGGCGCGGCCAACGTACACGCGGTGACTTCGATCGCGACGGTCGGTGGCAAGTGGCGGCACACCGGCGGTGGCGCGTTCTATTCGAACCGCGACATTTACCACTGGGACAAGACCCTGATCGAGGGTCTCGATGTGCGGGACCCCGCTGTCCGCACGCTGGACATGTCGAGGATCGGGCCGGTTCTGACGAACGACCCGACGGACCTTGGCGATGGACCGCCGGTGACCGCGATGCTCGTGCAGAACACCAACCCGGCCGACGTCGCGCCCGAGCTCGGGCTGGTGCATCGGGGCCTGGCCAGGGATGACCTCTTCCTCTGCGTGCACGAGCAGTTTCCGACCGAGACCGTGCGCTATGCGGACGTGGTCCTGCCGGCGACGACCTTCCTTGAGCATGACGACGTGTACCAGGGAGGCGGCCACCAGCATGTGCTGTTCGGGCCGAAGCTGATCGAACCCCGGGGCGAGGCTCGCGCCAACCATCGCGTGGTGTGCGACCTGGCGAAGCGTTTGGGTGCGGAGCATCCCGGCTTCACGATGACCGAGCGGGAGATCATCGACGCGACGCTGCAGGCGTCGGGCCACGGACCGCTGGCAAAACTCGAGGCGGAGCGCTGGCGCGACGTGCAGCCGGACTTCAGTGAGGCGCACTTCGAATCGGGCTTCGGATTTCCGGACGGCAAGTTCCGGTTCTCGCCCGACTGGTGCTCGATCGGCCCGGACCACGCGGGGATGCCGCTGCTTCCCGATCATCTGGCCAACATCGAGGACTGTGACGCCGACCACCCATTCCGCCTGGTCACGGCCCCGGCCCACAACTTCCTCAATACCTCCTTCACGGAGACCCCGACGTCCCAAAAGCAGGAGGCCCGTCCCACCGCACGGATCCATCCGGACGACTTGGCGGCCCTCGAGATCAAGGACGGCGATCCGGTGCGTCTCGGGAACCGCCGGGGTGATGTGCTCGTGCACGCCAAGTCGTTCGCCGGCCTGCAGCCCGGCGTCGTGGTCGTGGAGGGCATCTGGCCGGGCAGTGCCTTCGTCGAAGGGCGGGGCATCAACACCCTGGTGGGTTCGGACGCTGGGCCGCCCAACGGTGGGCCGGCATACCATGACGCGGCCGTCTGGTTGCGCCCCGGCTGAGCAGCCCGGTCCAGACAGGAGAACACCATGGCGATTTACATTCCGAGAGGCTGGGAACTTCCCGAGAGCGCCGTCACGCCCGAAAGCGTCTTCCTCAATCGGCGTCAGATCATCCGGGGACTGGCCGCGGGGAGCATCGCGGCGGCCGCTCCGGGGCTCGCGTTCGCGGCTACGGAATTGGACGATCCGAGTGCCGGGCTGTACCCGGTGGCGCGCAACGAACGTTTCATGGCCGGTGAGGGACGGGAGCTGACATCGGAACGCTGGGCCACGCGGTACAACAACTTCTACGAATTCGGCACCAGCAAGGAGATCTGGAAGGCCGCCCAGGCTCTGAAGATCCGGCCGTGGGAAGTGCGGATCGACGGCGAGGTCGAATCCCCCATGACCATCGCGATCGATGACTTGCTAAGCCAGATGCCGCTCGAGGAACGGATTTACCGGCACCGCTGTGTAGAGGCGTGGTCGATGGTCGTCCCGTGGTCCGGTTTCCCGTTCCGGGAATTCGTGCGCTTCGCGAACCCCACCGCCAACGCCCGGTACGTGGCGATGGAGACGTTCCTGGACCCGGACACTGCCAAGGGCCAGCGCCAGGACTGGTACCCGTGGCCGTACGTGGAAGGCCTCACGATGGCGGAGGCGACCCACGAGCTGGCGTTCTTGGTCACGGGTCTCTATGGGAAGCCGCTGCCCCGGCAGAACGGCTCGCCGCTGCGCCTCGCAGTGCCGTGGAAGTACGGCTTCAAGTCCATCAAGTCCATCGTCCGGTTCACCTTCACGTCCGAGCGTCCGCTCAGCTTCTGGGAAGAGATGAATGCAAAGGAGTACGGCTTCTGGGCGAACGTCAATCCGGATGTGCCGCACCCGCGCTGGAGCCAGGCAACCGAGAAGGACCTCGGGGCCGGGAGACGGATCCCGACGCAGCTTTTCAACGGCTACGGGGAGTGGGTGGCGTCGCTGTACGACGGCAATACCGACCCGAGTCTGTACCGGTAGGCAGAACAGGCCGCCCCGAGTGCGGCGGGATTGGGCCTCTTCCTCGGGTACAACCGCGAGTGAAGCTTGGGGTCTCGTAGCCAAGCCGGAGTGCGACCATCCAGTATGCTGCAGCCCAACGGATGGTGGCATCGTTGGCGTCACAACCGTCATCAGGAGCGTCGGATAGCCCCGCGCCGTCAACCGAGGCGCTTGCCCGGTGGCCAATTGTCGACACTCCAACTGTCGACCACGGGGACCGTCGTTGGATTCCCGTGAACCCATCGCAAGACGTCCCAACAATACCGGGCGATACAGCAGCAGGTGCGTCCCTGGCTCCCGCCCTGCGGCCCGTTCAATAGGGCACGCTTCCGGATTCTTGATTTGCTGATAGCCCAGCCGTAGCAGGGAATGAAGCCAGCGCAGCGTTTGAGCGGGATCGCCTGACGCCCTCCGCCCTCCGAACCCGTTGCTGTTGCCCGGTGTCTCCTCTGGGTCCCTCGAAATGGGAAGCGCCCGCGACCGAGACGAACACCACATCGGCAAGGATGCGCCCGCCTCGACCCGGAATCGCTCGACGTCATCACGAAAGCCGGCGTCTGCGGTTTGAGGCCGAAGCTGATCGTGTGGTCCAACCCACGGAACTCCCTGAGGAGCGCCATCCGGTGCCCGTCTCTAACGTCGATCAGTCTGTTACCCGACTAGCGCGAGGAAGGCTCCTGGAGCGACAATCTCGATTCCGCGCCACGGATTCATTGCCATCAGATGTTCGTTGCCACTGATGATACAGCCGCTCTGCGAATCATGGGCCAAGGCCAGAAAACGGCTGTCTTTCGGGTCTTTGCAGTCGTGGATTTCTGACAGCACGGAGACCATGGTCGTCACTTGGAGCAGGCGTCGATGGAATTCTTCACGATCTGGCAGTGAGATGTAGCGGTCGAGTTTTCCCGCATCAACACGTCCGCAAGCTCTTCAACCGACGCTTCGGAGACCACAACTTCGAACCTGGTCAGTGCCTTATCAACCGCTCGGGCCGACACGGAGCTTCAGTAGGTCGAGAAGCGCCGGGGCATGGCGAGCATGACTGAGCCGCCGACCTTACGCAGATGGGTTGTTTGCATGTCGAGCTCCAGAATTATTTCCGAATACAACACAAGCCGTGGCCTGTATCTGTGCTGGAGCCGGGCAACGCTGGGCCCGCCGTCCTTGCGGCATCTCCTCCCTTTTTTGTCAGCAATATGGTGTATAAATAGCTCCTTCGATACACACGCGATGGGAGGTCCCACCAATGCGTACGAACATTGTCATCGACGATGACCTTCTCGATTGCGCGATGCGTGCCACCGGAGCGAAGACCAAGCGCGAGGCCGTCGAGCTGGGCTTGGCCGCGCTCGTCCGTCTGAAAGAACAGGAAGAGATCCGTGGCTTGCGCGGCAAGCTGCGGTGGACCGGCGATCTGGAGGAAATGAGGCGGGACGGATGATCTTGGTCGATTCCAGCATCTGGATCGATTATTTCAACGGCCGGCTCACCCGGGAAACCGACCATCTGGACACGTTGCTCGGCACCGATGTCGCAGCGACGGGAGATCTGATTCTGGTGGAGGTGCTCCAGGGGTTCCGGGATGAATTGGACTTCGCGTCCGCAAAGCGTGCCCTCTCGAGGCTTCCGTCTTTCGATCTGCTCGGGAGCAGGCGGGCGGAGCGGGTGGCCAGTCGCTATCGAGCGCTACGCACGGCCGGCGTCACCGTACGCAAGACCGTGGACGTGGTCATTGGTTCCTTCTGCATCGACGAATCGGTTCCGTTGCTGTTCTCCGACCGTGACTTCCTGCCGATGGTCGAACACTTGGGACTGGTTCCCGGAATCCTCCCCCAATGAACTGCAAGTGATGGAAGAGGCGGTCGGTTTCTGTGCATCCTGCACGTCCGTCGCTGTCCACCCTCCGCCTGCGCCGCTCCCGCCCTCCCACGGAATTCCACCACGACACGCTTGACGGTCTCGGCGCTTGGCCGGAATTCCCGGCTGGGGCTAGAGCCTGACCTCGCGGATCTTTTCCAGCAAAAAGTCCCGGAACACGTTTACGCGGAGCGTGTTCCGGAGAACTTCGGGGTAGACGAAGTAGGCTTCGATCAACGGTCCCTCGAGCTCGCGCATGATGTGCTCGCAGCTCCCCATCTGGTGAACAAGCAGGGTCGGCAGGGCTGCGATGCCGGCGCCCCATTCCACCGAGCGGACAATGCCGACCAGATTGTTCAGCGTGAACGTGGGTTCGAAGTGGGGGTCCAGTTCGCGCAGGGCATCCCCCAGCCAGTTCACCCCGGGAAACGGCAGCGAGGCCTGCTCCCCGTAGGTGACGATGCGGTGGTCGAGGAGGTCTTCGAGCGTCTGTGGCGTCCCGAACCGGCGCAGGTACGACGGCGCCGCGTAGATCGCGATGTGGCCGGTGAAGAGATGGCGCTGGATCAGGTTCGGGTGGCGGGGCGGCGCCATCCTGATCGCGACATCGGCCTTGAGAAGGTGGACGTCCACTTCCGAATCGTCGATCAGCAGCGACAGGTTGATTTCCGGGTACCGGTCGAGGAACTCGTTGATCTGGGAGGGCAGCCAGACCGAGCCGAACCCCACGGTCGTGGTGACGCGAAGGGGGCCGCGGGGGCGTTCGCGGTTGTGGTCGAGCTGTGCCTCCATGCGGGAAATACGATCGAACACGTCCCGGGCGGTGCGCCGGAGAATCTTGCCCTGCTCCGTCAGCACGAGCCCGCGGGCGTGGCGCTGGAACAGCGTGACGCCGAGGCTGTCCTCCAGCGAGCGAATCTGGCGGCTGATCGCACCCTGCGACAGGCGGAGCGTTTCGCCGGCGCGCGTGAACGAACCTGCGTCCGCCACCACGCGGAATACCCGGAGCCGGTCCCAGTCGAGGTGTGGCGGTTCCGTCACGAAGCCTTCCTGCACTGGGCCGCTTCCGCCAGGAAGCGCTCCGCCTCCAGGGCCGCCATGCAGCCCTGGCCGGCCGCCGTCACGGCCTGACGAAATACCTTGTCCTGGACGTCGCCGGCGGCGAAGAAGCCGGGGATGCTGGTGGCCGTGCTGCCCGGGCGCGCCTTGATGTAGCCGTCGGCGTCGGTTTCCACCTGATCGCGCACCAACGCCGTGTTGGGGTCGTGGCCGATGGCGATAAACACGCCCTCGACAGCCAGGTCACGGGACCCGCCGCCGTTGGTGGAGCGAAGCCGCGCGCCGGCTACGGTCTGCCCGTCGGCATCGCCCAGGATCTCTTCGATCACGTTGTTCCACGCGATCGCGATGCGGTCGTTGGCCATGAGCCGGTCCTGCAGGATCCGTTCGGCCCGGAGCGAATCCCGTCGGTGAACCAGCGTGACCTTGGATGCAAACTTGGTGAGGAACAGGGCCTCCTCGACCGCGGTGTTGCCGCCGCCGACCACGGCGACCTCCTTGCCCCGGAAGAAGAACCCGTCGCAGGTCGCACAGGCGGACACCCCGTGTCCGCGGTACTTCTGCTCGGATTCGAGGCCCAGCCAGCGGGCGCTGGCGCCGGTGGCGAGCACGACTGTCTGGCCCCGGTAGCGGGTGCCGCCCTCGCCGGTGCAGACGAACGGATGACGACCCAGGTCGATCGACGTCACGATGTCGTCGACGATGTCCACCCCCACGGCCCGCGCCTGAGCCTCCATCTGTTCCATCAGCCACGGCCCCTGCACGACTTCGGCAAACCCGGGGTAGTTCTCGACATCCGTCGTGATCGTGAGCTGCCCGCCCGGCTGCAGCCCGCGGATCACGATCGGCGCCAGCGCGGCCCGGGCGGCGTAGATCGCGGCGGTCCATCCCGCCGGTCCGGAACCGATGATGAGAACTGGGCAGTCGCGCGTGTCGTTCATGGCCGGGAGATCAGCGTCGATAGGAAACCTCGGTGACGATGTAGCTGCATGTCCCCCCCGGGGTTTCCACCTCGACCGACATGCCCTTGCGTTTGCCCAGCAGGGCCTTTGCAATCGGCGATTCGAGGGAAATCTGGTCGAGGTCGAGATTGGCCTCGTCGCTGCCCACGATCTGGTAGCTGTCCTCGACCCCGTTGGCGGTGTCGCGAATCGTGACCCATGCGCCGAACCGTACCTCGTCTCCCGTCAGCTCTTCCGCACGGATGACCTCGGCCATGCCCAGCCGGCGGGACAGCATCGCGATCCGCGCCTCGATTCGTCCTTGCTTTTCCTTGGCGGCGTGGTATTCCGCATTCTCCGAGAGATCGCCGTGGGCGCGCGCCTCCGCCAGGGCAGCAATGATGGCCGGACGCTGCTCGTTCTTCAGAACGTCGAGTTCCTGTCGGAGCGCGCGATAGCCTTCCTCGGTCATGGGCACTTTCGGCATCTGTGAATTCCTGCGTCGGGTTCAGCGTGCAGACGGTTCCGGTCACCGCATCTTCAGCCCAAGTACGACTGCAGCGAGGCTACGTCAAGGCTGGCGGAGCGCATCGCTTCGATCGCCTCAACCACGGCCAGGCTGCCGGCCAGCGTGGTGAAGCAGGGAATGCCGGCGTTCAGCGCCTCACGCCGCATCGAGAGGCTGTCGGCGATGGACTGCGCCCCTTCCGTGGTGTTGAAGAGCATGTCGATCTCGCCGTTGTGGATCGCGTCCACGACGTGCGGGCTTCCTTCGTAAACCTTCTTCACCGGCTCGACCCGGAGCCCGTGTCCGCGCATGAAGCGCGCCGTACCGGCGGTCCCGAGGAGCCGGAAACCGTAGTGGGCGAAGGCCTTGCAGACGGGGACGAAATCTTCCTTGTCGGCGTCCCGCACGGACAGGAACAGGGTGCCGCTGGTGGGGAGCGCGGTGCCTGCCCCAACCTGTGCCTTGGCGAACGCGTTGGCGAACGAACGATCGAGCCCCATCACTTCACCTGTCGACTTCATCTCCGGCCCGAGCAGCGTGTCGGCCCCGGGGAAGCGCCGAAACGGGAACACGGCCTCCTTGACGGCGATGTGATCGTTCCGCCAGGGGCGGACGTCGAGGTCGGCAATTCTCTGGGCGGCCCCCATCACGAGGGAGGCCATGTGGGCCAGCGGGTTCCCGGTCGTCTTGGACACGAAGGGTACGGTTCGGCTCGCGCGCGGGTTGGCCTCGAGCACGTACACCTCGCGTGGCCGGTCCGGCGTTTCGCGGGTGACGGCAAACTGCACGTTCATGAGGCCGATGACTCCCAGGGCCAGCGCCAGGGTCTCGGTCTGCTGCTTGATCGTGTCGATCACCTCGTCCGGCAGGGAATGGGGAGGGAGCGAACAGGCGGAGTCGCCGGAATGGATGCCGGCCTCCTCGACGTGTTCCATCACGCCGCCGATGACGACCGTCGTCCCGTCCGACAGGGCGTCCACGTCGACCTCAATGGCCGACGGCAGGAACGCGTCGATCAGGATCGGGTCGTCACTGCCGTGCCGCTGGACCGCACGCGAGACATAGTCGACCAGCGAGGCCTCGTCGTGCACCACTTCCATCGCGCTCCCGCCCAGCACGTACGACGGCCGGACCATCACGGGGTAGCCGATCCGCTCGGCGATGCGGACCGCCTCGTCCGGGGTGCGGCAGCTCCCGTTCTCGGGCTGACGGATGCCCAGCTCCGCCAGCAGTCCGCTGAACCGGTCCCGGTCCTCGGCTAGGTCGATCGCGTCCGGCGGTGTCCCAATGACCGGGATATCGGCGGCCACCAGCGCTTGCGCCAACCGCAACGGAGTCTGGCCGCCAAACTGCACGATGCAGCCGATGAACTCCCCGGCCACGCGCTCGGCTTCGATGATCTCGACCACGTCCTCGCCCGTGAGCGGCTCGAAGTAGAGCCGGTCCGAGGTGTCGTAGTCCGTCGAGACCGTCTCCGGGTTGCAGTTGATCATGATTGTTTCGATCCCGACGCCGCTGAGGGCCAGCGCCGCATGCACGCAGCAGTAGTCGAACTCGATGCCCTGCCCGATTCGGTTGGGACCGCCGCCGAGGATCACGACCTTGCGGCGATTACCGGGCGCGGTCTCGCCGCTGCCGGAGGCAGCTTCCTCGTAGCTTGCGTAGAAGTACGGCGTGCTGGCCGCGAACTCCCCGGCGCAGGTGTCGACCCGGCGAAACGCCGGGCGCACGCCGAGGGCGCGGCGGGCAGCGGCGACCGCGGACTCGTTGCGGTCGGTGAGAAGGGCGATTCGCACGTCCGCGAATCCCAGCGACTTGACCCGGCGGAAGGCGTCGGCGTCGGCCGGGAGACCCTGGCCCGCGAGTTCCGCTTCCGCCAGGACGATTTCCTCGATGCGTGCGAGGAACCACGGGTCGATGGCCGTGGCCGCGTGCACGTCCGCGATCGACAGCCCTTCGCGGAACGCCTGGGCGAGCAGGAGGACCCGCCGCGGTGTCGGCTGGGCGAGCAGCTTGAGCAGCGCCGCCCGGTCCACGCCGTCGGGCCCGCGCGGCACCTCCACGGCGTCGAAGCCCGTGAGGCCGAGTTCGAGCGAGCGCAGCGCCTTTTGCAGCGATTCCGCAAAGTTGCGGCCGATCGCCATCGCCTCCCCGACCGATTTCATGGACGTCGTGAGCGCCGGTTCGGTACCCGGGAATTTCTCGAAGGTGAACCGGGGCACCTTGGTGACGATGTAGTCGATCACCGGTTCGAACGAGGCCGGCGTCGTGCCGGTCACGTCGTTCATGATCTCATCCAGGGTGTATCCGACTGCCAGCCGCGCGGCGACCTTGGCGATCGGAAACCCGGTGGCCTTGGAGGCCAGCGCGCTGGAACGCGAGACGCGCGGGTTCATCTCGATCACGACGATCCGACCGTCGGCCGGGTTGATGGCGAACTGCACGTTGGACCCGCCGGTTTCCACCCCGATGGCCCGCAGGATCGCGATCGACGCGTCCCGCAGTGACTGGTACTCCTTGTCCGTCAGCGTGAGGGCCGGGGCGACGGTGATGCTGTCGCCGGTGTGGACACCCATGGGATCGACGTTCTCGATCGAGCAGACGATGATCGCGTTGTTCGCCCGGTCGCGGATCACCTCCATTTCGAACTCTTTCCAGCCGATCACGGATTCCTCGACGAGGACCTGCGTAACCGGCGAGAGGTCGAGCCCGCCCTGGACGATGGAGCGGAACTCCTCGAGTGTGCGGGCGATGCCGCCGCCGGCGCCTCCCAGGGTGAACGACGGGCGGACCACGGCGGGGAGGCCGACCCGCCCGGCGATCGCCTCTGCCTCTGCCAGCGTTTGGGCCGTGGCGCTTTCCGGGGTGGCGAGGCCGATCGAGCGCATC
This sequence comes from Alphaproteobacteria bacterium, assembly GCA_021296265.1. Lineage (GTDB taxonomy): Bacteria > Pseudomonadota > Alphaproteobacteria > TMED109 > TMED109 > VXPW01. The sequence goes on along the minus strand of JAGWAT010000013.1, from coordinate 41,235 downwards.
GTCTCGCGGAACCGCTCGCGGTCCTCCGCCCGGTGGATCGCATCGATCGATGCGCCGATAAGCTCGACCCCGTAGCGTTCCAGGGTGCCGTCCTCGGACAGGGCCAGCGCGATGTTGAGGGCGGTCTGGCCGCCCATGGTGGGGAGCATCGCATCCGGCCGTTCCCGGGCGATGATCTGGCGCACGGTGTCGGGCACGGTCGGCTCGACGTAGGTCACGTGGGCAAGTTCCGGATCGGTCATGATCGTCGCCGGGTTGGAATTGACGAGGATCACGCGGTACCCCTCCTCCCGGAGCACCTTGCAGGCCTGCGAGCCCGAATAGTCGAACTCGCACGCCTGGCCGATCACAATGGGCCCGGCGCCGACCACCAGGATCGATTCGATGTCGGGGCGCCGCGGCATCAGCGGGCGGCCTTAACGATCTGCGATCGGAAGCGGTCGAACAGATAGGCGGAGTCGCGCGGTCCCGGTGACGCCTCCGGGTGGTACTGGACGCCTGAAACCGGCCTGCCGCGCAGGCGAATGCCCTCGATGGAGCCGTCGAACAGCGAGGTATGCGTTTCTTCCAGGGTTTCCGGAAGCCCCTCGCGGCATACGACAAACCCGTGGTTCTGACTGGTGATCTCGACCTTGCCGGTGGCGCGGTCGAGGACCGGCTGGTTCGCACCCCGGTGCCCCTGGTGCATCTTCTCGGTGCGCGCGCCGAGCGCGTGGGCGAGCAGCTGGTGACCCAGGCAGATTCCGAACAGCGGCAGGCCCGAGTCGATCAGACTGCGGATCACCGGCACCGCGTACTCGGCGGTGGCCGCGGGATCGCCCGGGCCGTTCGACAGGAAAATGCCGGCTGGGCGACGGGCGAGAATCGCCTCGGCGGACTCCGTGGCCGGCACCACGGTCGGGGTGAGCCCTCGGTCGACGAGCAGGCGGAGAATATTGCGCTTGACCCCGTAGTCGACGGCGACGATGGGGACCGCGTCGGCCGCGGGGACCGGCGTGCGCGCGAGTCCGGACCATAGCCCTGTGGTCCAGGTGTATGGCTCGCGGCACGTGACCTCGCGGGCCAGATCCATGCCTGCCAGCCCCGGCCACGCGGCCGCCTCGCTCACCAGGCGCTCGATGTCGAATTCGCCGTCGGGTTCGTGCGCGATTACGCCTGCGGGAGCGCCGCCCGCGCGGATCCGGAGGGTCAGCGCGCGCGTGTCAATGCCGGAGAGGCCGACGATGCCGACTTCGCGCAGCCACGTGTTGAGCGGCCGCTCGCTGCGCCAGTTCGAGGGCGGCGTCGGATCGGCCCGGAAGATGGCACCCCGCGCGGCCGGCAATGCGGCTTCGTGGTCGGTCGCATTGCAACCGACGATCCCGATGTGCGGGAACGTGAACGTGATGATTTGGCCCGCGTAGCTCGGGTCGGTCATCACTTCCTGATAGCCGGACATCGAGGTGTTGAAGCACACCTCGCCTACGGCGCGGCCGGTATTGCCCCACCCGCGGCCCCGGAACACGGTACCGTCGGCGAGCACCAGCATCCCCGAGTCCGCGCATCCGGGAACTCGGGGGGGAGATCCGGGCTGGGTCATCGATTTCCTGGGTGCCCCGGATCATCCGGGATTGCCAAGAAACTACGGTCGGCCCCGAAAAATGCAAGACGGTACGGGGAGCACGCGGGGGCCCGGCATTCGAACCGGGCTGGCTGTATAATGCACGGTTCGTGCCGCCGCCCGCGGGCGCTGAACGGTGTGGGCCGCCTCACCATGCAACAAACGAATGTACGCGAACGCCTGCGCGCCGATCTCAAGGCCGCTGTACGTGCGCAGGACAGCGCGCGGACTGCCACGCTTCGGCTCGTGCTCGCGGCGATCGATGACGCGGAAGCCGATCTGCCGGAGGGCGAAGCCGGCATCGATGACACTGCCGTCCAGGACCTGATCCGGCGTCTCCACTGTCACTGCGAAGAAGCCGCCGGCGCCGCGGGTGGCGTGGACGGCGACCCCCGTGTCCGCGAGCTGCGGCGCGCGGAGCGGGCCGTACTGGCGGGGTATCTCCCCGAACCGATGAACGAAACCGAGATGGTGCGGGCGGTCGAGCAGGCGCTCGGGGCGGCGCAGGCACGTTCCATCCGGGACCTGGGCCGCACGATGGCGGAGTTGCGCAAGGTCTGCACCAATGCCGAGGACCTGGCGCGTGCCCGGCGCGAAGCCCGTCGCCGGCTCGGGGCCTGAGCCGGGCAGGTTGTGGCGAGACTGCCCGACAGCTTTCTCGAGGAACTCAAATCCCGCGCCCCGATCGCCGCGATCGTCGGCCAGACCGTCCGCCTCAAGGCGGCGGGGAGCGGCCGGTTCAAGGGCCTGTGCCCGTTCCACGACGAGAAGACCCCGTCCTTTCACGTGGACGAAGCCAAGGGCTTCTACCACTGTTTCGGCTGCAAGGCGTCGGGGACGGCCGTCAATTTCGTGATGGCGACCGAGAACCTCGCCTTCATGGATGCGGTGCGGAAGGTGGCGGCACACGCGGGCATGGAGGTACCGCGTACCGGCGGTCCGGTGGACCCGGAGCGTGAGCGCCGGTGGCGGCGAGCGCGCGAGGCACTTGACGCGGCCCAGGCTTACTTCGAGACTGAACTCCGGGCGCCCGCTGGACGCGCGGCACGGGAGTATCTCAAGGCCCGGGGAATTCAGGGGGCGGAAGCGAAAGCATTCGGGCTTGGCTACGCGCCGCAACACGGCCGCGACCTTGCCAAGCGAATGCGGGCAGCAGGGATCTCCGACGATGGGCAGCTGGATGCCGGTCTCCTCGGTCGCGACGATCGCGGACGCACCTACCCCTTCTTTCGCGATCGCGTGACGTTCCCGATCGCTGACCGTCTTGGCAAGGTCGTGGCGTTCGGTGGCCGCGCGCTTGATCCCAAGACTCCGGCCAAGTACCTGAATTCAAGAGAAACCATCGTCTTCGACAAAGGCCGCACGCTGTACAACCTGCATCAGGCCCGACAGGCCGTGCGGGCGGCGGGCGCACTCTACGTGGTGGAGGGCTACATGGATGTGATCGCCCTCTCCATGCACGGGTTCGAGGCGACGGTCGCCCCTCTCGGGACCGCGCTCACGAGCGACCAGATGCGGGTTGCCTGGCAATTGCACGATGAGCCCGTGCTCTGCATGGACGGCGACGCCGCCGGGCGGGCGGCCGCCATCCGGGCCATGGAGACCGTCCTGCCGTCGCTTGCGGCGGGCCGTTCCCTGCGTTTCGCCTTCCTACCGGCGGGCGAGGATCCCGATTCGCTGGTGCGCAGCCGGGGCGCCGATGCGTTCCGGGAGGTCGCGGCGAACGCCCGCCCCTTGGTCGACCTGGCCTGGGAGACCGAATACGCCCGAGAAACACTTGATACGCCGGAACGCAAGGTCCATTTTCAGGAGCGGCTGAAGCGACTGGTCCAGACGATCGACGACCACGCGGTCCGCAATGCGTACCACGAGGAGTTCGCGCGCCGCTACCAGGAGACCTGCCACGGCACGCTGGAGACCCGCGCGCCGGGCACCGGGTCCGCGCGCCGGCCGCCGAGCCCGCCGGTGCGCGTCCGCGAACGCTTCGCGATGCGTGGCCCTGACCGGCTGGTGACCGAGCGCCATCGCGACGCGCAACTGAATCAGGGAGCCGCGCGCCGCGAACGGTCGATCGTGCAGGCCGTCATCAACGTGCCCGAACTCCTTGACCACGTCGAGGAAAAATTCGCCGAAGTGCCGTTCCGCGCCGTCCCGGACCTTGACGCAGTGCGCACGGAACTCCTAAATAGACATGCACAGAGCGACCCCGTTGACCCGTCGAGCGTCCGTCCGTGGCTGGAAGGCCGCGGTCTTGCCGGGCTTCTCGACGAAGGAGCCTCGTCCGACCGTTGGGATAGCCGCCGCGTCGTGGAACCGTTTGTGCTCCCTGACGGCGGCCTCAACGCTGCGCTAGCGGGTTGGGAGGCCGCCGTCCAAATCCAGCTGGCCTGGGTGCACCGCCATAATCCCCCTCCGTCGGCGACGATGGAGCAGGTAGTTGCGCCGGGGCCCGACGATGAAATCCCGTGGAGCCAGTCACAGCCATGAGTAAAGCCGACACCAGTGCCGCGGCGACCCGGGAAGCAGGGATGGAAGCGGTGCGCGCCCTGATTCAGAAATCCATGGCGCGCGGCTGGGTCAGCACGGAAGAGATCGCGGAGGCCGTACCGGCCGACATGGTCGAGAATCTCGACAAGATTCACGGCTACTTCACCGCGAGTTCGATTCGGGTGCTGAAGCCAAATGAGGTCCCCAACGAGAAGAGCGCGCCGCTGCCTGGTGGCGTGATCGACTCGCCGGCACGTACCCCCGCACAGCCGAATGAGATCACGGGCCGGACCGACGATCCCGTGCGGATGTACCTCCGGGACATGAACGGGATCGACCTGCTCACGCGGGAGGGCGAGATCGCGATCGCCAAGCGGATGGAGATCGGTCGCAGGAAGGCGGTCGAGGCCCTGATCGAAAGCCCGCGGACCCTCGACTGCGTGATCGAGTGGCAACGGCAGATCGAGGCCAAGGAAGTCCCGTTCCGCGAAGTGATTGATCTCGAGGCGACCCACGCGCTCATGTCTAATCGGGCGTCGCCGGCCGCACCTTCGACCAAGGATGGCAAACCGACGCCGACCACCGGCGGTGCCAAGCAGTCGGTGGCGTCGATGGAAAAGACGGTCCGGCCGGCCGTGATGACCATTCTGGCGGAGCTCGGGGGGATCAAGGTCGGGCTGGACAAGGTGCATGCACGCCGGATCCGGTACGCGGCTGAAGGGAAGCCGCTTCCGAAGACCACTGAGCTACGCTGCCGCCGTGCGCGCGCCCGGTCGGTGGGACTGCTGAGTGAGTTCTTCCTCATGCCGGCCAAGACGCGGGAACTCGCCGACGAGCTGTACGAGTGGAACCGCAAACTTACGCGTGCCGAAGGGAAGCTGCGCGCCCTCGTTGAGCAAAGCGGCGCCACCCTGTCGGAATTCCTGCGGCAGTACTCGGCCAACGAGTTGGATGTTGCCCAGCTGGCAAAGCTGATCCGGGTGAAGGACCCCGAAGCACGCGAGCGGGCGACGGAACGGCTGCAGGCCTCCTGTGCGGCCATTCGGACCGTGGCGGAAGAAAGCAAGCTGGTCCCGCAGGAGTTCCGTGCCATCGTGGGGCGCGTGCACCGCGCAGAGCACGAATCCGAGCAGGCAAAAGGCGAGATGATTGCCGCCAACCTGCGGCTCGTCGTGTCCATCGCCAAGAAGTACACCAACCGCGGCCTGCAGTTCCCGGATCTCATGCAGGAAGGCAACATCGGCCTGATGAAGGCGGTGGAGAAGTTCGAGTATCGCCTGGGGTACAAGTTCTCAACCTATGCAACCTGGTGGATTCGCCAGGCGATCACGCGCTCGATCGCTGACCAGGCGCGGACGATCCGCATCCCCGTGCACATGATCGAGACGATCAACAAGATCATCCGGACCCAGCGTCAGATCCTGCACGAGAGCGGCCATGAAGCCTCGCCGGAGGAGATCGCCGAGAAGCTCGGCATGCCGCTGGAGAAGGTCAGCCGGGTGATGAAGATCTCGAAGGAACCGATCAGCCTCGACAAGCAGGTCGGCGAGGACGAGGACACCAACTACGGGGAGTTCATTGCCGACGAGAACGCGATGATGCCCGACGAGGCCGTCGTCCGCGCCAAGCTTGGCGAGCAGGTGTCTTGGGCGCTGTCATCGCTCACACCGCGCGAGGACCGGGTCATCCGGATGCGATTCGGCATCGGCACCCAGACCGACCACACGCTGGAAGAGGTTGGCAAGCAGTTCAACGTCACGCGTGAGCGGATCCGCCAGATCGAGGCCAAGGCCCTCCGGAAGCTGCGGCACCCCTCCCGGCGGCAGAAGCTCGAAGGCTTTCTTGACGACCGGTAATCGATCCCCGCGGGGCCCGTAGCTCAATTGGTCAGAGCTGACCGCTCATAACGGTTAGGTTGCAGGTTCGAGTCCTGCCGGGCCCACCACGTGGGTGTCAGCGGCCTCGATAGACGCCCGGACGTTTCCCGAAGAATGCCGCGAGAGCTTCGTGGTGGTCATCCGTTTGGTGGGCCACGCCCTGGTACACGGCGCAGGTGTCCAGGAATTGGTCGAGCGGCATGGACTGTGCCATCCGCATGAGCCGCTTGGCGTACCGGAGCGTGATGGGTGGCTTGGAAGCGATCGTGGCCGCCAGCTCAAGCGCCCGATGCCGGAGTTCATCATCCGGCACCACTTCGAGCAGCAGACCGACCGCGAGCGCTTCCTCAGCCCCCACCGTGCGTCCGGTAAACGTCATTTCGGCCGCCCGCTGCATGCCGACTACCCGCGGCAGGAACCATGCGCCCCCGTCGCCGGGGATGATGCCCAGATTCACGAAGCTCTCGGCGAATCGCGCGGAATCGCCGCCGATCCGGATGTCGCACATGCAGGCGAGATCGCAGCCGGCGCCGATCGCCGGGCCGTTCACGGCGGCAATCACGGGGATGTCGAGGTTCGAGATCGCGCGCGGCATGCGCTGGATGCCGTGCCGGTATGCATGTTCGATGTCCTGCACGGGACCATCGAAGTCGCCGGACCGGTCGCGCATGTCCTTCACGTTGCCCCCGGCCGAGAACGCACTCCCGTTGCCGGTCAGGACCAGAACGGAAACGGCCCGTGACCGGTTGATCCAGGCCGTCACGGCCAGCAGATCCTCCAGGATCTTCGTACCCGTGAGCGCATTACGCACATCGTGGCGGTCGAATGCGAGAAGGGCGGTGCGGTCTTGAAGCTCGAACGTGCAGTTGGTGACGGCAGGAGGGTTCGTCGGCGTCTGCTGGTCCATGGGTCGGTGTCCTGGAGCGGGTCACGGGGCCGGGGCGGTGCCGTATCCTACGCGGAGAGACTCCGATCGTACGTCTGACGCCGCACGGACCGCCGGCTTGCGAGGCAACCGGTCCGAAGCCGATGCATCGCCGCATTCTGTAGAACGCTGTCACGGAGTTCCGCGCAAGCTGATCCTCCGCCGAATCCATTGTTCAGGGTGTCTGCCGGGTACGGTCACTGGCGCTAGTCGGGGGCGAGAGACTGCGTAGATGCCGAGGGCTTTCGCCATCAGGGCGACGCCGGTGGATGTGGCGACCGCGGTCATGCTGGCCGCCCCACAGGCGGTGGAGGCTACGGACCCGCGTCCATGGCCGACCAAAGCGGCTGGGGCCGCGAACCGGATCGGGTCGGGGGGTTCCGCATCGAATCGAGATCTGATCTGGCAGGCTCAAGCGAGGTTTGACGGAGCCGCTCGGGCTTGGAATGATGCGATGAACGTTTTCCGTGTCTGTTGTCCTGCCGTGCCTCGAGTCTTCCGGGCCCTGCTGCCCCTTGCCGTAGTCCTTGTTTCGATGTCGCCTTCGCGCGCGGCTACGCTCGACGAGATCTCGGCCCTGGTGTCCAAGTTGCAGGCTGCCACTGCCCACGATCGCGCCAGGGCGGCAGTACGGCTTGGTGAACTCGGATCCAACGCCAATACCGCCATCGACGCGTTGATCGCATCGGCGCTGCACGAGTCAGACCACGTTGTTCGCATTCGGGTCATTCGCGCGCTTGAACGCATCAGTGGCCGGGCGAACGTGACCATCACTGCCCTGATTGAACTGCTTGACGATCCGCACCCGGAAATTCGGTGGGCGGCGGCGGGCGCCATGGAAAGCTTCGGCCTCAAGGCGGTTGTGGCCACACCGGCGCTGGTCGGCTTGTTGGACGATCCCGACGCCGCGGTTCGGGCTTCCGCCGCGTCGACCCTCGGCAAGATGGGACCGGTCGCGGTTGCGGCTCTGATGCAGGTGTTGGACGATTCTGACCGCGCCAAGAGGCTGAGTGCGCTGAAGGGCCTCGCCGCGCACGGTGCCCGCGCCGGAGTCGCGGTTCCGCGTGTGGCGCCGATCACCCGGGATCCAGATCCGGAGATGCGGGCCCTGGCACTTCTGTGCCTGCGTCGCATTGCCGGGGATCGGAACTGGCCCGGCGAGTCGGGCTGGCTCACCGATCCGCAGGCGCAGATCTGGCCCAAGGCGATGACATCGGCGGAACGCCTGCGGGGATATCCTTCGCTTCGGCGTGCGATCGTGGAAGCTTCCCTGCAGGTATTTGGTGAACTCGTCGCCGATCCCGATCCGAGGGTGCGCTACGAAGCGGTCAAGGGTTTCGCCGATCTCGGTGAGGACGGGCAGTCGGGGGCGCTGCTGGTGGCACCGCTGCTGCGAGACCCGGACTCGCGCATTCGGCGCGCGACGGCCGACGCGCTGGGGGGAATGGGATCCGCAGCAGTTGCCGATCTGGTCCCCGAGCTGGTGTCGGCGCTGGCAGATCGGGACGAGAATGTTCGCTGGGCGGTCATCCAGGCGCTGCGTAACGTGGGAGCCGGGGCATTGACGGAACTCGCCATCGTCCTGGAATACGGCGATCGACTCCTGCTCCCTGGCGTGCTGGCCACCGTTATCGAACTTGGCCCGGTGGCTGCGGACACTGCCGTGTACCTGTTGCCGTACCTTGCCAGCGACGATTCGGAGGTTCGAGCACTGACAGCTGAAGCACTGGGGAGCGTCGGCGCCACCGAGGCCGCCGATGCGCTGCATACGGCGCTGGACGACCAGGCCGAAGAGGTTCGCCTGGCGGCGGCGTGGGCACTGGCGGCACTTGGCACGGATGTGCCGGTCATGCGATGAAACTCTCGTGGGGCCTGTTGGCGGTTGCCGTCCTGGCGGCCGCCGAATGCGCGGCTGCAGCGGAACCGGTGGACATGGAGCTGATCATCGCGATCGACGTCTCGTCGAGCGTGGACGAACAGGAATACCGCCTGCAAATGGGGGGAATCGCCGCAGCGTTTCGAAATCCGTCAGTGCTCGACGCGATCCGCTCTGTCGGGCCTGGAGGGTTGGCGGTGCTCGTGATGCAGTGGTCGGACAATCGTGAGCAAGCACCGGTGACTGGATGGCGCGTGATCCGGAGCACCGCGGACGCCGTCGCATTCTCGCGCGAGTTGCGCACGGCACCCCGGGCGATACCGGGCGGTCAGACCTCCATCGCCGGCGCGATCGAATTCGCCATGGGAGAATTGGCGACCAACGGGTTCGAGGGCAACCGCCGGGTAATCGATGTCTCGGGCGACGGACGAGCCAACAACGGCGTACACCCCATGTCGCTCCGCGATCAGGCGATCGAGCAGGGAGTCACGGTCAATGGCCTCGCGATCCTGAACGAAGAGCCGTTTCTCGATGACTACTTCGAGCACAGCGTCATCGGCGGTGCCGGTGCATTCCTGATGGTGGCGGACGATTATCGGGATTTCGCGGCAGCGATCCAGCAAAAGCTGCTGCGCGAGATCGGTTTGCCCGTTGCCATTCAGGACCGCCCGGCCCGGCGGGCGACCGCGTCTTCGGGACGTTTCGAAACCTTCTGAGCCCGCCACCATGAGGTGACGGGCGCAGGGATAGGCTCCGCTGCGGTGGTTAGGGGAACAACTGCGGGGGCGCCGGGCGGCCCGACCGTTACCGCTGCGCTTCCTCCACGATCGGATTGTAGCCTTCCTCGAACTCGCCCCTGGCGACCCGGTCCGTGTACTCGTTGCGCAAGTAGGCGATGATCGACCAGATGTCGTCGTCCGAAAGGGTGCGCGAGAACCCACCCATCTGCGTCGGACGACCATTGATCGTGAGGCCGCCCGCGATCACGGAATAGATGTCGAGATTCCTGCCGCCGCCCTTCTTGAACTTGTTGCAGCTGAGGCAGGGGCCCTTCGCGCCGATGCCGCGGCTGCCGTGGCAGAAGCCGCAACGGGCGCTGTAGCGCTCCTTGCCGTGCTCAATCGCCGCGGCGTCGCCTTCCAGCGGGTTTTCGATGTCGTCTTCGCCGCCGTAGCCGAGGTCTTCGGCGGCGACCGCGTTCTGCGCAAGCAGCAGGCAAGCGGCAGCTGCGCAGACAAGAAGCAGGGGAGTTCGGCGTAGGGAGAGAGAATCCATGGGAGTCATCCAGGCCACAGCCGCGTCAGCCAGGGAACGGCGCGAAGTAGGGAATCTGATAACCAGTGACGATCGACTCGATGGTGCCGTTGGCCAGCATGGTCGCCAGTTCGGAATTGATCAAATCGATCAAGCGGGTTTCGCTGCCGGGGATGGCGGCGCCCACATTCCAGCGGAGTCCCGAGATCGGTTCGAAAGCATCGATCAGCGAATAGTTGGCGTCCTTGTGCCGTCGGCGTTCAATGGCAAGGGCGGGTGCCCACACCATGGCGGCCTTGGTCTCGCGGTTGCGCAGCCCGTCTAGGACCCGTCGGTTGCCGAGATAAAGCTCGCGTTCAATGCCGTTGTCGATCAGGTAGCCGTCCATGGCAGTCGACATGGCCACGCCGATGTCGGTGTGCTGGGCGATTTCTTCGAGCGAAGTAACTTCCGCCAGTTCGGGGTCGACCACGGGAATGTAGGCAAGGCCCAGGTACGGTGCCGAGAACACCAGGCCCTTTTCGCCGATCTCGTCAACATTGTCCGGATGGATTGCAATGCCTGCGAAGATTTGGCAGCGGCCCTTGGCGATCGAATTGCGGAGCGCTCTGCCGAGACCGCCCCGGGTGCCGGTGTTGGACCAGTAAAGTTCGGTTTGCCAGCCGTTGTTGGCAGCGATCTGCGAGAAGATCTCAACGTCGAAGCCGCGCGGGTAGTCGCTCGACGAGCTGTGCGGCCAGTTATAGGGGTCGGCGCAGATGGTGAGGATGCCGCGCGTCTCGATTTTGTCGAGTGCGTCTTCGGCTTGCGCGTCCAGACTCATGGTGAACGCCAGCACGCACGCGGCGGCGCAGGTGGAAATCAGTTTCACGGGGTCGACTCCGGATTAAAGGGGGATCAGTCCGGTGCAGATATATAGGTAGAAGAAAAGGGGGAAGGCAGCGCGCTGCCTTCCCCCAGAAGAATCGCAGGTGCGAACTTCCTAGTCGATGCCAAAGGCGAACATGCCGCCGCCCTTGGTGTGGTTCTGGAGCCACTCGCCGAAGGTGAGCGGCCAGATGCCACCACCACCAGCGCCGACGACAATCGTGATGTACTGCTTGCCGCCAGCGGTGAACGAGGTCGGGTTGCCGTGCACGCCGGTGCCGACGTTGAAGGACCAGAGTTCCTCACCGGTGTCGTCGCGGACTGCGTGGAAGAAGCCTTCCGCGTCGCCGTAGAAGACGAGGCCGCCGGCCGTCGCCATCATGCCGCCGGTTGCGGGCGTGCTGTGCGGACGGATCCAGGTCAGCTCACCGGTCGAGGCGTCGTACGCCTTCACCGCGCCGTTACCCTTGTTGAAGGTCAGGACCTTCGCGCCCAGGTACCACTCGCCACGACGCCATTCCATCTTCTTCGCCTGGAGGTCCATCGAGAAGTTGTAGGTCGGGACGTAGACCATGTTCACGCGCGGCGAGTAGGCCATCGGGTGCCACTCTTTCCCGCCGTCAAGCGAGGGCGCAATGTCGTTGGTCCGACGGTCGTAGACCACGTCCATCGCCGGGTCTCCGCCTTCTTCCCAGGCCATGATCGGACGACAGTTGTCCTTGAAGCCAGGGGTCCAGTTGATCCGGCCGAGCGGAACCACCCAGTTGCATTTCCCGTTGGTACGGTCGATGGAGTAGAGGTGGCCGTTCCGGTCACCGTGCAGCCAGACCTTCTTGCCGTCGATGTCGGCCAGGATCACCTCGTTTACACCGTCGTAGTCATACGGGTCGTTCGGGGTGTACTGGAACCAGAACTTGAGCTCGCCCGTGTCGGGGTCAACCACGATCGTGGAGTTCGAGTACAGGTTGTCACCGAGGCGGACGTGACGGTCGAAGTCCGGGCCCGGGTTGCCGACCGGCCAGTAGAGCAGGTGGAGGTCCTGGTCGTAGGAACCGGTGATCCACGTCGAGCCACCACCGTACTTCCAGGATTCACCGGCCCAGGTGTCGTTGTTGGGCTCGCCTTCACCCGGAATGGTGTAGGTGTTCCAGATCGTGTCACCGGTCTCGTGGTCGAGGGCGCGGAGCCAGCCGCGGACACCGTACTCGGCACCGGCGGTGCCGATGATGATCTTGCCGTCTAGCGCCATCGGCATGACGGTGAAGGTCTCGGCGTACGTGTAGTCACCAACGGTCTTGTCGAACACGACTTCACCGGTCGCGTTGTCAAGAGCGACCAGGTGGGCATCGAGCGTTGCGAGGTAGACGTTGTCCTTGTACGGGGCGACGCCACGGTTCACGACGTCACAGCACAGCTGCGGGTACACGTCGGCCGGCAGCTCGCGCTCGTACTTCCACTTGATCAGACCAGTCTGGCCATCGGCAGCGATCACGCGGTTGAACGACGTCGTCACGTAGAGGGTGCCGCCGACGGCGACGCCCTGGCTGTCCTGCCCTTCAAGGGTTCCGAACGACAGGTACCACTCAGCCTCAAGTTCCGAGGCGTTGTCCTGGTTGATCGCCGTCTGCAGGGCGTACCGGGTGCTCTCGTAGTCTCGGCCGTAGTGGAGCCAGTTCATTGGGTCCTTGTCGGCGTTAAGCAGCATGTCGTCCGACACGTAGTTCGGCTGCTGCTTCGGTGCCGCAAGGATGTCAATACCCTGAGCTAACGCAGACGTCGCGAACCCAAGGCTCACGAGCACGCCGATCGTCAGTTTGGTTAGTAGATGCATTAGGTAATTCCTCCCGGTCAGCATCTTTTCTCTAGGCCGGGGCCACAACCCAAACGCCCAGTCACGCTTGCGCGCCACCGGTGTCGGTAGTTCGTGCCACGCCGCCACGGCGGCGGGGCCTGAGAGGCCCTTCCCTTTTGTGCGGCGAACTATACGGGTTTGCGGGGCGGTGCGCCACCGCCCCGGCGGCAAACGGGCCTTTAGCCGCTTGGCGCACCGCCGGGAGCGAGCGATCGCCGCAACCGGACCAGCGGCGGGCACCGCCGGTCGTCGTGGTACTCGACCTGGCAGTCGAGGCACTGGAAGCACTCGTTCATGTTGATGGCGCCACTCGCTTCGATGGCCTGTACCGGGCACGCCCGTTCGCACAGCCGGCACGGGTTTCCGCATTCGGCGCGGCGGGCCAGGTTGCCGAAGATCCGGACCTTGCCGAGAACGGCCGCCGCCGCCCCGAGGGGACACAGGAAGCGACAGTAGAAGCGCTCGACAAAGAGCCCCAGCGCCAGCAGCACCCCGGCGTACAGGACATACGGCAGGCTGCGGTCGAACCGGAGCGTGATGGCCGTCTTGAACGGCTCCACTTCGGCGAGGGCCTGGGTGGTGCCCATCCCCTGGGTCAGGGTGCTGCCGACCAGGACGGCGAGCACCACGTACTTCAGTGCCCACAGCCGCTCGTTCGCTGTCTCGGTGATGGGTAGGGTGGGCAGCCGTATGGCGCGCGCCAGGCGCGCCAGTAGCTCCTGCAGGGCGCCGAACGGGCACAGCCATCCACAGAACACGCCGCGCCCGAGCAGCACCAGCGACACCAGCGTGTAGCCGGCAATGATGACGATCAGCGGTTCGTAGAGAAAACTGGTCCAGCCGCCGGTGAAGACGGCCTGGGCGTAGGTCAGCACGTTCACGATCGTGAGCTGCGCGTTCGCGACCCAGCCGAGCCAGCCGATCACGACCGCGAGGAAGACGAGGCGGGCCCACAGGTGGACCCGGCGACTGCGCGAGATCGCGTCGGGCCAGCCCACGAGCACCGAGAGCACGGTGAGCAACAGCACCAGCCCCATGATCGCCTCGTCGTGCTCGGCCCAGACCCGCTGCCAGCCCTCGAGGGCGCTGGTCCTGACGAACCCGAAGTAGGCGGTCTGAACCGGTCGGAGACCCGCGTCCTCCAGGGCGATGGGATCACCGCCGATGAGTTCCTGCGGCAACGTGTACGCCAGGTCGACGCTGCCGCCGCCCGCTTCCGGCGGGATGCGCAACTCGATGGTCCAGGGTTCGAGCGGGTCGAATTTCCAGTCGCGCGGGATTCGGAACAGGCCGGTCTCGGAGAAGAGGGGCCGTCCCTCGGCACGGACGGCGGTGGCGGTCAGCGATTCCGATTTCGTGAAGTCGAAGGACCGCTCGCCCTGGATCAGGCGGATCCGGTCGTACTGCCCGGTTCTCCGGACGGCGTTCCCCCGCCAGGAGATGCGGCCGCTCCCGAGCACGGCAAGGAGCTGGTCGCCGTACCCGATCTGCGAGATGTGGTGATTGAACCACTGGCCGCCAAACAGGTTGCGGCCGACTTCGGCGGGCGTCGCGAGCGCGGCATAGAACGACAGCACGGACTCCTCGGGGCGGTCGGCGTCGCCCGTGATGCCTAGGTCCGCGGTCGTGAACTCTCCGCCCACGACTCCACCCCAGTCCAGCAAGTCCTGCCAGCTTCTCGGTTCATACCGGTCCACGTCGAGCTGGAACGGGCCGGTGTTCTCTTCTTCGCCCAGGAGGCCTTGGATGCGGGCCATCTTGCGGGCCGAAAGAACGATGGCGTTGTACGTCAGGGTGGCGCTGATCGTGGCGCCGCGGACCCCGTCCACGCCGCGTCCGGTGAACCGGACGGGGCGGCGCACATCAAGGTTCCGCAGCCCTTCGAACAGATCCTCGAGTTTGGTCTGCGGGATCAGGCTCGGCCCCACCATGGGCTCGTGCAGCTCGAGGACCGCCGAACCGGTGATGCGGCCGGCATGATCAAGGCCCACGATGATGTCGAACGGTTCGCCGGAGTAACCGCGTGGGTCGACCGTCTCGAAGGTCGAAAACAGCCACCCTTGTACCGAGTCACCGTCCCGCACGGCCGCGACCGGCGGCGATCCGGCAGGTGACTGCACGTCGCCCGCCCCAGGGAACGTCTTCGCGACCACGCCGGGCGTGAGTCGGGTCGAGAGCGGGTCGTACATGTCGGCGTGTGCGCGGTCCGCCGCCACCAGCCACCCGGCCAGGACGGCCGCCGCCGCTCCGCTGGCCCGCGCGGCCGCGCGTCCCGCTCGGCGTGGCGGTTTCACCTCCGGGCAGAAGGCGGGGTCGAAGTACGCTTCCTGGCATCGCAGGCACTGAATGCATTCCGAGTGATTGATCGTGCCGTCGGTCCGGATGGCCCGCGTCGGGCACACCGGCTCGCACTTCGAGCAGCTGGTGCCGCAGGCGCGCCGGCGGCGGAGCCAGTCGAGCATCCGCAGCCGCCCGCCGAGCCCCAGCGCGGCGCCAAAGGGGCAGAGGTACCGGCAGAACGCCCGCTCGGTAAAGACCGCGATGCCGAGACAGGCCAGGGCCCACACCACATAAGGCCACGGCCGCAGGAACGCGTCGCCGATCGCCGTCCCGAACGGTTCGGCGGCCAGCGCGGTGTCCAGCATGGCCGGGATAAAGACGGCCACGGCCACGATGGCCGCGAGCACGCCGTACTTGAGAAGCCGAAGGCCGCTGTGCAGGCGCGCCGGCGGTTCGTACCGCGGCACCCCGAGCAGGCGCGCGGCCCGATGAATGAAGTCCTGCAGGGCGCCGAACGGGCACAGCCATCCGCAAAATGCACCGCGTCCCCAGAGGAGCAGCGCCACCAGGGTGAAGACGGCGACCAGCACCAGCGCCGGGATGCCGAGCAGCGGGCGCCAGTCGCCGGCAGCGGTCGCGCTCCGGACGGCGTCAGCGATCTCCTGCAGGCCAGGTTGCACGCCGAACCAGCCGCCCAGCCCGATCAGCGTGGCGGCGAGCAGCCCGCCACGAACCACCCGGTACAGGCGTGGGCGCCGGGTCAGCGGGTCCGCCAGGACAATCGTCGCGGTCACAGCCCCGATCAGCAGGACCACCGCGAGGACGCTGAGGCCGGACGTGTGCCAGACGCGTTTCCAAGGTGGTCCCCAGGCGTCCACGAAGCCCTGGCGGTTCGGCATCTGCACGGTGGGCAGCGTGGCCGCATCGAGGACCAGGTCGCGGTCGATGATCCGGTTGGTCCAGAGCAGGTAGGCAGTCACCGCGTAGGTTTCATCGTCGGTCAGCGAGAGCGGCGCGTTGTGCGGCATCGCGCGGCGGATGTAGTCGAAGAGGGTGGTGGCGTAGGGCCAGTACGAGCCCACTGTCTTGACGGGCTGGGCCGTCCCGAGCGTGCCGACGCCCCCGGTCAGCATGTCGGCGTCCGCTCCGTCTCCCTGCGCGCCGTGGCAGACCAGGCACTGCGCCTGGTAGACCGCCTCGCCGGCCTCGACGGTGCCGGAACCGGCCGGCAGGGTGGCGCCGTCGGGACCGACGGAAATGTCCATCTGCCGAACGATTTCGTCCGACGCCTCCCTCCCGAGATCGGGCGATGCGGGCGCTTCGGCGGCTCGGCCCGGTGAAGCGAACGCCAGGACCAGCAGCAGGAGCCAGAGGAAAGCGGCGGGTCGGATCACGGGTAGCTGAAGCTGCGGCGACTAGAGATAGACGTTGGTGACACTGCCATCGGCTTCGATCCGCCAGCTCTGGATGGCATTGCAGTGGTACAGGTGGCCGTGCGCGAAGCGGGCGGACCATTCGGCCCGGGTCTCCTGGCGATGCCCGGCCTGGTCGGTCGCGCGGGACAGCAGGGTCGTGGGCGCACCGTCCCAGGTCCAGTTCATCCGGAACCGGACGGGCGCAAACCGGGGGGCCCGGCCGTCGAGCGCGGCTGTCTGCCAGGAGCTACCGCCGTCGGTCGAGACTTCGACCCGGCGCACGGCTCCGTGTCCCGACCATGCGAGCCCGGAGACGTGCTGGAAACCCTGGGTGAGCTTCTGCCCGCCGCTCGGCCGGGTGATCACCGACTTCACGTCCATGGGGAAGGTGAACTGGAGCGCCTTTCCATCCAGGCGCAGATCACTGTACTTGGAGGTCTCATCGCGGGCGTGGACCGGCTCCTCCACGACCTTGAGGCGGCGTAGCCACTTGACGTTGAGGTTGCCTTCCCAGCCGGGCACCACCAGCCGCATCGGGTAGCCCTGTTCCGGCCGTATCCGCTCGCCATTCTGGTACAGCGCTACCAGGACGTCATCCAGCGCCTTCTCCAGCGGGAGGCTCCGGCTCATCGCGTTGGCGTCGGCGCCTTCCGCGATCAGCCAGCGGGCACCCCGGCGGGGGCGAGCGTCGCCGAGCAGCAGCGACAGCGGAACCCCGGTCCACTCAGCCGTGGACACCAGTCCGTGGAGCATGCCACACGATTCGTCGACGGCCAGAGGAAACGCGTTGGAATTGAAAAAGCTGTTGCCGGCGCACTCGATGAACAGCGCCCGCGTGACCATCGGGTAGCGCAACAGGTCGGCCGGCGTGAAGAGGAGTTTCCGCTCCACTTCACCGTGGATCAGCAGTTCGTGGCGCAGCGGGTCAATGGCGGGCACGCCGTTGTGGCTGCGCTCGAAATGCAGGCCGTTCGGCGTGATGGTGCCCTCGAGGTCCTCGAGCGGCGTCATGGCCACGCCGGCGCCGGGCGAGACGTCCTCGTACGGCTGCAGGATCTCCCGTCCGACGTCCGCCTCCTGGGGGGCCGGCGCCCCGTACTCCCGGAACGGGCGCCCCGGGACCAGCATCCAGTCGGGCGCGGCGTCGCCCGCCCGCGCGGCCAGCGCCGCACCGGGAGCCAGGGTGCCCGCGGCTGCGCCGCCCAGCAGCACGCGCCGGTTCAGACGGGGGCCCCGCGGGCGGCGCATCAGGCGCCTCCCTCGCCAAAGCGTTCCTGCAGGCGCCGCATGCCGCGAATCCAGCGATCGTGGTCAGTAGCCTTCCGGCGGACGTACTCCGCGACATTCGGATGCGGCAGGATGAGAAAAGTGCCTGCGACCATCCCATCAAACGCCGCCCGCGCGACGTCTTCCGGCTCGAGGACACCGTCGAGGCCGGCCACGCCACCGTCCTGGAGATCGGCGATCATGTCGGTGCGGACCGCCTGCGGGCACAGGGCAGAGACCCCGAGGCCGCGTTCCCCCCAGGCGATGGACAGCCATTCGGCGTAGGCGAGTGCGGCATGCTTGGTCACGGCGTACGTCGCCGAGCCGATCTGCGACAGCAGGCCGGCCGCCGAGACAGTGATCAGGAAATACCCGCCGCGTTCGGCCATCGGTGTGGCCAAGCGCCGCGTGGCGTAGGCGTGACTCATGACGTTGACGTCCCAGCATGTCTGCCAGTCGGCCGCACTCGTGTCGATACCGCCCGGACGGTGGATGCCGGCATTCGAACAGTAGACGTCGATCGGGCCGGCGAACGCCTCTGCCGCCTCGATGAACTGCCCGACCGCGTGGTCGTCGCCGACGTCGGTGGCCCAGGCCCGGCCCCCGCACGCGCCCGCACAGGCCTCGGCGGCGTCGCCGTCCAGGTCGGCCACCACCACGGCCCGCGCGCCCCGCCGGTGCGCCTCCATCGCGAGTGCACGCCCGATTCCGTTGCCGCCGCCGGTAACGGCGACCACCTTGTCCCTGACGTCCATGCTCAGTCTCCCTGCGGAGCCACGATCAACTGGGTGAAGATCCCGCCGATGGTAGTGCGCTCGACAATCCTCAGACCGGCGTCCGCCAGGAGGCTCTCCTGTTGCTGTGCTGTGGGGACGACGTTCCCCCAGGTCATCTCGTTGTACTGGGTCTGGACGGCCAGCGCGGCATCAGGATTCCGGAGATCGGCATCCCCGGGGTACGTTTCGTCGAGAATGACGAGCCGCCCGTTGTCCCGCAGCAGGTGGCGGCAATGGGCGAGGACATCCGGTCGCACGGCCTCGGGAATCTCGTGCAGCACCTCCACCATCGTGATGACGTCGACACTGGCGCCATCGCCGCGCCAGGCGTTGCCGTCGTGGATGGTGACGCGGTCCTCGAGGCCGCTGGCGGCCACCGCCTGCCGGGCCTGCTCGAGGCCGTCCCGGTGGATGTCCGTGCCTGCGCAGCGGGCCTCCGGGAAGGCGTTGGCCACGTGGCGGACGAGACCGGCGATGCCGCAACCGTAATCGAGAAACGACCCGCCGCCTGCCAGGGCGACACGCACCTCTTCGATTCCCGGGAGGATGCGGCGGGCCATCAGCGCGTGGAGCCCGGCCGTCGTGTCGCCGATGGCCTCGGTAAAGGCGTGACCATGCTCCTGGAAGGTACGGATGGCGCCGTCGGCCATGGCTGCCGTGTGGGTCGCCAGGTCCGGCTGAAAGTGGTCGAGCGTGGCGACGACGTAGGGGAGGAGGAAACGGGGATCGCCCGGTTTGGCCAGGATGGCGTCAAAGTGCGGTGCGAGTCGTGCCCGGCCGTCGGCAGCCGGATCCAAGATCTCCCAGGCGATGGCGGTTTTCCACCAGATCCGGACGAAAGGCAGGTGGAGGCCCCGCGGAGCGGCGAGGTCCTCCGGCGTCAGGCCGCGCTCGCCGGCCTCAGCGAGGAGCCGAAACCAGCCGAGGTTGGCGCCCGTGCGAATGAGATGGAGGACGTGCAGGCCCCGGATGTGTCCCCAGAGCTTGTTGATCTGGGCTTCGAACGGGACGTCGGGTGTGGACATACGGTGCGCTCGCTGATGGAAAACACCCGAAAGGCTGGCGCGGGTAGATACCCTAAGGCTGTCAGTTGCAGGTGATGCCGGGAACGGACGACGGCTTGTTATAGCACCAAAGTTTGTCACGATTTGCCCGATTGGACGGACGGTTGGTCGCTCTCGTGTCGTTCAGATTTGTGATCGGGCGTTCGACGATAGGGCGTTCGATGTGAAGGCTTCCCTGACACCGATCTCCAACTCTCGCATCAGGCGGTGGCCCTGCGACGCGGTCAGGGCGTGAACCGCCTCGGTCGTCGATTTGCCAGTTGACCATATGGCGGCCAACCCGGTCGCCGGCAGCTGGGGAGCAGGGCGGTCGCGTTATTGGCGAAACCTGGACCAGCCTGTCCGGCCGGTTTGCCGGCAATTCCACCAATGGAAGCAGGACGTTCGGACCTAGCCGCTGGGCAGGTGAGGTTGCTGGGTACGCGGCAAAGGTTCCGGGCCCGCCTCCCGAGCGAGGCCACGGAACGATTCCGACCTCGATCTCCGTTCCTGCGGCCGGTTCTTTCCCGGTCAGGACCCGCGGCGGTCCCGGCATGCTTGTGGCACGGTTCTGGCAGGGTGACCCACGGGCGATCTTTAGCAGCGTCCTCTTCTGCGAGCGTCGGGGGGCCGCATGCTGCTCTCTTTCCCGCTGGGCCCGCGTACCTGCACACGGAATGCTGACGAAGACGGCGAATCCGGTGGGGCGTGGCGCTGGCGCGCTCCCGGGGCGCCCCTTCTCGTGACAAGAGGTTTCCGCAATGAGGAGGTCCAGGCCGTGCGCTCATTTGCGGTTGGAGCGCTCCAGCTAGCTGCCGTGACGGCTCGGAAGTGTGGCGGGGCGAAGGTGGAGAAGCCGGCCACGCACGAATCACTGTCACGTCAGCCGGTTCGAGGGTCTGGCGCCGCCGCGAACTACAAACTCATGCCGCCATCGAGAAAGAGGGTCTGTCCCGTCATGTAGTCCGACGCGGCGGAGGCCAGATAGAGCGCGAGATAGCCCACCTCGCGCAACTCGCCGTGGCGCAACAAGGGAACGCTGCGGGCGGCCATGTCCCTGGTCCGCTGCATCCCGTCGTCGCCAACCGTTACCGGGTCGGGAAAAATGCCCGGCGCGATGCTGTTCACGTGCACCCCATACGGCGCCCATTCGAGCGCCTGCGCCCGGGTGAAGCCAGCCAGGCCGGTCTTGGCAATCGAGTAGACGACCATGTCGCCGCCACCTTGCCGGGCGGTCCACGACGAAATGTTGATCACCTTGCCCGAACGCCGCCCCAGCATGTGCGGCCCGACGGCCCGGGTGCACAGGATTGCCTCGGTCAGATTGACGTCGATGACCAGGCTGAGCTCCTCGTCGGTCAGAGCAGGAGTTTCCTCTCCGGGCAAGGCCACCAGCGGCTTCCGAATGGCGTCTCCCAGATTGTTGACCAGGACGTCAATCCGGCCAAAGGTGTCCATGACCGTATCGATCGCCTGCCGCGCCCCAGCGTTTTGGGTGACATCCGCGACTACCGGGACCACCCGGCGACCACTGGATTTGGCGATCTCGGTCGCAACACCCTCGACGTAACGCGGGGTCAGGGAATTAATTGCCACGTCGGCGCCGGCTTCGGCAAGCACCTGGGCAATGCCCTTACCGATGCCGCGTCCGGCACCGGTGATCAACACCACTTTGTCGGTCACATCAAATGCGTCTGGCAGCATGGCTGGTCTCGCTATGGAAGGGTGTCGCCGCCCCGCGGCATGGTGATGATGAACGTCCTGGCCAGGGTGCGGCGGGCGACGCGGGCCGCAGCGTACGGACCGGGCCGCACAGCCAGGCTCACGGCGTCAGGACTGTCGAACCTGTGGTCTTGCGCGCTTCGAGGTCGGTATGGGCCTGAGCCACATCACTTAGTCTGTAACGCTGGTTGATTTCGACTGTCAGGACACCGTCGGCGATCAGGCCGAACAGTTCCGCAGCGTTGCGTGCGCGCGCCTTGGGGTCCTTGACGAAATAATACAGGCCGCCTCGGGTGACGACTTGCGCCTTCATCGCCAGCCGGGCGGTATTCAGGGCCGGGGCCGAGCCCGACGACTGGCCAAACGACACCATCCAGCCACGATCGGCCAGGACGTCGATGCCCTTGTCGAAGGTGTCCTTACCGACCGAGTCATAGACGACATCCACGCCTTTTCCACTAGTGAGGTCGCGCACCGCTTCACCGAAATCGACCTCGCGGTAAAGGATCGGGTGGTCACATCCATGCGCCTGGGCAAGCGCTGCCTTTTCTCTGGTGCCAACCGTGCCGATCACGGTTGCGCCGAGGTGCTTCGCCCATTGGCAGACCAGCAGCCCGACGCCGCCGGCTGCGGCATGCACCAGCGTCGTGTCGCCGGGCTTCACCTTGTACAGATCGCGCACCAGGTAGTGCGCGGTCAGCCCCTGCAGCGTGGAGGCCGCCGCGACCTCTTCAGTCGTGTGGTCATCCAGCTTGATCAGGCGACTGGCATCGATCAGCCGCTGCTCGGCATAGCTGCCGCGCTGCATGCAATAGGACACGCGGTCGCCGACAGCGAGACCGACCACGTCCGGCCCGACCTCCTCGATGACGCCGGCGCCTTCCATGCCCAGAACGACCGGGAAATCCCTCATCGGATAGCCGCCGGACCGCTGTTGAACGTCGATATAGTTCAGCCCGACTGCGGTATGCCGGAGACGCACCTCGCCTGGGCCCGGATCGCCGACGGACACGTCTTCCCAGCGCATGACGTCGGGCCCGCCGGTCTGGTGAATTCGGATTGCTTTGACGGTCGTTTCGCTCAAGGTTCTCGCCTTCCGACGGCGCCAGACTATTGGCCTAACGGTCCTAATCTACCGCTCCTGACCTCCAGCTACAGTAGGTATCATCATCATGGCCAACCGGTTTACCTTCATCCCGCTCCTGGCGGCTGCGGCCGTGCTTTTCCCCACGATTGACGCGACAGCCTGTCCCGACGGTCAAATCGTTGCCGCGACCGCCGAGGCCTTCCGCATGAAGACTCCCGGGCCGGTGTACCCCGACGGCACGTCTCTGGAGGACGGCTACTGCGCTCAAGATGAATATCTTGCGTTGCTCGCGGAGGAACTGGGTGAGCGAGCGGGCTACAAAGCCGGCCTGACCAATCAGGCACTGCAAGAGCGGTTCGGCGCTACGGAACCGGTCGGCGGCGTGCTGTTCAAGTCGATGTTGCTGCCATCGGGAACCGAAATTGAGGCTGATTTCGGCGTCCGGTCATTCTACGAGGCCGATCTGATCATCACGGTCGCCGACGAACGGATCAACGAAGCGCGTACGCCGGAGGAAGCCGTCCGCTATCTCGGCGAAGTGATCCCTTTCGTTGAACTGCTCGACTTGGTCATGGCCGAAGGCGAGCCGATGAATCTTGCGACGATTGCCGGCTACAACGTGGCGTCGCGTTACGGCGTGGTCGGCAAGGCCATTCCCGTCGAGCCGACGCCGGCATTCATCGAGGCGCTTGGGAATTTGGAATCCTTCACGCTCGATGACACGGGCAGAGAAATCCAGCGCGCCAAGGGCACCGCGATGATGGGCCATCCCTTGAACGTTCTGTTGTGGCTCGTCGAGCACGTCGGCGCGCAGGGGCAGCGGTTGCAGGCTGGCGATGTCCTCAGCCTGGGTGCCATGGGAACCTTCCACCCGACGGAAGCGGGGCGCACCATCACGGTGCGTTACACGGGTCTCCCGGGTGGTGACTCCGAGGCTGTCGTCACGTTTCGCTGAGCGGATACCGGGAAATCGGACGGTTCTCCGGAGCGGGCGGCAGCGACGTTTCGGCCTTGTTTCGGCCGATGCCAAACGCCCGGCCGGTGCCGTTTCCGATGACTTGATCCCGGCTCATCCGAGTGGTGGTGCCGCCGGAGTGAATTGAACACTCGACCCCACCCTTCGCACCACTGCCGCTTTCGCGACCGCCTTCTGCGCCCGTCGCGGCGCATCCGGCGTTTGGTGGTCCGGACCATCCCTTGACCCTCGAGGGGCCCCGCCCGTCTGGCCTCTACACCTTCTCGCGCAGGCGCGAGCTTGGCTCGGGATTGGCATGAGCCTTCCGGCCCGCAGCGTTCCCCGAATTTGAGCGGTTCAGCCCCGGCGATCGCTCGCCGGGCAGGCAATTCCTAACCAAGGGTGTGCTCTACCACTGAGCTACGGCGGCAATGACGGCGGGCACCACGACCCGCAGCCATACCGGAACCTAACATGGCACGGGCACCGGCGTCATGCGGTCGTGATATGGCGTTCCCGCAAGCACTGCGACCCTTTTGTCGCGTGCAGATTGATTCACCGCGCGGAGAGGAGTGGTAGCTGCGGAGAAGGCGAGCGCCCACTACAGCCTTCCCCCGGACAGCCGCAGCAGCGAGAGCGCGTTGTTGCCCGACCGCCTGACCTTCCTGGCCTGAGAGAATTCCGGTCGATCTCGTTGGCGGTAAATGACCAGTTCCGCGCCTGGGGCTCTGATCCGTTGTGACGCCTGGTGATGGCGATGGGTTGGGTCACCGGAATGGGGTCCAAACGTCACCCCAGAGCAACAGCGCCAACAATGCGATTAAGAGTGCGTTGCATTCGCAAGTCATCCGTGTTAATGGATTTGCAAATGCGAGTCATTCCTACTCGCAGTGGCGGAGTGCCATCATGAACACGAATCAGATCTTGCCCGCGGTGCGCCGCAGTACCGTATTCAACGGGGCGTGTGCCGTAGTGGTTGCGCTCACAGCGGGCAGTGCCGTTGCGCAGGAGATGCCGTCGCCGGAGGAAATGTGGCAGGTCATCCAGCAGCAACAGCAGGAGATCGACGCATTGAAGGAACGGATCGGCGCCGGCGAGGCGCAGGTAGAGGAAACGACCCAGGCGATCGAGGCGGTCGTAGAATCGATGGATGCCGGAACAGCAGGAGCCGGTTGGTGGGACCGCACCCAGATCGGCGGATACGGCGAACTGCATTACAACATCAAAGAGGACTCATTGGACAGGGTCGATTTTCACCGCTACGTCCTGTTCTTTGGCCACGATTTCAACGCGACGACCCGGATGTTCTCCGAGCTCGAACTCGAGCACTCGC
Organism: Alphaproteobacteria bacterium; assembly: GCA_021296265.1. Lineage (GTDB taxonomy): Bacteria > Pseudomonadota > Alphaproteobacteria > TMED109 > TMED109 > VXPW01. The sequence continues at coordinate 16,620 of JAGWAT010000013.1, read as the reverse complement.
TGGCTGGCGACGGCAAGCCGGGCGAGGTCGAGTTGGAGCAGGCCTACATTGAGCGTGACTTCAGCAACTCCGTCACGGGCCGGGCCGGCATCATGCTGATGCCCGTGGGTCTCCTCAACGAGGTCCACGAGCCGCCAACCTTCTACGGCGTCGAGCGCAACAAGATCGAGAACGTCATCGTCCCCACCACCTGGTGGGAGGCCGGCGTCTCCGGCACGATGACTACCGAGGCCGGCGTCCAGCTCGACGTGATGCTCCACAGCGGCCTGAAGGTGCCGACGGACAGCTTCAAGATCCGGAGTGGTCGCGGAAAGGTCGCGAACCACGACTTCGAAGACGGGGCAGTGACCGGACGGATCCGCTACACGGGGATGCCGGGGGTCGAACTGGCCGCCGCGCTGCAGCATCAGGCGGACCTCACGCAGGGTAGCGACGCGAGCGGCACCCTGGTCGTGGCCAATGCCGACGTGACCCGGCCGATTTCCAATTCGATGTCGCTCGGGCTGCGGGCGCTCTACGCGGGATGGGAGATCGACGGCGATGAGGCGGCAGCACTCGGGGCCGACTCCCAGAACGGATGGTACCTTGAGCCATCCGTCCGGATGGCCCTTTGCCCGCTACGAGACCTGGGACACCAGGGCCGGCAATAGCGCCGATACCGAGGAGAGCCAGTGGGTGGTGGGCATTAACTATTGGCTGCACCCCAACGCTGTGCTGAAGGCCGACTACGCGACGCTCGAGAAGCCCGGTTCGGAAGACGCGAGCACGCTGAGCCTGGGCGTCGGTTACCAGTTCTAGGCAAATGGCGGCCCGCAGCTTGGCCTGCGGGCCGTCGCCCCGGTTCCGGATCGCCTTTTCGCTTGCCGTCGGGATCCTGTCGGCGGTCCCTGAACGCGCCCTCGCCGAAGATATCTATCTTCCGCCGGCAGACTTCGTGGCCCTGGCGTTCGACGGCGAGCCGCCCTCAAGCAAGAACCTCTGGCTGAGAGGTGGCATTCAGGACGACATCACGACCATCCTTGGCCACCGGTACGGCGGGTTGCGGATCAAGTACTGGCGGCACGGAAGCCGCACCGCCTGGATCTTGGAGGAGATTGGGAAATACGAGCCGATTACCGCGGGGTTCATCGTTGATGACGGCAGGCTCGCCGAAATCCGGATCCTCATCTATCGTGAATCCCATGGCTGGGAGGTTCGGTATCCATTCTTTACCGATCAGTTTCGAGGCCTTGAGCTGAACGAGAACCGGCGCTTGACCGGACGGATCGACGGAATCTCCGGCGCCACGCTGTCGGTTTCGTCGATTACCCGATTGGCCGCTCTCGCCCTGTTTCTGGACGCGCGAGTCGCCGCCGATGCCGGAGGCTAACGGAGCCAAGTCGGTTTCAAGGAAGCGCTGGCGTCGATGGGCGACGACAGCACGGACCTGGCATCGTCGCATCGGCCTGGTGGTGGCGGTACTCGTGGCCGTGGTGGCGGTCACCGGGCTGGTGCTGAACCACGGTGACCGACTGAACCTTGATCGCACCAACATCGTGGCCGGCTGGGTGGTCGACTGGTACGGGCTCACGCCGGTCGACGACCCCGTCCACTTTCGTGCCGGTGACCACTGGGTGAGCTGGATCGATGGCGCGGTCTATGCGAACGGGCGGAAGGTTGGCGATGCCAGGGGCACGGCGCGGGGCGCCGTTGAGTTTGACTCGCTGGTCGCGATGGCGACATCGGAGACCGTCGTGGTCTTTACCGGTGATGGAGAGCTGGTTGAACGTCTGGGCTCGGCTTCCCTGCCTGGCCAGATTGCGCGCGTCGGGACGTCGGCGTCCCAGGACCGGATCGTCATCCGCACCGCGGAAGGCCGGTTTGCCAGCGATTCTGACCTGCTGACGTGGACTCCGTTCGCGGAGGAGGTCGCCTGGTCCGAGGCCGACACGCCGGACGCCGCGGTGCTGGAGGAGCAGCTTTCAGCTTTCCGGGGACATGGGCTGCCGCTTAGTCGCGTCCTGCTCGATTTGCACACGGGCCGGCTGTTCGGAACGGTCGGAGCGGCCGTGATGGACGTGGCCGCTATCTTCATGCTCGTCTTGATCGCAACCGGGATCGTGAACTGGGTCGGTTTCCGGAGACCCCGCCGGTAGGCGCTGGTCCCCGCGTCCGGCTCCCGGCCGGCTGATGCTCTGATCGACATCGACGCCCGAGGCGTCGTCGGCATCAAGTGCCAAGCAGAGGTCAGGATTCGAGTGTCGCAAAACCCTCGCGAGAGGCAGCTTCGTTCAGACGCCCGTCGAAACAGACGAAACCGATGCTGCCGGGATCGCCGTCAGCCGCTGCCAGCGCGGCGGCCAATTGCAGGGCGTCACCGGCTCGAAGCGGGTGTATTCGAAGCGGACGCCCGGCAACGTCTGTGACCCGCTGGTCCGGCCAGACCTCGTACAGGATTGCGACGGCGCCTGCAGCTGCCTGCAGTGGGTCGAGACGTCGGTCGGCGTCAGGCTTCCCTCGCGTTCCCGCCGAGCAAGCGCCGCGACATACTCGACCATGGCACCCCACCACACGGCCATTCGGTCATCCTGCTCCAGCATGCGGACGGCGAGTTCCCGGTGAGTTTTATCGCACTCAAGAGCGATGAGCGCAGAAGTGTCCCAGAAGTTCACCGGCCCTCGCCTGTCAGGTCCGCTCGCCCGGGCTTTTGCTCAGCGCCCGGCTGCGCTGCCGATGCTCCCACCGGCTGTTCCCGCAGGTGGGCGGACAGGCGGCGTTCGACGCGACGAGACACCAGGACGAACGTGTAGGTGATCACGAGGTAGATCAGACCGGCGGTGATGTAGAGCTTGTAGGGCTCGAAGCTCCGGGCCACGATGATCCGGGCCATTCCGGTCAGATCCAGAAGGGTGATGATCGAGACCAGAGACGTAGCCTGCAGCAGGAGTACGGCCTCGTTCGTGTAGGCGGGGAGTGCCAGCCGGAAGGCCTTGGGCAGGATGATCCGCCGGTAGAGCAGCGGACCGGACATGCCGAGGGAGCGTGCCGCCTCGGCATGTCCGCGCGACACCGCGAGTACCGCGCCGCGCAGGATCTCGGCCGTGTACGCCGCGGTGTTCGGCGCGAGCGTGAGCACTGCGCAGAAGTAGGCTTCCCGGAACAGGAACCAGACGCCCAACTCGCCGGAGAACGGCTGGAACTGGCCCGATCCGTAGTAGACAAGAAAGAGTTGGACCAGGAGCGGGGTGCCGCGGAAGTACAGCATGTATCCGTAGGCGGCCATCCAGAGCAGGCGGTTGCGGGACAGGCGCGCATTGCCAGCGGAACGGCGAGACAGAAGCCGGCCAGGAGACTGAGGAGCGTGATCTCGAGGGTGAGCAGCGTGCCCTCAAGCAGGCGGGGCAGGCTTTCCCAGATGATGGCGAGCTCCATTTCAGCCCTGCACGGACCGCGTGCCGCGTTGCGACCAGGCCTCGAACCGGCCCTGGATCAGCATGGAGACGACGGTAATGCCGAGATAAAACAGCGAGGCCGCAAAGAAGAAAGTGAACGGTAGCCGGGTGGCCCGCGCCGCAATGTCGGCGCTCGGCATCAGTTCGTCGAGCTGGATCACGGAGATCAGGGCCGTTGCCTTGATCAGCACCATCCAGACGTTGCCCGGGCCAGGCAGGGCGAAGCGCCACATCTGCGGGAGAACGATGCGGCGCAACATCACGACGCGGCCCATGCCGAAGGCACGGGCAGCTTCGATCTGGCCGCGCGGGATCGCCAGGAACGCGCCCCGAAAGACCTCGGTCGCGAACGCGCCGTAGATCAGACCGATCGTGACGACACCGGCCACGAACGGATTGAGGTCGATTCGAAGATCGTGGCCGGCGCGGGCGGCAAGATCCTGGATGAAGGTGGGAACCCCGTAATAGATGAGCAGGATCAGGATCAGTTCCGGCACGCCGCGGATGACGGTCGTATAGGTGCCCGCGAGCCAGCGTCCGGCGCGATGATGCGAGAGTTTGCCCCATGCGCCGAGGAGGCCGGACGCCACTGCGAGGGCCATGGCCCCGAGTCCGACCAGGATCGTGAGCTCCAGCCCCTGCCACAGCATCCGGCCGTAGCCGTGGAGATCGAGCATCACTGGCGATGGCCCGCAGAGGCGGGGCTGGCCACCGCCATCGATTGGCGCAGCTTCAGTTCAGGAGGCCGGTCAGTCGCCGTACACGTCGAAGGCGAAATGGGCGGCGTTGATCCGCTGGTACGTCCCGTCAGCCCGAATATCGGCAATCGCCTGATTCAGCGCCGCAACAAGATCAGCGTCGCCCTTGCGAACGGCAATGCCCACGCCCTCGCCGAACCAGCGGGGTTCATAAAGTCCGGCCCCACGAATTCCGCATCGCGGCCCTCCGGAGTGCCGAGCAGACCCTCGAGCAGAAACAGTGAATCGGCCAGCAGCAGGTCGACCCGGCCGGCCGTGAAGTCCAGGTTGGCCTCGCCCTGGGTGGCGTAGGCCTTGATCGTGACGATGTCGCCGTAGTTGTCGCGCAGGAAGTTCTCATGGATGGTCGCGCGCTGCACGCCGACCGACAAGCCATCCAGCCCGGGCCGTGAGATTTCGATGCCCGAACCCTTTTTTGCGGACGAACTTGGCCGGTGTGTCGTAGTACTTCGCCGTGAAGTCCACCTTCTCCTTGCGTTCCTCGGTGATTGACATCGAGGCGATGATGGCGTCGTACTTCTTGGCTAGGAGGCCGGAAATGATGCCGTCCCAATCCTGCACGACCCACGTGCATTCGAAGCGGGCGGCCGCACAGAGCGCGTTGCCGATCTCGACGTCAAAGCCCCGGAGATCCCCGTTCTCGTCGATCCAGTTGAACGGCGGATAGGCGACCTCGGTGCCCAACCTGACAGTCATGCTCTCGGTCGCGGCGGCGTGGAACGTCACGGTGGCAGCGGCGAAAACGGCCGCGAGTACGAGCTTGTTCATGGTGTGCGTTTCCCTCCGCGCGGATTGGGGGCGATCCGGACGACACTTACGTCGAAACCACAGGACAGGAACTGCCTAAGCCGGTCGGAGCGGGGCTGGCCGAGCACCTCCTCGGACGGTCCCTGCTCCTCGATTCTGCCCCGGTGCAGAAAGAGGGAACGCGACGATACGGCCCGCGCAAAACCGATCTCGTGGGTCACGATCAGCATCGTCCGCCCCTCCGCGGCCAGGTCATGGACGACCTTGAGGACCTCTCCGACCAGTTCGGGATCAAGTGCGGACGTCGGTTCGTCGAGCAGCATGACCGTCGGTTCCATCGCCAGTGCGCGCGCGATTGCCGAGCGCTGCTCCTGCCCGCCGGCGAGATGGGCGGGGTAGGCGTCGCGCTTGTCGCCCAGACCGACCTTGTGCAGGAGCTGTTTGGCCTGCTCGATTGCCTGGCGGCGCGGCACCTCCAAGACGTGGACCGGTGCCTAGATAACGTTTTGCAGCACCGTCAGATGGGACCAGAGGTTGAAGCGCTGGAACACCATGCCGAGACGGGTGCGGATCCGGTCTACCTGGCGCCGGTCGGCCGGCCCGCGTCGACCGTGCCGGTCGGTGGTCAGTCGAACGAGTTCACCGCCCACATGGATCTCGCCTGCGTCAGGGATGTCCAGCAGGTTGATGCAGCGGAGCAGGGTGCTCTTGCCGGACCCGCTCGCCCCCATGACGGCGATGACGTCGTGGTCGTGGGCCGTGAGCGATACTCCGCGTAGAACGTCAAGCGCACCGAATCTCTTGTGGAGATCCCCCACGCGGAGCGCGGCCCCGCCTTGGTCAACATCGGGTGTCACGGTCGCTGCGTCTGCCTCGCGCTAGGGCCGGCCGGCCGGGCTCCCGTGCCCCGCTCGGGACCTGCGATGGTAACTCGTGCCGCCAGAAGAAAATGCGCCGTCCGGGACCGACTGGCCCACGTCGTCTCGGGCCTTGCCCGATCCCGTTGTGCGGGCTCGCCGCGAGTGATTTCGCCTGAGCACGGGGCGCCCGATGGGAGCCGCTCCGAACCGAAGACCGGTCACTGGCTTTATTCTCTCTGCAGTCTTGGCGCGGCGGGTCCGGCGACCGTGACGGCGATGACCGCGGAGGTTCGATACACGTGGTGACCAGCCCCTCTCCCAGGCCGGCTCCGGCGCGGCATCCGATCCGCCGTCTTGTCCAGCGCTGGGGGCCAAAGCATCTCCGCACCTTTGTCGTCGCCAACCTGCTGGTCATCGTGATCGCCGGTGCAACCGCCGGATATCCGTTGCTGATTGACTACCTGGTGGACGCACTGCAGGCGGGCGACCGCGCAGTCCTGGTCACGGTCCCGATCGCAGTACTGCTGCTGACGTTTGCCAAGGGCCTGGCGCTCTATGCCCAGACAGTGCTGGTCAGCCGTATTGCGCAGCGGATGATCGCGGACATCCGAACTGATCTTTACACGGCGATCCTGCGGTTCGACCTGGGGGTGCTGGCGGGCAATCGCGCCGTGAGCCTCCAGGCACGGGTCCTCCACGACACGAACCTCCTGAGCGCCTCCCTCGCCCAGATGGCGGGCCGCGTCACCCGGGATGCGGTGACCTGCGCAGCGTTGCTTGCATCGGTCATCTATCTCGACTGGGTGCTGTCGTTGATCGTGATCGTTGTCTACGGCATCAACGTGCGTCCCGTCCTCTCGATCGGACGCCGCACCCGCCGCACCACCACCGACGTGCAGGTGCACTACGGCGCGCTCTCGTCCTTTCTCGCCGAGACCTTCCGGGGTATGCGCATGGTGCGCGCCTTCAATCTCGGGGCCGCGCGAACTGAGCAGGGAAAGTCGCTGATCGAGCGGCTGTATGCGCTGCAGTACGCGATTGAACGGCGGCGGGCGCAACTGTCTCCAGTCCTCGAGTTCGGGGGCGGGGTGGTCGTGGCCCTCATCATCGTGGTCGCCGGCTGGCGCATCCTGGAGGGCGTGAGCACGATCGGTGCGTTCTCCGGGTTCGTGAGCGCAGTGCTGCTGGCGCTGCGCCCGGCCCGGGCGCTGGCGAACTTCAGCGTGACGTTCCAACAGGCGGCCTCCGCGGCCGAGCGCGTATTCGAGAAGCTGGAACAGCCGCCCGGTCTCGTCGACCGCCCGGATGCCCGCGCATGCCCGCGCCCCGAGGGCGAAATCCGCTTCGAAGATGTCAGCTTCCGTTACGAGCAGGGCGGCGCGGTGCTGCAGGGCGTGAACCTCGTGGTCCCGCCCGGCGAGCGTGTCGCGCTGGTGGGCCCGAGCGGAGCCGGCAAGACGACGCTGATCAACCTGGTGCTTCGCCTGTTCGACCCGAGCGCAGGCCGCATCCTGCTGGACGGCACCGACCTCCGCGAGTTCACCCTCGAATCGCTGCGGAGCCATTTCGGGCTGGTGGCCCAGGAAGCCACGCTATTTCACGGCTCGATCCGTGAGAACGTCGCGATGGGCCGACCCGGCGCGGATGACGCGGCCATTCGGGATGCCCTGGTGGCCGCCGCGGCCGACTTCGTGAACGCCTTGCCCAACGGCCTTGACACCATGGTGGGCGACGAGGGTGATCGTCTTTCCGGGGGCGAGCGGCAACGGGTGGCGCTGGCCCGGGCCATCCTGCGCGATCCGGCGGTCCTGATTCTGGACGAGCCCACCAGCGCCCTCGACGCAGAATCCGAACATCGTATTCAGGCAGCGCTCGGCCGCCTGACGGCGGGACGGACAACGATTACCATCGCCCACCGGCTGTCGACGGTGGTGCGCGCTGACCGGATCCTGTTGATGGAGGAAGGCACGATCGTGGACCAGGGCACCCACGCCGCACTGATGGCGCATTCGGCGCCGTACCGCCGGCTCGTCGAACTCCAGGAGGTAGGGTCGGGGGAGCCCTCTCTTGGCGCGCCGTGAAGCCCGGGGGCCCGGGGACGGCAAACGGAGCGAACGCTTCGAGCGCGAGGCCCGTGCGCTCCGCGCGAACCTGCGACGGCGCAAGGAGCAGGCGCGTCGCCAGGCCTCCACGACGGTTCGCGAACGATCGGCGAGGGACACGGAACGGAAATCCGATGGCTGAGCGGACGCCGGGAAGGCCGCAGCGTCAGCCGACGGGCGGGGAACGGTCGCGATGACGGTGATGCCGGACACCTGGATCCGCACGATGGCCCAGGAAGAGGGGATGATCGACCCGTTCGTCGAGGCGCAGCGGGCCGACGGCGTGATCTCGTACGGTCTGAGTTCCTACGGTTACGACGCCCGGGTGGCGAACGAGTTCCGGGTGTTCACGAACGTGGATTACGCGCTGATCGACCCGAAGGACTTTTCCGAGCAGAGTTTTGTTGCCCGGTCGGCTGACACCTGCATCGTTCCGCCCAACAGCTTCGCGCTGGCGCGAACGGTCGAGTACTTCCGGATTCCCCGGGACGTGCTGGTCATCTGCCTGGGCAAGTCCACCTATGCACGCTGCGGGATCATCGTCAACGTGACCCCGCTCGAACCGGAATGGGAAGGGCACGTGACCCTCGAGTTCTCGAACACGACGCCGCTGCCGGCCCGCATCTACGCGAACGAGGGCGCTTGCCAGTTCGTCTTCTTCAAGGGGGCCATGCCTCCGAAGGTCAGTTACGCCGACCGCAAGGGGAAGTACATGGGCCAGCGGCAGGTCACACTCCCGAGGATCTGAGCCCATGGATTGCATTCGTATCCGGGGCGGTCAGCCGCTCCGGGGAAGGGTCGAGATCGACGGGGCCAAGAACGCTGCACTGCCGCTGATGGCAGCGTCCCTCCTCACCGACCAGCCAGTCACGCTGGCGCGCTATCCCGAGCTCGGCGACACGCGCTCGATGTTGGCCCTGCTGCGTCGCCTCGGGGTCGAAGCGACGCCGCCGGGGCCTTGCTCCCGCTCGATGGCCCTGGTCACGCGGAGGGTTGCCTCGACCACGGCCGATTACGACTTGGTCCGTCGCATGCGCGCCTCAGTGCTCGTGCTGGGACCGCTCCTCGTCCGGTCAGGTCAGGCCGAGATCTCATTGCCCGGCGGCTGCGCCATCGGCACCCGCCCGATCGACCTGCATCTTGGGGCCCTCGCGGAACTCGGAGCCGTCATTGACCTGGAAGGCGGCTACGTGCGTGCGCGGGCACCCCGCCGGGGTTTGCGCGGGGCCCGGATCCGCTTCGCACAGGTGTCGGTGGGCGCCACGGAAAACGCGCTGATGGCGGCCGTGCTGGCGCACGGTGAGACCTGTATCGAGAACGCGGCCAGGGAGCCCGAGGTCGCCGATCTGGCGCAGTGCCTGATGGCGATGGGGGCCCGCATCGAGGGGGGCGGCACCAGTACCCTCCATGTCCAGGGGGACACGGTGTTCCGGCCCGCGTCGCACCGGATTCTCGGAGACCGAATCGAGGCCGGCAGCTACGCTGCCGGGGCGCTGATCACCGGTGGCCGGATCGAGCTCGCCGGCGCCCCCGCGGACGCGATGACCGCGACACTCGATGTCCTCGGGTCCGTTGGCGCCCGCATCGAGCTCCCGCCCGATGCCGTGGTCGTCGACGGGTCGGGCACCCTGACAGCAACGGAGGTCGAGACGGGGGTATATCCCGCGTTCCCGACCGACATGCAGGCCCAGTTGATGGCGGTTCTGTGCCTGGCGGGAGGACGTTCGCGGATCGTTGAGAACATCTTCGAGAATCGCTTCATGCACGTCTCCGAACTGGTCCGCATGGGTGCCCGCATCAAGGTGACGGGCAGAGCGGCCGAGATTGACGGCGTCCGGCAGTTGTTGGCGGCTCCGGTGATGGCGACGGACCTTCGCGCGTCCCTATCGCTGGTGCTGGCAGCGCTCGCCGCCGAGGGCGAATCCGTGATCCGGCGGGTCTATCATCTGGATCGCGGTTACAGCCAACTGGAAGCCAAGTTGCAGGCGGTGGGGGCCACCATCAGGCGCACGGCCGAGGACGGGGAGACGTGACGGCGCATCCGACCGAACCGGTGGACCCGCTGCGTCTGCGAGCCGCTGACGAGCAGTCCGTCGAGGTTCTGTCCGAGTGCCTGTTCGAAGCGGTCGCGATGGCGGCGGGCATGCGCTTCGACAAGGAAGCCAGCCGGTTCGTCATGGCTCTGGAGCGTTTCACGTGGGAGGCCGCGGCCGGGGACGATACGCGTCTGCAGCAGGTGCCCTGCGTGCTGACCGTTGAGCACGTCGTGCGGGTGGCGCAAACCGGGCTGGGGCCGCGCGCGCAAGGCAGGATCCTGAGCCTTTCGTCGTTTACGTTCGAATCGGGCACCCTGTTGGTCGTGTTCGACGAGGGCGCCGCAGTCCGGATCGACGTCGAGGGAATCGAATGCCGACTGGAAGACACCCGCCGGGGACGGTTGCCGCCCGTGGTACCGGGACACCGGCGGGGGCTCGCGTGAATCGCGACCGCTCCGACGACATCGTGCTGGCGGTGCCGCGCGGCCGCATCGCGCGCGAGGTCGTCCCACTGCTGGCGGACATCGGCATCGAACCCGAACCGGCGTTCAGGGACCCCGATTCGCGGCGGCTGTCGTTCCGGACCAGTGTGGACGGCCTCTCGTTGATCCGTGTGCGCAGTTTCGACGCGGCAACCTTTGTGGCGTTCGGTGGTGCCGACCTCGGCGTGGTCGGTTATGACGTTCTCCTCGAGTTCGATTACGACGATCTGTATCTGCCCCTCGACCTCGGCATCGGCCGCTGCCGGCTGGCGGTGGCCGAACCCGCGGCCGTCGCGTCGAGCGACGATCCGCGGCGCTGGAGCCACGTCCGCATCGCGACCAAGTACCCAGCGACGACCCGGCGGCACTTTGCGGCGCGAGGCGTGCAGGCTGAATGCGTGAAGCTGAACGGTTCGCTGGAGCTCGCGCCGCAGCTTGGCCTCTGCCGGCGGATCGTCGATCTGGTCGATACCGGTTCCACCCTTCGGGCGAACGGCCTGGTCGAGGTGGAGAAAATCGCGGACATTTCCTCACGGCTGGTCGTCAACCGCACGGCGATGAAGCTTCGCCCGCGCCATCTCAACGCGCTGGTGGACCGCTTCCGGGAGGTGATCGATGGCGCTTCGGATTGACGCTCGCCACGCGGACCTCGAGACGGCCCTGGCGCCGCTGCTGGCCGCCCGCGTGGCCGTGGACCAGTCAGTCGGGGAGACCGTCCGCGACATCCTCGCGTCCGTGCGCGAGCGGGGCGACGAGGCCCTGATCGAGCTGACCCGGAAGTTCGACCGGTTTCCGATCGACCAGACGTCGATTCGCGTGGACGCCGCCGCGCTGGCCGAGGCCCGCGCGGCCTGCGGCAATGAAGCGCTGGACGCGCTGGCGCACGCCGCGGAACGGATTCGGTCGTATCACGCTCGGCACGTGCCAGCGGATACGTCGTACGAGGATCCGAAGGGCGTGACGCTCGGCGAGTACTGGACGCCAATTGACGCCGTGGGACTCTATGTTCCGGGCGGAACCGCAAGCTATCCGAGCTCGGTTCTGATGAACGCCATTCCAGCCAAGGTGGCGGGCGTGCCGCGTCTGGTGGCCACGGTGCCGCATCCCGACGGCGAGGTCCTCCCGCTGGTGCTGGCTGCGGCCGAGATGGCGGGGATCGAGGAGATCTACCGCGTGGGCGGCGCCCAGGCGGTCGCAGCCCTCAGCTTCGGCACGGACACGATCGCACCGGTCGACAAGATCGTGGGGCCCGGCAACGCCTACGTGGTGGAGGCGAAGCGCCAGGTCTTCGGTACCGTCGGAATCGACCTCATCGCGGGCCCCAGCGAGATCCTGGTGGTGTCTGACGCCGCCAGTGATCCGGAGTGGATTGCCCTGGATCTCCTGTCGCAGGCGGAACATGATCCCGCGGCGCAGGCGGTCCTGGTGACCGACGACGGCGCGTTCGCGGATGCGGTCGAGAGTGCCGTCGAGCGGCATCTCGCGACGCTCCCCCGGCAGGCGATTGCCGGGGCGAGCTGGCGGGACTTCGGGGCCGTGATCGTGGTCGCGGATCTGGCGGACGCACCTGCGGTGGTCAATCGGCTGGCGCCCGAACACGTGGAGCTCGCCGTTGCCGACCCCGCGGCCATGATGCGCGAGATCCGCGCGGCGGGTGCCGTGTTCCTGGGGCGGCATACGCCGGAAGCGATCGGCGACTACGTGGCCGGCCCCAGCCATGTGCTGCCGACCTCCCGCAGCGCGCGGTTCTCGTCAGGCCTCTCCGTGCGGGATTTTCTCCGGCGCACGTCCGTGGTCGGATGCAGCGAGGACGGCCTGGCGGCGATCGGGCCGACGGCGTCCGTTCTGGCAGACGCCGAGGGGCTGGCCGCCCACCGGCTTTCCGTCGATGTCCGCCTCGGGCGCTGAACGGCCGCGCGCCGATCAGCTGGTGCGGGTGGTCCTCGGGAACGCGGGCACCGCGCACGGTGCGATCGAACTCGCCCGGGAGCGGCAGCTCGCGGTGCAGGATCTCGTGGAGTGCAACCGGTTCTTGCCCGAGAACGGCCCGCCGGGACCCTATGCGGCGGAAATCTCGCTGCAGGGCGAGCGGATGCTGTTCCTGATCACACCGGTGGACAGCGACTCTGAACCCACCCGCGTGACGGTGCCGGTCGCCGACCTGACCGGCCTGGTCCGCGACTACCACGCGATTTGCCAGAGCTACTACGACGCGCTGCAGCGAGCGTCGGTGGGCAAGATCGAGGCCATCGACATGGGGCGAAGGGCGCTGCACGACGAAGGCGCGGGCCTGCTGGCGGAATGTCTGAAGGGCAGGATCTCGACGGACTTCGACACCGCGCGCCGCCTGTTCACGCTGCTGTCGGTCCTGTACCTGACGGCGGACATGCGCTTCGTGCCGATCCGGCTGGCCCCGAGGCCGGGCACGCGCTAGACGCGGACGGCGCATCCGGCCGGCTCCGTGGCGGTGTCAGTCTGCCGGGGCATCGGCCGGTAGATGCCGCGCGTTTGCGCGATTTCCCTTGACCGCCATGCCTGCTATTCGCATGGTGCGGGTTCCGGCCACCCGAGGAGGCACAATGGAAAAGGAAGAATTCATGGAGTTTTTCGGTACGGTTACCGAAATTCTCCCCAATGCGATGTTCCGCGTCACCCTCGACAATCAACACAAGGTGCTGGCCCACACGTCCGGGCGAATGCGGAAGAACCGGATCCGCGTGCTGGCCGGTGACAAGGTGACCGTGGAAATGACTCCCTACGACCTCACCAAGGGCCGGATCACGTACCGCCACAAGTAGGCGTGCTTGGTGCGCCGGTCGGCTCATGTCCAGCCAGCGGCCGCCACAGTTGATCCTCGCCTCCCGCTCGCCGGCGCGGGCGGCCTTGCTTGAGCAGATCGGCCGGAGCCCAGACGTCATTGCGCCGCAGGACATCGACGAGACGGTCCGGCCGGGTGAGTTGCCACGCCAATACGCCGCGCGCATGGCGCGGGAAAAGATGTGCGCGGCGGGACTGCGTCATCCCGACACTTGGATCGTCGTGGCCGATACGGTGGTCGCTTGCGGGCGCCGGATCCTGGCGGCGACGGAGCGGGCCGAGACCGCGCGGCGTCACCTCCAAATGCTCTCGGGTCGGGCCCATCGGGTCTGGAGCGCTGTTTGCGTTCGTGGGCCGGATGATAACGAGGCCGGACGCCTGGTCTGCACCCGGGTACGGTTCCGCACGCTGAGCGCGGTTGAGATCGAGGACTACCTCATGACCGGGGAATGGCGGAACCGGGCCGGGAGCTATGCGATTCAGGGCCGTGGCGCCATCTTCGTCCGCGGCATCAACGGCTCGTTCGAGAACGTGGTCGGACTGCCGCTCGCCGAAACCGAGCAGCTTCTCCGCGGGCTCGGAATGCTGCCGGCACCGGTCAGTCCGTGACCAACCGGGGAGAGCACGATGGCAGGCCCGGAGATGGCAGCAGAGATGCCGTACGCCCTCCGCCCCAAGGGCTCCCAGCGTGCCCGGTCTGTGGACGCCCGGCCATTTCCAGACAGGCCCCGTTTTGCAGTCTCCGGTGCCGCCATGTCGACCTGCACCGGTGGCTGAGCGGC
>JAGWAT010000013.1:1997-2543 GCA_021296265.1 Alphaproteobacteria bacterium | reverse complement strand
CGAACCGGCTGGATTTCGGGCATGGCAGCCCGACCCGCGTTGCCCATCTTGACGTGAGATATGACCTGTGACGGCATGGTCGAGCGGGGCGGCGGCTCGCCTACCAACGCGCGGCCCGCCGGGTCGATGCAGGCCTGACAGAGGGCATCGGCCACCAAGCCGCCCTTGATCCGCGAGAAGCGATCATTGCCCGGCCGGCCTACAGATTGCCGGTCATGGGCGTCGCTCCCATGGAGAAAGGACTTGCACCCGTCGTATCGTGCGCGCTGCTCCTCAGCCGTCGCGCTTCTCTGGCCGGTCAGTGGACGACCGGCCCCAGTCATTCGTCGGTTCCACCGTCGTGTTCCATGATCTCCTCGTCTGACGGACCGAGATCCGGCGCCGCCGGGCTCACCCTGTCGAAGACGGCCGGCAGGGTCGAGCGAAGCGGCTCGTCCTTGAGCGGTCAGTAGATATCAATCAGCAGGGCGGGGAACTCCGACGGGTCGTGCGCCGGATCCTGCGGCAAAAAGACACCGCCCAGATTGCTGATCTCGACCGGCTTCG
>JAGWAT010000013.1:0-1894 GCA_021296265.1 Alphaproteobacteria bacterium | reverse complement strand
ACGGCCATGCAGAGTTCGCAGTGGATCGGTGATTGCCGGGTCAGCACATTTATCGAACTGGGTCGGCCGTTTTTCGACCTATGGCAGAAATTTGAATGCTGTTTCGATTTTCACAAATGATTTTCGGCGGCATTGGTGTGTTATGAATTTCGACTGAATCTGAAAATATCGAGTTCTTTTCGACTGTAATGAAGATATTTCGACCGATGGAACTAAATCTCGAAACGCCCCCAACATTCCAGGATGGCCTTGTCTCCTTCGGAACCAGGCGATCCTGGCCTGTGCCTCATGAGGTGTTGATCGGAAGAGCCGCCGCATGCTGATGATCTACGGCGCCACGGCCGGGGGCTCGTGCGGCGCCTACTGCACCGGAGTGCGACGCTTGGACGTCCTGGACCGGGTTCGAGGCAAGGGCAGGTCAGTCCGTGACGCTAGACAGGACGCATCCCGATCCCGTATACGGGGGCGGCGCCCAGGTAGCTCAGTTGGTAGAGCACGCGACTGAAAATCGCGGTGTCGGTGGTTCAATTCCTCCCCTGGGCACCACGCACCGAGACATTGATCGCTGTTGGAACGCTCAGGTGTTGTAGTGACCGGTGCGGGAATCAAGGAAGGCATCTGTTGCTACCCCTGTGGCGCCGTCCGTGCTTCGAACCCGACTGCGGGGTAGCTCTCCGCGGCTGCTGGGCGCACGCGCCATTCGAGCGCAGCTGCGAAAGTCGACCGCGGCACGGTAGCTGGAAGTTGCGTGCGAGCCTGAACCCACACCCCGTTCTGTCGAAGGAGCTGACGCGCCAGTCGGGCGAGGCGCCCGCAAGTACGGTTGCTTTGAGATGGATGGCGCCACGTCGATACGGCCTATGGATCCGGCGGGGGGCCTTGCCCCCCATTCGCGGCCGCCGCTCGGCGGGATAAGGTAGGGCACCCGCCGGCGGGTCTCCGACCGACGTTCGAGCATCTGGAGCAGAGCACCATGGCGAGACCCTATCGTGGCGTATGGCCGGTCGTTCCGACCATCTTCACTGAGACCGGTGACCTCGACCTCGAGGGACAGCGGCGGGTGATCGACTGCATGGTGGATCAGGGATCAGACGGGCTCTGCATCCTCGCCAACTATTCCGAGCAGTTCCTGCTGTCCGACGAGGAACGGGAGATTCTCGCCCGCGTGTGCATTGAGCACGCAGCTGGCCGCATCCCGGTGATCGTGGCCGGTTCGCACTACTCGACCAGGATCGTCTCGGAGCGCTGCCGGAAGGCCGCGGAGCTCGGGGCAGCCATGATGATGCTCATGCCGCCCTACCACGGGGCGGGGCTCAGGGGCACCGAAGACCAAACGCGTGAGCAGTTCGCCCGGGCCTCGGAGGCCGGCCTGCCAATCATGGTTCAGGATGCGCCGCTCTCCGGCGTGGAACTCAGTGTGCCGTTTCTGGTCCGCCTCGCCAGCGAGATCAAGGAGGTGGCGTACTTCAAGATCGAGACGGCCCAGGCGGCGGCGAAGCTTCGTGCGCTGATCCGGACCGGTGGCGAGGCGATCGAGGGTCCGTTCGACGGCGAGGAGGCAATCACCTTGCTGGCCGACCTCGACGCGGGTGCGACCGGCACGATGCCGAGTGCCCTCGTACCGGATCTTCTGCATCCGATCGTCGAGGCCCACCGCCACGACCGCCGAGAGGAAGCTGCCGCTGCATACGCTCGCGTTCTGTCACTCATCAACTTCGAAAACCGCCAGTGCGGCCTGCGCGCGTGCAAGGCGGTCATGCAGGCGGGAGGAGTCATCCGTTCGGACCATGTGCGCGCCCCGCTCGCACCGCTGCCGCCTGAGGTCCGGGCAGGCCTAATGGAGCTTGCCGCTCCGCTCGATCCGGTGGCGCTCCGCTGGGGCCGTTGAAGCGTC
>JAGWAT010000044.1 GCA_021296265.1 Alphaproteobacteria bacterium | reverse complement strand
CAGGGCCGGCATGCCGGCCCTGAGGCGGATCAGCCGCGATTTTCTCGCTGCAAGTGGTCCAACGTTGGGGGCATGTCCAGATCGGGGCTGATCAACCTTACCGGTGGACCAATTCATCGAGGGCAGTTCACCGCCGCAACCGGCCTGCGATGTCGCATCCAGTTTCGGAGGCGGCAGCGGCGCCAGCCAGTTCCATGCCGCGTCCGTCAGGTCACTTTCAATACGCTCCGCTGCGCGCACATGCTTCGCACGAGCGGCCTTGCTCCAAGCCATGGCATCCACCAGATGTAGTGTGCTAACCACATCGTAGGATCAAGGACTGGGACCGTCCAAAACTTTCTGAACAAGCGCTGAGACAGCGATACACGCAATGGCACTGGGAGCGTGAGATCGAGTGCCATGGCAGCTCGAGTCGCGATGAGGCAAGCAGCTCCAAACCCGGCAGCGGAATGACGGCGCCGACTACGTTACGCTTGGGGCTCTTGCCGCAATGTCCACTTCGCGCTGCTCGTCCTCACGCGAACGTAGCGTTGCATTTCTTGCTCGTGTGATGGAGGCTCGACGTGGCAA
Source organism: Alphaproteobacteria bacterium (assembly GCA_021296265.1). GTDB lineage: Bacteria > Pseudomonadota > Alphaproteobacteria > TMED109 > TMED109 > VXPW01. The sequence goes on along the minus strand of JAGWAT010000044.1, from coordinate 11,033 downwards.
TTACCATGGACTACGAGGCGCTGCTGGTCCCCTGCCTGGAGTGGCCGCCCGCCGTACAATTTCATCGGCGGCCACGTCGACGCGGCGAGCATTCCCGTTGAAGAGATAATTGCGGCGACCAGTATCGCTCTGCGACGTGACGGAAGCACGCTCTCGACGTACGGGCTCGAGAGCGGTTCGCTTGGCTACCTCCCCTTGCGGGAGTTTGTGGCGTCCAAGCTTGAGCAACGAAGCGGCCTTTCCGTTTCGCCCGACAGTGTGTTGATCACCTCCGGCTCGATCCAGGCGCTCGACCTTGTCAACAGGATCTTTTGCCAGCCCGGCGACACGGTCCTCGTCGAGCAGTTCACCTATGCCGGCACACTGAGCCGCCTCCGGAGTCTCGGTGTCACCCCGGTCGGAATCCCGTTGGACAGCGATGGTATGCGGACCGACCTGCTTGCCGCCGAGCTCAGGGAACTTCAGGCCCAGGGAGTTCAACCGAAGTTCATCTATGTCATCCCGACGATCCAGAATCCCGAGGGCAGCATCATGCCCGAGGGTCGGCGCGAGCAGCTGCTGCAGCTGTCTGGGGAATTCGGTGTGCCGATCTTCGAGGACGAGTGCTATGCCGATCTACTTTGGGATGGTAAGCGTCCACCGGCTATTGCAGGGATGGACAGCGGCAACAGGGTCATCCACTGCGGTTCGTTCTCAAAAACCATCGCTCCAGCATTACGGGTCGGATACATAGTCGCTGCACCGGGGTTAGTAGCCCAGATGGCCGCTTGCAAGGACGACGGCGGAACCGGGGCGCTTGAGCAGATGATGTTGGCCGAGTACTGCCAAACCTCTTTTGACAACCGTGTTGCCGACGTGACTGTAAAGCTCAAACACAAGCTTGATGTGATGAACGAGGCCCTGGAGGAGCACTTCGGAACGAGCGCGGACTTCGTGATGCCTCCTGGGGGCATTTTCCTTTGGGTTTCGTTTCCGGACACAGTCGATGCGTTGGAATTGGCTGCTGCTGCCGCCGCCCGTGGAGTTGCCATCAACCCCGGACCCGACTGGTCAGCTGAAGCCGCTGCCGCCCGTTCACGGATCCGATTGTGCTTTGGAAATCCTACGGTCCAGGCGATCCGTGAGGGCGTGAGAGTCCTTGCAGAAGTCTGCCATGATGAATTTGGCGTCCCGCTGCGTAGCGGAAACGTCGAGCGCTGCCCGAAAACCCAGGCGACCTAAATTCGACCAAGCGTACTGATATGGATTAAGCCGTCAGCCAGCAACGCCGGGGGGATGCCGCTCGGCGAACCTCTGCACACTCCCATGGCATCGGCCTTCACTCATCGTGGGAAGGTCGGCCTGGACCTTCGGCCCGGCAGGTAGAACATCGGTGAACTTCGATGCGCGTGCAATCCGGAACGGAGAGTGGTAAGCGGTTCGCTTCGGTGTCCCGGTGATGTGGGCTCCGCAACCCGCAGATTCTTCGAGAAGCCCTCAGGGAAAACGCCATGGTCGCTACCGGTGCCTACGAACCTCCAAAAATCTGGAAATGGGAGAAGGAGAGCGGCGGTCGCTTTGCCTCCATCAACCGGCCTGTATCAGGTGCCACCCACGAGATGGAATTGCCGCGTGGTCGGCATCCCATCCAGCTGTACTCGCTGGCTACTCCCAACGGGGTGAAGGTCACGGTGATGCTTGAGGAGCTGTTGGCGGCTGGGCATACCGGCGCCGAGTACGATGCCTACGTGATCCGCATCGGCAAGGGTGACCAGTTCGGGTCCGGCTTCGTCGACATCAGCCCGAATTCGAAGATACCGGCCCTCGTGGATCACTCGTTGCCGAAACCGACTCGCGTGTTCGAATCCGGCGCGATCCTGCTGTACCTCGCGGAAAAGTTCGGCGCATTCATTTCCGAAGACCCTTCCGAGCGGGCCGAGTGCCTGTCCTGGCTGTTCTGGCAGATGGGGTCAGCACCCTACCTTGGCGGCGGGTTCGGTCACTTCTACGCCTACGCGCCCTACAAGATGGAGTACCCGATCGACCGCTACACCATGGAGGTGAAGCGCCAGCTCGACGTCCTCGACAAGCGCTTGGCCGAGACACGCTATGTAGCCGGTGACACGTACACCGTTGCCGATATGGCAATCTGGCCGTGGTACGGCGTCTTGACGACCGGTAGGCTCTACGACGCGGCCGAGTTTCTTGCTGCCAACGAGTACCTGAACGTTGTGCGCTGGTACGAGGAAATCGCGGCGCGCGACGCAGTGGTTCGGGGACGCAAGGTCAACCGGGTTAGCGGGCCACTGGAAGACCAGCTCCACGAGCGCCACGATGTATCGGACTTCCAGCTTCGGACACAGGACAAACTCGAGGCCGTTGCCTAGATCTGTCAGCGGAATCGAGGCTCATCACGGGCGGTGCGTCACGAGCCCGACGGAAGCCGGAAGTTGCAGGATTCGCGGATGATCAGTTCGGTCCGGAGGACGATCTGCCGCGGCGGCGATTCCGGGTGGCGGATGCGCTCGACGAGCGCGGCCGCTGCACGTTTGCCCATTTCATCCCGGTCGACCGTGGTGACACTAAGCGCCGGGTTCGTCATGTAGGCTTCTTCCACGTTTTCGTGACCAATGAGCGCAAAGTTCCTGCTTGGATGCAGGCCTTCCTTCTGGAGACCCACCAACAGACCCAGCGCAATCGAACCGTTGTAGCAGATGGCTGCCGTCGGCCGGGGCGATAGTGCCGCGATCCAACGTGCGGCGTTGAACCCTGCTTTTCGGGTGGGAACGGACGATCGGATGAGTGCTGTGTCGAATCCCACTGAGGCCTGCTCCAGGGCCTCCCGATAGCCGCTGAAGCGTTCTAGGAAACAGCTGACACGCGGGTCACCACCGACGAAGGCAGTCCGTCGGTGGCCGAGATCCAGCAGCCGACCTGCAGCGATTCGTGCCGTTTCACGGTCGTCGTTGATGACGTAATCGAAACCGAGTTCGAAAACGGTCCGGGACGCGAATACGGTCGGTGGAATACCGCCCAGCTTCGTCCGGAAATGCGTTGGGGCCGTACCTGCGGCCGGAGAGACGATCAGCCCGTCGGCATTGTATTCGGCCATCTTTCGAATGAACTCAGTCTGCCGGGACACCGCCTCGTTGGTGTGGCACAGAAAGAGGGATCGCCCGGAAGCCGCCAAGGCATCCTCAAGGGAAGCGAGCAACGAGCTGAAGAACGGATCCGAGACGTTGTTGAGGACGACCCCCACCGTGTGGGTCATCGAAGTGCGAAGACTCACCGCACTCCGTTGGTACACGTAGCCAAGCTCGGTTAACGCGGCTTGCACCCGTTCGCGTGTCGCGGCCGAAATCCGCTGGTTGCCGCGCATGGCGAGAGATACAGTCGCCGTCGACACTCCAAGGTGTTCAGCAACGTCGCGGAGGGTCGTCCTTCCCAATGGAAGCGCACTCCACGGGCGTTAACGATGGGGATCATATCGAATAGTCACAATATTTGTTGACTTATCATTGGCAATCAATAGGTTAAGATCGTTTATCGAACGATTGCCCAGTCGGTTTGCCTGAAGCCTGCGCAGCATCGGAGCCTCGATGTGCTGTTCCGTCAGTTGACGGATTTATGGAATGCCGGCTTGCAGGAACGGATGGAGTGCTACCGGAAGACCGGCGAATCCATTCAGAGGTATGACCAGTACAAGTCGATGACGGTGATCCGCAGCGAAGACGAATGCTTCCGTCAATTTCCGGTAGAAGCCCAGCGCACGCCGCTGAACCGTCTGGACAAGGCGTTTAGGGCATTCTTCCACCGCATGAAGGTCGGTGAGAAACCGGGATTCCCGCGGTTCAAGTCGAAGCACCGCGGCATTCATTCGTTCGATATCGACGATCCAACCATCCGCCGCCGCGGTCAGCGGTACGCGCTGTCGGTGAAGGGGATTGGAGATGTCCGGTTTGCGGCCATGCCTGCCAGACATGTCCGGCAGGCGCGGATTGTCCGGCCGGCGCTACGCACGTCGATTCACCTGGTGGTGGAACTGCCGGATGCCGGGTGCGTCACGCCATCCCCGCCTGTCGGAATTGATGTAGGCATCCGCAGCCGGTGCGCGCTGTCGACCGGGGAAGCCCATGCGGGAGTGCGCGTCGACTGCCGCCGTATCAAGCGTGCACAGAAGCTTCTGTCCCACGCCCGGAAAGCGTCGGGGAACCGAGCGAAAAAGCGGCAGGTGCTGGCGAAGGCCCGTGCGCGCGTGCCGGTTTCCGAACGCCAAGCGCTGCACCGTCTCACCAGGGCAATCACCCGGAAGCACAACCGCATTGCCGTGGAAGACCTGAAGATTCTGAACATGGTGCGGAACGGGAAGCAGTCCCGATCCATCCATGAACAGCAGTGGGGTCGGTTCGTGAGTCAACTCACCTACAAGGCCGAACGTGCCGGTGGTGAGCTGGTACGGGCGGACCCGAAACGCACAAGCATGACGTGCTCGTCGTGCAGGCATGGGCAATCCATGCCCCCGGGGCGTTCGCGAATATCGCTGCAACGTTTGCGGTCTTGTCGAAGACCGCGACGTCAATGCAGCGAGGAATATCCTCAGCCGTGGTAGCACGGCTGCCGGGTGGGGAATCGAATCGACGGAGACGCCGATTCGTCCCGGGATATTCGTTACCGAGATGTCGCCGGGGTACCGGGGCAGGATGCAGAACCGTACGCAGGTTCACGATTGTGACTTTGCGATGTAAGCCCCTTAGCGATCAACGTACCACGGGGAATCCGGTCCTGCACGGTCCGGGGGAGGCTGCCGCAAGCTTGGCCGAGCACCCCGTCGGCCGGCCTGTGTCAGCCGCCAGCATCCAGCGGCCGGGCATGGCGCATCCGCATACGTGATCAACCGTGACATCCCGTCGAACGGGGAATCGAAACGCCTGCTAACGGTGCGGTACGGTCGGTCGACCCTCCGCGATCCATTGTGCGATGCCCGCATGCACGTTGTAGACGCGCCGGTAATCGAATTGCTTGGTGAGCAGGCGGCTGACCGCGCTGCTGCGCCCGCCGCTGCGGCAGATCAGCACAACGGGTTGATCGGAAGCTGCAATCAATTCGATCGCCGCCATCCAGGCGCGGGCGTCATAGCGGCCCTGCTCGTCAAAAAAGGTCTGCAGGTAGCTCCCCTCGATGACGCCGGTCTCGCGCCACTCTTCCGGGGTCCGGATGTCGATAATCGGTACCCCGCTCGCAACCAGCCGTTCAAGCACAGCACTGTCGATGTCAGAAACCTCGGCATGAACCGTCGTGCTGATGGCAAGGAGCGTGGTGATCAGGAGCGCCGATCTCAGCATGATGATATCTCCGGGAGATCGATGTGACGGAACAAGGGTAGTGTGCCGGAAGAATGCACTAAGAGGAACGCTGTCGTCTCGGCGCCAGCCGCGCGATCGGGGCGCGCCCTGTGCCGGAAGTTGCGGCTACAGCCGGAACGGGATGTAGAGGGCGATGTCGGGAATGGCGACCACGATCGAGACGGTGATCAGGATCAGGATTACGAACGGCAGTACGCCGTGCACGATATCGGCGATTGTGGTTCCGGCGCCGTCCGGGTGCTGGCGGGCAACCGCCTGAATGACGAACAGGTTGAGGCCGACCGGCGGCGTGATCAGAGCGCACTCGATCATCATGGTGAAGATGACGCCAAACCAGATCGGATCGATCCCGAGTCCGCCTAGCGACGGCTGAATGATCGGCAGCATCAACAGCATCATCGACAGCGTTTCGAGGACACACCCCAGCGCCAGGAGCAAGGCACAGATGGCGACGATGAACGCGAGCGGGCCGGTCAGGCTCCCGGTCACCAGCCCGGTCACGTCCTGCGGCACCTGATACAGCGTGATGGCCTGGCCAAACACCTTCGCGCCGACGATGATGAACAGGATCATCACGGTGGTTCTCATCGACGAGACCGCGATCGCGGGCAGATCCGAGAAGCACAGAGAGCGATAGATGCCCAGCGTGATGACCAGGGCCGCGACGAAGCCCACGCCCGCCGCTTCCGTGGGCGTGAAAACGCCCAGATAGATCCCGAATACGATGCCGACAGCCAGCGCGAAAGCCGGTGCTGCCCGCGCCGTGGCAACCCATCGTTCGGACCAGCTGGCGCGCGGCATCGACCGATATCCCGATCCGAAGTGCGCCTTCGCCACGACGTAGACGATGAATACGGTGGCGAGAAGCAAGCCGGGGCCAATGCCAGCCAGGAACAGATCGACGATCGATTCCGAGAGGACGAATCCGAACACAATCATCGGGATCGACGGCGGGATCAGGATGCCGAGCGTCCCACCCGCCGCCAGCAGACCGAAGACGAAGCGCCGCTCGTAACCCCGGCTGACCATCTCCGGGATCGCGACCGTGCCGATCGTCGCCGATGTTGCGACCGATGACCCGGACGTCGCGCCGAAAATGGCGCAGGACAGCACGGTGGCCACGGCCAGTCCTCCAGGCCAGTGGCCGATCCAGCTCTGGACGGCACTGAACAGGCGTTCGCCGGCGCCGCCCTTGAGCAGCACGTTGGCCATCAGGATGAAGAGGGGTACCGCGAGTAGGATGAAGTTGTCGACGCTTGCGAGCATCGCCTGCGGGATCATCAGCGGCGAGTACCCGCCGGCCAGCAGCATCACGGAGCCGAGGCCAGCCATGGCGAAGGCGATGTCGATCCCGGCAAGGAGGAACGCGAACAGCGCCAGCAGCGTGACGATGCCCACCATGGTGCGCCGTCAGACCCCGCTCTGCGGTGGATCGTCTCCGAGGAGTTCCGGTGCACGAAAGCTGCCGACGACCGTTGCGAGCACCTGCAGGGCGATCAGCACCAATCCGGCGACGACCGGACCCTGCAACAGCCACATCGGGAGTTCCAGCGCGGTGTCGGTGGTCTGGCCGATGTCGATCGAGAACAGCATCAGTTCCAGCCCGTACCAGGCAGACACTCCCGCAACCGCTCCGACCGCCAGCAGGGCCGCGCGCGACAGCCAGACCCGCGCCGTCGGCGGAAGCTGGGCTGTCAGGACGGTAATCCGGATATGTTCGCGTCGCCCGACCAGCCAGGCCGCCGCCAGGAAGACCCCGTAGATCTGCAGCACCCGGGCGGTTTCCTCGACCCAGCTGGTGGGCGCCAGGAAGGCATGCCGCATGGCCACCTCGTAGAACACGATCAGGCCAATCGCGGCAAACAGGGCCGCGGCGACCCATGCTGCGAAGCGGGTCAGGCGATGGATACAGCGGAGCACGTGCGAGGCCACGTTCAGCGCGCGGCGGTGGCCTGCAGCTCCTCGGCAGCCGCCAACAACTGTTCGCCGAGGGCTCCTGCCGCCGTCCGGTAGACCTCCTTGAGTGCGCGGGTGGCCTCCTGCCAGAGTACGACATCTTCCGCGCTGAGTCGGTGGATCATCATGCCGTTGGCTTCCGCCACGGCGTATGCCTCGGCCTCGATGCCGGCGAGCGCATCGCGCATCTCGATCTCCACCGTGCGGGCGGCACCACGGATGATGGCTTGCTGTGCTGGCTCCAGCCGCTGCCAGACCCGCTCGTTGATGAGCACGATGAATTCGATGTTGCTGTGGTTCGTCACGGTCAGGTGGTCCATCACCTGGTACAGCTTGCGTTCGCTGACGCTCTGCATGCCTGTCATGCCGCCATCGACCGTACCGCGCTCGTAGGCGAGATATTGTCGCGAGCCGCCGATGTTCGTGGCGGCGCCGCCAACGTGGTTGACGAATTGCTCGAGGGCCTTGCCAAAGGTTCGGATCTTGAGGCCCTTGAGGTCCTGGGGTCGGCGCACGACGGTGTCGCGGGTCATGAGAACTGACAGCCCGTAGGGCTGCCACCAGAGGGGCCGGGCTCCTTTCGCAGTCATGGCGGCGTCGAGCGGACCGCGCACCGGCGAATCGGGCTCGGTAGCGGCGCGAATAAGCTCGGAGGTATTGAGCAGGAACGGCACGTTGAAGATATCGACGGCCGGGATGGTGCCGGCGAAGCGGGCAAGCGACGAGGAGCCCATCTCGATCTGGCCTGACGCCACCGCTCCCGGGACTTCCTTGTCGGTGAAGAGCTGGGCCGCGGGGTAGATCTCCACCGCCATCTCCCCGTTCGACTGCGTCTCGACGATCTCCTTGAAACGGACGAGGTTCTGGCCCAGCGGTGTGGTCAGGGGAAGCTGCGTGGTGATCCGTAACGTGGTCTCGGCACGGGCGGAATCATGTCCGAAGCCCGCCGCCAGACCGGCTATCGCGGCCAGTCCGAGCCACCTCAGCGTCCGGGTCATGATGGCGCTCCCGCTTCCTGGTGCTCAGCGTAGGTCATGTACGCATCGAGACCGGCGGTCTGGCACATCTCGTCAAATCCGCCCTGCAGGTGAGGTGGCGCCTTGCCGTGGGCGCGCAGGTCATCGAGCGTCGCACGCAGGGCACGGGTCGCCGTGATCAGCAGGCTCAACGGATAGATCGCCAGCCTGAACCCGATGTCCGCCAGCGCGTCGACGTCCAGGTAGGGGGTCCGGCCGCCCTCGACAATATTGGCCAGCAGCGGGACATCGGTGACTTGCTGGCAGATGGTCCGCATCTCGGTCCGGTCGACGGGAGCTTCGACAAACACCACGTCGGCGCCCGCGTCGCGAAAGACCAACCCGCGGGCGATGGCTTCGTCAAGCCCGTGCGTGGACCGGGAGTCGGTACGGGCAATGACGAGCACCGCGTCACCCGCCGTGTCCTTGGCCGTCTTGATCTTGGCAACCATCTTCGCCGCGGCAATCACCTGCTTGCCGGCCATGTGTCCGCAGCGCTTTGGGAAGTCCTGGTCTTCGAGCTGGATCGCCGCCACGCCTGCCCGGCGGTAGGCGGCCACGGTGTGCCGGACGTTGAGGACGTTCCCGTAACCGGTATCCCCGTCGGCGATGACCGGAATGCCCGCGGCATCGACCATGCGGGCGGCGTTGTCAGCCATCTGCGTCGCCGTCATCAGGCCGATGTCCGGGGCGCCGAGGAAGGCTCCCGACACGCCGAAGCCGGTCATGTAGCAGGCGCCGAAGCCGGCTTGCGCCACCAGGCGCGCGGTCCAGGCATCGTACGCGCCGGGGACCAGCGTGCATCCAGGCGAGGCGATCAATGCGGAGAGCTGTTGGGCGGGGGTCATCGGCACGTCTCCGTCCATCGCCGCTGGGGAAATCATTCGGACCCCATTATGACGATTGCCCGCGGCGTCCAGCACGGTTTCCTCGAACCCCCGGGCGCGCCATGTTCCGGCTAGGCCTTCCACGGGGACGGAGCGCCCCCAGTGCTGCTCGCGCGGACCGACGGCCGGATCGCTCCGGACACGTGGGCGGTCCGCGAATCGGGATGGTGGGTCAGGGGACGGTAGGGGGACATGGTGGTGCAGCTTCGGGCCTCGCGACGGGCGACCCCCGCCGTGCCCCGCGTCACTTGATCCCCGTATCCCCGTCGCTAGGATTTCGCTCTGGCGATGGGGGTGCTTCAGGGCACTTGGATCGCTCGCACGCAGGTTCCGTGTCCAGGGAATCCGGGACGGCCACGACCATGACATCCACGAAAACCCTTTACTTGGCAAATCCATACGGTTTCTCGGCACAGCAGCGCGACGGTCCCCTGGCGAAGCTGGTGTCGGCACTGGAGGCGATAGGCGCCGAGGTCTGGGAGCCTTTCGCGCGCAATAGCGTGGTCGATCATACCGTTCCCGGCTGGGCGTACCGGATCGGACAGGCAGACCTTCGGGACGTGCGGGAAGCGGACGGACTGTTTGCCGTGGTCAACGGCTGCCCGCCCGATGAAGGCGTCATGGTCGAACTGGGGATGGCGGTGGCTTGGCGCAAGCCCGTATTCCTGTTCCGCGACGACTTTCGCCGCTGCACGGACAGCGAGGTCTACCCGCTGAACCTGATGGTGTTCACCGGATTGCCCGAACACGGGTGGGAGGCCTACTGGTATGGCGCCCTTGAGGAGATCGGGGACCCCGAGAAGGCCCTGGTGAAGTGGCTACGCGCATGACCGCCCGCGTGCGTGGCCGCCAGTAGACGCGTCCAGCAGGCTCGGCACTGGCACAGTGCGCCTGCGCCGGAGGGTTTGACGCCGGCGGGCCTCCCGAATGGTTTTCGGGGCTTATATCGAAGGGTTGACATCGTCGTATCCGCTGCCACTGTGCTGCGCTTTTGTTCTGTTTCGAGAGAACACACATGCGATAGCTGCCACCCGTTCGGCTCAGCTCAACCGCCCGCTCATCGGCGACGGAAATGCCCGACCGCGTGGAACATCGCCAGATCGTCTACCGGATGTTGTTCGACCGTCCGGCGACCGCCAGGCGCCTGGCGGCGGTGGCCGGCGCCTGCCGGTTCGTCTGGAACGAGATGCTTGTATGAGGATGCCCGTGTCAAGCGGCGGGCGCGGCGCGGTCTACGGCATGGTCAGGTCTCCTCCGGGGGAGCGGTTCGGCGTCTGGTCATGCCGGGTCGGAACGCGCTGGCACCGGTCGCGCCTTGAGGCGCGCACCCAACTTGTATCCGGGCGGTCGTCGGCAGTATGGCCGGTCCGTCCCTCGATCCCGCTTGCTTGCGGGCGCCACGTTCCGGAGGCGGGACCCATCTGCGAGATCGGCATTTTGCAGCCCAACGCCTCGTCGGTCACACGACCCGGCCCAGCGCCGGCCGCGTCCGGCCGGTTCCGGGAACTCAGGGTCTTGGGGTCTTGGGGTCTCGGGTTCAGGCGACGCGCGCGCCGGTGGGCACGAGACCGGTGTCGGCATAGCGCCACAGGGCGATCAGGAGCTTACGGGCCACGGCCCCGATCATGACCCGGCGGATCCGCCCCCGGGCGCCGGCGGTGCGCTTCTCGAACCACTGGCTGAGCGCACTGCCGGGCTGGAACCGGACCCAGCGCCAGGCCATCTGCACCAGCTGGGCGCGGATCCAGGCGGGGCCGTCGCGCCCGATCCCCTGATCACGATCGACGTCGCCGCTGGCCCACGGGGTCGGCGTCAGGCCGGCCCAGCTCGCG
>JAGWAT010000043.1:3391-25098 GCA_021296265.1 Alphaproteobacteria bacterium | reverse complement strand
CGACGCCGGCGGTCCGGCGCGAAGATCCCGACATCTCCAGGCTCAAGTTCTGGATGGAAGGGCCATTGGCGGCGGGACGCCGTGCGATCCCGAGGGACTTCAATGGATCGTCACGCCGTCAATGCTTGCGCACCCCCTGCCCTTCACACCGACGCGGTTGGGAGCAGCCCGCAAAGAACGGCTGCTTCTGCGCGACGGATTCTCGGTGGCCCGCATCACGCACTACCTCTTGCAGGTACCGCAAGATCGCGTGCGCTCGGTTACCCGATGAGACGCCGGCACGGAGCCGGACAAGCCGTTTGGGAGGGCATTGGTGTTACGTTGACCCAACGAACCACTAGGAGCCGGAGGCACCCATGTGCGATGCGCAAACACTCCGTGACGCCGAGAGATTCCTGCGCCGGTCGGGGGACTTGACCCGGCGCTCGTTCGGGGCGCTGTCGCTCGGGACGGGACTTACCACGCTCCTACCACGGCCGGCGGCCGCGCTTCAGGTCACGGCCACGGAGGTCGAGGTATCGACCCCCGACGGCATCGCGGACTGCCACTTTTTGCGTCCCTCGAGCGGCGCCCACCCGGGCGTCCTGATCTGGCCCGATGCACTCGGTCTGCGGCCCGCCTTCGAGCAAATGGGAAGGCGGCTGGCCGAATCGGGGTATTCCGTCCTGGTCGTCAATCCTTACTACCGCGCGGTGCGCGCTCCCGTCATGCCCGAAGGCGCCTCGTTTCGGGACCAGGCGACGCGTGAGAAGATCTTCCCCCTGATGCGTTCCCTGAGCCCCGAGAGCACCGTGACGGACGCTAGGGCGTTCGTCGGGTTCCTGGACAGTCAGGACGCGGTGGCCGGCGACCGCCAGATGGGGACCACCGGCTACTGCATGGGTGGTGCCATGACCATGCGGACCGCGGCGGCATTCCCTGACCGGATTGGTGCGGGCGCATCGTTTCACGGCGGCCGGCTCGTGACCGAGGGCCCCGACAGTCCGCATCTGCTCGTCGACACGATGCGTGCGCACTATCTCTTCGCGATTGCCGAGAACGACGACGCGAAGGAGCCCGAGGCCAAGACCGTGCTCCGAGATGCGTTTGCGGCCGCCGGGTTGCCGGCGACCCTGCACGGCTGGTGCTCTCTGGATTCCACCGTGTACAACCAAACGCAGGCGGAGCGGGCGTGGAGTCGGCTGCTAGTCCTGCTCGAGACTGCCTTGGCGTGAGGCACGAGGCAGGCTCGCGTGTGCGCCGCCTACGGAGGTCGGCCCGCTCACGATAGCCCGATCATGCCCGTGCGGAGGCGCCTGCCCGGACGTCGGTGCCGGGCCGCCCCCAGGACGACCCGCTCCCCGAACGTGTTGCACGCTCTACCCCCGCGCCGCCTCGAAGCCCGGACCGGTCATCGGGCGGCGGGTCCGGTGATCGATCCGGATCGTGGATTCAAACGCCTTGAGCCGCTTGTAGATTGAAATGAGCTCGACAATCGTCGACCAGGAGTTGACCAGGAACTGGAACGAACCCTCGACCCGGTCGAATGCCCGCAGGATCTGCTGCAGTACGCCAAGCGTGATGATGCCGGCGACGATCGTCGGGCCCATCATGATGTACGGAACGATAACCGCGAACTGCAGGTACGACCACTTGGCGATGTCGAAATAGAGGTAGTGCTTGTAGAGCCGGAAGTAGTTTTTCCGGACATTTGCAAATAGCTGCCCGATCGTCTCTGGCTCGGCACGGTCTTCATGGTCCTCTCCGTACACCAGTTCCTTCCGGTACGCCGCCTCGACTTTCTGGTTGTTGAATTCAAGGCCCGGAAGCTTGATGCCTACGATTGCGAGCAGGACTGTCCCGGACGCCGCCGAGATGATTGCAAGATAGACCAGCGAATGCGAGACGGCCCCGATCCAGGGGAGCTCGGTGACGTGCTCGCTCAGGGTCCAGAGGAGCGGCAGGAACGCGATCAGCGTCATCACCGAACGCATGAAGGCAACGCCCAGGCCCTCGACGATCCGGGCGAAGCGCATCGTGTCTTCCTGTACGCGCTGGGCGGCGCCTTCGATATGGCGAACCTGGTCCCAGTACGACATGTAGTAGTCGTTCATCGCCGTCCGCCAGCGGAACACGTAGTGGCGGACGTAGAACTCGAGCAGCACCGCCACGGTGATGTAGATGGCGGCGATCTCGGCGAAGGTCAGGCACTTTGCGAGAAAGTCGGCGAACTCCACCGCCCCTGGCTCGGCCAGTGCCTGCTGCAGCGTGTCGTAGAAGTCTCCGAACCACTCGTTGATCCTGACGTCGAGCTGCACCTTGTACCAAGTGACCGCCAGGATCGCGATGCTGCCCAGCAGCGACCAATGCATCCACCGCCTGTTGGCGAAGAAGGACCTGAACACAAGCTCTCTCCTGTCGGAACTGTGATCGCCGGGGAGCCCGCGAGTCACCTGCCTTGACTATGGGCCTGGGAACACCTGCCAGGTGCCAAGCCCCGGGTCAGCCCTGTCGCGACTGCCAGCCGTCGTCGTTGTACCAAATCACGCCATGCTGACCGGCCCGCGCGCTGTCGTCCTATCTAGCTGCGCTGCGCCCGGCGGCCAAAGGCCCCGCCCGGCCGGGGGACCGCCGCCTCTGTACTGCCCCCGGTCGCGCGGGCCGGAACACGCATGGCCCAACGCCGTCAAAACGAACCACCGTCCCTTGACTCGCGTCGGCAGAACGTTAGATCCTGATTCATCCCTACCCCTGTAGGGTATATGCGGTACCCCGTTGGACAGGACGGATCCATGCGACACAGAGCCAAGGAAGAAACCCGAAACCGGCTGGCCAGGATCGAAGGCCAAGTGCGCGGAATCGCCCGGATGGTGGAGGGGGATCGGTACTGCATCGACGTGGTGCGCCAGATCCAGGCCGCCAGGGCAGCCCTCGGTGCGCTTGAAGGCATCGTCATGGACGATCACCTCCAAACCTGCGTCGAGCATGCCCTGACCTCCGATGATCTCGACGATCGCCGCTCAAAGGTGGAGGAACTCGTCATGGTGCTGGGAGGCCGCCGGCGGTGAGCAACCGATCAATCGACCCGCCGCAGGACGGGAAGGACGACCCGCGCCCGCGCCCCCAAGTGGCTCCCGCCAGCTTGAACAGGGCCCGCTCCACCCTGCGGTACACGGCCCTCGTGTCCCTGGCGCTGGGATTCGTGCCCGGGTTCCCAGCTGCGCTCGCCCAAAGCTTCGGCGAGCTGGAAGCCCGCCTTGCCGAGCATCCCGAACTCGAGGCCATGCGGTACCAGTCAACGGGGTTGCGCGAACGGGCCACGGCGGCCGAGGCCCTTCCCGACCCGGTCCTGTCGTTCGGCATCCTCAATTTCCCACTCCTTGATCCCTCGTTTTCGCGGTACCTGCCGACCAGCAAGACGGTGGGGGTGCGCCAGATGTTCCCGCATCGAGACGCCCGCGACGCCCGGGCAGCCCAGGCCAGTCAGAGCGCCGCGCGCAACGACACGGTGATCGATCAGCGTTTCGCCGAACTCCGTGCGGACCTCGTCGTCGCTCTCGTCGACCGGGAACGCGTCGCCGCGCTGCGGGCGCTGCTCGGAGCACGGGATGCCAAGTACGATGAGCTCGCGCAGATCGTCGAGACCGAGATCAACGCCGGGCGGCCGGTGCTGTTTCGGCTGGCTGAAATTGACGTCGAGCGCAGCGATGTCGCCCGGGCCCTGGCCGACCTCGATGCCGAGGCCGACCGGATCCGCGCCCGCCTGACGGACCTCGTCGGGGAAGCCGCGACCAGCCCTCCCCCACCGCTGTCGCTACGCACCTGGTCCGGCGAGGCAGATGCTTTTCATGCCGTGCGGGTGGCGCGGGCCGGCGTGTCCACGGCCGAGGCAGGGATTGCCCAAGCGGAAGCGGCCTGGAAACCGAATTGGGGCGTCCAGCTCATGTACCAGCAGCGAGACGCGCCGGGCGACGATTGGGTCAGCGCGACGGCAACCCTTACCGTTCCTTTCTGGGCTGACCGCTCGCAGGCGCCCGCCTTACGCGCGGCCGAAGCGAATCGCGAAGCCGCGCGGAGCCGGTTCTCGGCGGCCGCCCGCCGGGCGGCGGCTCGATACCAGGCCCTGCAGGCAACCCACACGGCCGCCGAAGCTGCCGCCGCCATCCTGGCGCAGAAGATCGACGCGATCCGCGAACAGATCGCGGCCCAACTCATCACGTACGAGAGCGGCGCCGGCGACTATTCGCCCATCCTGGACGGCGAAATTGCCGTCCTGCGGCTCGAAGGCCAGATCGTGAACGAGCGGGCCCGGCGCGACCGCGCGGTTGCCCGCATGAATGCCCTGCTGGTCGGGCCGTGAAACAGGCAGCATTCCACGGCGGACTGGGGCTGTTCCTCGCCCTGGTGGTGCTCGGCTACCTGGCTTACGACCGCGGCTTCATCCCGGACAGCGTTCTGGCTCTGACCGGAGCCGACCACGCGGTCGAAGCCGGCGGGGCCGTGGCCGCCGACGGGCCACTGCGGTTCACCTGCCCGATGCACCCGCACTACATCGCAACTGATCCGGACGGCACGTGCCCGATCTGCGGCATGGACCTCGTGCCGTTCCAAGGCGAGAGCGCCGGGGCTCCGAGTGACGGTGCGGTCTCGGTGGCGCCGGAAATGATCCAGACCATGGGGGTACGGACCGCGCCGGCCGAACACGCCCCGTTCGTGCGGTCGGTGCGTGCCTTCGGCAACGTCGACACTGACGAGCGGCTGGAGACCGTATCCGCGTCGCGGCTCGAGGGGTGGATCGAGGACCTGTCCGTGCGCGCCGAGGGCGATTCGGTCCGCGCCGGCACACTCCTCTACCGCGTCTACAGCCCGGAACTGATCGCGGCCCAGAAGGACTATCTGGCCTCATTGCAGATCGGCAACGACAACCGCATCGCCGCCGTTCGCCAGCGGCTTCGTTCCGTGGGCATGCAACCGGCCGCCATCGAGCGCCTGACCGAGACGCGGGAGGTCGTCGAGCGCGTGCCCGTCTACGCCGAGGCCACGGGCACGGTCAGCCGGCTCGATGTCCGAGAAGGCGACTACGTGAAACCGGGGACACCGGTCCTGCGCCTGCAGTCCTACACGGACGTCTGGGTCATCGCCTCGATCCCGGAGGCCGAACTGTCGCTGATCAAGGGCGGACTGGCCGTCTCCCTCAGCTTCCCGAGCGCGCCTCAGGCGCCGGCCGAAGGCCGCGTCGACTACATCTATCCGACCATCGATCCCCACACCCGTACCGCCGACGTGCGCATCTTGGTGGATAACTCGTCCGGCCGCCTGCGTCCCGGGGCCTACGCCGACATCCGCTTTCAGCTCGACACCGATGAAGCCCGCCTGTCCGTCCCGAGCGAAGCCATTTTGCGCGACAGCCGGGGCGCCCACGTCATCGTCTCCCTCGGCGGCGGCCGTTTCGCCGGCCGGTCCGTCGAAACCGGCCAGTCCGCCAACGGTCGGACGGCTATCCTCGCCGGCCTCGCCGAGGGGGAAGAGGTCGTTACCAGCGGCCAGTTCATGCTCGATTCGGAGGTCAGCCTCAGGGGCGGCCTCGCGCGCCTGGAGGCACCGCCCCCGATCCTCGCGGGGCCGGATACGCCACTGTCCGAACTCTCGGTCGACGCCACGACGCTCGCCGAAATCGACCACCTCGTCGACATGGCGCTGTATTTTCACGAGGCGTTGATCGACGACTACCGGATCGATCCGTATTTCGTCGATCCCGCCCTCCAGATCGGCGATTCCCTCACGGCCCGTTTCGGCAACACGCGCCTGGTACCGATCATCGAGAACGCCCAAGCCGCACTGCGTTCAGCCAAGGAGTCGATGGCAGGGCAGCCGCTTGCCGGCGATCTCGCCTCGCTCATGGCCGCGCTGGAGAACTGGCTCCTGGATGGGGCACCAGCGCACTACAATACGCTTGGGCTCCTTCTCTACCTGGAAGACGAAACCGGTCGCCTGTGGCTACAGCTGGGCGGCCCCCCCGCGAATCCGTACGGCGCCAACCCGGCGACCATCGTCGAATGGCCCGACCTGATGGCCGGTATGGAAGAAGTCGCGGCGAGCACTGAGCGCGCGGCCGTCAACCCGCATGCCGGGCACAGGCACTAGCGGGAGCGACCGTGGAAGGCCATGATCGTCTGACCGGTCGCGATCCTTCCCGCTCGGCCGTCGCCGGGCTGATCGCCTGGTCGATCGAGAATCCCGTCATCGTGCTGATGCTGGCCGGCGCGCTCGGGGTCGCCGGGTGGCTGGCCATGGAGCGGACCCCGCTCGACGCGATTCCTGACCTCACGGACACCCAGGTCATCATCCGCACCGACTTCCCGGGGCAGTCGCCGCAGATCGTCGAAGACCTGGTGACGTATCCGCTGTCGACGAACCTGCTCGGCCTGCCGCGGACCAAGGACGTGCGCGGCTCTTCCATGTTTGGCACGAGCTTCGTTTACGTCATCTTCGAAGACGACGTGGATCTCTACTGGGGACGGGCCCGGGTGGTCGAAGCCCTCTCGCGACTGGGGTCCGAGCTGCCGCCCGGAGCTACGCCACAGATCGGGCCCGATGCGACCGGTGTCGGGTGGATCTTCCAGTACGCGCTGGTTGACCGGAGCGGTCGGACCGATCTCGCGGAACTCCGCTCGCTCCAGGACTGGTTCCTGAAACTTGAACTCGCGGGTGTCGAGGGGGTCGCGGAGGTCGCTTCGGTCGGCGGATTCGTGCGCGAGTACCAGGTGCTGATCGATCCCAACCAACTGCGGGCGCACGACATTCCGATCCGCCGGATCGTCGCAGCCGTTCGGGCGGCTTCCAGCGAGGTTGGCGGCCGGGTGCTCGAGCAGGGGGAAAGCGAGTTCGTCATTCGATCCTCGGGTTACGTCGAGGACCGCTTCGACCTGGAACAGGTCGTGATCCACGCGGAAGACGGCACGCCCGTGACGCTCGCCGACATTGCCCGCATCGTTGAGGGTCCGGCGCTTCGCCGCGGCATCGTCGAACTGGACGGAGAGGGTGAGACGGTCGCCGGCATCGTGATCATGCGGGACGGCGAGAACGCCCTACGAGTCATCCAGCGCGTCAAGGCGAAGCTCGCCGAACTGGAGCGCGGCCTGCCGGAGGGCGTCGAAGTCGTGACCGTCTATGACCGCACGCCGCTGATCGCCGGCGCGGTCGCGTACCTGCAGCGCAAGTTGCTGGAGGAAGGCCTCGCGGTCGCCATCGTCATCGTGATCTTCCTCCTGCACCTTCGGTCCGCCTTCGTGGTCGTGATCACGCTGCCGCTCGGCGTGCTCGGCGCGTTTCTCATCATGTCCGCCCAGGGCGTGACCGCGAACATCATGTCGCTCGGCGGGATCGCCATTGCGATCGGCGCGATGGTCGATGCCTCCATCGTGATGGTCGAGAACTACAGCCGGAGAGTGGAAGAGCTGGGACCACGTCCGGATCCAAAGCTGCGCCGTCAGGTTGTCGTCCACGCTGCGCAGGAAGTCGGACCAGCGCTGTTCTTTTCGTTGCTGATCATCACGGTGTCGTTCCTGCCGGTCTTCGCACTTACCGGCGAGAGTCACCGCCTGTTCTCGCCGCTGGCCTACACCAAGACCTATGCCATGGCGTTCGCCGCCATACTGTCGGTCACCTTGGTCCCGGTGCTCATGCATCTGCTGCTCCGGGGAAGGATGCTCCCCGCGCAGCGGAACCCGCTCAACCGTCTGCTGGTCTCGATCTACCGACCACTCCTCTGGCTCGCCCTCAAGCTCCGGTGGTTGACGGTGATCGGGGCTCTCGCGGCGATGGCCACCATTGTGTTGCCGCTCAGCAAGCTCGGCTCGGAATTCATGCCGGCCCTCTACGAAGGGGAACTCCTGTACATGCCGACGACCCTCCCCGGCGTGTCGTCCACCAAGATGCGGGAGGTCCTGGGCCAGACCAACCGCGTGATCGCGACCGTGCCGGAGGTCGACAGCGTGTTCGGCAAGGCGGGCCGTGCGGACACCGCCACCGACCCGGCCCCCCTCACCATGATCGAGACCTGGATCCGTCTGAAGCCCGAATCAGAGTGGCGGCCAGGCATGACTGCCGAGGGGGTCATCGACGATCTCAACGCGCGACTGCAGATGCCGGGCCTGGTGAACTCGTGGGGCTATCCCATCAAGATCCGCATGGACATGGTGTCCACCGGTGTGCGGACGCCCGTAGGCGTCAAGATCACGGGGGATGATCTCGAGATCATCGAGCGCGTCGCCCGAGAGGTAGAGGGCATCGTGGCCAACGTGCCCGGTACGCGCTCGGCATTCGCCGACCGCGTCCTCGGCGGCAAGTACCTCGAGATCACGCCCGATCGCTCGGAGCTCGCCCGTCGGAACATCGACATGGGCGTCTTTCAGTCGGTGATCCAGACCGCGCTGGGCGGCATGAAGCTCGCCGAAAGTGTGGAAGGACGTGAACGCTACGACATCATGCTGCGCTACGACCGGGCATTCCGCGAAACCAGCGAGGACCTGGAAGACATCCTTGTGCCAACTCCATCCGGCGCGCACATTCCGTTGGGTGAACTCGCAACGGTGGCCTTCACGGAAGGCCCGCCGATGATCCGGTCCGAAAACGCCCGGCTCACCGGGTGGGTGTTCGTCGACATCGCTGGACGCGATCTCGGCGGCTATGTCGCCGACGCCCGTCGAGCGGTTGCAAATGCTGTCGATCTCCCACCCGGCTATGCCATTGCCTGGTCGGGTCAGTACGAGCAGCTGGAGGCCGCGAATGCCCGGCTGAACATCGCCATTCCGGCTGCCGTCGCCCTCATCTTCCTGCTGCTCATGCTGCATTTCGGACGCCTTGACCGCATCCTCATCATCATGCTGTCGCTGCCGTTCGCGCTAATCGGCGGGCTCTGGGCGGTATGGCTGGCCGGCTACAACCTCTCCGTGGCCGTCGCGGTCGGCTTCATCGCGCTCGGCGGCATCGCGGTGGAAACCGCCGTCGTCATGCTGCTGTACATCGATCAGCATGTGCGCGCGGACCAGCCGACCACCCGAGAGGAGCTGTTTCTCGCCATCCGCATCGGCGCAGCGCTCCGCGTGCGCCCCCTGCTCATGACCGTCATCACCGTCCTCGTCGGGCTCGCGCCAATTTTCCTCACGGACGGCCTGGGGTCCGACGTGATGCGGCGGATCGCACTGCCCATGATCGGCGGCACGGTCTCGACCACGATCCTGACCCTGTTCGTGATTCCGGCGATCTACTACCTGTGGGTCGAACGGTCCTTGTCCGCACGCCCGCAAACCACGGTCGCGCAACCCTTTGATGCTCTTCCCGCCAAACCTCACGGAGACAGCGTATGACCCACTCACTTTCAATGCTTGCGCTCGTTGCATTCATGGCCTGGTCGGTATCGCCTGCCGCTGCCGCCGGTCTCCTGGATCCCGGAAACCAGACCGGCGACCTGTCCCGCGGAGTGCCGCTCCTGCTGGCCGACAGTCACGCGACCGACCACACCGGTCATGCAGACGTAGATGCGACCAGCCGCATCGGGCAGGGAACCGGGGTCATCCGGTCCGTCGACGGAGAGGGAAGATCGCTCACCATCGACCATGGACCGATCGACGAGGTCGGCATGGGGGCCATGACGATGGGCTTCGGCGTCACCGGCGCCGTCGACCTGTCCGGCCTCGCTGAAGGCGACGCAGTCGCGTTCCGGATCAAGCGCAGCCGGGATAACTCCTATCGCGTTACCGCGATCTGCAACACCGGCACGGACGGGAGCGACTGCCTGGAGGCGGGAGCGGACCCCGGAGGGAACTGATGACGGACCGGATGGAAACTGCAGGCCGGAAGTCCGCGTTGCGGTGGGTTCCTTTGGAAGTTCCCGGACCCTTGGGCATGGATAGCCGCTGGATACGCGGAGCCCGTGGCCTTGCTGCCGCGGTCGTGCTCGCGGCCCTGCCCGCCTTCGCGCAATCCGTCGTGGAAGCGAGCAACATCGAAGCCGGCGACGTGCTTGATACAGCGCCCCCGTCCTTCGAGATCCGCTTCACCCGTGAGGTCATCCTCGAGCACCTGCTGCTCAAGACCGACTCGGATGAGATCCAAGACCTCCTCGATCCCGCACCCCCACCGCGGCAAGCGGCGTTCGCGATTTCGCTTCCGGAACTTCGCGACGGGGACTACGTGCTCACGTGGCGGGTCTCCGGAAACGGAGATGACGCTGCCAGCGGTGAAATTGACTTCATCGTCGTCGGATTCCATGACCATTCGGAACACGACCACTCGGACCATCCACATTGACGCCAGAAGGCGCCGCGATGGCGGGAGGCGCGAGCGCACGCGCCAACGGCTCGCCCGCACGCAACGCCGGCTCGCCATGCGGCGGCGCAACTGGCAGCACCACGTCTCACGCGGGCTGGCCGGCGGCACCGTCGCGGTCGAGGCGCTGCAGACTCGCGCCATGACCGCATCGGCAAAGGGCACCGTGGACGCGCCCGGTCAGAACGTCCGGCAGAAAGCCGGCCTGAACCGCGCGGGCTGCGCGCCATGCTCGCGTACAGGGCACCGCGGCTGGTCGCCGTCGACCCTCGGCACGCGAGCCAGACCTGCGCCGCGTGCGGCCAGGCGCATGCGGCCTCACGCCGCAGCCAAGCGAGTTTCGAGTGCGTGGCCTGCGGCCACGCGGACCATGCGGACCTGAACGCGGCCCGCAAGATCCGGCGTCGGGGACTGGCGCTGCTGCGCGGCAAGGGGCGTTCGCACTCAGCGACCCCGACGATCCGTGAAATGGATCGGAGGCTGGCGGCGTGAATCGTTAACCCTTCGATATCAGTCCCAAACTTCAGAACGTGAACCTGAGCGAGATCCGCAGTCCCTGGCTGTGCAGATCTGCGCGGGTCGGGGCGAGGTCGAGCAGCAGCGGCTCCCTGCTCCCGTCGCACCACACCACCCGGCCCGCCCCCCGCCCCGTCTCGACTGACCCCAGGTCCACGTAGCGCCAGGAGAAGTCGAGAAAGGCGCCGGCCGCCACCGGCACCGCGATGCCGGCCGTCACCATCCAGACGAGGCCGCCTGTGCTGCTACCCGGTACCAGCGTCGTGGTCTTCGGGAACGTCTGGCGCATTTCACGAACTTCGGTCCTGCCCACGCCAACGCCGGCTCCGAGGAACGGGATCAGGGCTCCCTGGTCGGCCGAGCCTAGCCCGGATATTGCACCAATGGAGGTGTACATGGGGCGAGACGCGTGGTATAGGTAAAGGAGTCAAGACCTTACCGAAGACCACGAGACCGCCCCATGCAACCAGAGTGTATCCCGGCGCAGCTGTGTTTTGAAGGCCTGGGGCGGCGTCGGGTGGCGGGCCGTTTCGACGGGGGCCGGCTGACGACGGACGGTGGCTTGCTGCTGCTGCGGGAGGTCGACCGGAGGTTCCGGGTGACGGATCGTCTGGCGGGGTGCTTCCGGGATCACCGCTCGGTGGCGCGGATCGAGCATCGTCTGGAGACCCTGGTGGCGCAGCGGGTGCTGGGCCTGGCGGCGGGCTACGAGGATGCACGACCACGACCGTCTGTGCTCCGACAGCGTGCTGGCGCTGGCGAGCGGGTGTGCGGACGTGACCGGGGAGCGGCGGCGCCGGTCGCGCGACCGTGGGCAGGCGCTGGCGGGCTCGAGCACGTTGAACCGCCTCGAGCGCAGCGTGCCGGGCAAGGCAGCGAGGGACCGGTACCGGAAGATCGCGGCCGATCCGGCGGCGATCGATGCGCTGCTGGTGGACCTGTTCCTCGAGGCCCATCCCGCGCCGCCCGAGGAGATCGTCCTCGACCTGGACGCGACCGATGATCCGCTGCACGGGAAGCAGGAGGGCCGGTTCTTCCACGGCTATTACCGGCACTACTGCTACCTGCCGCTGTACATCACCTGCGGCGACTTCGTCCTGTGCGCGCGGCTGCGTCCGGCCGACATCGATGCCCCGGAGGGGTCGCTGGAGGAGCTGCAGCGGATCGTGGCCCGGATCCGCACCGCCTGGCCGGCGACGCGGATCCTGGTGCGCGGCGATAGCGGGTTCTGTCGCGACGACCTCATGACCTGGTGCGAGAAGGCCGGCCTCGACTACGTCTTCGGCCTCGCCCGCAACCCCCGCCTGGAGCGGTGGCTGGCGAAGGCCCTGTACCAATCCCGGCGCCGGTGCGCGGTGACCAGGAAGGCGTCGCGGCGGTTCCGGGAGCGGCGCTACCGGACCCGCGACTCCTGGGGCCGGAAGCGGCGGGTGGTCGGCAAGGCCGAGTGGCGGGCGGGGCGGCGCGGCGACAACCCGCGCTTCGTCGTCACCAACCTGCCGGCGGGCCAGGTCGGCGCGCAGCCGCTGTACGAACAGGTGTACTGCGGGCGCGGGGATATGGAGAACAGAATTAAGGAGCAGCAGCTGTGGCTCTTTGCAGATCGCACCAGCTCGCACACGATGCGCGCCAACCAGCTCCGCCTCACCTTCGCCACCTTCGCCGGCGTCCTGATGACGCTCCTGCGCCAGGCCGGCCTAGCGGGCACCGCGCTCGCCGGCGCCACCGCCGACACGATCCGCACCCGGCTCCTCAAGGTCGCCGCCCGCATCACCGTCAGCCGGCGCCGGATCTGCATCGCGTTCACGTCGGTCTACCCACTGCAGCGGTTGTTCGCCGACGTGCTCGCGGCCCTGCGCGCACCGCCGGCCCGCGCCGGCCCCGCCTGACCACTCCCACCGAATAGCCCAACGCGCTGACCAGGAGCGCCGCCGGCGGAAT
Source organism: Alphaproteobacteria bacterium (assembly GCA_021296265.1). Lineage (GTDB taxonomy): Bacteria > Pseudomonadota > Alphaproteobacteria > TMED109 > TMED109 > VXPW01. The sequence goes on along the minus strand of JAGWAT010000043.1, from coordinate 12,333 downwards.
CTGCCCGGCGTCAGAATCCGCACCGCCATCCACCGCCGAATCCGGCCGGCCAACCCTCCACCGGTGGCCGCCAGCAACCAGCGAGGCGCCAGCGCCGCGATCCGGGACCCAACGGACGGCCGAGCTCGCCCTGAACGCCGCCCGAACCCGTCACCCCCCGCGTTGGTGCAATATCCGGGCTAGTCCCGGAAGATCCATGTACAGGGCCGCCATCCCCGTGTACGCGGACACAGGAGCAGCGACCTCCTGGCGACGGCCGGGAGCAAGGAAGTTGGCGACGCCGTCGAATGTGAAGCGTGGCCGGTAGCTGACAGAAAACTCCACTCGCAGGCGGGTCGCCACGGAACGGCCCAACCACAGTTCCACCGACCCGCTGGTTCCGAAACCGCCATAACTGCTGAGTGGTGATCCGTCCTCGCCCGGGCCGCACCCATAGAGGGCAGCCGGCGATTCGCTCGCACAGTCTGAGTCCAGGAACCTGGAGTCGGCCGGCCGGTCCATGCCCATGCCCAACCGCAGGTAGGTGCCGTCGGCTGCAGCAGCTGTCGATGCGACGGCGAACGCCAGCATGGCGGCCGCTCCGATCGCAAACCCGCGCCTCCAGTTCCTCACGGCCGCGAACGCTCTACCGAAGCCGGCATGGGAGGCCTGTCTCTCCGGGCGCCTTACCGCGGCCGGGCCCATCCGCACCGCGTGCCGGTTCCCCGCGATGCAGGGGCGACGCCGGCAATACCCGCGATGTCCGACTTTCCGCCACGAGACTGCACGCTCGATCCGTTCAGGATCGAACCCGGCCGCGGCAAGATCCTCCGGGCAGCAGTGGAATCCGGTGCGTTGGGCAGAATGGAACGGGCCATTCAGAACCAATTGGCCTTGTCCACGACATTCCGAAGCTCCCGCCCCTCGGCAAAGCGCCGACAGTTGTCGAAAAACACCTCGGTTCGGCGGCGATTGAGGTATGGGCCTGCCGCCGCGACGTGTGGCGTGATCACCATTCCCGGGGCGTCCCACAACGGATGCCGGGAGGGCAGCGGCTCTACCTGAAAGACGTCGAGCGCCGCACCCGCCAGTTTCCCGGTGCGGAGCGCCGCGTCCAGGTCGTCGAGCTCGACTGTGGCCCCGCGACCGACGTTGATGAAGTAGGCGGTGGGCTTCATGCGCGCGAACCGGTCAGCAGTGAACAATCCTCGGGTAGCCGGCGTCTCGGGCACCGTCACGATTACGAAGTCCGCTTCCGGCAGCAGCTCGTCCAGCGCCTCGGGGCCCGCCATCCGGACCACCCCCGTCGGCGCCACGGTCTCTCGTGGATCGATCCCCGTGACGGTCAAGCCGAAAGCGGCACACAGGCGCGCCGTCTCGGCGCCGATACCGCCAACGCCCACGACCAGCGCGGTTGCTTCCGGCAGGTGCACCGCCGTCGTGTGTGGTTTCCAGCGGCGCTCATACTGCTGGATCGCATAAGTTGGCAAATGACGTGCAAACCCCAAGACCAGCGCGAGGACGTGCGCACCGATGTGATCGTTGAAGATGCCGCGCATGTTGGTCACGACCACGTCGCTCTCCACCAGAGCCTGGTGGTAGAAGTTCGGATCCGGCCCTGCCAGCGGTGACTGGACCCATCGAAGCGCACGGGCGCGCGCAAACGCGTCGGGCTCCACCTTGCCGTAGACCGCGTCCATGGTCTTGATCACGTCGGGCACGTCAACGCCGCTCTCCGCGAGATGAACTTCCAGCTCGGGTAGCTCACGCCGCAGGCGTTCCGGCCACGCCTTCACCATGTCCAGGGACGTCGGCGTCTCCAGGCTGGTCAGCAGCAGCAACCGGAATCCCATCGCGTTACCCTCACCACCGGTTCAGGCCGGATCAAGCACGCCCCTATCCCTGCCCAAGGGACGGGTCGGCATGCAATCCGTTGCCGGGACCACCAGCACGCTTGGCCATTCGCCCGAAATCTGGCAGACAAGTCGCGCAAGCGGGCCACGCGCAGGGCGGCCGATTCCGGAGAGCACAGCCATGAACGACAACGGCAGTGTCGCCGACGGGAACCAGCATAACTTCGTCCACGACATCGTGCGTCAGGACCTGGAGAGCGGGCAGACCGAGGCCGTGGTCACGCGGTTTCCACCGGAGCCCAACGGCTACCTGCATATTGGTCACGCAAAATCGATCTGCCTGAATTTCGGCATCGCCCAGGAATTCGGCGGGCGCTGCCATCTGCGCTTCGACGACACCAACCCGACCCGGGAGGCGCAGGAGTACATCGACGCCATCGAGGCCGACGTCCGCTGGCTCGGGTTCGACTGGGGCGAGCACCGGTACTTTGCGTCCGACCACTTCGAGCGCCTGTACGAATGGGCTGAGCACCTGATCCGTGCCGGCAAGGCGTACGTCGACGACCAGGCGGCGGAAACCATCCGGCTCCACCGCGGCACCCTCACCACCTCCGGCACTGACAGCCCGTTCCGCGGACGGTCCGTCGACGAGAACCTCGACCTCTTCCAGCGCATGCGGGCGGGTGAGTTTCCGAACGGCGCCCGGGTGCTCCGCGCCAGGATCGACATGGCGTCCGGGAACATCAATCTCCGCGACCCGGTGCTGTACCGCATCCTGCATGCCGCCCACCCCCGCACCGGGACGGAGTGGTGCATCTACCCCACGTACGATTTCGCCCACGGCCAGTCGGACTCCATCGAGGGGGTGACGCATTCGATCTGCACCCTCGAGTTCGAGGACCACCGGCCCCTCTATGACTGGCTGCTCGACAACCTTCCGGCCCCGACCCGTTCGCATCAGTACGAATTCGCGCGCCTCAACCTCTCCCACACCGTGCTCTCCAAGCGGCGGCTCAGCCGCCTGGTGGACGAAGGCCACGTGGAGGACTGGGACGATCCCCGCCTGCCAACGCTCCGCGGCTTCCGGCGCCGGGGTTACCCGCCGGAGGCCATTCGTGACTTCGCCCGCCGCATCGGCGTGACCAAGCGCGACAACACCGTCGAATTCGCAATGCTTGAGCACTGCGCGCGCGAAGTCCTGAACCGCACCGCGGAGCGGCGCATGGCGGTGCTGCGTCCCCTGAAGCTGGTGATCGAGAACTTCCCGCCGGACCAGATCGACCACCTCGAAGCGGTTAACAATCCGGAGGACCCCACCGCGGGCACACGGACGGTGCCGTTCACGCGCGAACTTTTCATCGAACGCGACGATTTCATGGAGGATCCGCCCCGGAAATTCTTTCGTCTCGCACCCGGTCGTGAGGTGCGGCTGCGCTATGCGTACTTCGTAACCTGCCGCGAGGTGGTCAGGGACGACACCGGCGCCATCGTCGAACTCCGTTGCACGTACGATCCCGAAACCCGTGGCGGAAATGCTCCGGACGGCCGCAAGGTCAAGGCCACGTTGCATTGGGTCTCAGCTCCACACGCCCGGACGGCTGACGTACATCTGTACGGCCCCCTCTTCCTGGACGCCGATCCCGGGAGCGACGGCGACGCCTTCGATCACCTCAACCCTTCATCGCGTGAGATCCTGAGCAATTGTCGAGTTGAGCCCGCAGTCGCCGACCTGTCGGGTGGCACCACGGTACAGTTCGAACGTCAGGGTTACTTCTGCCTCGACCAGACCAGCAGGCCGGATGGGCTCGTACTCAATCGCACCGTTGCTTTGCGCGATACCTGGGCGAAGGTGGCCCGGCGGAACTAGCACCGACAGCACGGGGGCCGCCGAACGCATCAGCATCCCGCCCGCGCAAAGCGGCCAATTCAGCCGCAGGGGAGTGTTGGCCGGTTGAACTCCCCTAACAGTCAGCCGGCGAAGTGGCGTTGCCGCCAACTAGCCTGCGCCGTCACAGTGTTCCCTGCAAAACCAGTTGAGCCGGAAGGTCTTTCCTGGTCGGCAGCCCCCTGATGGCCACGCCCTTGCCTTCGTCGGCCCGGACGAGGTCGTACTGGGTCTGGAGATTGAGCCAAAACTGCGGATCAATGTCGAACCAGTGCCCGAGGCGCAGTGCCGTGTCACCGGTAACACAACGCTTGCCGGCGATGATCTGGCTGACCCGATTGGGCGGCACGTCAATCTGACGCGCAAACTCGCTCCGAGAAATACCGAGTTCCCTGATTGCATCCCGAAGGATCACCCCCGGGTGAACTGTTCTCCTGAACATGCGCACCTGCCTGCCCTACGCGTCGGCGCCGATCTCGACATTGGAAGGTCCGGTCTGATCGAGCGGCCAATCGAAACACAAGCACCATCGAGGATCGATGCGGATGGCGTAACGTCCGGCCAGGTCGCCACGCATGGCTTCCAGACGGTTGCTTGCGAGCGTCCGCAACGTCCCCAGATCGGGAGCGGCATGCAGCGTCGCCAGCCATTTCGTGGCTTGGTGCTCGATACCCACAAAAGCTGTGACCGAGCGACCGGCCGCGAAGTCCCCGGTCTCCCGGCTGCAATAACTTACGATCATCCTGCAGGACTATACTCCAGTTGGATGTATGACGTTCAACGTCCAAACTACTCGGAAGCCGTTGCAAGAACCGGACAGGCCGGTGCTCAACCGGCATGCTCAATGTCACGTTCCTGCTTGGCCTTGCTGCCTGCGCAGAGCACGACCACCGTCTGTCCCTCGCACAGGAAATAACACGCGGGAGCCCAGTCCATGATGGACGCGCATCTCGTGCAGCCCAACACGCACTTGTTTGGTGTGTCTTGTCGAGGGGCGGGAGAGATAGCGTGGTCTGGTCAGGCTAAAGACAGCAGGCGTTCTATCTCTTCGAGTAAAGGCCACTGTCCCGACGTCGATGCTTCTGCCCTCCCCGATCCCTGCGGCGCCCGGCAGGTTCTGCCCCCCGGGGGTCAGCGCCGACATCGGTGATGTCGAACCGGGGCGCGCCCTCTCCGGGAAGTCCGTCGAAAGCCCGGTGGCGTTCGCGCGGTAGCGCTTCATGGTCGCGTGCACCCGGCGCGGCCGGCACTTGAGCCGGGCGTGCAGCGCCGGCAGCCTGCGCGAGGCCGCGGTCGGTCTTTGCAAGGCCACGCGCGGGCCCGACGACGCGGCTGATTCGATCCACACGATTGACTGCAATGCAATCGATGCTGAATATCGCATCAGTTGGGTAGACTGAGGAATCCGTGGCCAGCATCACCATCCGGAACCTGGACAACGGGGTGAAGCGCCGCCTGCGCGTGCGCGCCGCCGAGAATGGCCGCTCGATGGAGGAGGAAGCCCGCGATGTCCTGCGCCGCGCGGTCGCCGAGGCGCCGCCGCCGAAGGATCTCGGCCGGGCTATCCATGCCCGCTTCGCCGCGCTCGGCGGCGTCGATCTCGAGCTTCCCGAGCGCGGACCGATGCGTCCGGCGCCGGAGTTCGGATGAGCGGCGCCGATGATCGTCATTGACACCAACGTGGTGTCCGAGTTGATGTGCCTCGCGCCCGATCCCGCAGTCACGGCATGGTTCTCTGGGCAGGATTCGGTCGGGCTCCACCTCACCGCCGTGAGCGAGGCGGAACTGCGCGCGGGCGCGGCCATCCTGCCGGCAGGCCGGGGCCGCGACCGTCTCGCGGCCGAAATCGACGCGATGATCGGCGAAGACTTCGCCGGACGGGTGCTGCCCTTCGACAGTGCCGCCGCGCGTACCTATGCCGCGATCGTCGACGCGCAGGCCCACCAGCAGGAGCAGCGCGCGCAGACCGACCTCGAGGCCCTGATCGAGACCACGCCGGTCGGCGTGATGGTCGTCGACGCCTGCACCGGGCGGCCGGTGTCGTCCAGCCGCTTCTGCGGCGGGTTCCGTCCGGCCCCGCACCTTCCTCGCTAGCGGCAACTTCGGTATGGAGGATCCGGGACCCTGCTTCCGGCGGCAGGGCTACCGGAGGAACCCATGAGCAACAAGGCTGCCGTCATCCACGAAACCGGAACGCCCGACGTCTTCCGCTGGCAGGAATGGCCGGCCGGCGAGCCGGGACCGGGCGAAGTCCTGATCCGGCACGGGGCCATCGGTGTGAACTACATCGACACGTACAACCGGCGCGGCATGCCGCACCCTTGGCCCGTCCCACCGCTCCCCTTCGTCGTGGGGATCGAGGGCGCCGGTACCGTCGAGGCGGTCGGCGAGGGTGTGACGGAATGCACGGTCGGTGACCGTGTCGCCTATGCCAGCCCGCCGCACGGCGCCTACACCCAGCGCCGGGTGATGCCGGCCAGGCGGGTAATCCCGCTACCCGACGATATCTCCGACGAAGACGCCGCCGGCATCACGCTCAAGGGCATCACCGCCCAGTACCTCCTGCGTCGCACCTACCCGGTACAGCCCGGCGATCCGGTGCTGGTCCACGCGGCGGCCGGCGGCATGGGCCTGATCCTCTGCCAATGGGCCAGGTATCTGGGTGCGACCGTGATCGGCACGGTTTCCACCGACGAGAAGGCCGAACTCGCCAGGTCCCACGGGGCCGACCACGTCGTGGTCTACTCGCGCGAAGATTTCGTGCCACTGGTGATGGAGGTCACCGACGGGAAGGGCTGCCACGTGGTCTACGACAGCATCGGCAAGGACACGTTCAGCCGCTCGCTCGACTGCTTGCGCCCACTGGGCGTCCTGGCGTGCTACGGCCATGCCTCGGGGGCGCCGGACCCGGTCGATGTCATCGAGCTGGGGGCGCGCGGCTCGCTCTACGTCACCCGTCCGGCAATCATGCACTACGTCGAGGCGCGCGCGGACCTGGTGGCATCAGCGCAGGAGCTCTTCGACGTCATCGCGTCGGGAGCGGTGACAGTCACCGTCCGCAACCGCTACCCGCTCCGCCTGGCGGCCGACGTGCACCGTGACATCGAGGGGCGCCGCACCACGGGCTCGACGGTCCTCCTGCCGTACGCCTGAAGCTCTTGCCGGGTGGCGGAGCGATCCGCCCCACCCCGGCTAGTCGAACCGGAGATCCCCGACCGGGGGTTCGACGAAGTGCCTCGCGACCAGGTCCTCCGTCACGTCCTCGATCCGGTCCGGGCACCAGCGGGGCTGCCGGTCCCGGTCGACCAGCGCCGCCCGGATTCCCTCCATGAAGTCGTGCCCGGCGATGCATGCCTGGCTCATGCGGTACTCGGTCCGGAGCTCGTCCTCGAACGACGCCGTCGCCGCCAGCTCCAGCTGGCGAAGCGTGATCCGGAGACTCGTCGGCGACTTCCGCCCAAGCTCGACCCGCACGCCCTCGGCCCAGTCCGAACGCTCCGCGTCCAGGGATGCGAGGACGCCGGCCAGGTCGCGATGGGCAAAACAGCGCGTGATGGCGTCACCCGCCTCCAAGACCAAGCCCGGTGCCGGTTCGCCCAGATGCGGCGCCAGCGCTGCATCCACGTCGTCACCTGCCATGGCGCTGATGGCCCCGACGGCAGCCGTCACCGAGGACGCCGCGTCCAGTCCGTGCGTGCCGATGCCGATGTCCAGGCAGTCTCCCGCGCGCAGGCGGCTCCCGGTCAGGGCAATCCACGCACCGATACCATCCGGCAGCCGGCTCAGGACGTGCCCGGTCCCGACGTCCGGAAACAACCCGATCCCGGTCTCCGGCATCGCGAACATCGTGCGTTCCGTCACCACCCGGTGCGATGCGTGCACCGACAGGCCGACGCCGCCCCCCATCGTGATCCCGTCCATGAACGCCACGACCGGCTTCGGGTAGCGCTTGATGCGCCGGTTCAGCGTGTATTCCTCCCGGAAGAAATCGGCGCCCACCGTGCTGTCGGTGCCGCGCGCGTCGTAGAAGGCCAGGACATCGCCGCCGGCACAGAACGCGCGCTCCCCCCGCCCCTCGATCGTGACCGCCCGGACGGCAGGATCACGCTCGAAGGCGTCGAGCCCTTCGGCGCACGCGCGCACCATGGCGAGATCAAGCGCGTTCAGGACCTCCTGGCGGTCCAGCACGATCCGCCCGGCCGCACCCTCCCGGAACCAGTGGAGACCGGCTGCCACTTCGCTGCCTCGCGGTGGGTCGGGTGTCAGTCGTCGAGCAGTCCGCGCGATACGATCACGCGCATGATCTCGTTGGTTCCCTCGAGGATCCGGTGGACCCGCGTGTCCCGCTGCAGGCGCTCGAGCGGATAGTCGTTGAGGTAGCCGTACCCGCCGTGGAGCTGGATCGCCTCGTCGCACACGTGGAACCCGACGTCGGTCGCGTACCGCTTGGCCATGGCGCACCGGATCGTGGCGTCGGGCTGGCGCGAATCGAGCGCGCGGGCAGCCGCGTGCACCAGCAGCCTGGCCGCCTCCAGCTCGGTCGCCATGTCGGCGTACCGGAACCGGAGCCCCTGGAACGACGCCAGGGTCTCCCCGAACTGCTTGCGGGTCCGGAGGTGCTCCCGGGTCTCGGCGAGCGCGCGGCGCGCGGCGCCCAGCGAACACGACGCGATGTTGATGCGCCCCCCGTCGAGACCGCGCATGGCGATCCGGAATCCCTCCCCCTCGGCGCCGATCCGGTTCGCGACCGGCACCCGGCAATCCTCGAAGATGACGGCCGCCGTCGGCTGGCTGTGCCAGCCTAGCTTGGCTTCCTGCCGGCCGAACGACAGGCCCGGCGCCCCCTTCTCCACGACCAGGCAGGAAATCCCGCGGGGCCCCTCGCCGCCCGTGCGGACCATGCAGGCGTAAAGGTCGGATTCCGACCCGCCGGAGATGAACGCCTTCGAGCCGTTCAGGACGTAGTGATCGCCGTCGCGCACCGCACGGGTGGTCAGCGAGGCCGCATCTGATCCCGAGCCAGGCTCGCTCAGGCAGTAGCTCGAAAGCTGCTCCATCGTCATCATGCCTGGGAGGAACCGGCCACGTTGCTCGTCGTTGCCGAACGTGGCGATCATCCACGCGACCATGTTGTGGATCGAGATGTACGCGGCCGTCGACGGGCAGGCGGCCGAAAGCTCTTCGAACACGATCGCCGCATCGAGACGCGAGAGCCCGCTGCCGCC
>JAGWAT010000043.1:0-3359 GCA_021296265.1 Alphaproteobacteria bacterium | reverse complement strand
AGCACGTCGACCGGGAAGATGCCGTCCCGGTCCCAGTCGGCCGCCAGGGGCGCCATTCGTTCCTCGGCGAACCGGCGGACCGTGTCCTGGAAAAGCTTCTGGCCTTCGTCGAGAAAAGCGTCCACAGCGCACACCCCGTCATCCCGCGTGCCGGCGATCGTACGGCAGCCCCCCTGCCTGTCAACGAACGGCCGGTGCCGTCCACGCGCCCGGGGCCCCGCTTCCCGCCGCACGGAATGGGGCCGGCGCCGGGCAGGCCGGACCCACCAGCAGCGCCCGAACTTGCTACCTTGGTACCATGCGATCCGAGCGGCCTACCGAAACGGCGGCGTCGCGCGTCCGGGCGCTCAGTCACCGCACATCGAGCCGTGCCCGGCCTATTCCGCAGGAGATTTCGTCACGTTGCTGACACGACGCACGTTCCTCGAAGGGCTGGCCGCCAGCGCCGCCGTTCCCGCGCTGGGCGCCGGCCCGGCGCACGCCAGCGAGCCGATCCCGGTCGGCGCCATCTACGACCTCTCGGGGCCCCTGCAGGGCTTTGGCCAGAACCAATGGCGCTGCGCCGAGCTGGCGATCGAGCAGATCAACGAATCGGGCGGCCTGCTCGGCCGCCCGCTTGACGTCAAGCTCTACGACTCCCAGTCCGACACGCAGTTCTACAACCAGTTCGCCAACCAGCTGGCCCTACGGGACCGCGTGGCGGTGGTGCAGGGCGGCCTGACCAGTTCCTCGCGCGAGGTCATCCGCCCGATCCTGCGCCGGCTGGAGACGCTCTACGTCTACAACACGAACTACGAAGGCGGCGTCTGCGACCGCAACTTCTTCGCGACGGGCGCCACCCCCGGCATCTACGTCGACCTGCTGCTCCGCGCGGCGGGCGAGCGCTGGGGCAAGCGGGTGTACGTGCTGGCGGCCGACTACAACTACGGGCAGATCTCGGCGCAGTGGATTCGCCAGGCCGCCCTGGCCCTGGGTGGCGAGGTGGTGGGCGAGGAGTTCTTCCCCCTCGATGTCAACCAGTTCGGGGCCACGATCAGCCGCATCCAGGCCGAGGAGCCCGACGTCGTGCTCAACATCTTCGTTGGCCCCGCCCACGAGGCCTTCTACGGCCAGTGGGCGTCCGCCGGCATGAACCAGCGGATTCCCATGATGTCGACGACGTTCGGCGGCACCAGCGAAATCGTCCGGATGCCCCCCGAGGTCGTCAACGGGATCATGGTGATCGGGTCGTACTACGAGAGCCTCGACTATCCGTTCAACCAAGCTTGGCTGGCCGAGTTCCGCCGGCGGCACGGCACCGACTACGGCTACCTGACCGACGTGCCGATCAAGGACTGGTACGGCTGGATGCTGTGGGCGGAAGGAGTCCGGCAGGCCGGCACCACCGAGCGGGACGCAGTCATCGCGGCGCTCGAGACGGGGATCAGCGTCGACGGTCCCGGCGGCCCGCTGACGATCGACGCCCGGACGCACCACTGCTTCATGAACACCCATCTCGCCGAGGCGCGGGACGGCGAGTTCCGGATCCTCGAGCGGCACCAGAACGTGCCGCCCACCAATTCGGCGGATCAATGCGACCTGCAGGTGCGCCCGGACACAGACACGATGTACACGCCCGACATCTGAGACGCGGCAGGGCGGCGGCAGGCATGGATCTCGCCCTCGTCGTCGGCCTGCACCTGCTGCACGCGGTCGCCAGCCTGGCGCTGATCAGCGTCGGGCTGGCGGTGATTTTTGGGATGCTGCGGGTGATCAACTTCGCCCACGGCGAGTTCCTGATGGTGGGCGGCTACGCGTTCGTCCTGTCTGCCGGAGCGGGCGTCAACCTCTGGCTGGCCATGCTGGTCATCGCGCCTGCAGTCGTGGGCATGCTCGGGTATCTCGTGGAGCGCCTCGTCATCCGGCAGCTCAGGGGCGACGTGATCGCCACGATCCTCGCGACCTGGGGGCTGAGCCTGTTCCTGGTCGGCCTCGCAGCCACGGTGCTGGGCTACCGCCAGCAGGGGGTCGCCCCGCCTTTCGGAACGATTCAGATTGGCTCCTATACGCTTGGCGTCTATACGTTTTTCGTCATCGGCATTACTGTCCTCGTGCTCCTCGCCCTGTTCGCCTGGCTGCGCTGGAGCCGGACGGGTCTGCTGGTGCGCGGCACCATGCAGGATGCCGAGCTGGCCGCCGGGCTCGGCGCCGACGCGGGGCGCATCCGTAGCGGCACGTTCGTGCTGGGATCAGCTCTGAGCGGACTCGCCGGAGCGGTGCTGGCCCCGCTCGCCGGCGTGCTGCCGGAGATCGGGGCCACCTACGTGGTCAAGGCGTTCATCACCGTGATCAGCGGGGGCGCCACCGCGCTCACCGGCACCGCACTGGCTGCGGCGCTCTTCGGCCTCACCAGCCAGGCAGCCGCATTCCTGAGCCGGCCCGTGGTCGGCGAAGTGGTGCTCCTGGTCGTGGCCATCGTGCTGCTTCGCATGCTCCCCACCGGGATCACCGGGCGCTACTTCCGCAAGGCGCTGTGAACTGGCTCCGTGACCGGGCAGGCCTGCTCGCCGCCGGGGCGGCGGGCGCCATCCTGATCGCGGTGATCCCGGCCGTCACCGAGATCTATGTCCAGTTTGAACTGACCCTGTTCCTGATCTTCGCGATCCTCGCGCTCAGCCTCGCCTGGGTGTGGGGGTTCGGCGGCATCCTCAGCTTCGGCCAGTCCCTGTTCTTCGGTCTTGGCGCCTACACGTTCGCCGTCGCCGTGATCAACCTCGAGGAAAGCACGCTGCCCGTCCTCCTCGGGGTCCTGGTACCGGCCCTGCTGGCGGGCGTCCTCGGCTATTTCCTGTTCTGGCGCCGGATCAGCGATGTCTATCTGGCGGTGATCACGCTGGCCGTGTCACTCATCTTCTACTACCTGGCCGGGGCCTCCGCCGGGAGCCAGTACCGGATCGGGGCGGCGCTGCTCGGCGGCTACAACGGGATTCCGTCCGTGCCCCCGATCAATATTCCCGGCGCCCCTGACCAGCCGCTGGTCTACGGGGACTTCTACATCCTCACGGCCATCGTGCTGGCCATCGTCTACGGCGGCCTCCGCTGGCTCCTCGCGACCGACTTCGGTCGGGTCGTCGTCGCCATCCGGGAGAACGAGGAGCGCGCGCAGCTGCTCGGGTACGACGTCCGCATGCGGAAGCTCGCGGTCTTCGTGATCGGCGGCGCGATCGCCGGGCTCGCGGGCGTGCTGTTCGCCGCCTGGGGCGCCTACGTGAGCCCCAACGTATTCTCGATGACATTCACCGCGCAAATCATTGTCTGGGTGCTGGTTGGCGGACTCGGCACCCTGAGTGGGGCCGTGCTCGGATGCGTGCTCGTGCAGG
>JAGWAT010000042.1:1987-13839 GCA_021296265.1 Alphaproteobacteria bacterium | reverse complement strand
CAGGGTTTCACAGTCTATCGTGTGCACCCGCGCGCCCAGTCCCTCGGTCATGATCCCGACGATCCGCTCACCCGGCAGCGGCGAACAACACGTCGCGAGATGCACGGCGATCCCGGGCTTGAGTCCCTTGATCCCCACGGCGGCTCCCTTGACGGGGCTCCCCTTGCGGGTCTTCGCAGCAAACTTCCGATGGGCCTTCGGATGAATGGCGCGCAGTACGTTGGCCCCTTCCAGCTGCCCGGCACCGACCGCGGTGAACAGTTCCCTCTGGGACGTGTACCCGAACACCTTGAGCACCGGTGACAGCATCTTGGGGACGAACTCCTCGCCGGCCATTTTGAACTCGTGCTCGATAATCGCCTTCCCCAGCTTCTGGTGCTCCCGCTGACGACTTTGCCGCAGCGACTTCCGGATCTGGCTGCGGGCGCGGCCGGTGCGCACGAACGTTTCCCAGACGGCGCTCGGCTGTTGACTGCGCGACCGCAAGATCTCCACCTGATCGCCGCTCTGCAGCGGCGTGTCCAGCGGGGCCGGCCGGTCGTTGATCTTGCAGCCTACGCAGGTGGCGCCGACCCGGGAATGCACCGCGTACGCAAAATCCACGGGCGTGGCCTGCTCGGGCAGCGAGATGACATCGCCCTTCGGCGTAAAGCAGAACACAAGATCGTTGTAGATCTCGAGCTTGGTGTCCTCAATGCCCTCCGAGTGATGCATCGCACTTTCGAAGATCTCGCGCAGGCCGCGCAGCCACTGCAGTGTGGCCGCACTGAGCTGTTCGGGACCGCTCCCCTGCGATTTGTACTGCCAGTGCGCCGCGAGCCCGTACTCGGCAACCTGGTGCATATCCCCGGTGCGAATCTGGATCTCGATTGCCCGCTTGTGCGGCCCGATCACCGTGGTGTGCAGTGACCGGTAGCCGTTGGGCTTGGGCAGGCTGATGTAGTCGCGGAAGCTGCCGGGCACGAAGCGCCACTGTCGGTGCACCACGCTCAAGGTGCGGTAGCACTCCTCCTCCGACGGCGCCACCACACGGAATGCGAAGAGATCAGTGACCTTCTCGGTGGTCACGCGCTTGCGCTGCATCTTCTGCCAGATGGAGAAGGGTCGCTTCTCGCGCCCGGTGACCTCGCTCTCGATGCCCGCCGCCCTCAGGACCCGACGCAGTTCGTTGAGGGTGCGGCCCACCTGGGAGGGGTAGCGCTTCTTGAGAAACTCGAGCCGTCGACAGATGGCATCATGTTCGGCGGGCTGCAGCTCGGCGAACGCCAAATCCTCCAGTTCCTCGCAGATCGCCATGATTCCGACTCGGCGGGCCAGCGGGGCGTACAGGTCCAACGTCTCGCGGGCGATCCGCTGCCGCCGCTCGGGTTTCTGGATGTGCCGGAGGGTCCGCATGTTGTGCAGCCGGTCGGCCAGCTTGACCAGCAGGACCCGGACATCCTTCGACATGGCCAGCACGAACTTGCCGAGATCGCCGCGGACGGCCGACGAACGCGGCTCGATCTTGGACAGCTTGGTCACGCCGTCCACCAGTTCGGACACCTCCGAGCCGAACTCGCGGCGAATTTCCTCTTCGGTCGCGACGCCGTCCTCGATGGTGTCGTGCAGCAGACCGGTGGCGATGGTGGCCGAATCCAGTCGGTACCCGGCCAAGATGCCCGCTACCTCCAGCGGGTGCGAGAAGTACGCCTCACCTGATTCGCGCTTCTGCGCGTGGTGACGCTCCATGGAGAATGTGAACGCGCGGTTGAGCTTCGCCTCATTGACCGAAGGGTCGTATTCGCGAACCCGTTCAATCAGTTCCTGCTGGCGAATGGTGGATCCTCCGTCATTCTAGGTCGCTTGGCCCGCGGCCGGAGCTCAATCCTCGCCGGCGTCGTCAAACTCTGCCGCGTCGGGTTCCGACTCGAGGCCGATGGCCATCTCCGGCTCGTCCTCTTCGAGGCCGCCCTCAGCGTCCTCTTCCTCTCCCGCATTCAGCTCGGCGGCAGAATCGGCGACGTGCATGCCGGCCTGCTCCGCGTCCGGCACGCTCGCGGCCTCGACCTCGCTCGAAGACAGTATGTCCGCATCGGGCATCACCGGTACCGTGTCCAGCCCCAGTGAACGGGCGTATGCCTCGACGGGGTCCTCGTCGGTCTCGTCACGCTCGAAGTGCTTCTGCAGGGCGCGGACGATCCCCTCCTGCAGGGCTCCCAGATCGAGATTGCCGTCCGCTATTTCCCGCAGCGCCACCACCGAATCCTTGTCGTCATCCTTCTGGACCGTGATTTCCGAGCCCCGGGCAATTGCACGCGAGCGTTCCGCCGCGTAGAGCACCAGTTCAAAGCGATTGTTGACGACGGGGATGCAGTCTTCGACCGTTACGCGTGCCACGACATCTCTCCTGGGTAGCGGCGACATCGCCCCTAACCAGGGGGCAACTCGCCAAGGTCCGCCCGTTTAGCCTGAAACTAGCGCGTTTTCAACCGTGATGCCCCTTTTTGCCGCCGGTTCGACCATTCCCAGGGCCACGTGTCCCGCGATCGCGGCGCGTGCGCCAGCAACTTCCGCACCGGGACCGCATGCACCGGATGCCGCCAGGCCGGCAGGACATCAAGCAACGGCCGCAATACGAAGGCCCGCTTCTGGAGCCTCGGATGCGGGAGGACAGGCTCGCATCCGCTCGCCGTCACCGCTTCGCCGACCGCAAGCAGGTCCAGATCAAGTCTCCGTGGGGCGTTTCGGCGGCGGCGTGGACGGCCAAACACGCGCTCGATTGCCAACAATCGCCCCAGAATGACCGGCGGTGCCAGACGCGATCGAACCAGCGCGACGGCGTTGACGAACCGCGGCCCCAAGCCGCTGGGCCAAGGTCGCGCGCCATAGAGCGGCGACAGTCGCCACGGACGCAGACCGGCCCGCGCCAGGTGACGCGACGCCAGCACGGGACGGGATGCGAGCGATCCTAGACCCGGGCACCGCAGGTTGGCGCCGATGCCGATCAGCACCACATCCGAAGGCGGGACTGTCACGCTTCGCGGTCGACGCCGGATGCCAGGCACGGGGGACAGACGGCGGCCAGCGCTCGTGACCCGTCGCCCCGGCCCTCTCAACTTCGCTCACGCATCACACGCGCCTGCTCGCGCTGCCACTCCCGCTTGCGAATGTCGTGCCGGCGGTCCCGAGTCTTGCGTCCCCGCGCGAGCGCGAGCTCGGCCTTGGCCGTACCCGTCTCGTTGAAGTAGATGGAAAGCAGCGCGACGGTCATACCCTGCTCGTTGATGGCGGCCGTAATCCGATCGATCTGTCGCCGCTGCAACAGCAACTTGCGAGGGCGCTTGGGTTCGTGTTGGTGCCCTTTCGCAGCCGATCCCCACGGTGCGATGTGGGCGTTGACGAGCCAGAGTTCCCCGTCCTTCGGTTCGGCGTACGCCTCCCGGAGGCTCGCACCGCTGGCGCGCAGCGACTTGACCTCGCTGCCACGGAGTACGAGACCCGCCTCGTACCGGTCCCCGAGCTCGTAGTCGTGACGGGCGCGGCGATTGACCGCGACCGGGTGCCTCACCGCGTCAATCCGGGCCGGTCACGTCGAGATTCAGACCGAGCATTGCGGCCCGGACCGTCGCTTGCGTCGATGGCTGCGGCGCCACCAGCGGCAGCCGGATGTCCGGACGGCACCGGCCAAGCAGAGATACCGCGCACTTCACTGGACCCGGGCTGGTCTCCGTGAACAGGGCGTCGTGCAGCGGCATCAAACGCTCGTGCAGTTCCAGCGCCTTCGCGGCATCGCCGGCGGCCCACGCCTGATGCATGGCGGCGCATTCCCGCGGGGCAACGTTGGCGGTCACCGAAATCGTCCCGTGCCCGCCGCACGCTAGGAAAGCAAGCTGAGAGGCGTCCTCGCCGGACAGCTGGTTGAATGCGCGTCCCTGCAGCGCCAAGCGCAGCTGGTGCGGACGAGCGGGATCATTGCTCGCATCCTTGACGCCGACGATTCGCGGAAGTTCGGCCAGCCGGGCCATGGTCTCCACGCTCATGTCCACCACGCACCGCCCGGGGATGTTGTAGATGTAGAGGGGAAGATCGGTGGCGTCGTGCACGGCACGGAAGTGCGCGTACATCCCCTCCTGAGTCGGCTTGTTGTAGTACGGCATCACGAGGAGGGCGGCATCGGCTCCGGCCGCCCGGGCGTGCTGCGTGAGGCGCACGGCCTCCCGGGTCGAGTTGGAGCCGGTCCCGGCCATCACCGGAATCCTCCCGGCCGCACACTCGATGGTCAGGCTGACCACCCGGTCGTGTTCCTCGTGCGAGAGCGCGGGTGATTCGCCGGTCGTCCCGCACGGCACGAGCCCGCTGGTACCCTCCGCGACGTGCCAGTCCACGATTCGCCGGATTGCGGCCTCGTCGATCTCGCCATCGCGGAACGGGGTGATAAGCGCGCAAAGGGAGCCCTGGAACATGGCTGGTGTCTATCCGC
This sequence comes from Alphaproteobacteria bacterium, assembly GCA_021296265.1. Classification (GTDB taxonomy): domain Bacteria; phylum Pseudomonadota; class Alphaproteobacteria; order TMED109; family TMED109; genus VXPW01. The sequence goes on along the minus strand of JAGWAT010000042.1, from coordinate 9,380 downwards.
TCGCCTGATGGGGAGTGCTCTTTACTATAGTATGTCTCACGCCGCCGCCGCTCCAGCGCCTGCCGCAAACGGCGCTGGCGCCGGTTTCCGTTCTGGCAAGAGATCGCGTGCGACGGGGTTCTGCGTGCGCGATTGAAGGAGGCTTTCCCGCATGCTCACGCCTGCCCAGATCGACACCTACCGGGAAAAAGGTTACCTCGTCATCGAGGATGTCGTTTCCGCCTCCAGTCTCGCACGCCTCAAGGCGCTGACCGAAGAGTTCGTCGACAAGGCTGCCGGTGTGCCGGGACATACCGACGTGTACGACGTGGCCGACGGCCATACGCCGGAGGCACCCCTGGTTCGGCGGATTAAGCTTCCCCACAAGGCCCATGCGGAGTTCCGCGCGTTCGCCTCCGACCCTGTCCTCACCGATATCATGGCCGATCTCCTGGGGCATGACGTTCGCCTGCATGGCGGCAAGATCAACCTGAAGCCGGGCACGGCCGCGGACGCGGTGGAATGGCACCAGGACTGGGCCTTCTACCCGCACACGAACGACGATCTGCTTGCGGTGGGAGTCATGCTGGACGACATGGATCTCGAAAACGGCCCGATCCTGATGCTTCCCGGCACCCACCGGGGGCCGGTGTACGATCATCACGCCGAGGGCAAGTTCTCCGGGGCCATTGACCTCGACAGCTGCGACCTGGACTTCAGCAAGGCGGAGACCGTGACCGGCCGGGCCGGTTCAATCAGCGTGCACCATGTCCGCCTGGTGCACGGGTCAAGTGCCAATCTTTCCGGCAAGCCACGGCGACTTCTTCTCTGGGAATACGCGGCGGCCGACGCCTGGCCGCTCATGGGCGCGGGTGACCTCGACGAATTCGACGAGCGCATGGTGCGCGGGGACCCCACCCTTGCGCCCCGCCTGACCGACGTCCCGGTGCGCATACCGCTGCCGGCCGCCCTGCACCCAGGATCGATCTTCGAGAACCAGCGCGCCGCCGCCGCCCGGTTTTTTGAGCCGGCGGATTCGCGCTCAGCCGCCTACTCGTAGGATCCGACAAACGTACGGGCACGCTGTTCGGCCTCGGTCACTTCGACCGGAGTCATCTCGTCGGCAAGCACATCCATGTAGTAGTTGGCGTTGGGCTCGTCCGACAGCCGAAACCACTTGTACGCCTCCACGAGGTCCACGTCGGTGCCTTGGCCGTTGGCGTAGTACTTGCCTAAGTGAATCTGCGAGAGGGCATGTCCGCGCCGGGCTCCCAGCAGGAACATCTCGAACGCATCGCCGAGCTGAAAAACGGACGCATACCGAAGTCCCTGCATGTAGCGGACGTTGGTATCGCGCAGCAGGTAGTCGGTGCTCTGGTAGGGACGCTTCGGGTCGTGCGGGTGCTCGATAACCACGCCCGCCTCCGCCGCCCGCGCCCGCATGTCGTCGGTGATCTCGGCAGCCTGGCCGCTGAGCGTCCAGCCCATTGCGGCTGCCACCACGAGGCCCGCGAGGCGGGCGCCTGGAAGGGGAAACATCTGGTGCACCTTGAATCTGCCGTAGAACGGCGCCTGATTTTGGGACTTATATCGAATCGTTGACGGCCATCGCCGCCTCCAAATCCGACCACGGCGTAGCGCTTCAGCAGGGGCAATGGTATGATTTCGGGGTTGCTTCGGCAACCGACCTCGGGGACTGGGGCGGCTGGACGGCGAGGGGCGTGTCCGTTGGGAACCCCGGTGACCCGTCAACAGCGCGGCGTTGGGCGGCCGGAAGGCTGAGTCGGGCGAAAGCCAATCGACATCCCGCGTGGAGTCCACACGATTGCCCGAGACACACGGGCAAGGAGGCTCCGTGTTAATCGCACGGGACCTTTCGTCCTCACTGTCGACGATCCGACATAACCCCCCTAATTTTTCGTCTGAGGTTGGACTGCGGGCCAATTGGCTTACTGCCATCCGTCCGGCAACTGCGCTGCGCCGGGCCCGCGTTGGGCCGCGGGCGGCAATCACTTGCGAGCGGCGCGGTCCGCCTCCCTGCCGGCACGTTTGTGGTCCGGGACCTCAATCCGGCCCTCCAGGTAGAAGGCGCAATGCCCCAGCAGCTTGACCCGCTCTGCGTCCAGCCGGCAGCGGAGTTCGCCCCCGCGGCTGGATAGCTGGCGGGCCTTCAGGTCCTGCTTCCCCAGACGCGTGGCCCAGTAGGGCGCCAGAATGCAGTGGGCACTGCCCGTGACCGGATCTTCGGCGATGCCGGAGCCTGGGGCGAAAAAGCGTGAGACGAAGTCGACTTGCTCGCCGGGAGCCGTCACGATCATGTGGCCGTCCGCCAGCCGCTTGATGCCATCAAGGTTCGGGTTGAGGTCTCGAACCTCCGCTTCGGTACCCAGTACCGTCATCCAGTACCGCCCCCGCAACGCCGCGACCGGCGTGGCTCCCAGCACGCCCTCCAGGCCCTCCGGCACCGCCGTCGGGGCGGGTGGGTCCGCAGGAAAATCCATCAGGAGGCTGTCTCCATGACGCGTGACGTGCAGGCGTCCGGAGCGGGTGGCAAACGCGACCCCGGTCCGCTCCGGCGCCAACCGGTTGAGGATCAACCAGGCGGAGGCCAGCGTTGCATGGCCGCAGAGATCGACCTCCAGTGTGGGCGTGAACCAGCGCAGGTCGTAATCGCCGTTCTCGCCCGGCACCAGAAACGCGGTCTCGGACAGGTTGTTCTCGAGCGAGATGGCCTGCAACGTGGCGTCGTCCAGCCAGCTGTCCAGCAGGCACACGGCCGCCGGATTGCCGCCAAACGTCCGGTCGGTGAACGCGTCAAGCTGATAGATCGGAAGGCGCATCGAGCGTCCGTCAACGGATGGGGCCGGCGCATCGTAGCAGGCGGTCAACGCGGGCCGGCGGTCGCCTGGCCCGATACCTGGCGCCGGAAACGTGCTCGCCCTACAGCGCCGGAGTCCCCCTGACGATCAACCCGCCGGCGTGCCAAGTTGATCGAGATTCCCGTCTGGTGCAGGCTTCAGGTACGGTTCGGCGTCGGCAGCACCCGCTTCGACGATGCATGTTTGGGCCGCAAAGGAGGACATCGTGATGAGGTGGAAGATCGTCAGGGGGCTTGGGCTGGCTTCGATCGTATGGGCCATGAGCCCCCTACTAGCCCTAGCGGAATCCGATGGGGAATGCGGCACCGTTACGGTGGCAGACATGAACTGGAACTCCGCCAGTTTCATCGCCAACCTTGACCGCTTCATCCTGGAACACGCGTACGGCTGTGATGCCCAGCTCGTGCAGGGCGACACGATGCCGACCGGCACGTCCATGGTGGAGAAGGGCGAGCCCAATATTGCACCGGAACTCTGGAGCAACTCGTTTCGGGCTGCCATCGACATCGGTGTGGAGGAAGGCAGGCTACTCGTGGCCGGCAGGGTCTTCTCCGACGGCGGCGAGGAAGGCTTCTGGGTGCCGAGCTACATGGTCGCGGAGCGGCCGGAGCTCGCCACCATCCAGGGCGTGATCCAGTACGCGGGACTGTTCGAGAACCCTGAAGATCCCAGCGAATCGCTGTTCATGGGCTGTCCGTCGGGCTGGAACTGCCAGATCTCGGGCGAAAATCTTTACCGGGCGCTGGGTCTTGAAGACGCGGGGTTCGTCCTGGGCGATCCCGGTTCGGCGGCTGGTCTGGACGGTTCCCTGGCCAAGGCCTATGAGCGCGGAGAGCCGTGGTTCGGATACTACTGGGCGCCGACCGCGCTGCTCGGCAAATACACCATGGTCAAAGTCGATTTCGGATCCGGTGCCGATGTCGAGGAATTTCGCAACTGCACCACCCAGCCGGACTGCGCCGACCCGAAGCCGACGATGTACCCGCCTTCGCCGGTCGAGACTCTCATCACGGCAGATCTTGTTGAACGCGCGCCGCAGGCCGTCGGCTATCTCTCCGTACGTGCGTTCGGCAATGACTTCCTGAACGCGCTGCTTGCCTGGATGAACGAGAACCAGGCGGACGGCGAGACCGCCATGGTGCACTTTTTGACCAACTACGAAGACATGTGGCTCCCGTGGGTGGCTGACGACGCGGCCATGCGGGTCAAGAGCGCACTGGCCGAACTCTGACGGTGCGCGGCGGGCTCCGGGCCGCCGCGACCGCCTCCGGACGATTGCCACCCGCCCCGCATTGCGGGCGGGGCGGGTGGCACCGTCCCCAAGCCCAGGGCGCCGTGCATGGAAGAACCGGACCCCGGGAGGTTCGGCCTTTCTCGCTTTGCAGATGCAAGTCTGCGACTCTACGTTCACCAAGCCGATGCGGACATGCGCTTGACGTGCCTGATCCGGCACTGGGGGGCGACAGGAACACCTACACGTACATGAAGCGACGCTAACAACCCAGGAGAGCTGCCCCGATGGCCAAAAACGCATGGTGGATCGAGTTTCCGGCAATGGAGCGCGAAACACTGGTGGCACTCCGCAAGGCGCTCGACGGCGCCTACCGAGAATTCTCGCGGTCGTACGGTGACGTGATCGAAGCCGTGTTCGAGCCCCTGCTGCACTTCCTGGTCGGATTCGAGAAACTCCTGCTCAACGCCCCCTGGTGGTCCGTTCTGCTAGCCGTTTGTGCCTTCGCCTACCTGGCGAGCCGGTCATGGAAGATAGTCGCCGGAACCATCATTGCCTTCCTGTTCATCGGTTATTTCGGCATGTGGGAAGACACGATGAGCACCATGAGCATGATCGCGGTGAGCACCCTGCTGGCGATCGCGTTCGGGGTGCCGGTGGGCATCCTGATGGCTCGGTCCAACCGCACGCAGACGGTGGTGACGCCGCTGCTCGACGTGATGCAGACCATGCCTGCGTTCGTCTATCTCATTCCGGTCGTCATGCTGCTCGGGATCGGCAAGGTGCCGGGGCTGCTCGCGGTCGTGATCTACGCCATCCCCCCGGTGATCCGACTCACCAATCTCGGCATCCGCCTGGTCGATCGCGAGGTGCTGGAAGCGTCCGATGCATTCGGTGCCAGCGGCTGGCAGCGGCTCGTCGGGGTTCAGATCCCGCTGGCATTCCCGACCATCATGGCCGGGGTCAACCAGACGATCATGATGGCCCTCGCCATGGTCGTGATCGCATCGATGATCGGTGTCCAGGGCCTGGGCCAACCGGTCCTTCGATCCATCACCAATCAGTACTTCACGCTGGGCCTGCTCAACGGGCTGGCCATCGTCGCGCTCGCAATCGTCTTTGACCGCGTATCCCAGGCCTATGGCAAGCGCCTTCAGTTGCAGTACAAGCAGGCGCACCATGGCTGAGCCCATGATTCGCATCCAGGGCCTCTACAAGATCTTCGGGGCCGCCGGGGAAGCAGTCCTGCCGATGGTGCGCGACGGCATGGGCAAGCAGGAGCTGCTCGATACCCATGGCCGCGTGCTCGGACTGCGGGACATCAACATGTCGGTGCCACCCCGCTGCATCCAGGTGGTCATGGGACTGTCGGGATCGGGGAAGTCGACGCTGATCCGGCACATCAACCGGCTGATCGCGCCGACCGCCGGCGAGATCCTCGTGGACGGCACCAACGTGGCCGGCATGGACGGAGTGACGTTGCGGGAGTTTCGCCGGCACCGGGCATCGATGGTGTTTCAGCGCTTTGCGCTCATGCCGCACCGCAGCGTCCGTGACAACGTGGCCTACGGGCTCACGGTCCAGGGACTGCAGAGTACCGAAGTCGAGAAGCGGGCATCCCGCTGGATCGAGCGGGTTGGTCTCGAAGATTTTGCCGACCGGTATCCCGGGGAACTGTCGGGTGGCATGCAGCAGCGCGTCGGCCTGGGCCGGGCGCTGGCGACCGATCCCGACATCCTGCTGATGGACGAAGCGTTCAGTGCGCTCGACCCGCTGATCCGCTACGACATGCAGAACATGCTTCTCGATCTTCAGACAGAACTGAAAAAGACCATCGTCTTTATCACCCATGATCTTGATGAGGCGCTGCGCATCGGCGACAACGTCGCCATCCTGCGCGACGGCGGCATGGTGCAGCAGGGCAGGCCCCAGGACATCGTGCTGACACCGGCCGACGACTACGTCGCGGATTTCGTCAAGGACGTCAACCGGGGGAAGTTGGTCCGGGTCGAGAGCATCATGAAACCCGGAACCACGTGCGCCAGTGCTCCCGCCATCCCGCTCGGGACGCGGCTTGAGCGAGCTGCGCTCGCACTCTCGGAGGCAGCTGCTGAACGCGGAAAAGTCACGGATCGAGACGGCACGGCAATCGGGATCGTGTCACAGCTCGATCTGCTGGACGCGATGGTCCGGCGCCGGCGGCCTTCTCCGTAGCGATCCCGCGCACGCGAGGACCTCAAAGCACCTCGCCGATGCCGGCCGGCAACGTCCGCCCGGCATTCCCGGAATAACCGGGGCCGGCGGGCAATCAGGCTTCGCCGCTTCCGCCTACCTGACGCATGAGGGCCGCAAGGGCACGGTGTTCCATGCCCGGTGCGTCTGCCGCTTCCAGCGCCGCCGCCGCGCGGGCGCGTTCGTCGGCCGTACGATTCTGATTCAGCTTGAACGTGCCGTCGACACGCTCGATCGTCAGTTCGACCGGCATGATCAAACGCATCAGGTCCGCCAACACCGAGGGGTCAATCCTGTCCGTCTTCCACGCCGCCTTGGGGGCGAGCCGATCTTCGAACGTCTGTGCCAGGCGATCAAGGTGCGCGGCGAGGGCGTCATCTTCCAGCCGTCGCAACGTTCCCCTGACGTGAACCGCGACATAGTTCCAGGTGGGCAACTTGCCGGATGCCCTGTACCAGTCCGGTGAGATGTAGCTATCGGGCCCTGACACGATCAGCAGAGCGGCAACCGGCCCTTCAAGCAGGTGCTGTGCCAGCGGGTTGGCCCGCACAAGGTGTGCGGCGGCTCTCTCCTGCTCCATCACGAAGGGCACGTGGGCAGCGAGCACTCCCTGGGGACCAACCGCGGTGTCACGGGCGAACTCGAGCAGGCGCGCGCTCGGCTCCCGCCGAAACACCGGATTCGGATGCATGGTGGCCGCTCCTTGCGGGCAGGCAGGCCGGGTCACTCGTCATCGCAGGCCTGGGCGCCGCAAGGCCCGCCAATGCGCGTTTGCGGTCGCCACAACCGGAGACCGGGAACGTGTCCGAGTGCGACGGCACCCGCGGTCCCTGAGGTACTACAGGGAACGCAGGAACGCCAGCAGTTGCTCCCGTTCGGCCCCGGACAGCTGCATCACCCGGTCGCGTGCCGCCGCCGCCTCGCCGCCATGCCAGAGGATGGCCTCCAGCAATCCGTCCGCCCGTCCATCGTGCAGGAGCCGAAAGGTGCCGCTCACCGTTTCGGTCAGGCCGATGCCCCAGAGGGGCGGAGTCCGCCACTCGCGCCGCAAGGGATCGGTGCCGCTGTCGGC
>JAGWAT010000042.1:1416-1775 GCA_021296265.1 Alphaproteobacteria bacterium | reverse complement strand
AATCTCGATCCCGTCGCCCTCCCGGTCCCCGCCCGGTGCGTTGAGACACGCTAGCTGGGCCGGCGTGCAGGCTCCCGCAGCACCCGGCAACATGGGGTTGCCGATCCCGATGTCCTCGAAGAACGCCTTCGCTGCCTGTGCGCGGACGGTTGCCGCCTCGGCCTTCCAGCCGAACCGGCCGAGCAGGCGACGGCCCGGTGCCCCCGCCGGCACCCAGGACGCGCGACCGGATATTCCGTCGCCGTCCGCATCGTCCGGGTCGGCGTGCGCCAAGATATCGACTTCCGCGATCGCCTCGAGGAGTCCGAGCCCGATCATGGGCGGGGCGACGCGCGGGGACAGGCCGGTCTCCGGGTCCA
>JAGWAT010000042.1:0-1079 GCA_021296265.1 Alphaproteobacteria bacterium | reverse complement strand
GGAACCGGGTCCGCTGGGCAGGTGCGAGGTTCTGGGCCGGATGCGAAAACGCGTTTCGGGTGGGCGCGTGGAAGCTCGTTCCGGCTCCGCCGGAATGAACCTCGTACGGCTCCGGCCGGGAAAAGTCGTGCGGCGGTGCGGGCAGTGCGGTGGACGGTCCGGTGTCCGCAGCAGACAGCGCGCCCCCCTGATCGGCGATGCGGTCGTCGCCCGCAGCCCCCTGGGTAATCGCCAGGCCGAGCACCAGGAACCAGGCGGCGACAGCAGGACGAGCGATCACGTCCACGGTGAAAGAGCCCCTGCAGGCGCGCCCCTGACGGAGCGACGCTACCCCTCGATTTCGAACTGGAACTGGCCGACTCCGAGCGCCGACCCGACCCCTCTCAGCTGTTCGCTGAACGCGATGAGCGCCCGAATGGCATCGCCGATCAGGCGCTCGCCGTCGGGGTCGCCGGGTGCCAGCAGCTGGTCGTAGGCCTTGCCGTCGGCGACCGCTTCCCGGATCGCGTCCGCGTGCTGGATTGCGGCGTCGATGTGTTCGCGAAGCTGCCGGTCAAGCCCGGGATCGACTGCGCGTACCAGCGCTGACAGCGACGGACCCGCCACCAGCGAACCGTCGATCCTCTGGTACCGGGCCAGGTACACGTTCCGCAACCCCACCGCGTCCCAGTAATGGGATTCGTGCGTGTTGTCGGAAAAGCAATCGTGTTCTTCTTCCGGATCGTGCAGCTCGAGACCCACCTGCATGCGCGCACCAGCAAGCTCGCCGGCGGCAAGATTGCCGAGACCGGTGACGATCACCCGCACCATTCCCTCGGCGCCCAGACTCATCAGCGCCGTCCGGGCCTCCCCACCCTCCTTCCAGGCGTCGGCCATCCAGGCCAGATCGCGCACCAGGAGCTCGGCGGCGGTCCGGAGATAGGCCACCCGCCGGTCGCAGTTTCCGCCCGTGCACCGGCCCAGATCGAAGTCGGTGGCCGGACGCTCCCCGGCACCCGGCTCGGTTCCGTGCAGGTCCTGGCCCCAGAGCAGGAATTCGATGGCGTGGTAGCCCGTTGCGACGTTGGTCTCGATGCCTT
>JAGWAT010000077.1:441-2556 GCA_021296265.1 Alphaproteobacteria bacterium | reverse complement strand
ACCGAGCGCCGGTTCCAGGTCCAGGATCAGTGTGCCAGGCTCCCAGGGCGACCGCGCGGTAATCGTCGCCCTGTCGGGCCAGGTGGTCCTGATCCGTGCCAGAACGCTCTCCAATTCCTCGCGGCGGACGGCGTCATGGACTGGTAGATCGGCGGCGGCTCCCGCATCGCTGGCAGTAGACCCGACCAGGGCATGCCGCAGGAGCACCCTGCTCTCGGCCTCCTGTATCCGATCCACCGGCCCGTGCCTGACAAGCGGCGCGCCGTCCGGACATTGCGTGGATGCCTGCGCAGCCGACACGAGCCAAGCCAAGAGCGTCGCCAATAGAACCAACGAGGCCAGGACCTGCGCGAGAGCATCGACGAGCCGGCCCGTACGGGTGGGCACCATACGGCCGATGGTATCGATTTTATGGGCTGACCCATGCGTCACAGCACCGTGCCAGCCGCACCGGACACGGAAGAGCAGCGCAGCGAACATGCGCCCTGCTCCAGGCATTCGACCTTGACCGTCTCCCGGGCAGGCTCCCCGACGTTGCATGTAGGCATTTTGCGGTCAATGGTGTAGTTCGTAGAGGCCATGACCCGCGAAACGCTCAAGAAAGCGCAAAACGATCGTCCGCTGTACCTCACGACGCGAGAGGTGGCAAACCTCCTCCGCGTAAAGGAGCGGAAGGTCTATGACCTAGCGGCGCGAGGGGGGATTCCGCACCGGCGGGTCACCGGCAAGCTGCTCTTTCCCAGTGCTGAGATCCTGGCCTGGATTGAGGGCGCGGGCGACTCCGTTCCGCGCGAGCGGCCCCCTGTCATCACGGGCTCGCACGACCCGCTGCTTGACTGGGCGGCGCGGGAGTCCGGCTCAGGCCTCGCCACGCTATTCAACGGAAGCGTCGACGGCCTCAGACGTTTCGCCGAAGGGCGCGCGGCGTTAGCCGGCATCCACATTCCGGAGCCGGGCGGCTGGAATGTTCAGACGGCCGAAGCCAACGGCTTGCGGGCCTGCGTGCTTATCGCGTGGGCAGTTCGGGCGCGCGGACTGATCCTCTCGCAGCAGGTGCAAGACAAGGTGCGGCAAGTTGCCGACCTGAAGGGTAAGCGAGTCGCCCTGCGCCAACCGGGAGCGGGTGGCGCCGCCGTCTTCGAGGACTTACTGGCCAACGCCGGCTTAACGCCGAAGGACCTGGTCGCTTCCAAGGGGCTTGCCAGGACGGAAAGTGATGCAGCGGCAGCCGTCGCCGCCGGCGAAGCCGATGCCGCGATGGGGATCGAAGCGATGGCCCGCCAATTTCACCTGCCGTTCCTCCCGCTCGTCGAAGAGCGCTTCGACCTGTTGATCGATCGCCGGGCCTATTTCACGGAGCCCGTCCAGGTATTGTTGGCGTTCGCCCAGGAGGGACCTCTGGAGCGCAAGGCCGCATCGATGGGTGGCTACCGGCTGACCGATCTTGGGACCGTGCGTTGGCTCTCGCCGTAGCGGGCGCAACAAGCCAAGCGGCTAGATCCCTGGACGGGAAGCAGGTCAAGACACTCGAGGTATCGGCGTGCGCGTTCTTGTGGCGGGCCTGCTGGCGGGACCCCCATCACGTTTGGTGGCGGTTACGCCGCAGTTGCTCAGGGCGATCCAGCCTGATTCCTTGTCTCAGGGCTTTTCCCGTCCAGCCACGATTCCCGTCAGATGCGCCCGGCACTGGGTGCCGCTGCCTCCTATCCGCGCGATTCGGGCTTCCGGTCCGGACGGCGGCGCAAGCGGCCGCCTCCCGTCGCTGGATCAGTGGCACCCGCCGAAATGGCGTCGCCAGATCGGCCCCACGACAGGATGGCGGCGAATCGTCTCCGCGATGCGGGCAATGCGCGGCATCTCGACGTCATCTCGACGCCAGACCAAAAACATGACGATGTAGATGTCGGCAACAGTCATCTCGTTGCCGAGCAGAAACGGTCCCGCGACGTGCGCATCGATAACAGCCATCGCCTCGCCCATGCGGCGGATCGCAGCGCTCCGCAGCGCATCGTGTCCCGCCGGATCGTCGGTAAAGCGGAATGGATAGGACTGCCGGAGCACCGCCTCGTAAAGATTGACGTTCGCGAAGACCAGCCAGCGCAGAAACGCCCCATG
>JAGWAT010000077.1:0-356 GCA_021296265.1 Alphaproteobacteria bacterium | reverse complement strand
GGCAGGATCAGCGTCGGCAACTGCCGCCAGGGATTGGTCTCGCGGAAACTCTCCGGCAGCGGTGTGCCCGCCCGCGAATCGAACTCGATCAACGTGAACGGCGCGTCGGCCAACGTCAGCGCCGCCTCGACGACGAACCCGCCTGACCCTGGCCGATTATGGAGCGTGTAGCCCATGCTTCTGTCTGTTGTACGCTCGGCGCGTCGGCCGCCACCCGGTCTTCGATCTTAGCGACGAAGGAACCGATCTCACGGAGGTTCTGGCGGGCGCCGCGGAGTGCCACGGTGCGGTCGCTGCCCGCACCGTTGAAGCGGTCGACCGCGCCTATGGCCCCTTGGCGGCGTTCGGGAAGAACA
>JAGWAT010000012.1:54397-55263 GCA_021296265.1 Alphaproteobacteria bacterium | reverse complement strand
TCCAACCGGAACCGGGTCGACTGCCTCGTCACGCTGCCGCACCCGCCGGGGCCCATCGCCATCGATTCGAAGTTCCCGATTGCGAGCTTCCGCGGGTTCCTGGATGCCCGCGGCACGCCGGGCGAACGGGACGCTCGCCGGAACCTTGAAACGGCCGTCAAGAAACACATTTCCGACATTCGGGATCGCTACGTCGTGCCGGGCGAGACCTCCGACTGGGCGGTCATGTTCCTGCCCAGCGAATCGCTGTTCGCCGAGCTGCACGCAAGTTTTCCGAAAGCGATCCAGTACGCGTTCGAATCCCGGATCGGGATCGCTTCACCATCCACCACCATGGCGCTTCTCAACACGATTCGGGGCGTCCTCCGGGACGCTGATTTCCGTACGAATGCTGGCCTGATTCAGGTTGAACTCGGCCATCTCATGCAGGATCTGGGTCGGCTGGACAGCCGGGTCAGCAACCTCCAGAGGCACTTTTCCCAGGCGGAAGGCGACCTGCGGGAGATCGAGACCTCCACGCGAAAAATCCTCAGCCGGGCGGAAAAGATCCGGGAGGTCGAGGTCGGTGGAAACGCCGACGAGTTAGCGGGTACAAGGACTCTTGGCGAGACCCAACCCGCGGACAACCGCTAGCGGCGGACCCTCAAAGCGGGTCGGCCGTGTCGAATGCCCGCCGTGCCGCTAGCGCGGCGCCAAGTGTGCCTTCGTCGAGATAGTCCAGCTCGCCGCCGACCGGGACTCCCTGCGCGAGGCGTGTGACGCGGACGTCGATTCCCCTCAGCCGATCGGCCACGTAGTGGGCCGTCACCTGCCCGTCGACCGTGGCGGAAAGCGCCAGAATCACTTCCTGCATCCCCTGCTCGGCC
>JAGWAT010000012.1:52947-54376 GCA_021296265.1 Alphaproteobacteria bacterium | reverse complement strand
CCCACCCCATCGAGCGCATTGAGGGTGCCGCCGAGGACGTGGTACCGCCCGGAAAACGCCCGCGCCCGCTCCAGTGCCCACACGTCGGCGACGTCCTCCACCACGCAAAGTGATCGCGGGTCGCGTTGCGGATCGCGGCAGATGCGGCAGGGATCCCTGGTGTCCAGACTCCCGCAGACATGGCAGGGTCGGACTGCTTCAGCGGCCGTCCGCAAGGCCTCGATGAACTCCCGCATGGTGGAATTTCGGCGCTTGAGAAGATGCAGCGCAACCCGTCGCGCCGACCGAGGACCCAAGCCCGGCAACCGCGCCAAGCGGTCCACCAGCAGTTGAATTGGCTCGGTCTGGTCGGTCATCCGGAACGGTCAGAACCGTGACAGCAGCCAGGGCGGAATCGGCAGGATCGAACCCATGGTTTTCTTCACTTCCTCCTGCGCCCGCTGCTCCATCCGCGCTCTCGCCTGATTCTGAGCCACCACGACGAGGTCCTGCAGCATCGGCAGGTCGGAGGCCAGCGACGGATCGATTTCGACACGGATGCACTCCCCAACCCCGTTGACGGTAACGCGTACCAGCCCGGCCCCGCCCTCCCCCGTGAATTCGAGGGTGCGTAGCGTTCCCTGCAGGTCGGAAATGCCCTCCTTAAGGCTCCCCATGCTCTCCAGCAACTCGGCAAAACTCATGGCTCGTTCTTCCCGGTCGCTGACCGCTCCCGCACTTCGTTGACCACTGGCTCGCTGACCCGCATGCCATCCGGCAGGTCGCGGACGCGCCGTCGCGCCGTCGCAACGATCGGTTGGGCCTGGGCCAGGCGCAGTCGGGCTTCATGTTGCTTCACGCGCCGCTCGCGCACGGTCTCCTGTCCTCCCGATTGTACGAGTGCAAGTAGCCAGCGAAAACCGGTCGTCCGTTCCAGGTCCTGTGCCAGTGACCCGACGAACCTCGGCGGGGCCTTCTCGGACACCCGGTACTCGATTTGCCGTTGGCGGGGGTCGTATCTGACGAGGTGGACGTAATTCTCGAGGTTGTAGACGAGGCGCGCATGCTTGCGGTCCCGTAGCAGCTCGACGAGATCCTCGAAAGTGGCCGGCGCCAACGCCCGGGGCGAACGGGCCGGCGCAGCAGCTGGTTCGGCGACTGCCTGTGCGGCACCGGCCGTGGCCGCCACGGCCTGTGTCCCGCCGACCGGAGCGGCCCGCGGTGCCACGCCGGACGCCGGGCCTGCCCCGGCCGTGCCGTCTGCGTCGCTCAGACGCCGGACCAGCGTGCCCGGATCGGGCATATCGGCGACGAAACAAAGCCGAATTACCGCCATCTCGATTACGCTCCGCGAATCCGGGGCGGCACCGGCCTCTTCCAGCGCACGCAAGATCATCTGCCAGGCCCGCGCCAGTACCGGAACGCTCAGCTTCGCCGCAAGCTCGCGACC
>JAGWAT010000012.1:52044-52829 GCA_021296265.1 Alphaproteobacteria bacterium | reverse complement strand
TGTGCAAGCGCCACAGGCGCTTCACCCGCCATGACCTGTTCGAACAGGTCGAAGACCAGGGTGCGGTCCGCGAAGCCCAGCATCTCCCGGGTCGCGGGCGCCTCGATGACGCCGCCCTGATGGCTGATCGCCTGGTCGAGGATGGACAACCCGTCCCGTACCGATCCGTCGGCTGCCCGGGCAATGAGTCGCAGCGCTTCGTCGTCGATGCGCGCCTTCTCCAACTGCACGATGCGGCGAAAATGCTCCGCGAGGACTTCCTGCGGAACCCGCAGCAAATCGAAACGCTGGCAGCGCGAGAGCACGGTCACCGGAACGCGGCGCACCTCGGTCGTGCAGAAGATGAACACCACGTGGGCGGGCGGCTCCTCGAGCGTCTTGAGGAGCGCGTTGAAAGCCGCCTGCGACAACATGTGAACCTCGTCGACGATGTACACCTTGTACCGCCCCGTCGTCGGGCGGTAGTGCGCCGCGTCGGTCAGGCCTCGCACATCATCGACGCCCGTGTGGCTCGCGCCGTCAATCTCCAGAATGTCCAGATGGCGTTCCGCCAAGGCCTCCGTGCAGGAGGCACACTCGCCGCAGGGCCGCACCGTGGGCTGCGTGCTGCCCAGACAATTCAGTCCGCGCGCGATGATGCGCGCTGTGGTGGTCTTGCCGACGCCGCGCACACCGACGAAGAGGAACGCGTGTGCGATGCGGCCCAGTTCGAACGCGTTGGTCAGCGTGCGGACCAGCACCTCCTGGCCCAGCAGGTCGTCGAACGTCGTCGGCCGGTACTTTCG
>JAGWAT010000012.1:0-51981 GCA_021296265.1 Alphaproteobacteria bacterium | reverse complement strand
CCGTGTCAAGCTCCAGCAAGCCGCCAGTTTCTGTCACGCGAACCTCGCATTCCGGCCCGCGTCAGGCCGTTTTCGACTATACCGGACGCCGTCGCCCCGTGATGCCGGTGGCGCGGCGGTCAGGGGCGGACGGGAACGTAGACGGCCCGCGGCTGCTGGCTCACGATGCTTGCACGCTTCCCTCCTTCCGGTAGCTTCATCCCGCCTATGCCTGCCACCAACTTCTACAGCGGATACCCCCTCCATCGGGCCCACTCCCGGCGCGCGGAGGCCGGTTGGCTGGATGCCGTGCACTCCGGCCGCGACGTACGTGTGCTCGCGCTCTGGCGCAACCGTCATCACGTGCAGGATGAACGCACCCCGCTGCCGCTGTGGCAGCAGGGTGCCGTTGCCCGGCGGCTCGTGAAGACGGCAGACGACACCGTCTTCCTGGGCGAACGCGACGCCGTGCCGCACTATGCCTGCGACATCTCGGCGGCCGATGACCCGCTCGCGGGCATCCTGGCCGGGAGCGGCGGCGTGTTCGCTGACCTGCGGTCCCTGGCGCCGCTGGTCACGCGCGACGACGGGGCGATCATGGCGGCCGCCCGCGGGTTGCTCTTCTGGCATCGGCGGGCGCGCTGGTGCGGCAAATGCGGATCGCCGACCTCATCCGTCGACGCCGGGCATGCGCGCATCTGTAATCGGCCCGCCTGCGGCCAGCGCTGGTTTCCGCGGGTCGACCCGGCGGTCATCATGCTGGTGACGTATCAGGACCGCTGTCTGCTGGGCCGCCAAGCGACGTGGCCCCCCGGCATGCACTCCACGCTCGCGGGCTTCGTCGAGATCGGCGAGAGCATGGAAGAAACGGTTGTCCGCGAGGTCGCGGAAGAAGTAGGGCTGCGCGTCGTGGGCCGTCCCGAGTACCGTCACTCCCAGCCGTGGCCGTTTCCGTCGTCGCTGATGCTCGGATTTCGGGCCGAGGTCGCGGACGATCAGCTGCACATCGACACCGACGAGCTGGAACAGGCCTGCTGGTTCACGCGCGCGGAACTGCGTGCCAGCCCTGAGGATGAAACGTTTCGGTTGCCCGGCAAGGTGTCGATCGCGCGCCGGCTCGTGGAAGAATGGCTCGGAGAAGGATGACGCCCGGCGCCTCGCACGGAGACGCCGCGCAGTCCGCGGTCCTTCCAGTGGGGGCGCCTAGTTTCGCTCAGGCAGGCTCATCGCGGCGGAACTTCGACGCCGGATAGACCCCGAGCACCCGAACGCTCCGAGAGAAGAAGCCGAGTTCTTCCAGTGCCAGCGCCACATTGGGGTGCTCCGGATGCCCCTCGATGTCCGCGTAGAACTCGGCCGAGGCAAACGAACCATCCGCCATGAAACTTTCGAGCTTGAGCATGTTGACGCGATTCGTGGCGAACCCGCCAAGCGCCTTGTACAGCGCCGCAGGGATATTGCGGACCCGGAACACCAGCGAGGTAATCGTGTGCTGGCAATTGGCCTCGGGTTCGATCGACTCGAGGCCGAGCACCAGAAAGCGGGTCGTGTTGCCGGGATCATCCTCGATCGCGCGCGCAACGATTTCCAAGCCGTACAACTCGGCCGCGAGCTCGGATGCAATGGCCGCCTGTGCGCGACTGTCCCCCTCGGCGATATGACGGGCCGCGCCGGCCGTGTCCTCGAACAGGAACGGCTCAATCCCGTTGGCCTGCAGGAATTTCCGGCACTGGCTGAGCGCATGGAAATGGCTGGCCGCTTGCCGGATGCCGCCGAGCGTGGTCCCGACCGGTGCCATGAGATGATGGCTGATGCTGGCGAAATGCTCACCAATGATGTGGAGACCCGACGCAGGCAGCAGCCGGTGAATGTCGGCGACCCGCCCGGCTGCAGAGTTGTCGACGGGAATAACCGCGCGGTCCGCGCGACCACCGTGCACCTCCTGGAAGCAGTCCTCGAACGCCGGGCACGGAACGACCTCGGAATCCGGGAACACGTCGAGGCACGCCATGTGCGAGTGCGCGCCGAGCTCGCCTTGAAACGCAATTTGCAAAGGCCGATCCATTGGCAACGCCGGTTAGCGGAGCGGCGACGGTGCCGCGGAACAACGCCCGGGGTCAGGCGTCCAGACGGCGGCGCACTGATTCCAGATCGGCGGGAGTGTCAATCCCGGCCGGGGCCGCGTCAACCAGTGCGCCATCGATCCGCATCCCATTGTCCAGCGCCCTGAGCTGTTCGAGGCGCAAGGCCTGTTCGCGCTCGCTGGCAGGCAACGTCACGAACTCGCCCAGGGCCGGGCGGCGCCACGCATAAATCCCGACATGGTGCCGAAGGCGGTCATCCGGCGCGGATGCCTTTCGCGAAAACGTGGTGATCGTCGCAGTTGCACCCGGTCTCGACGTCGCGAGATGCGCCTTCACCACCGCCGGGTCATCGCGCTCACCGGGGCCGAGGGGCGCCACCAGCGTCCCGACATCGACAGCCTCCACCTGTAGTGGCGCGAGCACCTGGCGGATCATGTCGGGGGCAATATCAGGCAGATCTCCCTGCAGGTTGATCGCGACGTCGCAATCCCCTGCCGGATCGAGTACCTGCCACGCTTCCCACACCCGATCCGACCCCGAAGCGTGGTCGGGTTTGGTCATGACGGCCCGCCCCCCCGCGGCCATGACCGCGTCCGCTACTTCCGGATCGCAACAGGCGATTGCCGCCTCGCCGACTGCCGCTGCCTCCGCCCGCCGCAACACGCGCACCACCATCGGCACCCCGCCGATGTCCGCGAGCGGCTTGCCGGGCAAGCGGCTCGCCGCCATGCGAGCCGGAATGATCACGATCGGGCGCATGCGCGAGGAGATACCTTTCCCAGTCATCGAGCGTCGTTGGACCCGGCACCGCGGATCCGTCTTCCGCGCCGCGTGGCCGCGGGACGCGGCCGCGTCATATTAGCCCTCAGACTGATGCAGCTGCTCCCTGCTGCGGCTGCCATGCCGGGCACGGCGCCCTGCAACGCCGTCGGCCCACGCCAATTCCCTGGTTGGTGGCGATCCCGTGCCGGCGACTGGCTAGCCAACAACCTAAGCCCCTATAGTGCCGGTCCCCCTTTCGGTTCTGGACCGTGAGTGCTCATGGAACTCGTCCGCGTGCAGCCGGGACGCCCCGCCTCACGCCAGGGCCAAGTGGTCGCCCTCGGCAACTTCGATGGCGTTCATCTCGGGCATCAAGAACTGCTGGCCATTGCCTGCCGGACCCCGGGCGGAACGGGCGACGCCCGGAGTGCCGTCCTGACGTTCGAACCGCACCCGGCTGCCGTCCTCAGGCCCGAATCGGCGCCTGGCCGCCTGACCCCGCTGCGCGGCAAGGTGCGCAAGCTTGCGGGAACCGGTGTCGACATCCTCTATGTCCAGCACTTCTCGCGAGCCTTCGCGGCGCTGAGTGCAGACACGTTCATGGAGGAAGTGCTGGTCCGTGCCCTTGCCGTGAGGCACCTCGTGGTCGGGCATGACTTCCGTTTCGGCGCGGGACGGACGGGCGACGCCGACCAGCTCGCGCAGTTCGCCTCCCGGGCGGGTATGGGCCTAACCGTCGTCGACCCGGTCACCGACGAGGCGGGGACAGCCTTCGGGTCGACCGCGATTCGGCTGGCCGTTTCCGAGGGACGCGTCGACGAGGCGGCCCGCGCCCTGGGGGCGTCCTTCGAGGTCGAGGGACGCGTTCGGCGCGGCCAGGCACGGGGCCGAAGGCTCGGTTTCCCGACCGCGAATCTCCACTACCTGTCTCAGCTGGCGCCGCTCGACGGCATTTACGCAGGGTGGGCACGGGTCGAGGACCAGCCGGAGCGCGGCTGGCTGCCGACAGCCATCAGCACCGGCACCAGGCCGCAGTTCGCGGGCACGGACCGGATCCTGGAGGCGCACGTCCTTGGCTTCCAGGGCAACCTGTACGGGCGGCGTCTGCGAGTAGCGTTCTCGCGCAGGATCCGCCCTGAGCGGAGGTTCGCCAACGCGAACGCCCTGATCGCGGCCATGGCGCAGGATGTCAGCCACACCCGGGCCATCACGGCCGAGGTGGGACCTCCAGAGGAGGCGGCGGCATGAGTTCGCGACCCGAATACCGCGACACCCTGTTCCTGCCGAGCACCGGCTTCCCTATGCGCGCGAAGCTGGCGGCGCGCGAGCCGGAGATGATCGCGCGTTGGGAAGCGATGGACCTCTGGGCCCGTCTGCGCGCATCCGCCAAGGGGCGACCGAAGTACATCCTTCACGACGGACCGCCGTACGCCAATGGCCAGATCCACATCGGCACCGCGCTGAACAAGATTCTCAAGGACCTTGTCAACCGTACGCGTCAGATGGCGGGATTCGACGCCCATTACATCCCGGGGTGGGACTGCCATGGCCTCCCCATCGAATGGCAGATCGAGCAGGAATACCGAAAGCGCAAACAGTCCCGCGAAGAGGTGCCGATCGAGCAGTTCCGTCGCGAGTGCCGGGCCTTCGCCGAAAAGTGGATCGGCGTCCAGATGGACGATTTCCGGCGGCTCTTCGTCCTTGGCGACTGGGCCGGACGCTACCTCACGATGGATTTCCGGGCCGAGGCCCAGATCGTTCGGGAGATCGGGAAGTTCTTGCTCGAAGGCAGCCTCTACCGGGGCCTGAAACCGGTCATGTGGTCGCCTGTGGAACGGACCGCGCTGGCCGAGGCCGAGGTCGAGTACCGGGACATCACGTCGACGGCCGTTTTTGTTCGATTTCCGATTGCGGAGACCGCGACGCCCGCTCTGGCGGGGGCCGATGTGGTGATCTGGACTACCACGCCCTGGACGCTGCCTGCCAACCGGGCCATCGCGTTCGGCACCGACATCGACTACACGGTCCTCGAAGTGCAGCAAAGCGACCCGACTTCCACGGCCCGGCCGGGCGATCGGCTGGTGGTGGCAGCGGCCAGGGTCCCGGCAGTTACGGCGACCGCCGGCATCCACGCGTTCGAGCCGCTAGCCTCGCTGCGCGGCGCAACGCTCGAAGGTACCGTCTGCTCGCATCCGATTGCCGGGTACGACCATCCCGTGCCGCTTCATGCCGGCCACTTCGTGGGCACGGATCAAGGTACCGGGCTGGTCCACGTTGCTCCGGCCCATGGCGACGACGACTTCGAGCTAGGCCTGCGCGCGGGCCTCGAGGTCACCGAGTACGTCGGCGATGACGGCCGGTACAGCGACAGCGTCCCGCAGTTCGCCGGAATCCACGTCTTCAAGGCCGACAAACCCATACTGGGGGCTCTCGGCGAGCGCGGAAAGCTCCTTGCCACGGAACGGCACGTCCACAGCTATCCGCACTCCTGGCGATCCAAGCAGCCGGTGATCTACCGCGCCACCCAGCAGTGGTTCATCAGCATGGAATCCCATGGGCTGAGAGCCAAGGCGCTGGCTGCCATCGATGCCACCGAATGGATCCCTGGCGGCTCGCGAAACCGCATCCGGGGGATGATCGAACACCGACCGGACTGGTGCGTCTCACGGCAGCGCGCCTGGGGGGTGCCGATACCGGTCTTTGTTGACCGCCGGACACGTGAACCGCTCCGGGATTCCGCCATACTCGACCGGGTCGTCGAGGCCGTCGCGGCGGAGGGTGCCGACGCCTGGTTCACGCGGCCGCCTTCGGAGTTCCTGGGGCCGGACCGCGAGCCGGACGACTACGAACGTACGAGTGACATCCTGGACGTGTGGTTCGATTCGGGCTGCACCCACTCGTTCGTGCTCGAGAACAATCCGGACCAGCACTGGCCGGCGGACCTGTACCTCGAAGGCACCGACCAGCATCGCGGCTGGTTCCACAGCTCGCTGCTCGCAAGTTGTGGCACCCGGGGACAGGCGCCGTACCGCAGCGTCCTCACGCACGGGTTCGTCCTCGACGGGGACGGCCGCAAGATGTCGAAGAGCGCCGGCAATGTCGTGCGCCCGCAGGAGATCAACGACACACAGGGAGCGGACATCCTGCGGCTCTGGGTCGCGATGAGCGACAGCACCGGCGACCTCCGGATCGGCGATCAGGTCCTCGCCGGCATTTCGGATGCCTACCGTCGTTTCCGGAACACCTTCCGCTTCGCGCTCGGCAACCTGGCCGGCTTCACCGATGCGGAACAGATCAATGCGGCTGCCATGCCCGACCTCGAGCGCTGGGTCCTGCACCGCCTCTACGAGCTGGAGCGCGTCCGGGCTGACGCGTTCGCCGCGTACGACTTTCAGGCGTTTTATCGGGCACTCCACAATTTTTGCGCCAATGACCTTTCTTCCTTCTACTTCGATGTCCGCAAGGACTCGCTCTACTGTGACCGGAGCGACTCCGTGCGCCGACGGGCCGCGCGCTCGACGCTTCTCCTTCTCCACGACATCCTGACGGCCTGGTTGGCGCCGGTGCTGTGCTTCACGGCGGAAGAAGCATGGCTGGAACGCCATCCCGGCAAGACCGAGAGCGTGCACCTGCGCACGTTCCCGGAAATTCCGGAGAGTTGGCGAAACGACGCCCTTGCCAGCTCGTTCACCAGGATGCGACGGGTTCGAAACCTCATTACCAGCGCGCTCGAGATCATGCGGCGCAACCGTACGATCGGCTCGAGCCTGGAAGCGCAGGCCTGTGTGCACGCGGACCCCGACCTGCTCTCCGACATTGCCTCCCACGACTTGGCGGAACTGGCGATCGCGTCCCGAATCACGTTGAGCGAAGAGCCAGCACCGGCAGACGCCTATCGCGACCCGACCATTCCAGGAATCGCCGTCCATGCCACTGCGGCCGACGGGAAGAAATGCGCCCGGTGCTGGCGCGTGCTGCCTGAAGTAGGAGAGACGCCGGACGAGCTGTGTGGTCGCTGCCGAGAAGCCGTGTGAGTTCGCGCGCCGCCCGACTATGGCTGTTCCTCGCCGTTTTGGCCGTGGACCAGCTGACCAAGGCCGGCGTGCTCGCCTACCTGACGGAACCGGCGGGCCCCATCCGGCTGGGGCCACTGCTCAACCTGGTGCATGTCCGCAATTTCGGAATCGGTTTCGGCTTCCTGGGCGATGGCGGAACCGGCCAACAGTGGGCTCTGGCGGGGTTCGCGCTGATCGTCGCGGTCGTCCTCATGGTTATGCAGGCGCGCACCGACGCGCGACTGTACGCAACCGGTCTGACGCTGATTGCAAGCGGTGCAGTCGGCAACGCCATCTGCCGGCTCGCGCGTGGCAGCGTGGTAGACTTCATCGACGTGCACGTGGCGGGCTATCACTGGCCGGCATTCAACGTAGCGGACACTGCCATTACCTTGGGAGCGCTGTGCGTGATAGTCCACGCGTTGCCGCTACAACAGGCGGTTGCTAGGCTCCGTTCGCCCCCTCGTGGCCGCTGATACAGCCAATGCATCTGAAACTTGCCATTCTGTTGGTTCTCTCGTCGTCCATTGCGTTGGTGGGGTGCGAGCGACTCCAGGGCACGCTAGGGATCGGCAAAATCTCGCCGAATCCGCTTAGGGTGATCCGCCAGGACCCCCTCGCGGTCCCCCCCAATCTTGAGCTCCGCCCCCCGCTCACCGTGACCGAAGCCGGGTCCGAACCGGACGAGACCCTGCCCGCCGAGCAAGGGGCGGAAGCCTCCAGAGGCGAGGCCGCAATGCTCGATGCCGCCGCCGCCCATGATGTCGACCCGCAGATCCGACAGCTGCTCGAACGCGACCGCGCACTCAGGGAGGCGGAAGAGGAAGAAGGAGGAGGCTTACTGGGGCTGATTGACGTCTTCGGCTGGTTCGATGACGACGATGTCGAAACCGTGCCCGAAGAGACTCCTCCCGCCCAACCGGAGACCGAAGCAGAGAGCGAGGGGGGCGGGCTGTTCGATTGGCTGGATATCTTCGACTGGTTTGGCGACGAAGAAGAGGAATGATGGAGGCGATACCGAGCCGCGCGCGACCGGAATGCGAACATCGGCGCCGGCAGGACAGCCCCCAACTGAGACCAGGCGATTGACCTGATCCGTGCTGGCGGGCCCCGTGCACGCCGGGCCGACGGGGCGACGCCCGAACCCGTTTGCGCCCGTAGGAATCACTTCCCGCGGAACCGGGGACGAACTGCCCCGCACTGGCGAATGGGTGAACGCTTGAGCGGCCGGCATCCACGGGAAGCGTGGTGGCGGCAGTGCGCAGGCCTCCCGCGAGCCCGCAGCCAGACGGGACATCGCATATGATTGCGGCCGCGACTTGCGGCCGGCCGCAGGATCGCCCGTACCACTTCGATGCCGCCGTCCGGTTTCCGTCTTGTGTCCAATCGGTCTGAGCCATGATCCACCATCCACTTCTCCCGCGGTTCGGCTGCCTTCTCGCAGCGCTTGCCATCGCGTTTTCGGCATGTCTCGCGGCCCCCTCGACGGCAATTGCCGACGCACACTCGCCCGAGGAGATGGGCCTGCAGATTGCGCTGCAGGCGCAGGAACGCGGGGGAGGCTTCGGCGATTTCACCGCTCGGCAAACCATGATCCTGCGCAATCGGCAAGGTCAGGAAAGCCAGCGCGACGTGCGCATGAAAGTGCTCGAAGTGGATGGCGACGGCGACAAGACCATGTTCGTGTTCGACCAGCCGCGTGACGTGAAAGGGACGGCGTTTCTCGTCCACGCCCATCCACACGATTCCGACGACCAGTGGCTCTACCTCCCGGCACTGAAGCGGGTGAAACGGATCAGTTCATCCAACCGTTCAGGATCGTTCATGGGGAGCGAGTTCGCCTACGAGGACATGACGAACCAGGACGTCGAAAAGTTTACGTACAAGTACCTGCGTGACGAAACCTGCGGCGACTTGACCTGTTCGGTTACCGAGCGGGCCCCGGTCGGCAAGGGGTCCGGCTACAGCCGTCAAGTAGTCTGGCACGATCGGGACGAACTCCGAATATGGAAGGTCGAGTACTACGACCGCAAGAACGCGCATTTGAAGACGCTCACCATCTCGGACTATCAGCTGTACTTGGATCGCTATTGGTTCGCGGGCAGGATGGACATGGTCAATCACCTGACCGGGAAGAGCACGGTACTGAACTGGTCCGACTACGAGTTTCGAACCGGTCTTGACGACAGCGACTTCACGCAGACCAGCCTGAGACGGGCGCGCTGATGTCTGCCCGGGCGTTCCTTCGGTCCGCCGTCTGGGCCGCAGCGTGCAGCTGCATTGCACTGACGGCTCGAGAGGCTCAGGCAGAATCCGATTTCGCCTACGAGGAGGTCTCCGGCCGGATCGGGATCGAGACCCGGGTGTTCCCGGAGTCGGCGCTGTATCCCGGCCAAGCCTCGCACTCGTCCGGCGTGGTGCTCCATCCCAAGCTGTATCTTGAGGATGCGGACGGCAAGAGCGTGACAGTGGCACCGTTTTTTCGCTTTGACAGCACCGATCCGCGCCGCACGAAGGCCGACATTCGCGAAGCCTTTGTGCTGCTCTTCGGTGAAGCTGGCAACAACGAATGGGAGCTACGGGTCGGCATCGATCAGGTGTTTTGGGGAGTCGCGGAATCCCGGCATCTGGTCGACATCATCAATCAGGTGGACCTGATCGAGAACCCGAACGAGGAAATCAAGCTGGGGCAGCCGATGGCCCATCTCACCTGGTCCGGCGACTGGGGGGTACTGGAACTGTTCGGCCTCTCGTTTCACCGGCCACGAACCTTTCCCGGAGCGGGCGGTCGCCTGCGTGCCGGATTTATCATCGATGATGAGAACGTGACGTATGAGAGTGGGGCGGACGAGCGGCACCTGGACCTGGCGGTCCGCTACACGCACAGCTTCGGCCTCGTCGATGTCGGATTGAGTGCATTCGACGGCACCAACCGCGAGCCCACGATTTGCCTTCCGACGACCCTCGGCGGCGCCTTCACGCAACACTACGAACAGATCCGCCAATTCGGGCTGGACTCCCAGATCACCGTCGACGCCTGGCTACTGAAGCTTGAGGCGATCAGGCGGACCGGCTTTCAGAATCTTTTCTGCCAGTCGGAGGAGGACTACAGCGCGTTTGTCGTGGGCGGTGAATACGCCTTCTACTCTGTCTGGGATTCGCCCGCAGACCTCAGCCTGTTGGCCGAATGGAACTACGACGAGCGCGGGGAACAGGCCACCAACGTCTTCCAGAACGATATCTTTCTTGGCGCCCGTTATGCGTTGAACGATGTGCAAAGCACGGATTTCACGCTTGGGCTGCTGGAAGACATCGATTTCGGGACGCGGACGCTCTCTCTCGAGTTCAACCGGCGCCTGACGGACAACTGGGCACTGAACGTGGAAGCAACTGCTTTCCTGAAGATCGGCGAAGCGGATTTCCTGCAGCGTGACCTGAAAAACGATAGTTTCGTGGGGGCAAACCTCGGTTACAACTATTGAGCCTTTCCTTCGTACACGCCAGGCTTGGGTTTCTGCCCGGCCCGGACAGCAGCACCGGAAATTCGCCGCCGCGCCGCCCCGAGCAGCCCGGGCTCTTGATGCTGCACCCTGCTGGCCACGATGGCGGCGCGCGTCACGACCCTGATCGTTTGACAACATGCTATCGAGCATGGTTTTTGAACGTCGCCCGTGAACGCACCCTTCAGGCGAACTCGCGTTGCACTGTGAAGCCAAGGGACCGGCCCAGGCGGTAGATTCAGCGATCGTATGTGTCAACCAGCCCTTTACCCGACATGACCAACAGATACTTCGGCCCGCGTGGGTATCATTGACAACGCCGTGTACCCATTGACATTTTGACCCTGGTTAGGTATTTGGTTTACGCGTGTTGACGAGCACTGATCGAGCGCGAACGCGGCTGTCCAACGAGGTGTTACTGCACGGGGCACCATCAGTTGACCGTCTATCGCGATGCCGGTTCCGTGCCAGGTATCGCCCCGGCCGCGCCTTGCCGGAAGAGAGCCGGAGCGCATTTCGGCCCGATGCCGAATTTCCGGCCTCTCTGTCGCCATAGCACGCAGTATCGAACCGGCCAGCCAATAGTGCCTCCCGCCGCGTGCTTCATCCGTAAAACTGACTGTTCCAGCATTGCGCACCGCGACGCGCGGGCTGCGGCTTCATCGTTCGGTCAGTGCGAAGGCGCGCTGGCCCGGCAGGACGAATGGCGGGCTGGAACATGCCGAGCCGAGCGATGACGCCGGCCATCCAGATGGGATCCGTCCTCGCCGCATTTGGTGAGAGGATCGAAACGGTTCTGGACAGCCTCTTACCTGCCTCGGGCAGTGCCGAGCGCCTTTACCAAGCTATGCGTTACGCGCTGTTTGGCGGCGGCAAGTACCTTCGCCCGTATATCGTCGATGCTTCCGCCGGTATTTTCGAGGTGTCGCAAGTCGCAAGCTTGCGAACTGGGGCAGCGGTGGAAATGATTCACGCGTATTCGCTGGTCCACGACGATCTCCCAGCCATGGACGATGACGACCTGCGGCGCGGGCGGGCGACTTGCCACCGTGCCTTCGATGAGGCGACGGCTATTTTGGCCGGCGACGCCCTGTTGACGCTGGCGTTCCAAACCCTGGCGGCGCCTGAAACCCACACCGACGCTCGCGTGCGCGCGGATCTGGTGGCCTCGCTCGCAGATTCTGCGGGCGGAATGGGAATGGTGGGCGGCCAGATGATTGACCTGGAAAGCGAGCACGTACCCGTGGGCGCGGCCGCGATCCGTGACATCATGCGGCTGAAGACCGGTGCGCTGCTGATGTTCTCGGCGATGGCTGGTGCGATCCTAGGGCAGGCCGATGCCCGGGCCCGCGAAGCCCTGCGGAATTTTGGATCCGATCTCGGGCTCGCGTTCCAGATGAAGGATGACCTGCTGGACGTTGAAGGTGATGAAATGAGCCTGGGCAAACGGGTGGCAAAAGACGCGGAGGCCGGCAAGGCGACACTGGTCTCACTCCTCGGGGTGGAAGAGGCTCGCCGAGAGGCGCGCCGCATGTCCGATGCAGCGTTGGCCCACCTTGATTGCTTTGGGCCGCGCGCCGACCGTCTCCGTGCGGTGGCCGATTTCGTGCTCGCGCGAGACCGCTAGATGACGGGGCCCGAAGCAACTCCGACGGCGGGCCGGAAGCCTTCTCAGCGGGCGGGCGGGGCTTCG
Source organism: Alphaproteobacteria bacterium (assembly GCA_021296265.1). Taxonomy (GTDB): domain Bacteria; phylum Pseudomonadota; class Alphaproteobacteria; order TMED109; family TMED109; genus VXPW01. Next base: position 39,908 of record JAGWAT010000012.1, on the reverse strand, counting down.
CTGCGGCCAGCCAGAGCAGGCCGGCGGCAAGGAGGGTTCCCGGCCCTCGACGAATCACACTGAGAGCGGAGCGTCGAGCTTGCGTGCGGGGCGGACCGGTCAAGAGATGCTGGGTAGCTGGAGAACGCGGATCGATTCATGGACTTCCCGCTGGGCCCGGTCAGCTCCCGGGCCGCCGAGCGTGTCAAACGCGTCCGGCCCCGAGCCCGGGCAAAGCGGCGGCACCTGTCTTCTCCCGGGGCCTGCTTTGCGGGATTATCGGTTGAACAGATCTGGGCGCGCCCTGACGCGCTGATCGAGGAAATGGCGGCCACAATGGAAACTCCGTCCGGCAAGACCGCGGCGGACGAGAATTTTCCGGTTGGTTCCTGGCTCCTGCCGGCGCCGCTCCGGCCGCACGTCGCGACATTCTACGCGTATGCCCGGGCCATCGACGACATCGCTGACAACCCGGACCTGCAACCGGACGACAAGATTCAACGTTTGGAAGGCTTTGCTGCAGCGGTGCGTGGCGTGGATACCACCAGTCCGGGATTTCACGCGGCCCACGCCATCCGTCGAAGCCTCGCGGCTACGGATGTCACGCACCAGCACTGCCTGGATCTGGTCAGCGCGTTCAAGCAGGACGCAAGCAAGCTGCGCTACGAGAGCTGGAACGACCTGATCAGCTACTGCAATCTGTCAGCTGCGCCCGTCGGACGCTACCTCATCGACCTGCACGGGGAGTCCGCCGCGACGTACCCGGCTTCGGATGCGCTCTGCAACGCGCTGCAGGTCGTCAACCACTTGCAGGATTGTGGTGACGACTTCAGGGCTCTCAACCGGGTCTATCTTCCGCAGAACTGGATGGCGGCCGAAGAGGCCGATGTTTCGACGCTGGAGGGACGCCAAGCGACAGATGCCCTGCGCCGTGTGCTGAATCGCTGCCTTGACGCAACGGATCAGCTGCTCGTTCGCGCCAGTCGTCTGCCGTCCCAGTTCCAAAATGTCCGCCTCGCGATGGAAAGCGCGACGATTATCGCCATAGCGAAAAAGCTGAGCGCGGAATTGCGGCGGCGGGATCCGCTGGCGGAGCGGGTAGTACTGACGAAAGCCCAGTTCCTCGGCTGCGGTGTGTCGGGAGTCGGTCACGCCTTGTACCAGACAATTCCCCGCTGGCTCGGCGCATTGGCCAGCCGGCCATCGTCGGTTGACTAGTGGTCTTGCGAGGCACGGTGGCGGTCTGCCGTGCAGGGGCTTCCCGTGGCCCCGGTTTCCGGGCCCGTGCTGTGTCGCCCCGAGGCCGTACAGCGGGATTCGAGGATCGCGCTGGCCGCGTATGCCAAGCGATGTTCGGAACGAGGGAGGCTGACGTTCCTCACCCGCTCTCAACCTGTCCGCCGGAGGCGGCGAGTCGCCCGAGCAAGGTCCTGCACTTGCGCGCCGAAAGAAAGCCCCCCAAGTGAACCCGCCGCCCCCCTACTCACCAACTCGGCCCGGCGCGGCGGCGGTCGCGCCTGAGCCCAGAACCCATGTCAACAATGTCGTCGCGCGGTCGGGCACGTCATTTCTCTGGGGATTACGAGTACTCCCTTCAGAACGTCGCCGGGCAATGCATGCGATCTACGCGTTCTGCCGCGAGGTTGACGACATCGCCGATGAACCGGGGCCGGTTGACGACAAGGCGCGAGCGCTGGCTGCGTGGCGGGAAGAGATCAGACGCCTGTATGCGGGGCGGCCGACGTGGCCTACCACGAAGGAGTTGCTGCACCCCGTGCAGCGCTTTGACCTGCCGGAACGTGAGTTTCTGGCCGTGATCGACGGGATGGAAATCGACGCGGCTCCCACCGTGCAGATGCACAGCCTGACCGATCTCCTGAGCTACTGCCGAAAAGTGGCGGGCGCGGTGGGCATGCTGTCGATACATGCGTTCGGCGTACCCCAGCATCCCGGACCGCTGATCGCCGAGAACCTGGGCAACGCCCTGCAGCTCACCAACATCCTCCGTGACCTGAAGGAGGATGCGGCCTTGCAGCGCCTCTACGTGCCCCTGGATTTGCTGCGGCGGCATCACGTGGTGACGCGTCCGGCCAGCGCCGTCTTCGATGATCCCGGGTTTCCCGCTGTCGGTGCCCACCTGGCCGGTGTTGCCCGTGGCTACTACGCGGAAGCAGACCGGCTGCTGAGCGAACTTGGATGGCGGAGGATGCGGCCGGCAGCGCTCATGATGGCAGTCTACCGTGAGACGCTGGACCGTTTGGAGCGACGCGGCTGGAGTCAGATCGGCGACCCCATCCGGCTGACGCCCGCGCGGAAGCTGTACCTGGCACTTCGGTACGGCCTCCTCTAGCAGTTGCAGCCGTGAACCGAGTCCACGTCATCGGCGCCGGTGTTGCGGGGCTTGCCACCGCTGTGTCGCTGACGCGCGCCGGCCGAGCGGTCGTTCTTTATGAAGCAAGCGGCCAGGCGGGCGGGCGGTGCCGATCGTACGTGGACGCAAAGCTCGCGTGCACGATCGACAACGGCAACCACCTGCTGCTCAGCGGCAATCAAGCAGCCATACGCTACCTGGCCGACATCGGCGCCTCGCAGGAGCTGCACGGTCCGCCGTCCGCGCGCTTTCCGTTTCTCGACCTCGCCACCGGTGAACGATGGTGTCTGCAGCCGAATGGTGGGCGACTGCCGTGGTGGCTTCTCAGCCCCGGGCGCCGCGTACCTGGTACGAAAATTTGGAGTTATCTGTCTGCCCTGCGGTTCGCGGCGGCCGGAAGCCGCACGGTCACCGACTGCGTCGGGGAGGACAGCGTCCTGTTCAGGCGTTTCTGGGAACCGCTTGCCGTCGCGGTACTGAACACGCCGGCCCAAACGGGTGCAGCCCGTCTACTCTGGCCGGTGTTCCGGGACACGTTCGCGAAAGGGGAGGCAGCGTGCCGGCCGCGGGTGGCCAAGACGGGACTGTCGGATGCCTTCGTGGAACCAGCGCTGGCACTGTTGCGAAGATCCGGCGCCACACTCCGGTTCGGACGCCGACTGGGGCAGATCCAGTACGAGGCCGGGCGAGCGCAGCTACTGGAATTTGGAGATGTGTCGGTACCGCTCGACGATGGAGACAGGGTAGTCCTCGCACTGCCTCCCGCTGCAACAGGCGCCTTGTTGCCGGCGCTGACCGTCCCCGAGGCGAGCCATGTCATCGTCAATGCGCATTTTGCGCTCTCGGAACCCGCCGCGCTTCCCGCCATGTCGCCATTTCTCGGTCTGATCGGGGGCACCGCGCAGTGGCTGTTCGTCCGGGGCAACGTGGCCTCGATCACCATCAGTGCCGCCGATACCGTTGCCGAGGCCTCGGCCGAGGAAATCGCGCGGAAGACCTGGAACGACGTTGCCGCGGCACTGGACCGCGACCCGCATACGATTCCGACCTACAGGGTGATCAAGGAGCGACGCGCCACGTTCGCTCAGACTCCGGCGGAAGTGCTGCGCCGCCCCAAAACCCGAAGCGCATTCGCCAACGTGTTCCTGGCCGGGGACTGGATCGACACGGGCCTCCCGGCAACGATCGAAGGAGCCATCCGGTCGGGCTACTCGGCGGCGCAGGCCGTGATCCGCAGTGGCGGATCCACCGGCCAAGCCGGCTAGCCCTCGGCTCCGGGGACGAATTGCCCCCGGGGGTCTCAGGCGGCCTGACTCTCTCCGACGTCTTCCTTCGCGTCGAAGGCAGCCCGAAGCTCCTTCTCCAACGCACGAGCCCTCGCAAGGTGATCGGCCTTGACGTGTCCAAAGCCGCGGACATGCTCGGGAACGGAGGCCAAGGCAACCGCTGTTGCATGATTGCTCGGGCTCAGGCGCTCTCCAATGGTCTGCAGGATCTGCTCGTACCGAGGGATCTCGGCCCGTTCGGACCGACGTTCCCGGGTCCAGCCGAACGGATCGAACGGCGTCCCCCGAAGGAACCGCAGCCGGGCCAGCACATGAAACACCGGCAGCATCCAGGACCCGAACGTCAGCTTCCGCAGCTTCCCGGTGGCGGGGTCCCGCGGTGCGAACAACGGCGGCGCCAGGTGGAACGTCAGCCGGGGCCGGCCCGTGAATGTTTCCTTGATCCGACGGCGGAACCTGCCGTCCGTGTAGAGGCGCGCGACCTCGTACTCGTCCTTGTACGCCATGAGCTTGAATAGGTACCGGGCCACCGCCCCGGCCAGCGCCTCTTCTCCCGGAACCCGTGCGGCCTCAATCGTGCGCACCGTCGCAACGGTCTCGCGATACCGCTCGGCCCACGATCGATTCTGGTATTCCGTCAAGAACTGGACCCGGCGTTCAATCAGTTGGTCCAATGACTCCTCGCGCTCGTCCGCCGTGACGGGCTCCGGGTCCACGATGTTCCGGATCGCGTCCTGATCGCCAGCTGCGACTCGTCCCCATCTGAACGCATCAAGATTCATCCGGACGGCGACCCCGTTGAGTTCGACGGCGCGTTCAATCGCTTCGACGCCAACCGGAACGTGACCGCGCTGGACGGCGTAACCGAGCAGCATCAGGTTGCCGGCGATGCTGTCACCGAACAGCGTGGTGGCAAGCCGCGTGGCGTCCACGAAATCGGTCGCATCATCTCGGCTGGACTCCGCGATCAGTTCCATCATCCGGCGGGTGCCGAAGGACAGGTCCGGATTCAGCACGAATTCCGCAACCGGCGCGCGATGCGCGTTGACCACCGCCGCGCTGACCTCCGGACTGAGACATCCGCGGACATCCGCGTCCGCCGCGACCACCATGTCGCAGCCGAGGAGAAGATCGGTGCGACCGCGGCCGACCGTGACCGAATGGATGTCTTCCGGCTTCGCCGCCAGCCGTACCTCGGAGACGACCGCTCCGCCCTTCTGAGAGAGCCCGACCTGGTCCAGGACGCTGACACCCTTGCCCTCGATGTGGGCTGCCATCCCCAGGACCGCACCGACCGTGACGACGCCGGTACCCCCGATACCGGTAATGACCACATTGTGCGGGCGGTCGAGGTCCGGCTGGGCTGGGGCCGGCAAGCGTGCCACCAAATCGGTGAGGACGGCACCGTCGTGCGACGGTGGCGCCTTCCGTACCTCGACGCCTGACACGGTCACGAAGCTCGGGCAGAAACCCTCCACGCACGAAAAATCCTTGTTGCACGCGGACTGGTTGATCTGGCGCTTTCGCCCGAGCTCCGTCTCCAGGGGTTCGACGGAAATGCAGTTCGAAGCCTTCGAGCAGTCGCCACAGCCCTCGCACACCAGATCATTGATGAAGGCCCGGCGGTCGGGATCCTCCATGAGACCCCGCTTGCGACGGCGACGTTTCTCGGCCGCGCAGGTCTGGTCGTAGACCAGCACCGAAACACCCGGCCAGGAGCGCAGCTCCTTCTGCACCGTGTCAAGCTCACCGCGGTGATGCAGGGTGGTGCCGTCGGCAAACGTCCGGCCGATCCCGTACTTCTCCGGCTCGTCCGTGACCATCGCGATCCGGCGTACGCCTTCCGCACGCAACTGGTGAGTGATCGCTTCCGGCGTCAGGGCGCCATCGTGCGGCTGCCCTCCCGTCATGGCCACCGCGTCGTTGTAGAGGACCTTGTAGGTCATGCTGGTACCGGCCGAGACGGCGGCTCGAATCGCCAGGAGCCCGGAGTGCTGATAGGTCCCGTCACCCAGATTCTGGAAGATGTGCGGATCTTCGACGAACGGCTCCATCCCGATCCAGTTCGCACCCTCCGCACCCATGTGCGTGGTGAGGTGGGTATTGCGATTGGCCCACACAGCCATGTAATGGCATCCGATGCCGGCCATGGCCATTGATCCATCAGGAATGCGGGTCGAACTGTTGTGCGGACAACCCGAGCAGAAGTACGGCGTCCGTTCGACCGGCGCCGGCGCTCCCGGCGGCGGCATGTTGCCCTCGAAGCGCGCGAAGGCATCGGCCACATCCGACGCGCCCAGCCGTGCGAGGCGCGGGCTCAGCGCCTTGGCAACGATGGCGGGCGTCAGTTCCCCGGTGGCCGGGATGAGCGAGAAGCCCTCGTCGTCGGTCTTACCGACGATCCGGCGCGGCCGCTTCGCAAGGTGGAAAGCGAGGTCCTTGAGCTGCGTCTCGACGAGTGCCCGTTTCTCCTCCACCACGATGACTTCCTCGAGCCCGTCGAGGAATGCCCGGGCGCCCTCTTCTTCCAGCGGCCAGCTCATGCCCACCTTCCAGAGGCGAAGCCCGAGCGCCTGCGCACGGGCTGCGTCAATACCAAGAAGGGCGAGCGCCTCCCGCACCTCTGCGTATGCCTTGCCCGTGGCGGCAATGCCGATTCGATCGCTTGGCCCGCGCCACACCAGCGTGTCGATTCCGTTTGCCCGCGCGAACGCCTGCGCGGCGGGCAGGCGATGCGCAATCATCCGTTCTTCCTGGGCGTGAATGTCGTCCGGCCAGCGAATGGAAAGCCCGCCGTGCGGCAGCTCGAAGTCGTCGGGAATGATTGATTTCGCCCGTTCGGGATCGACGTAGACCGAGGCCGAACTATCGATGGTTGCGGTGATGCACTTCATCGACACCCAAAGTCCGCTGAAACGGGACATGGCCCAGCCACGCAGGCCGAAATCCAGGAGATCCTGGACATTGGCCGGATTGAGGACCGGAATCTGCGCATGCACCATGGCCAGTTCGCTGTGATGAGCGATCGTGGACGACTTGGCCAGATGGTCATCGCCCAGCAGCGCCAGCACCCCGCCGTGGGGCGCCGTGCCCGCCGTGTTCGCATGCCTGAACGCGTCGCCCGTGCGATCGACCCCCGGACCCTTGCCGTACCAGATGCCGAACACGCCGTCGTGCTTCGGTTTGGTCACCAGGCCGATCTGCTGCGTGCCCCAGATCGCCGTGGCGGCCAGGTCCTCGTTCAAGCCGGGATTGAAGTGTATGCCGCCGCGCTCAAGGAACCGCCGCGCATTCCATAACGCCTTGTCGTAGATGCCGAGCGGAGAGCCGCGGTACCCCGAAATGTACCCTCGCGTGTCGAGCCCGGCCGTCTGGTCAAGACGACGCTGGACCAGCGGCAAACGGACCAGCGCCTGAGTGCCGCTGAGAAAGGCCCGACCATCATTGAGTTCGTATTTGTCGTCGAGGGTGACCGTCGCAAGCCGCATCGTCGCTATCGTCCCAAGTTGTCGGTATTACAGGATTTAAGTCAGTATAACCCGGAGACTAGGCCCCAGCGTTCGACCGCTGCAGCCCCAACCGGCTGGCAACGCGCGCGGAACCCGCCGCGACCGCTTCGCCACATGACGGGCCGTTCCCACTGCCGGTCTGGCAGGAAAAGACTTCCAAGCGTGGGGCCGAGCCAGTCAGCCCGGACCGTAGCACGACGGGAATCGGCAACAAACGGTACCACGGTGACATATTGGGTGCAGCCGGCCGTTCACCGCGCCGGACGCAGCCCATCCCGGCAGACCGACGGATGCGTACCATCGACGGCCGGCGTTTGGAACAGGCCCGGGGCGCCCCGGTATCTGTATCGTCTCCCCCTGCCGTGCGTCGGACACCTCCGCCGGTGACCGACCGACGACACGAGGACCGGGCGATGACGCCGAGGAGCGAGCACCACATCCGGCATGGGCGCCCTTCCGGGCCGGTTCCGGGGCGAACCGGCGTTCCGTCACCCGCTGGCCCCGCCGACCCTGGACCGTGGCGCGGCAACAGCGCCCATATGGTTCGACCAGCGCCCGGGCTGGTACCCTCCGGCGCCACACCTGTGAAAGGGCTCCCCGCGCCTCCACCGGTCCCGTGGGCCGGCGCACCGCCAAGGGGGCACCAGCACCACGCTCGATCGCAGCTTCTTCGTGGAGACCGCCATGGGCTTGGACGTTGGCCGATCGAACGATGACTCGAAGTCCGGCGGCGCAGCAGACGTTGGGTAGCGACGCCCACGCGCAGCACCGGGCTGCCCTTCGCCGGATGTTCGACGCGGTCGTCGATGCGGCCAACCCGGAGCATCTCGTCATCCGGCATCTCCCCCGCCCACCGCGCGGCCGGACCCTGATCCTGAGTGCCGGCAAGGCGGCGGCGGTTATGGCCAAGGCTGCCGACGAGGCCTGGGACGCGCCGCTCAGCGGGCTCGCGGTCACGCCGTATGGCCACGGCGTGGCGTGCCCGCGGGTCGAAGTCATCGAGGCGTCCCACCCCGTACCCGACCAGGCGGGACAATCGGCCACCGCCCGGTTCCTGGATGAGGCGAAGGCACTAGGTCCGGACGATCTCCTGCTGTGCCTGATCTCCGGCGGAGCCAGCGCGCTGCTGGCCGCCCCGGTTCCCGGCATCACGCTAACCCACAAGCAGCAGGTCACTGCTGCGCTGCTCCGTTCCGGCGCGACCATCCACGAGATGAACTGTGTCCGCAAGCACCTCTCCGCCGTGAAGGGAGGCCGGCTGGCGCTCCATGCCGCCCCGGCGCGGGTCGCGACATTGCTGATCTCCGATGTGCCAGGCGATGACCCTTCGGTGGTCGGGTCCGGCCCGACGTTCGGCGACGCGAGTACCCAAGGTGAAGCGCAGGCTATCCTGGCGCGGTACCGAATCGAGCCGCCCCCGCAGGTACGAGACATCCTCAAGGATCCGTCCGCAGAAACGCCCGAGGCGTCCCATCCGCACCTTGCAGGGACCTCGCACCGCATCCTGGTCCGACCTCGGGACGCCCTTCGCGCCGCGGCGCGCAGTGCCCGCTCGGCCGGTTTTCGCCCGCTCCTCCTGTCCGACCGAATCGAGGGCGAGGCCCGCGACATCGGGACGATGCATGCGGCCATCGCGCGGCACGTGCTGGAGGCCGGCCAGCCTGCGCGGCCGCCGCTCGCCCTCATCTCCGGCGGCGAGACGACCGTCACCTTGCAGGGGAACGGCAATGGCGGACGGAACACCGAGTTTCTTCTCGCGGCCGCGCTGGCGCTCGACGGGGTCAATGTCCACGGCCTCGCATGCGATACCGACGGGATCGACGGCCGGGGAAACCATGCGGGAGCCCACATCGACCCGAGCACCCTGACGCGCGCCGCCGAGCGCGGACTCAATGCCCGCTACCTGCTCGACACGCACGATTCCGGCGGCTTCTTCGAGGCGCTCGGCGATCTCGTGGTCACCGGCCCGACCCGCACCAACGTGAACGACTTCAGGGCATTCCTGGTACCAGCCCCCGCGTAGCCGCGATTCTTTGCGGGGCCGCCGCCAGAGGAAGCACGGGCCTGACGCGGATGGAGGACCGGACCGGCATGGCATCGGCCGGGGTCCGGTCATCGGGAGCGGGTCCAGGAGCTCTTGGCGGTGAGGCCCGTCCGCCGGCGGCCGCCCATCGCCGGAAGTCAACCGCGGCGGGGTACTAGATAGACGGTCCCACCTCGTCCTCGAGCAGCTTGAGCCGGCGCTCGCCGCCGCCCATCTGCGGGTGTACGTCGAGTGCGCGGCGCAGGGCGCTGGCGGCGGCGGCCGGCTGGCCGTTGCGTTCGTAGATCAGGGCCAACCCGGACAGCGCGCCAAAATGCCGGGGCTCCAGCTCGAGAGTCTCGACGATGTCGGCTACCGACGCCTCGTCATTACCCATCAGGTAGTGGAGGGTGGCCCGCTTGTTCCATGCCTCCGCGAAACCGGGATTCCGCTCGACCAGGTCATCGAATGCGGCAAGCGCCAGCCGGTAGTCGCCGGCCTGCATGGACCGGATGCCGCGGCGCATCGTGTCGCGCGTCTGTGAATCCGGGTGCTCCAGCCACAACCCCCAGACCTGGAGTTCGATCTTGATCGCCTCGTGCGGGTCGGTACTTGCCCCGAGGGCCGCAAACAGGCCATCGAGTTCAGGCGCGGTCTGGTCGGCCGTGCCGATCGATCCGGCCAGCGCCGCGGCGATCAGGACCGCGGCACCGATCGCCGCTCTACGCAACGTAGGCCGTCTTGACCGTCGTGTAGAACTCGGCCGCATAACGTCCCTGCTCGCGCGGACCATAGGACGACCCCTTCCTGCCCCCGAACGGCACGTGGTAGTCGACACCCGCCGTCGGGAGATTCACCATGACCATGCCAGCTTCCGCATTCCGGCGGAAGTGACTCGCGTGCTTCAGATTTGTCGTGCAGATCCCGGACGACAGCCCGAATGACGTATCGTTCGCGACCTGAAGGGCCTCGTCGTAGTCGGCGACCCGAATGACCGAGGCGACCGGGCCGAAAATCTCCTCGCGATTGATCCGCATGCCGGGCGTGGTCTCCGTAAACAGGGCCGGCTGGAGGTAGTGGCCCGGCGTGGCCCGGCTCAGCTGCTCGCCGCCGAAGTGCAGGCGGGCTCCTTCCGCCGTGCCGATCCGGAGGTACTCCAGATCCTGCGCGAGCTGGGATTCATCCACCACTGGGCCGATATGAGTGCCGTCCTTGAGCGCGTCGTCCACCACCAATCCCGCAAGCCGGCGGGTCACCGCGTTGACGAAGCGATCATGGATTCCTTCTGTCACCACCAGGCGCGAGGAAGCGGTACAGCGCTGGCCCGTCGAGAAGAACGCCCCGTTCACGGCGCACTCCACGGCCGTGTCCAGATCCGCATCGTCCAGCACCACGAGCGGATTCTTGCCGCCCATCTCCAACTGGAATTTCGCGCGGCGCGCGGCACACGCCGCGGCGACCCTTCCCCCCGTGTCCACGGAGCCGGTAAACGTGACGGCGTCCACGCCGTTGCAGGCGAGAAGCGTCTCGCCCACTTCGGTCCCGCGTCCTACCACCAGGTTGAGCACACCCTCCGGCAGGCCGGCCCGCACCAGAACGTCAGTGAGCTCCCAGGCGCAGCCAGGCACCAGCGTCGCCGGTTTGAAGACGACCGTGTTGCCGTAACAGAGTGCCGGGGCAATCTTCCATGCCGGGATCGCGATCGGGAAGTTCCACGGTGTAATCACGCCGACTACGCCTAGCGGTTCGCGGGTGATTTCAACCTCGACGCCGGGTCGGACCGACGGAAGCTTCTCGCCGGCTAGGCGAAGAGTCTCGCCGGCAAAGAAATCGAAGATCTGGCCCGCGCGGCCGACCTCGCCCACGGCTTCCGGCAGGGTCTTGCCTTCTTCCCGGGCCAGCAGCCGGCCGAGCTCCTCCTGACGGGCGAAAATCTCGTCGGACGCCCGGCGGAGTACGTCGTGCCGCTGCTGCGGCGTGGTGCGAGCCCAGCCGGGAAACGCGGCGCGGGCGGCCTCCACCGCAGCACGGGTGTCGTCGGCGGTCGCAAAGCAGTGCTCGTTGATGACATCGTCCGTGTTCGACGGGTTGACGTTGGGCACCGTCGTCGTCGCCACGCGCCATTCACCCGCGACATAGTTGGGAAGGGGCTTCGCCATTCATCATCCTCCGGGGGGCTGTCAGCCGGTCTGAGAGCATAGCCGACCGACCCCGCGCACCTCGCGCGGTCAGACAGTTGCAGAAGACGCAGGGCGCTTGTACGGTGCGGTTTCTTCCACCGCAGGAACCGTGCTGGGGCCAGCCAGATCGGCCTGCTCCGCGAGGTGTTGGCCCGTGCCCAAGATCAAGAGCAAGCGTTCCGCGATGAAGCGGTTCCGGTTGACCGGCACCGGCAAAGTTCGCCGCAACTTCGCCGGCAAGCGGCATGGCATGATCAAGCGCACCAACAAGTTCATCCGGACCGCGCGGGGCACCACGACCGCGTCGGCCGCCGACGCGCGCTATATCAAGCGCCACCTGCTCCGGAACTCCTGAGCTGAGACTTCTCCCATGACACGCGTCACCAGCGGCGTCACCACGCGCCGACGTCACCGCCGGGTCATCAAGGCAGCTAAGGGCGCCCGGGGCCGTCAGAAGAACACGTACCGCGCCGCCGTCCAGCGCGTCGAGAAGAACCTCCAGTACGCGTACCGGGATCGCCGGACCCGCAAGCGGGACTTCCGGAGCCTGTGGATTCAGCGCATCAACGCCGCCGCCCGGACGCACGGGCTGCGGTACGGCGACCTGATCAACGGACTGGACCGTGCAGGCGTCGAGCTGGACCGCAAGGTCCTCGCCGATCTCGCGGTGCGCGACCCGGATGCCTTCGGGCTGGTGGTCAAGCAGGCGCAAGCCGCCCTTGAGGCGCGCTGACCCGACCCCGCACAGCAACCGGGCCAAGCGCCGGAAAGGCCCGATGAGCACGTTCCTTTCCCAAGCCGCCGCACTCGAGGAAGAGTTGTTCGCGGCCGTGCAGGCCGCAGCGGACACGGACGACCTTGAAGCCGTGCGCATCCGGGCGCTTGGCCGGAAGAGCGAGCTCAACGGCATGCTGCGCTCCGTTGCCAGCCTGCCGAGCAACGAGCGCCGCGGCGCCGGCCAGCATCTGAACGTCGTCAAGGAACGCCTGGCCAGCGCGCTGCGTGAACGCCACGCCGCGCTGGAGGACGCCGCGCTTGAGGCCCGTCTCGCCACCGAGCGCGCCGACATCACCCTGCCCTCGCGACGCCAGCCTCCGGGTCGTGCCCATCCGATTTCGCGGACACTGGACGAAATGACCGCCATCCTGGGCGAGCTCGGCTTCCGGGTCGCTGAGGGTCCGCACATCGAGGACGACTTCCACAACTTCACGGCGCTCAACATTCCGCCCGAGCATCCGGCCCGTCAGGACGTCGACACCTTCTATCTCCGCGCACCTGAGGGCGGCGAACGCAGGGTCCTGCGCACGCACACGTCACCCGTACAGATCCGGGCCCTGAGGGCCGCCGAGCCGCCGATTCGGATCATTGCGCCCGGCCGCACCTTCCGATGCGACCGCGACGCCACCCACGCGCCCATGTTCCACCAGATCGAGGGACTCGCGATCGACCGCGACCTCACGATGGGCCACCTCAAGGGCACCATTGCCACGTTCGTGCGGGCCTTCTTCGCTAGGGACGACGTCGAGGTCAGGTTCCGCCCATCGTACTTCCCGTTTACCGAACCCTCCGCCGAGGTCGACATCAGTTATCGCCGGACGGAACGCGGCCTCGAGATCGGCGCCGGCGGCGACTGGCTCGAAGTGATGGGGTGCGGGATGGTCCATCCCCGCGTGCTCGACAACTGCGGGGTCGACCGGAACACTTGGCAGGGCTTCGCGTGGGGGCTCGGGGTCGAGCGCTTCGCCATGCTCAAGTACGGGATTCCCGATCTCCGCACGTTCTTCGAATCCGATGTCGCCTGGCTCCGCCACTACGGCTTCGACATGCTGACCCGGCCCAGTCTGCTGGACGGCCTCGATCCATGAAGTTCACGCTGTCCTGGCTCCGGGAACATCTCGAGACCGATGCCAGCCTCAAGGATATTGCCGACCGCCTGACCGCGGTCGGACTGGAAATCGAGTCAGTGGAGGATCGCCGGGAGGACCTGGCGCCCTTCGTGGTCGCCAAAGTGGTGGAGGCCCGGCCCCATCCCAACGCCGACCGGCTCAGCGTGTGCACCGTCGACACCGGCGACGGCACCGTGCCGGTCGTCTGTGGCGCGCCCAACGCGCGGACCGGGATGAAGGCCGTGTTCGCACCTATCGGTACGCACATTCCGGGCAGCGGCATCACGCTGTCGGAAAAGGAAATCCGCGGCGTGACCGGGCAGGGCATGCTCTGCTCGGCCTTCGAGCTGGGATTGGGCGAGGACCACGACGGGATCGTCGAGCTACCGCAGGACGCTCCGGTCGGCACGGCGTACGCGCCGTGGGCGGGAACCGACGACCCCGTCCTTGAAATCGCACTCACGCCCAACCGCAGCGACTGCGCCAGCGTCCGGGGAATCGCGCGCGACCTGGCCGCCGCCGGCGTCGGCGGCCTGCGCGAGCATCCCGTCCAGCCCGTGTCCGGCTCGTACGAAAGTCCCGTCGCCTGGCTTCGAGCCCTCGACGAGCGCGGCGACGCCTGCCCCCTGGTGGCCGGCCGGTACTTCCGGAACGTGACCAATGGTCCCAGTCCGGAGTGGATGCAACAGCGCCTGCGGGCCGTCGGGCTCCGCCCGATTTCCGCACTGGTCGACATCACGAACTACGTCACCCTCGACCGCGGCCGGCCCTTGCACGTGTTCGACGCGGACAAGGTGACCGGGGATCTCCGGATGCGGATGGCGCGGGCCGGCGAGTCGCTGGCCGCGCTCGACGGGAACACGTACGCGCTCGATCCCGATATCACGGTGATCGCCGACGATGCGCGCGTGTGCGCCATCGGCGGCATCATGGGCGGCGAGGAAACCGGCTGTTCGGCCGACACGCGCAACGTCTTCCTGGAGGTCGCCCTGTTCGATCCGGTCCGGACCGCCCGGTCGGGCCGCCGCCTGGGGATCCTCTCGGACGCGCGTTACCGCTTCGAGCGCGGTGTGGATCCGACGTCGGCGGACTGGGGCGTCCACGAGGCGACCCGCCTGATCAGCGAGCTGTGCGGGGGGGAGGCAAGCGAGATCGTCCAGGCCGGCGCGATGCCGCCGCCGCCAGCGCCGGTTTCCTTCCGGCCCGACCAGGTGGCGTCTCTCGGGGGCGTGGCCGTGCCCGAGCAGCGCCAGGCCGCCATCCTCGATGCGCTCGGGTTCGGCGTCGAGCACGCCGCGGCGGACTGGCAGGTGACGCCGCCCGTCTGGCGTCCCGACATCGATGGCGAGGCCGACCTGGTTGAGGAGATTCTTCGGATCCACGGCTTCGACACCATCCCCGAGACGCCCGTGGAACGGACGGGAGTGCTGCCCGAACGGGCGGCCGGACCTGCCATTGTGCAGGCCGCCCGCGTGCGCTCGGCGCTCACGGCGCGGGGGCTCGACGAGACCGTGACATTCTCCTTCGTGAGTGCCGAACTGGCCCGCGCCTTTGGCGGCGGCGGCAAGTCGCTGCAGCTCGCCAACCCGATCTCGCCCGAACTCGACACGATGCGACCCTCCATCCTGCCGTCGCTGCTGAGCGCCGCCGCCGCCAACGCGGCGCACGGGGTGCGCGACACCGGCCTGTTCGAGGTGGGGGCCGCCTATCACGATGTCACGCCGGAGGGCGAACGTCGCACCGCAGGGTGCCTGCGCTTCGGGAACACCGCGCCGCGCCACTGGGCGGAGTCCGTGCGGGCAGTCGACCTGTTCGACGCCAAGGCCGACGCCGAGGCGGCCCTCGCCGCCGCCGGGGCGCCGGTCGCCAGGCTGCAGGCCCGCGCAGAAGCGCCTGCATGGTTCCATCCGGGCCACTCGGGTGTACTGGCACTCGGCCCGGCCATCCTCGCCGCGTTCGGGGAGCTGCACCCGCGGCTGCTGCGGAGCGCCGGCCTCGATCTGCCGGTGGCGGCGGCCGAGATCTTCCTCGACGCCGTGCCATCCCGCCGCAGGAAGTCGGGGAATCGGGGCGCGCTGGCAAGGCACAGCCTGATGCCGCTCACGCGCGACTTTGCATTTCTCGTGCCGGCCTCGACGCCAGCCGCGACCGTGGTGCGGGCGGCCGAGCGGGCCGAGCCGAAGCTCGTAAGCCGCGTGGATGTCTTCGACGTATGGGAAGGCGACGATCTGCCCCGCGACATGAAGTCCGTGGCGATCGAGGTCGTGCTCCAACCCCAGGACCAGCCGCTGGACGACGCCGCGATCCAGCGCACGGCGGATGCCATCATCGACGCCGTCGCCAAAGGCGCCGGCGGGCAACTTCGAGGGGGACATGCCTGAGCCCGGGCGTACGCATCCGGTCGCCCATATTCGCAACGTCTCCGTGATCGCCCACATCGATCACGGCAAGTCCACGCTGGCCGACCGCCTGATCGAGCGCGCGGGCGCACTCGAGGCCCGGTCCATGCGCGCGCAGGTCCTGGACTCGATGGATCTCGAGCGGGAGCGCGGGATCACGATCAAGGCCCAGACGGTGCGCCTTGCCCACGAGGTTGCGGGCACCCGCTATCTCATCAACCTGATCGACACGCCCGGCCACGTCGACTTTACCTACGAAGTGAGCCGCAGCCTCGCCGCCAGCGAAGGCTCGGTCCTCGTCGTGGACGCCACCCAGGGCGTCGAGGCGCAGACGATCGCGAACGCTTACCTGGCGGTCGACAACGACCACACGATCATTCCCGTACTCAACAAGATCGACCTCGCCGCCGCGGACGAGGACCGCGTGCGGACCCAGATCGAGGACACCATCGGGCTGGACAGCGCCACCGCGCTGAGCGTGTCGGCGAAGACCGGTGCCGGGATCGATGTCTTGCTCGACACGATCGTGGAACGCATCCCGCCGCCGGTCACCGCGCCCGATGCGCCCCTGGCCGCCCTGCTGGTCGACAGCTGGTACGACACCTACCTCGGCGTGATGGTCCTGGTGCGGGTCGTCGACGGCATTCTCGAAGCGGGCCAGAAGATCAGGATGATGGCCAGTGGCGCCGACTACCAGATCGATCGGGTCGGCATCTTCGAGCCGACGCCGCGTCCCGCCGAAGCACTGGCCGCGGGCGAGGTGGGATTCTTCACCGCGTCCATCCGTCAGGTGTCCGACACGCAGGTCGGCGACACCATCACCGATGCCCGCCGGCCGGCCGATGCGCCGCTGCCGGGGTTCCGGGAGTCGGTTCCCGTCGTGTTCTGCGGCCTGTATCCCGCCGACGCCAGCGACTACCGCCACCTCCGGGACTCACTCGCGAAGCTGCATCTGAACGACGCCTCCGTCCACTACGAACCGGAATCGAGTGCTGCCCTAGGTCTCGGGTTCCGGTGCGGGTGCCTGGGGCTTCTCCACCTCGAGATCATTCAGGAGCGCCTGGAGCGCGAATTCGGGCTCGATCTGGTGACGACGGCACCCAGCGTGGTCTACCGCCTGGGTCTGACCGATGGCCGCGACATCGAGCTGCACAACCCCGTCGACTGGCCGGACCAGAGCCGCATCCGGTCGGTCGAGGAGCCCTGGATCCGCGCAACGATCCTGGTGCCGGACCAGTACCTCGGCAACGTCCTGAAGCTCTGCACGGAAAAGCGCGGCGCGCAGACCGATCTGACCTACGTCGGCAGCCGGGCGATGGTCGTCTATGCCCTGCCCCTGAACGAGGTGGTGTTCGATTTCTACGACCGCCTCAAGTCCGCGACCAGCGGTTACGCCTCCTTCGACTACGAACTGGACGACTACCGCGCCGGCGACCTGGCGCGGGTCGCCATCCTGGTCGACGGGCAATCGGTCGACAGCCTGTCCTTCATTGCCCATCGAAGTCGGGCGGAAGGGCGCGGACGGGCCCTCTGCGCCAAGCTCAAGGGCCTGATCCCGCGCCAGCTGTACAAGGTGTCGCTGCAAGCGGCCATCGGGGGCAAGATCATTGCGCGCGAGACCATCGCGGCGCTGCGCAAGGATGTGACTGCGAAGTGCTACGGGGGCGACGTCACGCGCAAGCGGAAGCTCCTCGAGAAGCAGAAAGCCGGCAAGAAACGCATGCGCCAGATCGGGAACGTCGAGATTCCCCAATCCGCTATGCTGGCGGTCCTGCGAGCCGAAGAACCGTAAACCGGCGGCGCACTGCCGCTGTTCGTGCGTGCGGCTGAACGAGGCGCCCGCCGGACGGGCGCCGCCTCGCCGGCCCTAGCAGCATGGCCGTCGCGCGGCGGGCAGCAGCCTTCTGTGGAGAGTTGGGTCACCATGAGCGACACCGTGAAGTACGTCTTGGCAGAAGACCGCATCCCGCGGGCCTGGTACAACATCCAGGCGGACCTGCCGGAACCCCTGCCACCGGTCCTGCACCCCGGGACGGGCGAGCCTATCGGGCCGGACGACCTCGCTCCGCTGTTCCCGATGGCGCTGATCGGTCAAGAGGTCTCGACTGAACGCGAAATCGAGATTCCCGAGCCGGTGCGGCAGATCTACCGGCAGTGGCGTCCCAGCCCGCTCTACCGGGCCCGCCAGCTCGAGGCAGCCCTCGATACGCCCGCCAAGATCTACTACAAGTACGAGGGGGTGAGTCCGGCCGGGAGCCACAAGCCGAACACGGCGGTGGCGCAGGCGTTCTACAACAAGGACGCCGGCACTAAGCGCATCGCGACGGAGACCGGTGCCGGCCAGTGGGGATCGTCACTGGCCTATGCGGGCAGCCTCTTCGGACTGGACATCGACATCTACATGGTCCGGGTCAGCTTCGAGCAGAAGCCCTACCGGAAGGCGATGATGGAGAGCTACGGGGCACGCTGCGTCGCGAGTCCGTCCACGGAGACGCAGGCCGGCCGCGCAGTGCTCGAGGAGCACCCTGACTCAACCGGCAGCCTCGGGATCGCCATCTCCGAAGCCGTGGAGGTGGCGGCCCAGAACGAGGACACCAAGTACTCGCTCGGCAGCGTCCTCAACCATGTTCTGCTCCATCAGACGGTGGTCGGGCAGGAAGCCCTCGAACAGATGCACATGGCCGGGAACTACCCCGACATCCTGGTTGGCTGCACGGGCGGGGGCAGCAACTTTGCCGGGATGGTGAACCCGTTTCTCGGCCGGCAGCTGCGCGGAGGCCCCAAGGTCCGGATCGTTGCCGTCGAGCCGGCGGCCTGTCCCTCGCTGACCCGGGGCAAGTACGCCTACGACTTCGGCGACACCGGGCATCTCACGCCCCTCGTGAAGATGCACACGCTGGGATCGACCTTCGTGCCGCCGGGATTTCACGCGGGCGGACTGCGCTATCACGGGATGGCCCCACTTGTCAGCCACCTCCACCACCTGGGCCTGATCGAAGCCCGCGCCTACCACCAGAAGGAATGCTTCGCGGCCGGCGTGCAGTTCGCCCGCACCGAGGGGATCGTCCCGGCACCGGAAGCGACACACGCCGTCAAGGGGGCCATCGACGAAGCCATGAAGTGCCGTGCCGCCGGGACCGGCCGCACGATCCTCTTCAATCTGTGTGGCCACGGCCACTTCGACATGCAGGCGTACAGCGACTACTTCGCCGGCGACCTGACCGATCAGGCCTACGACGAAGGTGAGCTCGCGATGGCGCTGGCGGGCCTGCCATCCGTCGCAGCCTAGTCTGGCCGGAGCTCCATCGGGCCTCCGGAAGGGGTTCGGACCGGCCGGGGGCGGCGTTCCTGACCCCGGCGCCGGGCCGTAGTCGCGGCGCCCGTCTCGTCACGATCCCCCGGCGGGCTCTACACTGAGCTTCCTCCGGCCACCGGAGTTCGCGTCCCATGGACATCCATTTCCACGAAGGCGATCTACCTTCCGGCCTGGCGTTTCCCGACGGGGCGGCAGTCGACACCGAGTCGATGGGACTCGCCGTGGCCCGAGACCGGCTTTGCCTCGCGCAGGTCTCGGCCGGCGACAGCACCGTGCACCTGGTCCGCTTCCGGCGGGGCGCCTACGAGGCACCCCGCCTGAGGGCCCTGCTGGAGGACCGCGACACGTTGAAGCTGTACCACTTTGCCAGGGCGGACATGACGACGCTTCAGCATCACCTCGGCGTGCGGTCGTACCCCAACTACTGCACCAAGATCGCGTCCCGGTTTGCACGGACCTATACCGATCGCCACGGCCTCAAGGATCTTTGCAAGGAGCTGCTCGGAGTAGACATCTCCAAGCAGCAGCAGCAGACCGATTGGGGCGCGGAGACACTGACGCCCCAGCAGCAGCGCTACGCCGCCACCGACGTGCTGCACCTGCACCGGCTTCGCAGCATCCTCGACGGCATGCTGGCGCGCGAAGGTCGCCAGGATCTCGTGCACCAGTGTTTCGAGTTCCTGCCCGCCCGCGTCGCCCTGGATCTCATGGGCTGGGCCGATGCGGACCCGTTCTCGCACGACATGTACCCCAATCGCCCGTGACGTGACCTTCGCGATGACCAAGGCAGCGGCCGGCCCACGTCCCGAGCGCACTTCCGACCTCGCCATCGCCCGACGGGTGGTGCAGACCGAAGCCGAGGGACTGGGGGTGCTCGCGACCGCGATCGGACCGGCATTCCAGGCTGCCGCCGACGTCCTTGCAGCTACCCAGGGGCGGGTGATCGTGACCGGCATGGGCAAGTCCGGTCACATCGCCCGAAAGGTTGCCTCCACGCTGGCCTCGACCGGCACTCCGGCCTACTTCGTGCATGCCGCCGAGGCCAGCCACGGTGACCTCGGCATGATCGCCCCGAACGATACGGTGCTGGCGTTCTCGAATTCCGGCGAGACCGCTGAACTTTCGGATCTGCTGGCCTACGTGCGCCGCTTCCGGATCCCACTCGTCGCCATCACCAGCATCGCCACCAGCACGCTGGCCACGACGGCGGACGCCGCCATCGTCCTGCCCGACGTCCCCGAGGCCTGTCCCATCGGGCTCGCCCCGACGGTTTCCACGACCTTGGCAATCGCCGCCGGCGACGCCCTCGCCGCCGTGCTGCTGGAGCGCGGCGGCTTCACGGCCGAGGACTTCCGCGGCCTGCATCCGGGCGGCCGGCTCGGTGCCCGACTCGTTCGGGTCGCCGATCTCATGCATACCGGCCCGGCCCTTCCGTTGGTCGACGAAAGCGCCCCCATGCGGGAAACCATCCTCCTGATGACGGAAAAGGGTCTCGGGTGCGCCGGCGTCACCGGTTCAGACGGCCGGCTGACCGGGGCCGTCACCGACGGCGACCTCCGGCGGAACATGGCGCCCGATCTCCTCGAACGGGTCACCCGCGACATCATGACCCGGAACCCGGCCACGATTCCGGCGGATGCCCTCGGCGGCGAGGCGCTTGCCAAAATGAACGAGCGCGGCATCACGAGCCTGTTCGTGACGGAGAACGGCCTCCCGAGCGGCGTGCTCCACATGCACGATTGTCTCCGGGCAGGAATCGCGTAGTGGCTGCCTCCGGACCTCCGGCCGTATTTCCGCACGGGTGGGACAGTCAGCGCCGCCGCAACCACCGCCCGCCGGCCCGTTCGCGCCCGCACGTGTTGCGGGCGATCAAGCTGCTGCTGCTGCTGGGCGGGCTCGGGTCGATCGCGACGATCATGCTCTGGGATACGGGCCGGCCCCCCGGCGTCGAGAGTGTGCCCGGTACTTCCTCGTCCGCACCGCGCCACGTCATGTCGGGCGCTCGGCTAGTCGGAACCGACATCGAGGGTCGCCGATACCGGGTCACCGCGGCCCAGGTATTCGAGGATTCCCGAGACGCGCAAGTGGTCCATCTGGACGACCTCCGCGCCCGGTTCTTTTCTGGTACAAGAGAAGTCTCCCTCACGGCTGGCGAAGGCCGCTACGAGACGTCTGCACGCCGCATGGTCATGTCCGGCGGGGTACGCATGGATACCGAGGGCGGAACAGTGCTCGAAACCAGATCGTCGGCCTATTTCCCGGACCGGGGCCTCGTGGAAGGTACCGAGCCCGTGCGTCTGGCGGGGCCGTGGGGCACCGTGCGCGCCGGCGGTTTCCGGTTCGACACCCTGTCCGGAACCCTCACCTTCACCGGCCGGCCGCAGCTCCAGTTGAACTCCGGCGGCGACTCCTAGCGGTGCGACGCCGAATTTCCTTTTTCTGCGCGGCCGCGTTCGCTGCCGGCGCCTTCCTCTCATCCGCGGGAACGACCGTCCGGGCGGAAGACGGGTACGATTTCGGTCCGACCGAGATCACGGCAGACACACTCGAGTGGAACGAGGAGGCCGCCGTCGCCACCGCGGTCGGCAATGCGTTGGCCCGGCAGTCGGGACGAACCCTCCGGGCGGGGCAGTTCGTCGCCCATGCGGTCCGCAACGAGGACGGGTCCGTGGAACAGTTCGGGCTGATCGAGGCGACGGGTGGTGTGATCTACGAGACCGCTACGGAACTCGCCCGCGGCAACGCCGGGCGCTACGATCTTGTCGCCGGGGTCATCACGCTTACCGGCGACGTGGAGCTTGAGCGCGACGGCAATCTGCTGCGCGGGGCGATCCTCACGATCGATCTGGTGAACGGGACCAGCCAGGTGACTGGCCAGGGAGAGGAGCGGCCATCATTGCAGTTCGGCAACGCCGACGACGAGGACGCCGCACAGTGACAGATCGCGCGGCGCCCCCGCTCAAGGTGATCCCTGGAAGCGAGGGCCTCGTCGCCGAGAACCTGACCCACCGGATCCGGAAACGCCTGGTGATCAGCAACGTCTCCCTTCGACTAGCCCGAGGCGAAGCCGTCGCCTTGCTGGGTCCCAACGGTGCCGGCAAGACCACCACGTTTCATCTGCTCGCAGGACTGCGACCCGCCGACTCGGGCTCCATCCGGCTGGATGGCCACACCATTACCCGTTGGCCGCTCTACCGTCGGGCACGGCACGGCATCGGCTATCTCGCTCAGCAGCCTTCGATCTTCCGCAACATGTCGGTCGAAGGAAACATCCGGGCCGCACTCGAAACGGTGGAGCCTGTTGTGTCGCTTCGTGAGCAGACGCTCGACGAGCTCTTGACCGACTTCTCTTTGCTGCACATTCGCAAGGCCTCAGCGATCGTGCTTTCCGGCGGTGAACGGCGTCGGGTCGAAATCGCGCGGGCCCTGGCGTGCCGCCCCAGTTACCTCTTGCTGGACGAGCCGCTCGCCGGGATTGATCCGATCTTCGTGGGCGAGATGCGGAACTTGATCATGCATATCCGGGATCGTGGCATCGGCGTGCTCATCACCGATCACAACGTGCGGGAAGCGCTGGACATCGTGGACCGCGCCTACGTACTCCACGACGGTCGGGTCCTGTGTCACGGCCCGCCCCGCGACATCGTTGCCAACGACGACGTTCGACGGGTCTACCTCGGCGACCGTTTTCGCATGTAGGTTCGCCCGTGCGTGCCGCCCCCGGTCTCCGGATCGGTATCAGCCAGCGACTCACGATGACCCCGCAACTGCTGGAGTCGGTCCGGCTCCTGCAGCACGCGGGCGTGGATCTGAATCGGTACGTGGACGAGCAACTCGCCTCGAATCCGCTCCTCGACCGAGCCGAACCAGAACACCGGGACCCCAAGGCGGCAGCACTCGACTCCTGGTCGGACACCGGCGTCGTGTGGGCCCGTCCGTCGGGTGGGCACGCCTCCTTCACGGACGAGCTGGAGGCGGAGCAGCCCGATCTTCGCGCCCACCTGGCAGAGCAGGCGAACGTCGATTTGCCGCCGGACGACCGGGTGACCGCGGAACTGCTGATCGACTTGGTCGACGCAAACGGCTACCTCGCCGGGTTCGACCCCCTTGAGGTCGCCGAGCTGTCACGGACGACGGTGGCCGATGTGCTGCGTGTCTTGGAGCAGCTGCAGACGTTCGATCCGCCCGGGGCCTGTGCCCGGTCGTTGGCCGAGTGCCTGCGGCTGCAGCTGATCTTCCGCGAGTCCGATTCCCCGAAGATGCTGCTCCTGCTCGACCATCTCGACCTTGTGGGCGAAGGCGCCGAAGACAAGCTCTGTGCCCTCCTCGGTGTTTCGATCGAGGACCTCCGGGCGCTGCTGGCCGAACTGCGGTCACTGAATCCGAAACCGGGTCTGGCATTTGCAGGCCGGCGCGAATTCCTCGGTGCCCCCGACATTGTCGCGACGCCGAGTACCGACGGCTGGAGAATCGAGCTCAATCCCGCGTGCTTCCCGCGGATCTACGCGGACCGGGCGGGGTACCTCGCAGCGCGGGAACATCGCAGCGCCGCGTCGGACGACGGTTCACTCGCCCGCCAGTGGCAGGAGGCGGCCTGGCTGGTCCGGGCTCTTCGGCAGCGGGCCCAGTCGGTCTACCGGGTGGCCAGCGTCCTGGTCCGCATTCAGGATGACTATGTGCGCCACGGCGCGAGTCACCGTCGACCGCTGGCGCTTCGAACTGTCGCCGGACTGGTCGATTTGCACGAGAGCACCGTCAGTCGGGTGGTCGCGAACAAGACCATGGCGACGCCGCGGGGGACCGTCCCCCTGCGGTCGTTCTTTGACCGCCGGCTCGGCAGTGCGGAGGGGGGCACCGCACATTCACCGAGCGCGGTCCGCGCGCGGATTCAGGCACTCATCGACGCAGAGCGCCCCGATCGTCCGCCGATGTCCGACCAACAGATCGTCGGCGCGCTGGAAGCTACGGGCGTCCAGGTGGCCCGACGCACGGTCGCCAAGTACCGGCGCATGATGCGCATTCCGTCGTCGACGCGGCGCCGACAGTTGCGCCGACCTCCGATATCACGGGCGCGCCGGACGCAGGCCTCCGCGCCATAGCGCGGTGTCTTGACTCCGCACCGCGCTCGGCCCAATTTGATCTTTCCCTGTTGGGTGCTGTCATCTGCCGGTCCGCGGATGCGCGGATTCGGAAGGTGGTTCTTGCGCGCCGTCGGATCGGAAACGTTCGCATGCAGCTCGGAAGCTTTCTTGCTCCTTCAGCCATCCTCCCGAGACTGACCGTCAACAGCACGCGGCAGCTGCTGCATACGCTCGCCAAGGTCGGGGCCCGCGAGACCGGGCTCGGGGAACGGGCGATCTTCCAGGCATTGATGGCGCGCGAGCAACGCGGCTCGACCGGGTTTGGCCATGGGGTGGCGTTGCCGCACGCGCGTCTCAAGGGCCTCGCCCGGGCCACCGGTGTCTTCGCGCGGCTGATGCCGCCCATCGATTTCGACGCGCCCGACGGCCGGCCTGTTGAACTGGTGTTCTGCCTGCTGAGTCCGGAACAAAACAACGCCTTACATTTGGCCGCACTGGCAACGATCTCGCGACGACTCGGCCGAGCGAGTTTGCGCCGGGTACTGAGGGGCGCAAACGAGGCAGATGCGATTCACGCGCTGCTGACGGATTTGGAGCGCACCCAGCCCGAGGCCGCATGACCCGATCGGGTACGTGCGTCGCGGTTGGCGGCCGTGGCGTCCTCCTACAGGGGCCGAGCGGCGCCGGCAAGTCCGATTTGGCCCTGCGCCTCATCGACGGTGGTGCCGAACTCGTAGCGGACGATCGTGTTGTGCTCGAAGCGCGCGCAGGCGTGCTCTCGGCCAGCGCACCGACTGCGCTCCGGGGGCTGCTCGAGGTCCGGGGACTCGGCGTCTTCCGCCTCCCGTACCGGATCAGCGTCGCGGTAGCGCTGGTAGCCGAGCTGGGGGGCGAGCGCGACGACCGTCTTCCGCTGCCGAACACGACCACAGTCCTCGGGCATGAGCTACCCGCTATTAGGCTCTCGGGGGAGCGCGCGTCGGCCGCCGCGCGGGTTCGCCTGGCGCTCGGTACGGCGGTACCGGTGGCCGGAGTGATGGGAGATGCAGCGTGAGCGAACCGGCCGGTCGTTCCGACGAAACGTTCGATGGCGTCGGCATCGTGGTGGTCACGCACGGCCGGTTCGGCGCCGAGCTGGTTGCCGCAACCGAACACGCGGTGGGAAGCATGCCGGCTGTCCGCGTGCTTGAGGTCGGCCCGACCGACGACATCGAGGAACGCCGTCGCGCCATCCGGCAGGCGGGCGACGCAGTGAACTCTGGGCGCGGCGTCATCTACATCGTCGACGTGTTCGGCAGCACCCCGGCCAACCTCACCAGGTCCGTCGTGCAGGACACGAAACCGGACGGGCAGGCCATGATGCTGGCCAACCCCAATTTGGCGGTCATGTACAAGCTCGCCGAAGCCCGCGGACGCGACATGCCGCTGTCCGATCTCCTGGATACCGCGCGCTCGGCCGGCCGCAAGAACATGCTGGAGCTCGGGGAAGCACTGCGGGGCGGCCGGGACGCCACGGATTGAACGCGGTACAACCGACTGCTTCCCGGACGGCCAAGATCCGCAACCTCCGTGGTCTGCATGCGCGGGCAGCGGCACGGTTCGTGAGATGCGCCAGCCGATTTGAGGCCAACGTCACCGTGCACAAGGACGGGCTGTCTGCGGACGGCAATTCCATCCTGGGCCTGATGGCGCTGTCTGCCTCACTCGGGACCACCGTCTCCATTGAAGCGAGCGGTCCGGAAGCTGCGTCAGTCGTCGTCGCCCTCGGCCAGCTTGTGGACGAGGGATTCGGCGAAAAACACTGATCCCCACGGTCCGGACGGCAGGCCATCTGTCCGTCGGGACCGAGCGTCTCGCTAATGGCAGAGCTGTTTCCCGGGACGCGTCGAGCACATGCCGTGAAGTAACGCGCTCGCCGCCGCCTGACGCTGCTTCGGGCTCGCGTGTGGGACCCGCTGGCGGCACGCTGCATCGAAGAAGTCCGACGGGACTTCGTCGATCGGGCAACCCGTCCCTCGATGGCAATGCTTGGAAGGCTTGGGCACGTTCGCAGGCACGGCGGTTGCGGCCATGCATTTCGCCGCGGGCAGGTGCGGCACTACTGCCGAGAAAGCGCCTCTTCAGGCTGGTTCAGGGGATAAATGAGATTCAGCGCCCGTCAGTTCTCCCCGCCTCGGGGCGCCGGTAGCCATGTTCACCAAGCCCTCCACGACCGCGATCACGAGCAGATAGCCGAGATACTGGTATCGCTTCGGGATGGGTATCCCCCAAGCGTCGAGAAGCCGGCGTGCGAAAGCTGAGGCATGGTACAGGGGCTTGATCAAGCCCAGATACAGCACGAACAGCAGCAATATTCCCTTCGAGAAGATGTCCTTGTTGATCGACACGCCGCCAACGGCAAGATTGTGCAGATTGATCTCCTGCTGCTTGTTGTGGCTCAGAAAAAACTCTGAACTGTCGATGGCAAGCAGCCTTTGCCCCCAAGAGATCTCTTCACCAGCACCAAAGGTCGCCAACACCGACAGCGCGGCAAGGATCGACCGCTGCCTCCAGCTGAGAAGATGCCTGTATTTCCAGAGCCGGCCCGCCAACAGCACGGCGACGGAGCCCAGTGCAAGAACCGTCAACCACTCCAGCAGCCCGTCCTCAGCCGTATAGACGCTGTGGAAGTAATCGTGATTCACGAAACTGAGAAACACGCCCAAGCCGAACAGGATCGCCGCATTGGCCAGGACAAAGGTTTCAGTTCTATCTACGGGCATCGCGAAAGCGCCTCCAAGCGTGCGTGCCGACATGCCACCATGAATAGACAAGGACGATCGGATCGATCAAATAGTCCAATATGTTATCGCTCTCGCCGGCATCATGACCATGCAGCAGCAGCGCCAGGGTCGCCCAGACAGCAAGTAACCGAGTGGCCGCGAAACCGACACACAACAAAGCCAGGAACAGCAATCCCAAGGCTGCGTACGGATGGTACCCGACCGCGTAGAGGTCTATGGGCCCAACGCCCAATGCCGAGGGGTACATCACGAGACCCAGCCAGAATATGCACGCGCACAGTTGGCTGAGGTCTTCCTGTGTCACCCTCTCAGGCAAGATGCTCCTTGCAGCACAGCCTCCTGAAATCAATAGCATGGCCACGCTGGGCTCGCCCTGAACCGCGGCAACAAACCCGATGAGAGGAACCTGATCGATTTGAACGGAGAAGGTCGCAGCCACGATAGCCGCAGCGATCCCTAACCTGATGGACCAGCTGTCCGTGTAGCGGCCGGAACAATAGACACCCAGCGAAACCAGTACGAGTGCCCAACCGAAAGAACCATATGCGGTCATGGCTCCGTAGCGGGACCACGCCGTATTCGTGCGAGCCAGGTTTCGTTGAACGTAACGTGCTTTATGTATCGCCGGTCATACGTATAGGCGATATGGATACGTCCGCTTGAATCCCGCAAGATCGAGGGGTAGGAGAAGTGCTGCCCAAAGCCGGTTTCAGAACGCTCCATATCGTAAATCCGTGTCCATTCGGCCGGATCCCGCCCGGAAATGGCCAGTGACAAATTGTGCCGCCCGGTCTCTGAATGGTTGTAGACCATGAGGGTCTCACTGCTGGTCAGCCGAATGACGTCAATTGCACTATCAGGATTCGGCAGATTCGAGTGTCGTGGAGAAGTAAACTTCAGGCCTGCATCGTTCGTGCTGACATAGTGAACACGTTTTGCTTCTTCACCTGCATACCGCATGAACACATGCGCCGTGTCCGCATCCACGGTAACCAGCGCGGGCTGGATGTGACTTCGTCCGCGGGTCAGCCGCTTCTTTCTCTGGACAGAGCCGTCCGGCTTTAGGTGCAATAGCTCAGCGAACTTGCCCAGCAACTCGTGGTAGACCGGGAGTGTAATGCTCCCGTCCAGCATTTGGATGGGGCGGCCTCGTACCAACGTACTTACATTGAACATTGGGCTGCTAACCACTCGCCTTACCTGACCAAATGTTGCTCCACCGTCGCGGGAAACCATTGCATTGATCGCACTGCCGGACCATCCGCCGAATGAAACACTGACAAAAAAGACCCACACCCGTCCTGCGGCATCAAGGAAACCGACCGGATTCCCCAGCTTCTTGATGTATCTGCCTAATTCTTCAGAAAGCTTTTCTCTATTCATGATTTCACGGGCAGCGCCCCACTGTTGCTCGTTCGGTGGCAAACGGGCCGTATAGATCCCCACGTCACGGGCCCCCTCTCTGCTTCCCCCGTACCAGAATGCCCGAATTCCTCCATCGGTCAGCTCGATCAGGGTCGCACTGTGCACCATGGCACGCCCCCCCGGATCGATAGCACGCTCCTCCCAAACGGGCTCAGCCTCCGAGGTTCCAACCATGTCAACTGTGTCGGCCTCTGTGCCGGCTGCGTCCGCTCGGTAGCCCGGCGCGGCGAGGTACGAAGTCGCAGATTCAAACGCAGGCGGAAAGGCTAAACCCAGTAACACACCGATGCCGGCAATGGCGGGCACACGTCTATTTGTTGTTGAAATAAACCGTAACACGAAAAACAACTTCTCTGCTCTCAAGCCTCGAGCAAGAGTACAAACGACTTGGAAACCGTTCAAATGATGGTCTTCTACAATTGGACCAGGACCGCCCGTCAGATATTCTGTGATGTCGTATTGTCAGGCGACAATGGGCGGTCAAGCTTACGGGGCTTCAGCGCCCCCGATCCAGATCCATGACACCGGGCTCGATATACTGCGCCGCTCTCTTTAGAGGATGATGGCCCCCATGACTTCCAAACAGCAGGACTTCAAAATTGCCGACCTCGGACTCGCCGATTGGGGCCGTCGAGAAATTGAGATCGCTGAGACGGAAATGCCGGGCCTGATGGCGCTCCGCGACGAGTATGCCGGCCAGAAACCCCTCAGCGGGGCTCGCATCGCAGGTTGCCTGCACATGACCATCCAGACCGCCGTCCTGATCGAGACCCTGCTCGAACTCGGTGCCGAGGTCCGCTGGAGCTCGTGCAACATTTTCTCCACTCAGGACCAGGCAGCCGCCGCGATTGCGGCACAGGGCATCCCGGTGTTCGCCTGGAAGGACGAAACCGAGGAAGAGTTCTGGTGGTGCATCGATCAGACCATCCGAGGCCCGGATGACTGGACCCCGAACCTCATCCTCGATGACGGCGGCGACCTCACGAAGGTCATGCACGAACAGCACGCGGACCTGATGCGCGATCAGGTCCGTGGCATCTCCGAAGAAACCACCACGGGCGTACGTCGTCTCGCCCAGATGGCGGCAGAAGGCAGCCTGTTGGTACCGGCGATCAACGTGAACGATTCGGTGACGAAGTCGAAGTTCGACAACCTGTATGGCTGCCGCGAAAGCCTGGTCGACGGCATCCGCCGTGCAACAGACGTCATGCTTTCGGGCAAGGTCGCGGTGGTCGCGGGCTTCGGCGATGTCGGCAAGGGGTCGGCGGCCTCGCTACGGAACGCCGGTGCACGAGTGCTCGTAACTGAAATTGATCCCATCTGTGCGTTGCAGGCCGCGATGGAAGGCTACGAGGTCACCACGATGGATGCGGCTGCACCACGGGGCGATGTCTTCGTGACGGCCACCGGCAACACCGACGTCATCACGTTGGACCACATGCGGGCCATGAAGGATCGCGCCATCGTTTGCAATATCGGCCACTTCGACAACGAGATCGAGGTTGCGGCACTGTCAAACTTTGTCTGGGAGGAAGTGAAGCCTCAGGTCGACCAGATTCGCTTTCCCGACGGGCACCGAATCATCCTGTTGGCCCGTGGCCGACTTGTGAATCTCGGATGCGCAACCGGGCACCCGAGCTTCGTGATGAGCGCCTCGTTCACCAACCAGGTGCTCGCACAAATCGAACTTTGGACACGGAGCGACCGGTACACGCCCACCGTGCACGTATTGCCCAAACATCTCGACGAGAGAGTTGCGAGCCTGCACCTTGAGCGTCTGGGCGCGGAGCTCAGTCGCCTGACCGAATCTCAGGCTGACTATCTCGGCATCTCCCGCGACGGCCCGTTCAAACCGGCGGCCTACCGCTACTAGCGTGGGACCTTCCCCGGAATCGGCTGCAACCAGCGGGCGCCGATTGCTGCTTCCTGACATCGGAGCCACCGAAGACTTTGCAGCCGGGCTGGCGCCGTTGGCCCGTCGGGGAGACATCCTTGGGCTGATGGGCCCTCTGGGAGCCGGAAAGACAACCTTTGCACGGGCGTTCATCGGCGCCCTCGGCGGCAGCGGGGTGGTGCCCAGTCCCACCTGGCCCCTGGTCGAGTGCCACTCGACCGGGGCCGGCGATGTCTGGCATTTCGACTTGCACCGGCTCGAGCATGCCGATGAGGTTTGGGAGCTCGGGCTCGAAGAGGCGCTCGCCGACGGCATCTCGCTCATTGAATGGCCGGAGATCATCGAACGGTTGCTGCCGCCTGCGCGGCTTATGCTGCGGCTGGAGCACGCGGGTACCGGAAGGACGGTGATTCTGGAGCCGGGAGCCACGTGGGGTTCGCGCCTGCGATCGGTGACCGGCGATGTCTGAACGCCGCACCCGCCGCGACGCGTTCCTGAAGCGCCAGGGAATCGAGCCGGCCGACGTGATACCGTTGGCGGGCGACGCGTCGAACCGCCGGTACTTCCGAACGCCCAGTGGCGTGTTGATGGACGCCCCCCCAGACCTCGAGGACGTACGCCCGTTCGTCAGGATGGCCCGCCATCTTCGCGACCTCGGGCTGTCGGCGCCGGCGGTACTTGCCGAAGACCTAGAAGACGGCTGGCTGTTGCTGGAAGATCTGGGCGATGCGCTGTTCTCCCGCGCCCTCGCCGACGGCGTGGCGCCCGAGCCGCTTTACGAAATGGCGGTCGATGTACTCATTGCGATCTCTCGGCACCCTCCCCCACGATGGCTGGATGCATACGACCTGACGCCGCTGCATGCCGAGGCCGATCTGTTCCTGGACTGGTATCTGCCGGCCGTCGGGGTCGAACCGGACAAGGAATGCCGCGCGACCTGGCGCGTCGCATGGACCGACGCCCTTGCTCCCCACCTCGACACGCCGCCGGTGCTGGTCCTCCGTGATTGTCACGTCGACAATCTGCTCTGGCTCCGTCATCGGCCGTCGCCGGGCAATGTCGGATTGCTTGACTTCCAGGATGCGCTCGCCGGCCACCCCGCATACGACCTCGCGTCGCTTCTCGACGACGTTCGAAACCCGTTGCCGTCAAACCTCGTGGTGGGCCTGACGGAGCGGTTCCTCGCGTCAGCCTCCCCTGAACCGTCGGCATTTCGCGCCGCCTTTGCCGCGCTTTCTGCGCAGCGCTCCACCAAGATCCTCGGAATCTTCACCCGATTGGCCAAGAGAGACCAGAAGCCCCGCTACCTTTCCTGGCTTCCAGCCACTTGGCGGTTGCTGGAGCACCGGCTCGAGCACGGTGGCTTGATCGCGGTCCGTGAATGGTTTGATCGGAACGTACCAAGCCCACTTCGGCAGCCGGAAGCATTCGATGACGGCAGCGACGGGTAGGCGGGTTCGTCCCATGACCTGCCCTCCAGTCAGCGCATGAGGGCGGTCCACACGGCCATGGTGCTGGCGGCGGGTCGCGGTGAACGCATGCGTCCCCTCACCGACCGTGTTCCAAAGCCGCTGGTGCAAATCGCAGGCCGATCCATGCTGGACAGGATGCTCGATGCACTGGAACGTTTCGGGGTCTCCAACACGGTCGTGAACGCCAGCCACCTGGCCCGGCACGTCGAACGCCTTCTGGAGGGACGGACGCGGCCGCCCGTGCGCATCAGTGTAGAACCCGAACGCCTCGAAACCGGCGGCGGCATCCGGCGGGCCCTCCCCCATCTCGGACGGCAGGCGTTCCTGGTAGCCAATGCCGACATCGTGCTGCCGCAGGCCGAGCACGCGTTTCGGTCGCTCGAGCAGCACTGGGATGCCCAGGCGATGGATGCACTGCTGCTTGTGGTCCCGCGAACCCGCGCGACGGGCTACGCGGGCGGCGGCGACTTTGCCCTCTCCTCCCCTTTCGCCGGGGCGGCGCCATTGATGCGCACCGAAGCGGACTGCCATCCCTACGTGTTCACGGGAATCCAGATTCTCGCGCGAAGCCTGTTCGTCGACACTCCGGACGGACCGTTCTCTCTGGGCACCCTCTACCGTCGCGCCCGTCTGGATCGGCGCCTGTTCGGAATCGTGCACCAAGACAGCTGGTTCCACGTCGGGACGGTTCAGGCTGTGCGGGAGACCGAACGTCTGCTCGCGATCAAAGCTGCCACACCATGACCTGCCCGTGCGTGTGGACAATTCCCGCCGGGGAGCCATTTGCCGAGCGTCTCACCCGCGAACTGTTGCGACGGGCGCACCCCTCCACCGACTTGGCCGCCACCACCATCCTTGTCCCCACCAACCGTGCCGCCCGCACCCTTTCACGCACCTTTGCCCAGGAAGTACGTCCTCGCGCACTTCTACTCCCACGGATCACGCCGCTAGGGGAAGTGGGGGAAGAAGAATTCGAACTCGGCTGGGACGATCCGTTTGGTGAAACCGATTCGAGATCAGACGGATTGCAGCCCGCCATTGGCCCCGTCCATCGGCAACTGCTCCTGACCCGACTAGTCGCAAGAATGCGCCGCGAGCGCGCCGGCGGTGCTCTCGCGGAAGCAGCGCGCCTCGCGAGAGAGCTAGGTGTCCTGCTCGATTCCCTGCAAAACCAGGAGGTGCAGCTCTCCGAACTGGAGACGCTAGTGGAAGAGGATCTGGCCGAACATTGGCAGGAGACCCTCCGGTTTCTCGAAATCCTTCGCGATCACTGGCCGCACATCCTGGCGGAATCCGGGCACATGGATCCCGCTGAGCGGCGTGCCCGGTTGCTAAGGCACCAAGCGAAGGCGTGGCAGAGGAAGCCTCCGCCTGGCCCGGTGATCGTCGCTGGATCTACGGGTTCGATCCCGTCCGCCCGGACGCTCATCTCGACCGTGGCAAAACTACCCCGTGGCGAAATCATCCTGGCGGGTCTCGATCGGATGATCGACGTGGAGTCCTGGGAAACGCTCGATGAATTCCACCCGCAGTTCGGTCTGAAGAAACTTCTGGAGACTTTGGGCTCCGATCGCGAGCACGTACGCAACTGGCCGGGTTCAGAAACAACTTCAAGGGCGGTCGCCCGAAGCAGGCTGTTGGCCGAGGTGATGCGTCCGGCTGCCACTTCAAACCGCTGGCCGGAGACGGTACCGAACATCGATATCACCGCAGGCTTGGAGGGACTGCACGTCATCGAAGCCCGAGACTCGGTCGAGGAAGCGGGCACCATCGCAATCCTGATGCGCGAAACCCTCGAGACACCTGGCAAGACCGCAGCCCTCGTCACAAATGACCGCGAACTCGCCGGCCGCGTACGCAGCACGTTGCGGCGCTGGAACGTCGAAGTCGATGACTCGGGCGGAGAACCGCTGAGCGAATCCCGTCCCGCCGTGCTGTTTAGGCTCGCCGCAAAAGCAGCTGCCAGCAATGGCCAACCAGTCGATCTCCTGGCGTTGCTCAAGCATCCCCTGGCAAGCGGGGGGACCAGCCGAAGCGCCTTCCTTTCCCGTGTTCGCGAATTCGAACACCATGTCGCGCGCCGTCTATTCGCGTGGCACCAGTTTCCGGATATCCGCTTGGAACTGCGGCAGCAGATCAAGAAACATCCCCGGCTTGCCGGTTTGGAGCAGTGGTTCAGCGAATTCGAACAGCGCATCGCGCCGCTGCTCCAGGCGTTAGGTGCGACAATGGACGCCGGGGACATGGTCGCGGCACACCGGTCTTTCACCGAGTGGCTGGCTGGCCCGGAGTCCGGGAAGACCGACACGCTTTATGCCCATCATGCTGGCGAGCAGGTCCAAAGGTTCGTAACCGAGTTCGAGACCGGAGCCCGGTTCCTTGGTCCGATCCCGGGCAGGGACTATCCCGGCCTCTTCGACCAAGCACTTTCCGGAATTGCCATCTATCCCCGCACCAGGACCCATCCCCGTCTAAGTATCCTGAGCGCTCTGGAAGCGCGTCTCGTTAGTGCGGACCGGGTCATCGCGGGCGGCCTCGTCGAGGGAACCTGGCCACGGCGCGCGACGCCCAACCCATGGCTTAGCCGCACCATGCAAACGGCACTCGGGCTTCTCACGGACTCCCACAGAGCTGGCATGGGCGCCCACGATTTCGTGGATGCCGCCAGCGTGCCGGAAGCCTATCTCAGTTTTGCCCGTAAGACCCGGGGGAATCCGACAGTGCGGTCTCGCTGGCTAACTCGCCTGAACACCGTGCTCCGCTCTGCCAACCGAGCCCCTACTGCTTCGACGGCGCTCCATCTGTGGCAGCAACTGACCGAACCGCCCGTCTACGAACCCTTGCCGCGACCCCAATTCGCGCCGCCGATTTCGGCGCGGCCCCGCCGCCTGTCGGTTACGCAGGTACGAACCCTCCTGCGGGAACCATATGCGACCTACGCGCGTCACGTGCTCGGGCTCCGGGCGCTTGAACGACCAGGCCGTCGGCCCGGCCCGGCAGAGTTCGGCAATGCGGTGCACGAGGCCTTGGAAAGGTTCACCCGCGAATACGGTGGAACGAGCCTGCCGGACGACGCCGAAGCCCGGTTGCAGGCTCTCGGCGTAGATGCGCTAGCCCGCTTCCAACCCGCGAACCGCTTGGATGAGCGGGGATGGGAAAGCTTTACCTGGACGCACCGCTTCGCAGCCATCGTGCAGTGGTTCCTCCTTCAGGAACGCCTCCGGAGACCAAGGATTGATGCCGTCTGGACGGAGACCTCGGGTGACTACACGTTCGGCGAGCCGCCCTTCCAACTCGTCGCCCGCGCCGACCGAATCGAGGTGGACCGCAGCGACCAGACAGTGACCATCCTTGACTACAAGACGGGATCGGTCCCGAACAAGAGAGATGTCTCGAGCGGTGATGAGCCGCAGCTCCCGCTCGCCGGGGTGATTGCCGAGGCCGGCGGCTTTGCGGTCCTGCCCGCCGGATCAACCGTCGGGCGGCTCGCTTACTGGCAGCTTACAGGGCGGCGGGATGGCGGCGAATACGGCCCGGCACTTGGTCCCGAGGAGACATCATCAGCGTTGGTCGCATCGAGGGCCAGACTGGAGCAACTCATGCACCAGTTTGACAATCCAGCTACCGCCTACGCCGCTACTCACGATCCGGAACCCTATTCCGACTACGCAGTGGTGGCCCGGACGCACGAATGGACACTGGCGGGTCTTCAGGATCCCGACGAATGACTGCCGCGTTTGCCGAGGCTGACCGGCGCCAGCGCGAGGCTTCCGACCCTGACATTTCCGCCTGGGTGTCGGCTAACGCAGGAACGGGCAAGACCAAGGTCCTCACCGATCGGTTGCTTCGCCTGCTCCTGAGCGGCGTCCCGCCGGAGCACATTGTCGCCATCACCTTCACGCGGGCGGCGGCAGCCGAAATGGAGAATCGGCTGTTCGGGGAACTGGCCAAGTGGGCGGCCGACGACGACGACGCCATCACGCGCCGAATTGAAGAACTAGTCGGCCACCCACCAGGGGATCCCGAGGCTACGGCAGCAAATGCACGCAGACTCTTGGTCCAAGTGCTGGAGTGCCCTGGGGGAATCCGCATCCAGACTATTCATGCGTTCTGCCAGTCCTTGCTCGCAAGCTTTCCTCTGGAGGCCGGACTCGCACCTCACTTCCGGGCTCTCGATGAGATCGAGGCCGCCGCACTTCGCGTGGAAGCCCGGACCGGCATGCTGCGGGCGGCCAACCGTGACAGCGGCCCGTTGGCAAAAGCCTTCCGCAATGTGGCCCGCTCGCTTGGCGAAAGACAGATCGCGAACGTCCTTGACGAGTTCACCGCGCGGCGCAAACCCTTCCATGAAGTCGTGCGTGCAGCCGGGGGGATAGAGGCTTACGTGTCACGGATTGCCGACGCGCTCGACATCGATCCCACTGAAGCGGAGGAACACGTCATCCGGAAGGCCTGGGATCGGGTTGGTACCGGGGCTGGCAATACACAAGCGCGGCAGGCGCTGGAAGAACTGGTCAACGGAACACGCCCGAAAACCACACTGGTCAAGGCTGCGGACGCGTTACGCGCCTGGATCGCCGCACCGGATGACCACACTGTTCGTCGGGATGGCTGGCACCAATGGCGCGATGTGTTCCTTACCCGTAAGCGCACGCTCCGCCAACATCTTCCGTGGAGCTCAGGTGGCACCCAAGCTTCGGTTTCCTCCGTCAGCCCGGACACGATCGCGTTCCTCGAGGCCGAATGCATCGCGATACAGGGGGATGTAGAAAGGCTGACATCGATCCGAACCTTTGGGCTCAGCTCGGCCCTCGCGCGGCTGGCTCACGAGGAACGGGAGCGCTATGAGCGCCTCAAGCGCAGCCGGGTAGCAGTTGACTATGACGATCTCCTAGTGCGTGCCGGCGACTTGCTTACCAGGCGGTCGGCCAGCCACTGGATCCTCTACAAGCTGGACGGAGGCGTGAGTCACATTCTGGTGGACGAGGCGCAAGACACCTCGCCGTCGCAGTGGCGGGTGATTTCGGCGGTTGCAGAAGATTTCTTCAGTGGATTAGGTGCGGTCCAGGACACGCGCCGTACCATCTTCGCTGTGGGCGACCCGAAGCAATCGATTTATCGCTTTCAGGGCGCCGATCCCGACGCATTCGGCAAGAAGAGCCTTCAGTTCGAGCGGCAGGTGCGCTCGACGGGACTTCCCTGGAGGTCAGTCCAACTAGATCTCTCGTTTCGTTCCGCGCCAGCGCTGCTCAAGGCGGTTGATCAGGTGTGGAACCGACCACGAGCGGAACAGCGGGGCGGCGAAGAGACGACGCACACCGCCTACTGGACCGGAGAATGCGGTCGCGTCGAAGTGTGGCCGCCCGTGGAGCCCGAGGAAGGCGACGAACGCCCAAATGCGCACGTTCGGCGACTCGCCCGCCTGATGGCCGGCCGGATCAAGTCGCTGATTCACTCGAGCGCCGGCAACGGGGCCAAGTACGGGCCAGAGGACGTCATGGTGCTGGTGCGTCAGCGGGCGCCGCTGATGCCGTTTATCGTCCGCGCGCTGCGCGAAGCAGGCGTTCCGGTCGCCGGAGTAGACCGCATGCGCCTGATCGACCAGCCTCCGGTGATCGATCTGATCGAGCTGGCGCGCTTTCTCCTGCATCCGCACGACGACCTGGCATTAGCCAACGTGCTCAAGGGGCCGCTTGCCGGGCTGACTCGGGGCCTGGACGAGGCGGCGCTCTTTGCGCTGGCGCACGGACGTGCCACCAAGAGCCTCTGGGCCACTCTTTGCGCACGCGGCAATACGCACCCTGACTACCGGACTGTCAGCGACCGCCTCCGAGCGCTGATCGCAATGGCAGCGGAGGAAACCCCGTTCGACTTGTTCTCCTACGTTCTGGATGGCGAGCAGGGATCGCGCGTCGCCTTGCTGGCGCGTCTTGGGCCCGATGCAGCCGATGCCGTCGAGGAGTTTCTTTTCCAGGCTTACGAATTTGGTCATCGGGAAATCCCCTCACTCGAGCGCTTCGCAAACTGGATCGAGGGTGAGGGCATTGAGATCAAGCGCGACCTGGAATCAGGCAGCGGTAGCGTGCGGATCATGACCGTGCATGCGGCCAAGGGACTTGAAGCCCCGATCGTGTTCATCGCAGAGCGCGAGGGCCGACCGCGGCTCCGTTCCTCGCTGGTTTGGGACTCGGCAGACAGCGCCTTCTTCAAGCTGCCTGAACGCGAATGGCCGGCCATCGTTGACCAACTGCAGCGGGAATTCGCCGAGGAGGAGCAACGG
The DNA here is from genome assembly GCA_021296265.1 of Alphaproteobacteria bacterium. Lineage (GTDB taxonomy): Bacteria > Pseudomonadota > Alphaproteobacteria > TMED109 > TMED109 > VXPW01. Next base: position 2,024 of record JAGWAT010000012.1, on the reverse strand, counting down.
GAGTACGAACGCTTGCTGTACGTCGCCATGACGCGAGCGAAGGAACGCGTCATCGTCGCCTCTTGGCAAAAGCGGGCTCCAAGCGAACCCGGGCCCTGGTGGTCACATTTGGTTCGCAGCGCACTGGCCGAAAGCGAGGCAATCGCGACGACCCTCGACACTTCGTTTCCGACGGTCGACCGGCACGCGACCCCGGCGTACGTCTTCGAGGAACGCCAACCGGGCACGACCCGGGAAACCACGCCGGCGGAGCCCGTTCCCTCATCGCCGCTTGAACTTCCCGAGTGGCTGCACACGCCAGCTGCACCAGAGCGCGTGCCGCAGTCGGCGCGCGGCGTTGCTCCAAGCGTCACCGATGAAAGCAAGGCTATGACCCTGGCCCGCGGGACGCTGGCTCATCAACTGCTCGAGTATCTCGCCGGTCTGAGTGCCGAGGAGCGACACCGGCGCGCACTGTCGCTTGCCGAACGGTTAGCCCCGAAACTCCCTGCCGAGGTGCGGGCAGGACTTTGCGCAGTTGTGCTGGACGTGTTCGAACGGCCTGAGTTCGCCTTCATCTTTGCGGAAAACAGTCGGGCTGAAGTTCGCATCGCTGGAGAAATCGACGGCCACTTGGTCGAGGGACAGATCGATCGCCTCATTGTGACCGACCAGGAAGTGACCGTGGTCGACTTCAAGACCGGATCACCACCATCCTCATGGGATGCTTCGCCAGAAAGTTATCGGATGCAAATTGCCGACTATGCGAGGCTGTTGGCAGACACCTATCCAGGACGGCACATTCGAGGGGCTCTGTTTTTCATCGAAGGACCGATCTTGCTCGAGATGGATTCGGATAGCTGAGAAAGGTTTGGAAACGTTGACCGACCACTCCCTTCCCAATGAGCACCAACGCACTACCGTTGATCGCCCCCCGGAGGCCTAGCGGGACTCAATGTCGAGAGCCAGCAAGTCACTCACGATTCAACGAGTCCTGTTCAATTTGCTTTCGCGTACCAGACTCTTGCATCCGATCGTTCGCCTCGTTTGGCCCGCAGTAAGGTTGGAAGTCGGCGGGCATGACTTGATTCTTCATCCGGCAGACAATGCCACCGAACGTTTCATGTGGCTGCGTGGGACAAGGCGGGAAATGGCTTCTATCGGCCGGCTTACCCTCTTGGTCGCAGGCAAGCGATCACTGATATTCGACATTGGTGCAAATTGCGGGGCATTTACGTTGCCTTTGGCGGAATCCACAGGTCCAAGGTCCCGGATCATCGCCTTCGAACCGAACCCAGTCATGGCAGCGAGATTGCGGCGGAATCTCGCTCTCAACGGTCTAGACCGCCGAGTGGAACTACAGGAAGTTGCCCTAGGCGCAAGCGACGGCAATACCGATCTTTGGATTCGTGCACGAAATCTCGGGTTCTCCTCGCTTCACCCGTCCAACTACGCTTCCGCAAGAGCACTCCATGTTCCTGTTCGGCAACTTGTCAACTTCCTGCCACCGTCTAGGCATTCGTATGAAGTCTTCATAATCAAATGTGACATTGAGGGTTTTGAAGACCAAGCCTTGGCGCCGTTTCTCGAATCGGCGGCTGAAGGCTGTCTTCCGGATGCAATACTGGCTGAAACTACAAATTCACATTGTTGGGCCTTGGATTTGTCAGGCCTGATGAGGCGCCGAGGATACACTTCGTATTTTCCAGGTGAAGACGGGAATACACTGTTTCTCAAGACTCCAAAGTCTTAAGTTGAAGTCCCGTATTGTGTTCAATCAAATTCAACACTATTGGGGCACGAGACAGTAGTCTGGCTTTATCGTCGCATTTCACACCTTCTTAAGGAACACTTACCTCATGCGAAATCAGCTCATCTCAAGCACTCCACAACGAAAATCATAGCGGGGGCACTCACCCAACACTCTGAGTGCAGACATTCCGGCTACTTTCTATTTTCTGCACCATCTGCAAGAGCCAACATTTGCGCTTGCCGCGGACGATTTTTCCCCTTGGTCGTGTTCCCGCGCCAACAGCATGTCCCGA
>JAGWAT010000041.1 GCA_021296265.1 Alphaproteobacteria bacterium | reverse complement strand
CGAGGTCGCCTACCTGAATTGCGCTTATATGGGGCCGCTGATGCATGCGGTGATCGAAGCCGGCGAACAGGGCGTCCGGGCGAAGGGTCGCCCGTGGGAGATCGCCGTCGGCGACTTTTTTTCGGAAGGAGAACGTGCCCGGGAACTCTTTGCCCGGCTGATCGGCGCCGACGCCGAAGGCGTGGCGCTTGTTCCTTCCGCCAGTTACGGACTGTCATGCGCAGCGCGAAACCTGCGGCTGGCGCCCCATCACAGGGTCATCGTTCTCGCGGAACAGTTTCCTTCGAACGTCTACGTCTGGCGAGAAGCTGCTCGCACGAGCGGAGCCTCGCTGGTGACGCTCTCTCGGCCGGCAGATCATGATTGGTCAAGCGCCGTGCTCGCTGCGATTGACGAGCGGACTGCCGTGGTTGCCGTTCCCCACTGCCATTGGACCGACGGGGGATTGCTTGACCTGACCCGCGTTGGGGCGCGCTGCCGCGAAGTCGGCGCCGCACTGGTCGTGGATCTCACCCAGTCGGCGGGCGCACTGCAGTTCGATGCGTCTGCAGTGCAGCCGGACTTTGTCGCGTGCGCGGGCTACAAGTGGCTTCTGGGCCCGTACTCCATGGGCTTCCTCTGGGTCGCGCCGCGGCACCGGGAAGGCCAGCCGATCGAGTACAACTGGTCGGCGCGGGCCGGCGCAGAGGATTTTGCGCGCCTGGTGGACTATCGGGACGAGTACCGCCCAGGTGCACGCCGATTCGACGTAGGCGAGAACGCCAACTTCGTGCTTGTGCCCATGCTCAACACGGCGCTCGAGAAGATCCTTGACTGGGGGGTGGCTGCGATTGAGGCGACTCTCTCCGCGCGCAACGCCCGGATTGCCGAGCGCGCAGCCGGTCTCGGGTTCAAGGCGCTTCCCGGAGCGGTTCGCGCCGGACACTTTCTGGGCCTTCGGTTTCCCGAGGGCGATCCTCCCGACGGCCTCGCCGCGCGCCTCGCCGCCGAGCAGGTCTACGTGAGCGTCCGCGGCTCATCCATCCGGGTGACGCCCCACCTCTACAACACGGACGCGGACGTCGATCGATTCTTCGCGGTGCTCGCCAAGCTGGCAAACCCGCGCGGCTGAGTTCACAGGGCGCGGCCCGGATGTTGACGCGCGCCTCTCGGTCTTCGGTGCCCGGGCGATGCCCGGGAACGGGGACAAGCGACCTGATTCCGCCGGCGGGGTGAAGAGCAGCGCCCCCGCGAGGTCGGTCGGATCTTGCCCCACGCCGCCGCCTACCGGTTGCCATGCGCGACGTTCGCCGACGAACTCGCCTCCCGCCGCTGTTCGCCGGAGACCGGTGTGTCCGGTGCGCGCGGCATCGTCGTGGCCGGCGTATCATCGGAGCGCCGGTCGCCGCTGCTCGCGGCTGCCGCGCCGTGCCCCATGGAGTTGCCCATCCCGTGCTAACGGAAACGATCCTCGCCCATCCTGCCGAGCACCTGACCGAGGACGAGCGGCGGCACTACTTCGCGCAGGGCTACGTCGCGCTCGCGGACGCCATTCCGTCGGCCTGGACCGAGAAGTTGCGGGCGGCCACAAGAGAGCTCGTCGAGCAAAGCCGTCAATGCACCTCGTCCGACCAGATGTTCGAGCTCGAGGCAGGGCATTCTGCGTCGACCCCCCGGCTACACCGTGTCTACAGCCCGCAGGATCATCACCCCGCATTCTGGGAGTTCATCTGCAGCGAGGAAATGACGGCTCTTGCCGCCGACGTCGTCGGACCGGACGTCAAGTTCCACCACGCTAAGCTCAACCTCAAATCAGCGCGTGGCAGCCGGGGATTTGCCTGGCACCAGGACATTCAGGCCTGGCCGCATACTGACTACAGCCCCGTAACCGTCGGGGTGTACATCGACGGGTGTGATGCGGACCAGGGCCCCCTCGCCATGATCCGGGGCAGCCACCTCGGCAAGCTCTACAGCCTGTACGACGAGGATGGTGGTTTCGCGGTCCGGATTGCGCCGGACGAAATGACCTGGCTCGAAGACGAAATGGTGGATGCGCCGACGGGGCCAGCCGGGACGACCGTGCTGCTCGGATGCAGAACGATCCATGGTTCGCTGCGAAACCAGTCCGACCGGGACCGCCCTCTGTTGCTGGTGGTCTATTCGAGCGCCGATTCCTTTGCCTACACCGCCAGTCCGATCGCGAGTCCGCGCCTGGGGGAAATCGTGCGTGGTCAGCCGGCTCGATTTGCGAGTTTCGACACGCGGCGTTGCGAATTGCCGCCGGACTGGGCGCGTGAAGGGTACGGCAGTCCATGGCGGCGGCAGCGGGCGGGCGAGCAGGCGTCAGTCACGAAGTAGGGCCGGGCACCGACGCGGCCCCGCGAGCCTACCGGGCGGCATTCATCCGGATTCCGGCACCCTATGGCCGGACCTCAACGGTGCCTGCGTCCGATCCGTTCGCACGCGAACCGGGGCCACCCGCGCCGTGGCCGGCACGGACCGAATTCAAGCCGCGTGTGGGACGGCCAGATCGGTGAGGCAATCGTCTCCGAGCGCCTGAATGGGGTCGAAATCACGGTGCGCGACCCACGCCGGCCGCTGGAACCGCCGGATGTGGTTGTCCACGTGACTCAGCGACAGGTACACGATATTGCGGCTCAGGGGACTGATGTTCGGCGGACTGGCGTGCACCATCAGCGAAGAGAACAGGAGCACGCTGCCGCCCGGGCCCGTCGGCGCGACACAGCCGCCTTGGTCGGCGAGCTCCGTGACCTTCTCCTCGCTCAGGGACCAGAGCGGGTAGCTGGTCGTCTGCTTGTCGTGCGTCGCGCTGACCACCCCGTGGCTGTGGCTCCGCGGGATCATGAGAAGGGGGCCGTTGGCCGCGGTCACGTCGTCGATGAAGACGGCAATGTTCATGGCCCGCGGCTCGGGCATCTCGTCATCCCGGTGCCACGTGCCGAAATCCTGATGCCATTGCCAGACCTCGCCATTGAATGCGGCCTTCGCATTGACCTTGAACTGGTGCATGTAGACCGGCCCACCGAGAATCTGCATGACCGGCCCGATCAGGCGAGGGTGACGCCCCAGTCGACGGAACGTCTCGTGGTACTCGTGTGCGGCAAATGCCGTTCGCGCCACACCGCTCGACTCACGCCACACCTCCTCGCGCTGCATGGCAAACACTTCGTCGGCCCCTGTGTGCAGCAGACCCGCTTCCTGCGGCGTGAATACCTCGGGCAGGAACAGATAACCTTCACTCTCGAACTGGGAGAGTTGCTGGGCGGACAGGTTCATGCGTTCCTCCTTCGCGCGACGAGATCGCGGACTTCGAAGCAGCGGAATCGATCAAAAGACTGTCCGAACCCGCGAAGAATCGCAAGCGCCGGGATGTCGCGAGCGAGACCGTCCTCGGTGGGTCGGGCAACTGCTCGGCCGAGGTCCCCGGTGACGCCCGCGTCGGTCGCCCCGTCCGGTAGCGACACGGCGCTCTTCCGGCGTTGCCCTCGGCGGGACACCTGCGTGGGGTGCAGACCCCGACCGTCACCCGTGCCGAAACCGAACGGTCTTCGCGCGAAGATGCGCCGAAGTTGCCCAACTGCCGGCGGTCCCGAAGAACGGTGGACCGGAACCCGGCGGACACCGATCCGGGGATCCGGTTGTACCCCCGCCGGTTCCCGGGCGGTTTGCCCGTTTGCCAACGTGCCGCCGTCCGGGATATCGTGATTTCGTAGATTGCCGACTCTGCGACGGGGTTGGATCGCGAATGTGCGGGATCGTAGGACTCTTTCTCAAGAACCCGGCGCTTCGCGGCAGCCTCGGGGGGCATTTTGCGACCATGCTCACGAGCATGGGAGAGCGTGGCCCAGACAGCGCCGGAATTGCGGTGTACCAGGCGGAGCCGCGCGGGCGTGCGAGCAGGGTGACCGCGTTTCATCCTGACGCGGGATTTTCGTGGGAAAGCGTGGCGGCGGAGTTGTCCCGGCGGCTCACGGTCGAGGTCGGCGTGGAGGTCAAGGCGGACCACGCCGTGCTGGAAGCGGACCACGATGTGTCGGGCGTGACCCGAGGCCTGACAGACCTGGATAAGGACATCCGCATCGTCGGTTACGGCAAGTCCCTGGCGGTATTCAAGGACAAGGGCAGCGTCGCTGAAATCGTCGCGCGCTACGGCGTTGCCGACATGGCGGGTTCGCACGCGGTCGGACACACGCGGATGGCGACGGAAAGTGATGTCACCACCGGTCACTCCCACCCGTTTATCGCCGACGATGATGTTTGTCTGGTGCACAACGGATCGCTCAGCAACCACAATCGCCTGCGCGGGTGGCTCATCCGGCAGGGCATGCGTTTCGAGACCGACAACGACACGGAGGTGGCAGCGCGCTACGTTGCGTACCGGCTGCAGCAGGGATCCAGCCTGAAAGAGGCGCTTGAGGCCGGCCTGCGCGACCTTGACGGGTTCTTCACGTTTGCCATCGGCACGCGCACCGGCTTCGCCGTCCTTCGAGACGGATTTGCCTGCAAGCCCGCGGTGCTCGCGGAAACGGGAGACTGGGTGGCCATGGCGTCCGAGTTCCGTTCGCTTGCGGAGTTGCCCGGTGTTGAACGCGCGGACATCTGGGAACCGGAACCGGAGGTTGTGTACGACTGGACGCTCGGAGACGGCGCATGAATACGGTGGATCTGGCAGCGACGGGGGTCCGCGAACTGAACCGGCGGCTGCGACACGCCTCGGACGATCCGTCGGCTCTGTCGTGGCTGGTCACCAATCCCAAGGGAGCGCACGCGATCGCCGCCGGTCTTACGCGCCCGGTCCGGATCCAGATCGATGGGCACGTCGGGTACTATTGCGCCGGCATGAACCAGGCGGCGGCGGTGACCATCGATGGGCACTGCGGAACCGGGGTGGCCGAGAACATCATGTCTGGTCTGGTCCGGGTGCGGGGCAACGCGTCGCAGAGTGCCGGCGCGTCCGGTCACGGAGGCCTGCTGGTCATCGAGGGGAACGCGGGTCCGCGTTGCGGGATTTCGATGAAGGGCGTGGACATCGTTGTGGGAGGCAAGGCCGGCCACATGAGCGGATTCATGGCGCAGTCAGGCAACTTGGTGGTCTGTGGCGATGCGGGCCACGACCTCGGTGATTCCGTTTATGAAGCAGTGATCTATGTCGGCGGGTCCCCGGCCAGCCTTGGTGCCGACTGCGTTGAGAAGGACATGACTCCGAAGCACCGTTCGCGTCTCCGGGGTCTGCTGTCCCGAGCCGGCATCGAGATCGATCCCGAGCGCTTCCGGCGCTTCGGTTCGGCTCGCAAGCTCTACCATTTTCATGTTGACCACGCCGATGCGTACTAGGAATCGTCTTGGGCGCCGTTGACTCTGGCCGGTTACGGCCTTCGCACACCTTTCCGGCCCATGTGCTGGCGGAAATCCACCGAGCGGCTGATGAGGGGGTCTACGAGATCCGGGGGTTTGGCACCAAGCGCCCGCTTCCCGGCTTCGACGATCTCGTCTTCCTGGGAGCTTCCATGTCCCGCTATCCCCTGGAGGGTTACCGGGAGCGCTGTGACACCGGGGTGACGCTGGGGACCCGCTTCGCCTCGAAGCCGGTCCACCTCAAGATCCCGATCACCATCGCGGGCATGAGTTTCGGCGCCCTCGGGGCCAATGCCAAGGAAGCGATCGGCCGCGCCTGCACGGCGATGGGGACCAGTTCGACCACCGGGGACGGCGGGATGACCGAGGAGGAACGGCAGTCGTCCGAAACCCTCGTGTACCAGGTGTTGCCGTCCCGGTACGGCATGAACCCTGATGATTTGCGGCGCTCCGATGCCATTGAGATCGTCGTCGGGCAGGGGGCGAAACCGGGCGGCGGCGGCGTTCTTCTGGGCCAGAAGATCACCGAACGCGTGGCCCGGATGCGGGATCTGCCGGAGGGCATCGATCAACGCAGCGCATGCCGGCACCCGGACTGGACCGGGCCCGATGATCTGGCCATCAAGATTCAGGAATTGCGGGAGATTACCGGATGGGAAAAGCCGATCTATGTGAAGATTGGTGCCTCCCGCCCGACGTACGACGCAGCGCTTGCCGTCAAGGCCGGTGCCGACGTGATCGTCCTGGACGGCATGCAGGGCGGCACCGCCGCAACGCAGGACGTGTTCATCGAGAACGTGGGGATTCCGACTCTGCCGGCTCTGCGCCAGGCGGTCGAGGCGCTGCAGGCCCTCGACGTGCACCGGGAAGTTCAACTGATCGTGTCCGGCGGGATCCGATCGGGTGCCGACGTGGCCAAGGCCTTGGCGCTGGGTGCGGACGCAGTGTCGATCGGCTCGGCGGCGATGGTCGCGCTGGGGTGCAACAAGGCCGTCCACGTCGAGGACTATCAGGCTATCGGCACCGAACCCGGGTATTGCCATCACTGCCACACGGGCCGCTGCCCGGTTGGCGTGACGACTCAGGATCCCGAACTTGAGGCCAGGCTCCGGCCCGAACAGGGGGCGCGGTGGCTGCGGAATTACCTGACCGCAATGGTTCTGGAACTCCAGACGATTGCCCGCGCCAATGGCAAGAGCCACGTTCTCAATCTCGAACCCGAGGACTTGGCGGCGCTGACGGTGGAGGCCGCGGCAATGGCGGGGATCCCGCTTGCCGGAACCGACTGGATTCCCGGGCGAGGCTGATGGGAGGTTCGAGGCCCAGCAAACCGTCTCTGCATGGCTGCAGGGCAACCGCCGAAAAATGATAGGAGGTCAGCATGGCCATTGATTTGGCGAAGACCGCACAGGAAAACGGAATCCGGTACTTCCTCGTCAGTTTCGTCGATTTGTTCGGCGTGTTGCGGGCAAAGTTGGTACCTGCGCACGCGATCGGGGGCATGCAGGTCGATGGTGCCGGCTTTGCCGGCTTTGCCGCGTGGTTGGACATGACGCCCGCGGATCCGGACATGTTCGCAGTCCCGGACCCGACAAGCCTTGTCCAGCTGCCATGGAACCGGGAGGTCGGCTGGGTTGCCGCGGACCTGTGGATGGACGGCAAGGAGGTGGAGGCGTCGCCTCGCGCCGTCCTCAAGAACCAGATCGCCCGTGCCGGGGCGCTGGGCCACCGTATGAAGACCGGGGTCGAGTGCGAGTACTTCCTCCTCGCGTCGGAGTCCGACGTGATTTCCGATGCCCGAGACGTGCAGACCAAACCCTGCTACGACCAGACCGCCCTGATGCGCCGATACGACGTGATCAGCGAGATCTGTGACGCCATGATCGAGCTGGGCTGGAACCCCTATCAGAACGATCACGAGGATGCCAACGGGCAGTTCGAAATGAACTGGGAGTATGCGGACTGCCTAACGACTGCGGACCGGCACGCGTTCTTCAAGTACATGGTGAAGTCGATCGCCGAGAAACACGGCTATCGTGCGACATTCATGCCTAAGCCGTTCCCCCACCTGACCGGGAGCGGCTGCCACTGTCATGTTTCTGTCTGGGACCCGGACGGAAAGGTCAACCTCTTCCACGACGACGATGGCGAACTAGGTCTCTCGGCGCTCGCCTACAGCTTCCTTGGCGGCATCCTCCATTCCGCCGATGCGATGTGTGCGTTGTTCAATCCTACCGTCAACAGCTACAAGCGGATCGACGCGCCCGTGACCCAGTCGGGTGCAACCTGGTCGCCCAACGCGATCAGCTATTCGGGTAACAACCGCACCCACATGGTGCGAATTCCCGAGCCCGGGCGCTTCGAACTCAGGCTCATGGACGGATCGGCCAATCCCTATCTCCTGCAGGCTGGCGTGCTGGCAGCCGGACTCGACGGAATCGTGAACCAGCGAGATCCCGGCAAGCGTTTGGACGTCAACATGTATGCCGAGGGGGGCCGATTGCGGCGCCTCCGCCGGCTACCGCTCAATCTGCTCGATGCATTGCGGCTGTTTGAGAAGAGTCGGATTGCCCGGGAGGCGCTGGGGGCTGAATTCGTCGAGAGTTACGTGAAGCTCAAGAGCGAAGAGTGGCGGAGTTACGCCACGACGCTCTCCCGCTGGGAATTCGAACACACGCTCGATTGCTGACGCAGAAGTGCGCCAGCGCGCCTACTGATCGGCGCCGGGTCCGTTCGATCGCTCTTTCCCGAGTCCCGGTAGGACGGTGCCATCACGGGCCTCGACCGGCGTCCCCTGGGATGTCGATTGCGGGCCTAACCGCGGTCGATGGCATCATCGGCGCTGGCCAGGACCGCCCCCCCCCGCGGCCGGGCAGGGTTTCCGCCTCCCGCGAAGCCGCGGCGAGCTTAGGTCAGCGCTGTTGCGACGGAACGGGTGGACCGGCGCCGGCTGTTTCCGGAGCCTGCGAGGTCAAGCTGGCGGAGCCGACGATTCATTGCTCGCGACGGTTCCCGACTGATCCCGATCAAGCGTAAGCAGAAGGGCAGGAAGCAGCAGGAAATCCGTGAGCAGGGCAAACATGATCGTCATGGTGACCATGATGCCCAGCGTCCAGTTCACCTCGAATCCAGACGTGGCAAATACCAGGAATCCCGCCGACAGGACTGCCGTCGTGGTCCAGAGCGCCTTGCCGATGGTCCGGAAGGTTGCGCGCACGGCTTCGGCACTCGAGCGTCCGTCTTGCCGCTCCCGCCGATACTTGGTCAGGAAATGGATCGTGTCGTCCACGACGATTCCGAATGCGATCGCGGTCATGACCGACCCGGCCAATCCGACGTGGCCCACCAGATATCCCCATAGTCCGAACGTCATGATCGCGGGAATGAAGTTCGGTATCAGGCTGATAAGGCCCAGCCGGACGCTCCTGAAGATCACGATCAGGAGCAACGAAATCAGTCCCATCGCGATGATCGTTGCGCGCAACATGCTGTAGATGTTGCGCTGGAACAGGTGCGAAAAGACGATGCTGAATCCCGTCGCCTCGGTGGCGAGGCCAGGAGCATTGGACTGCAGCCATTCCTGTGCGCGCACGTCCAGGTCGCGCAGGGCCTGCGAGGAGACGCCCCGGACCGTGACCGTGAGACGCGTCGCGGACTTCCCGACGTCGATGCGATCGTTCAGGTCTGCTCCGAACGGCAGCGACAGCTCGTATAGCAGCAGGTACTGGGCGGCGAGCTCCGGGTCGTCCGGCAGACGGTAGAACGCCGGATCGTCGCTGTGCATGTTCTTGTTGAGGCGCCGCATGATGTCTGAGAAGGCCTGGACGTGGGTAACGTCCGGCTGATCCCGGTACCACTCTGCGAAGGCGTCTACGGCTTGCAGGTACGCCGGTTCGGTAATTCCCCCTTGCACGCCGGCTTCCAGCGAGTACTCCAGCTTGTACAGGCCGTTCAGGTTATCGAGGATGAAATCGGTGTCGCGCCGGAATTCGTAGCGCTCGTCAAAGTATTCGGGCCAGTTGTCCGTGAGCACGTTCCGGGGCAGGCCCGAGACCAGGCAAGCGACCAGGAGGACCATGAGGCACAACAGGGAGGTGGGGCGGCGGGTGACGATGGCTGACAGACGATCAAAGAACGGGGTTTTATCAGAGCGGGCCGGAGGTGCTCGCAGGGGCAGGATCGAGAGTACGGCCGGCAGCAGGGACACCGAATAGACGAAGGCGATCAGGACGCCGAACGCGACGAAGTTGCCCAGCACGTGAAAGGGGGGAGAATCGGATGCGTTCAGACTGAGAAATCCGACGATCGTCGTCAGCGACGTCAGGAACACTGGATAGAGGTTGGCGCGAAAAGCTTCTGCTATCGCCGCATTCTTCTCCATCCCGTGGCTCATCCGGTACAGGGTCGCAGTCACGATGTGGACCGAATGCGCGATCGCTACTGTCATGACGATGATCGGCACGCCGGCGTTCGCGGGACTGAACACCGTCCCCAGCCAGCCGGCAAAGCCCATGGTGGTGTTGACAATGAACATGAGCAGCACCGCGACCGCGACCGTGCCATAGACCGATCGGAGAAGAAGGGCGGCGGCTGCCACGATGATCAGGAACACGATGGGACCCAGGACCTCGAGGCCATCGTTCGTGGCGTCGGCGAAGGTTCGGCTCATGACCACATCGCCGGTCATGTAGTAGTTGATGTCCGGATGGCTCGCGCGCGCGTCATCCAGAGCGCCCCTCAGGTAGTCGGTGATTTCGACGACTGCGGCGTCTTCGTTTTCCGGCAAGACGAAATCGATCGCCAGCCCCCCGACTCGTCCATCGAGCGATACGAGGCGATCGGCAAGTTCGATTTCGTTGAGCGCGATGGCCTCCACTCGAGTCAGGTCCGCATCGCTCAGCGAGGCAGCGTCCTCGACCAGTGGCCCGACGATCAAGTCGTCTTCGAATGCCTCGCTGTGTGAAAAATTGGTAAGCGAATTGACCCGGCTGGAGTACGGCACCTGCCAAGCGGTTTCGGTCAGTTCTTCCAGCGCTGCGAGGCCTTCCCGGGTAAAGATGGAGCCCTCGTGCGGGGCCAGGGCGATCAGGACGGCGCGTGACTCCGAATAGGTTGTCTCCAGAGCGTCCAGGGTCGCCAACTGGGGATCATCCTCGCGAAACATGATGCGGTAGTCGTTGGAGACGTGGATGAAGGCGGCCCCCGCAGACACTGCGAGCATCACCAGTCCGACGATGGCAACTACCAGCCAGCGACGGCGCAGAACTACGTCAATGTAACGGTCGATTTGAGCACGATTGATCATGGTGATTGCCGTCCTGGAGGAAGGGAGGCTGCATTCCCGGCGATGCGTCCAAACGGTGATGCCGCCCGCACCGGTTCAGCAGACGCCGATCGCCCAGCGTGACAAATGGCGCAGCATGGTGCGTGTCGCGCTGGTGGAGGGCTGATGCGTAACCGTCATTGCCGGGCTTACCACTCGCTGGACAGGGTGTGCTTCACGTGGTCCGGCAGCCGGCAACTCATCCCGGAGTCGTCGAATGCCGAAATCTGGAGAAGGAGGGAGAAATTTTCCGACCTGGCTATCTGTGCCGCCCTCAACCTCTTCACTTTGGAAGGACACGAGCGAACAGCATAGTTCTCAGGGCTTGGAATTGATAGGGAGAGCCATTTGCGCGCCATCTCATCGTCGGATCTTTGCGACCGCCGTCGGCAGCATCTGCTATTGCAACATTTGACTTCCGGCTCGCGCGTCGGCGAGATGTGTGGAGCTCCAGCTTCGATAGTCAAATCGACTACGGCCCTGCAGTTACGGGTGTCGATATCGATGTGGTCAACGGCGTGGACGGAAGTGCGCCGCACCGGCCAACGCAGCGCATCACGTCGAGAGGAAGTCGCTTGGCGGGCGACGACCTGCTGAAGACGATCGTGGCGGTGAGAAACCTGGCAAGCATTTGTTGTCGCAGGATGTCTCTTCGGGACGCCGTCTCGCTCCCCCGCCAGGAGTCCTCGCAGGTGGCCTGCCCTGCAACCGCACGGTCGAGGACGAGTCGACCGACAGAGAGACCGGGACACTGCGGCCGATCCCGCAGGTTGATCTAGAGCAGATTCCGTTCAGGTTGAGCCATAGCCGGCGTGACGGAAGTAGTTGGCACACTCGTCGGGCTCGAAGCTCTCGAGAAGCGCGCCGATGGCGGCCCACAGGGTGCCGACGGTGCGGGCGGCCGCCTTGCGCAGCAACGCCTTGAGCTTGGC
>JAGWAT010000040.1:13477-23916 GCA_021296265.1 Alphaproteobacteria bacterium | reverse complement strand
GAACCGCTCCTCCGGAGGAGACCTGAACATGCTGTAGACCGCGAAGCGACCGCCACTTGACAGGGGGCCCTTCATAAGAACATCCGGCGTCGGGGACTGGCGCTGCTGCACGGGGAGGAGCGTTCGGATTCACCGACTCCAGTGATCCGTGAAACGGATCGGAAGCTGGCGGCGTGAGTCGTCAACCCTTCGATATAAGTCCCAAACATTTTGGGCGAGGACAAGATCCAAGGCACAGCCATTGCGAGAATTGCTCTGTTCGAAATAGCACTGAATCTGCGCACCAGCACTGCGGACGTGCGCGTAACGGGCAACAAGTTTGCGAACGTATGGCGAGGTTCCTGCTGGAGCTCTGAACGTCGTAGCGTAGCCGTGATGACAGAGGAGCGTCTTTCGATCTGACCCGTCCCGACGGTGACTGCCGAAGCGTCCGCAGTGAACTGCTGCAGCTGCCGACAGTATCCCAGGTGGAGCTTCGAGGGACCCGAGACAGGGAGATTTCGATAGAAGTCAACGAGGAGGCGCTGCGCCGGAACAACCTCACGATTCGACGAATTGCGAACGCGGTGCAGCGGGAATCGCTCAATGTGACATTTGGCGAACTGCGCACGGACGCTGGTGGTGTGATTTTACACACCATTGCCAAACGCGAGGTGGGCGAGGATTTCAGGGATATTCCTCTGCTGACACGGCTGGACGGCACGATTCTCCGGCTCGGTGATGTTGCTGAAGTCCGTGACGGTATCGTCGATGAGGAGACAATTACTCGATTTAACGCCAACCAGCCGTGCTCGTTCGTGTGGATGCCGCAGAGGAACAGTCGATTGTCGAGCTGTCCGAGGAGATCAGGGGATGGCTGGACACCTATGAAGCGCCTAGGGACGTCGCCATAGACGTATGGAGCGATAGTGCGAAACCCGCATTCAACCGGTTGACGGACATCATCAAGAATGGGGTGATTGGCGCCCTCCTCGTCTTTATTTGCCTGGTGATCGTGTTTGACCTGCGCGTGGCGTTGTGGATTGCCGTCGGCATCCCCCTGTCATTTGTCGGATCGCTGATTTTCTTAGGTGCCGCGGACCTCACGCTCAACATGGGCACCGTCTTCGCATTTTTCCTGCTCGTCGGAATTGTGGTGGACGACGCTGTAGTGGTGGGAGAGAGCACCGCCGCCGAGCGGGAGATCGGCAAGAGTGCATTGGATGCGGCCATTGGCGGTGCGAAAGCCGTCTTCGGTCCGATCACGATTGGCGTCATTACGACACTGCTGGCGCTGGTGCCATTCGCGTTCATCACGACCGGCAATTTCCAGATGCTGGCAGTATTCCCGTATGTTGCCTTCTTTGTATTGGTGGTATCGCTTGCGGAAGCATTCCTGATACTCCCGGCGCACCTTTCGTACGAACGACCTTGGAGTTTGTCCCCGCTCAAGGATGTACAGGACTGGGTGCGTCACTGGCTGGAAGGCCTTCGTGAGAGTTTAGTAGTTCCTGCCGTCTCTTGGTCTGTCCGGCATATCGGTCTGACCCTCGCCTGCGCATTGGTTGTGGTTGTTGCGGGGGTCGCCCTGGTCCGTTCAGAAATCGTCCGGGTGGTGGTGTTTGACAGCCGGGTCAATGCCACGAACAGCGTGCAGGCGGACCTCACGCTGCCGACGGGCGCCCCCTTCGAGACGACATTGTCGTTCGCCGAGCGATTCGTGAGCGCGGCCGAGAGCATCAACCAGCAGTTGGGAAGCGATTCCATCAATGCGGTCAGCATGATGGTCGGCAACCTTGCGTCCTCGAAACATGGCGAGGAGGACCGCCCCCGCAGTCACGTGGCATCCGTACGGCTGCATTTGAATGATCACCTGATTCGCACCGCGTCCCCGTGGGAAATTGCCCAGTTGTGGCGGCGGAATGTTGGCGACACGTCCTATCTGGAGTCGGTCGAATACGAGACTTCGAGAGTACGCGCAAAGCCCAGTGTCGCCTACGCATTCAAGCATGATGACGTGAAAACGCTAAAGGAGGTCGTGGCGGAGTTGCGGCAATACCTGACGACGGTTCCCGGCACTTACGGCGTGTCCGACAGCCTGTCTCTCGGAAAGCGGCATGTTGAAATCGAACTCACACCGGCTGCGGAGGCGGCGGGTATGACTGCTGCTCTGGTCGGGGCGCAGCTGCGCGCAAATTATCACGGCATCGAGGTCCAGCGTCTCCAGCGCGGCCATGACGAACTCAAGGTCATGGTGCGGTATCCATCGGAGCGGCGGGCGAGCCTGGGGGAACTGGTTCGTGAGCGCATCTTTCAGGTTGGCCCCGGCGCGAGAGTCGGCGTGCGAGACAGGATCCGCAATGACGAGATGCCGTTGGCAATGGTGACGAGGCTCACGGAAACGCGCGAGCTCGGGATATTGAAGCGGATCGATGGCCAGCAGGCGACGGACGTGAGTGCGCATGCGGATCCTTCGGTCATCACACCGATCCAGGCGCGTCGCAAGATCAACGCCGAACTCATGCTGGACTTGCTGGCGACGTACCCTGATTGAAAGGTTGAGGCGGAAGGCGGCTGGGGGTCCTCGTTCCCATCGTCCTGATCGCAATGTATGCGTTCATGGCGGCATTCCTCCGCAGCTATTGGAAGCCGCTGGTGGCCGTCGTGGGGATTTTTCTCTCGTTTGCCGGAGCGATCTTTGGTCATTGGGCGCTGGGCTGGGACCTGACGGCGATATCCATTTTCGGAATGATTGGTGTTTCCGGGGTAGTCGTGAACGACGCTCTGGTGCTGATGGATCGCTACAACCTGCTTCGCCGGGGAAACCGGATGCTGCCTGCCATCGCCGCCGCGGCAGCGGCGGCCCGGCATCGTTTTCGGGCAGTGTTCTTGACGAGCCTGACGACCATACTTGGGTTGTCACCGCTCCTGTACGAACGCAGCGACGAACTGGTTTTCCTGGTGCCATTTGTGGTCAGCATGCTGGGCGGGCTGATCATGTCGGCGCTGTTCATCCTGTTTGTTCTACCAACACTGGTCACGTTGGCTGAGGGCCGCACGGAGTAACTGGCTGGCCAGAACGAACGGAGGTCAGGTGGCCCCCGCCATGGATCGGTCGTTCGGGTTGCCGCCTACGATTCGGAACCGGCCGGGGACTTGACGCGCACGGTCACGATGTCGGTGTCGTGATATTGCTGATGGTGAACCGAGGAGGCAACGTTTCGCAACAGCCTGAGCGATACTTCGTGCTCAGCGGGCGCCTCGGTGGCGCGTTCACCGAGCAGTGCGATCTGATCCTGCAAATTTGCTTCCCCGGTTGAGGCGACGAACTCAAGGACTGCTTCATCACCCTCCTTGTGGGCGATCAGCAGCAGTCGTCGTTCGGCATCCCCGTCGCCGTCTTTGGACCGGTACTGCTCAAGAAGGGTTAGCAAGGTCTCCTCGCTGGCACTGTCGAGACGGTGCGTCATCGCCTTCCCCCAGCCGCTCCGCACTGCAAACGTCCGGAGGAATTCTCTGATCTCGGGAAGAACGGAGATCCGGAACGGTACTTCGATGCGCCTGCGCCGGGGCTCTGTAAGTTCGACGAACAGGGTCAGGAGGAGTGCCGTCAGACCTCCAGCCGTCATGCCATTCTGCAGCAGCCCGCCACCGATGTCCCCAAAGAATTCGGGAAAAATCACGCCGTTCTGGAAGCCAACCCCGACCCAAAACGACACGCCGGCAATCATGCCGTTGCGATAGTCGACCCCGTCCTGGACCAGGACCTTCATGCCCACCACGAACAGGATCGCGAGGAGGACACTGACATATGCCCCGGCGACCGGAGCCGGTATCGCCAGGATCACGGAGAGCACCTTCGGGAGACAGGCGAGGGCAATGAAAATCAGCCCGGCCGCGATTCCAACCGTGCGCGCACCGACTCCTGTCAGCTCGGTGACGGAGACGCTTGAGGAATACGTGGTGTTCGGAACCGTGCCGACGCAGCCCGACAAGAGATTGCCCACGCCGTCGGCGGTGACTGCGCCCTGAACCGAACGGAAGTTCACGGCCCTGGGACGTCGCCACGAGACCCGCTGAATGGCCACGGCATCGCCGACGGTTTCAATGGCGCCGATCAGGGTCACGAAGATGAAACCCGGCAGCAATGCCCAGAACACCGGGCCAAAGCTGAGGTCGAAGCCCGGCCACGCACTCGTATCGGGAAATCCGATCCACGGCGCATCGGCGATCCGGGCCGTATCGTAGATGCCGAAGTACCCGCCAACCATCGCGCCGGCAACGACACCGACAACCGGCGCCCACAGGCGGAGCACGCCCGTCGCCTTGACGGCGATGCCAACGATGACGAGCAGCGTGACCACCGCACTCAGCGGGGCCGCCTCGGCCGGAGCACCGTCTGGCACTTTCCCCAGGAGGTCGAAAATGATTGGCATGACGGTCACGGGAATCAGCATGATGACGGTGCCCGCCACGGTCGGTGTCAGTACCCGGCGAAATAACGACAACCGCCTTGCCAGCGCGAACTGGAAGAGTGAGGAAATGATGACGAGGGTCGCCAACATTGCGGGCCCGCCCTCCGCAATGGCGGTGATGCAGATGGCGATAAAGGCCCCGGAGGTGCCCATCAGGAGCACGTAGCCCGCGCCGATCCGACCGACCTTTACCGCCTGGAGGATTGTGCTCATTCCACTGACCACGACGGACCCGAAGACGGCCCACATCATGTACGCCTCGGTGCCGCCGGCAGCCTGAATCACGATGAGTGGAGTGATGACGATGCCGGAAATCGTCAAAATGGTGAGTTGGAGCCCGAGCCCGGCTGCCAGCAGTGGGGGAGGCCGATCGTCAGGCTCGTAGCGGACGCGGGATTGAAGGTCGGAGGTATCGGCAGCCATATTTGACGTATACGCGATAGCTATCGGTAATTCAATTTTTGACGCGTGGATGCGCGCACTGGCGGTAACCATTCGAGGTCAATGCATAGAACGGACCTGATAAATCGGCGGTGCAAGCTGCCGGACGCGCGTGACTTCGACCATACGATCGGCGGGACAGGATTAGACCTGTGTGCGGCGGACGTGGTACCGCATCCATCCTCAGGCGTTCCACCGAAAAGCAGAAAGGACGGTGTCTGGACGTACCCCGACCCGGGTCGTGAGGGCCGCAACCTGATGTGGCTGCGGACGTTCACCATGATCCAGCAGTCCGAGGTCCCGCCCGTGGATCCCTCCTGCGACCAGCGCGGTACGGAAACCCGCGGCCTGCGCCCCCTTAATATCTGTCGCGAGCGAGTCGCCGATCGCCAGCACCTCGCTTGGCACGAGTTCGGGAAGCCAGGTCCGCATTTGCGCCAGACACGCGTCGTACGTCGGACGCAATGGCTTTCCGAACGATTGAACGGCGCCCCCGAGTTTTGCGTACAGGTCCGCCAGCGCGCCCGCACAGTCGACCGCGGTTCCGTCAGAGCGCACGATGATCCGGTCCGGATTCGCGCAGAGCATGAGAAGACCGTGCTCGCATGCCTGTACCAGTTCGTCGCGATATCTCTCGGCACCCTCGCCGAGCCGACGGGTGCCCAGGTTCAGGATAAAATCCGCGGCATGGAGGCCGGGCGCTTCCCGGTACGGCAGGCCGTCGAGCAGCCCGCGGTCTTTCTCGAGCCCCAGGTAGTGGTAGGCGGAGCCAACCCCGTCGACACCGGCGGCGCAGGCCTCCCGGCAAAGATCGCCCGAGGTCAGGATGCCATCAAAAAGGTGGGAGGCGATGCCGATGTTGGCGAGGCCGAAAATCACGTGGTGACTGCGGCGTGGGGCATTCGAAAGCAGGAGCACCCGCTTGTTCTGCCGTCGAAGCTCGAGGAGGCAGGCCGCGGCTTCGGGATAGGCTTGAATACCGTCCCATAGAACCCCCCACACATCCAGAACGTACGCCTCCGCCGCGAGGTTCGGGGCGTCCAGCGAGTCGTAAATGGGCGGCGGTGCGTCACGCATGTGGACGGGCCTCGCCGATGGCATCGGAGCCGGTTCCGACCACTGCGGCCAGTGACGGGTAACCCGAGTCCCGGACGAGCTTGGCGAGGCCTGTGTGAATTTGGTGGATCAGTCCGGTTCCTTGGTAGACAAAGCCCGTGTACAGCTGCACCAGGCCGGCCCCGGCCTCGATTTTCCGCCAGGCGTCGGTCGCGCCCGAAACCCCGCCGATGCCGATCAACGTGATGGACCGGGGCAGGATTCGGTACAGCGCCGCCAGAAGACGCGTGGAAGGCTCGAACAACGGGCGCCCGCTGAGGCCGCCGACTTCTCCCCGGTACCGGCCCGTCAGAGTGGCCGGCCGGGCGACGGTGGTGTTGGACACCGCCAGCCCATCGACCGGCTGGCGGATCAGCCGTTCTGCCAGATCCTCGGTCTGGGACGCGGTCAGGTCTGGGGCGATTTTCAGGAATAGCGGGAGCGGTCGGCTGGTCGCGTCTTCCACCTCTCTCCGCGCCTGGCGGATCCGTTCGAGCAAGCGATCGAGGGCCGAGCCGGTCTGCAGGTCGCGAAGGCCGGGAGTATTGGGTGAGGACACGTTGACGCAGACGTAGTCCACCAGGCTGCCCAAGCGGATGATCCCCTCGCTGATATCCACGATCGGGTCGGCAGTCGCCCGATTGCAACCGACATTGGCCCCGACAACCAGATCCCGGGGGCGATTCGCAAGCCGCGCTGCAACGGCATCCAGACCCTCGCTTGGAAAACCGAGACGGTTGATCAGCGCCTCTTGTGCCCGCAGTCGAAACATTCGGGGCCGCGGATTGCCGGGTTGAGGTCTTGGTGTAACTGTGCCGATCTCGATGTGTCCGAACCCGATCTGCCTGAGCGCCGGGACCGCCCGGGCGTCTTTGTCAAATCCTGCCGCGAGGCCGAGCGGCGAGCGAAAAGAAACGCCGGCGACCTCGGTGGCCAGGATGGGGTCTGGGTCGCTTCCCGGAGGTCCGACGCCCCCGGCCTCCAGCACCCGAAGTGCCAAGTGGTGCGCTGTTTCGGGTGCCAGTCGCCGAAGGAACGGACCTGCCAACGCTTCGATGTAACTCATGGTCCCGGCCTCCCGCCGCGGGCTTCGGGCATCGGGTACGACATCGCTATTGGCTTTGGCATGCCGCTCTGCATAGCATGGATCGATCTCGGAATCGCCATCCAGAAACGGGGGCTCTGCTATACAATTTGTTCGGCCCTGCAAAGGGGGACGAGGCGTATGAGCGGCGGGACGGATCATGCAGAGAAGGTGGTTGCCCTGCGCGAGCGATGCGATCAGCTGGATCGCCTGATTGCCGAACAGTCGAGAGGGGCGGTCACCGATTTTGCCAAGATACGGCGGCTACGGGAAGAAAAACGCAAGGTTGTGGACCAGATCGCGGCGCTTGAACGTACACCTCCCGACATTATCGCTTGAGTTCGCCGGCAGGCCACGGCTCGGCTGGAGTTGTTGGGAGGTCGCTCCGGGATGACGGCGGCTAGAGGGGAAGGAACATGGTAGGTGGGCGGACTCCAAGAGTTGGCGTAATCATGGGGAGCCAGTCTGACTGGCCCGTCTTGCGCCATGCTGCGGAACTGCTGGAGAAGTTCGGCGTTCCGCACGAACGAAGGATCATCTCGGCGCACCGCACTCCTGAACGTCTCTACGACTACGCCCGAACCGCGCGTGAACGCGGCCTCGCCGTGGTGATTGCGGGCGCCGGCGGGGCGGCCCATCTGCCCGGCATGACTGCGGCGATGACGACAGTGCCGGTGTTTGCGGTCCCCATTCCGACGGCATTCGGCAATGGCATCGACAGCTTGCTGTCGATTGTCCAGATGCCCGCCGGCATCCCGGTCGGCACCTTGGCCGTCGGCAAGGCCGGGGCAGTCAACGCGGCGCTGCTCGCCGTCGCCGTCCTCAGCACGACCGATTCGGAACTGGAAACCAGGTTGCGGGAGTGGCGGAACACGCAGACCCAGGGTGTCGCACACGAACCGGACGACGGGGCGTGATTCGGCCGTTCCGGCCATCCACAGTTCGAGACCAACACTGGCCGCCCGGGGCGACCGTTGGGCTCTTGGGCGGCGGACAGCTCGGCCGGATGATGGCCATGGCGGCAGCCCGCATGGGCTACCGGACGCACGTCTTCACGGATCATCCACACACACCGGCAGGAGAGGTCGCAGTTGAGGTCACGGTGGCTTCGTTCTCGGACCGTGTGGCGTTGGAGCGCTTCGCCGATGCCGTGCAGGTGATTACTTACGAGTTTGAGAACGTCCCGCTGGCTGCGGCGAGGGTAGTCGCCGAACGGGTCGCGGTTCGACCAGATCCCAACGTGCTCGCCATTGCCCAGGACCGCCTGGCCGAAAAGGACTTTCTGTCGCGGGCAGCGTTGGCGGTGGCCCCGTACCAGGGGATCGAGACTCCCGAGGAGCTCTCGCGCGCCGTCGAAGTAGGGTTTCCGGCGGTGCTCAAGACTCGGCGGGAAGGCTACGACGGCAAGGGTCAGGTGCGCGTCGAAACCGAGCGCGACCTCCCGAACGCATGGCAGCGGCTCGGGACCGTGCCGTCGGTTCTCGAACGCTGGATCGACTTCGAGCGGGAGATTTCAGTGATTATCGCGCGCTCGGAAGATGGAGAGGAGGCGGCGTACGAGCCGACCGAGAACCAGCATGCCGATGGCATCCTGCGCGCGTCGATTGTTCCTGCGCTGATTTCTCCGGCCACTGCGGACGCGGCCGTGTCGGCGGCCCGCAAGGTTGTCCGGGAGCTGCAGTGCGCCGGGGTGCTAGCCGTGGAGATGTTCGTGCTGGCCGATGGCAGCGTCGTGGTCAACGAGATCGCGCCGCGGCCCCACAACTCCGGGCACTGGACCATCGATGCGGCGGAGACCAGCCAATTCGAGCAGCAGGTTCGGGTCTGTTGCGGACTGCCGTTGGGCAGCGTGAACCGGCTGCACGATGCCGTGATGCGAAATCTGATCGGCGCCGACGTGGACACCTGGAATCGCTATCTGGGGGACGGCAGGGACCGCCTGCACCTCTACGGCAAGAAAGTCAGCCGGCCGGGCCGCAAAATGGGGCACGTCACGCGGCTGTTCCCGTTCGGTTCGAACCCGCGGGCGTTTGGCGGGGATGCAGGCGCCTAACCGTCCCGTCCGGGTTGCGGCGCTGTGCGGTTCAGTACCAGTCCAGGAGGCGCGTCGCGTAGTCCCGGTCTAGCTCCGGCCTCGTGGCGTCGCCGGCCCGCAGCCGGAGCTCCTCGACGATCTCGCGCGCCCTTCGCCGCTCGGGTTTGGTCGGTATGCCGATATCGCCCATGAGGGAAGCGCCGTCTCCCGGGGGCACGCGCCCGAGCGGGTCGCGGGACTGTCGGCCGTGTTCGGCCGGTTGTTCGCCGGCGACCTGACTGGGACCCTGTCCGCCCGGCCTGGGTCGAACACGTTCGTATCCCGCGCGGAGAAGATCGATCGCCCGTCCCTGGGCTTCGGATGCCTGTCCGGCTCGATTGCGCTGCAGTTCCTGCGCGGCCTGGCGCATGGCCTGTTCGGCTTCACCCAGTTCGGACGGAATCGCCTCGCCGTCTTCCCCGAGCTGCCGCATCATCTCGCCGAGTTCCCGGCGGAGCCGGTTCTGGCGCTCGTCGGGAGGATCAAAGCTGCCGGATCCGGGTGACTCCTGGTCGGCGACCCCAGCGCGGGCGGACTGGTAGAAGCTCTCCTCCATCATCTGTTCCTGCTGCTGCATCATTTCCTGCATCTGCTGCATCATGGCCTGTCGCTGATCCAGCCGCTGATCGGACTCGCGGAGCATGCGTTCGCCGGCGCGCTCCATGTTCTCGGTAATCTCGCGCAGATCTTCAAGCGCGTCCTCGGCTTCTTCCGGGGCGCCGGTGGTCGCTAGGTCGACGATTTCGTCCACCTTGTCCTGGAGCTCCCGACGGGTGGCGTTCGGGTCCGCATCGACCCCACCCGGAACTGCCGCCTCGGGCGCCGCTTCCTGACCGGGCGGCGGCTCGGTCTCGTCCATCTCCTCGAGATAGTCCATCAGCGTGTCGGAGAGCTCGGAGAGCATCTGCTCCAGGCCCTCCGGCCGGCTGTCCTGGCGGAGGGCTTCGGCAAGTTGGTCCTGGGCGTCACGGAAACCGGCATCGGCTTGGGCAAAGGTACCCTCTTCGACCCAGACGGCGGCTTCCCAGAGCAGGTCGATCACCCGGCGGCGTGCGTCGGGCGCAGGCTCGCCCCCGATCGCGGATGCCGACTCGACCAGGGCGTCGCGGACGCGCGGCGCGTCGTCGTAGGCGGCGCCTGCAGAGGCCAGCGCCTCCAGGTTGTGGGCGACCAGCTGGGACGGGGCCTGTTCCAGTGCGAATTTCTTGCGTTCCGTGATGATCGCGGCAGCGATCGGATGATTGAAACGGCGCTCGGGAAGCACCGTGTCAACGGCATCGGTGCCGATCTG
>JAGWAT010000040.1:0-13415 GCA_021296265.1 Alphaproteobacteria bacterium | reverse complement strand
GTGCTCGATGTCCCGCGAGCGGCGCGAAGACACGGGGAGTTCGAGCTGGATGGGAGTCTGCGTTGCCGTCGAGGCCTCCCCGAGCCGGCGAATCATCGTCCGCAGTGACTGGACTCCATAGTCGTCGCTGGCAGCGACGTCGAGTTGGAGCGTCCCGCGCGCGGTGCCGGATGGCGGGCTGGCAAACCGGGCCTCGGGCGCCGCATCTCCGCGTACCTCGAACACCCAGTGGGCGAGGATTTCGGGTCCCTGTCGGATCAGCACGGGCCCACCGGTCCCGACCGGAACCTCCAGCGCGGCGTTGGCGGCATCGAGCTGGACGAAGGAGTGCCGGGCCCCGGCGGCCATCTCCGCCTCCGATTCTCCGGATCCGCCGTGCACGCGCACGAGCAGCGCGCTCCCGTCCGGCACCTCGATCTTCGCGCCGGGGTTCGCATCGGCAGCAACCTCGAGCGATATTGACGGCAGGGCGGTATAGCTGGGCGGGGCTACCCAGGCGGTCAGGGTGCCGGGCACTGCACTCGGGCTCGAAAAGTTCGGCTGGAACGCATCGGCGACGCGCGCCGCCGTCTCGCTGCCAAAAGCGGCGAAACCGGCGACCAGGAGGATTCCCAGGCCGACTCGCAACGCCAGCGGGTCGCCGCGCGCAAACAGTCTCCGCGGACTGCGGAGCCGAAGCCGGCGGGCGCGCTGCAGGGTCCGCTCGAGGTGGAGGGACCAGGCATGGCGGGCGGAGTCGATCATGGCGGCCGGCGGGTCTACAAGCGTGGTTACAGGGCGGTGCACCGCGTTGTTGGTGCGCTCCAGCCTGCGAATGCCCTCCACTGTCGTCGGATAGTGCAGGCGGACGGCTGCGCGCCCCACGGTGAAGATGAAGGCGGCCGCGAACGCAGCCAGCAACAGCAGGTGAAGCCAGCCAGGCAGCGCTGGCCAGAACCCGAACAGGGTCAGCACGAGGAATGCCGCAACGGTCAGGACCGCCGGCAAGAACGCGGGCACGGCCCGTTCGATCCAGAGGAGGGCACGCGACAATGCGACGCGATGGGCAATGCCGCGGGGTAGGGTGGAGGGGTGGTTCATGGGCTGCAGTCGACCGCTTCGGCACCGACGATGAATGGCTCCTCGAGCGCGAGCGATTCCTCGCGGGTGGGACGCCGCCGGATGACCCCGAAGCGGTCACCGGAAACCATGACCTCAGGGACGAGCGGACGGGAATTGTACTCGGAAGCCATCACGGCACCGTACGCTCCGGCCGTACCGAACGCTACGAGGTCACCGGCTGCGAGCGGCGGCAGAAGTGCGTCCTCGACGAAGATATCGCCCGATTCGCAGACCGGCCCAACCAGGTCTCGGATTGGTGCACGACGATCGGGTGGTGCCGGGCACCATACAGGGTTGGGCGCAGGAGATCGTTCATGGCGGCATCGAGGACGACGAACCGGCGTTCGGAGTCCTCCTTCATATAGAGCACCGAGGCAAGCAGCACGCCGGCGTTGCCGACAATCAGCCGACCCGGTTCGAAGACGAGTCGGGTGCCGGTGCCCAGCGTGGTCCGCACGACGTCCGCGTAAGTCTCGAGCGCGAGGCCGGGCTGCTCCCCGTAGGGAATGCCGATGCCGCCGCCCACGTCGATGATGCGGATGTCATGCCCGTCGGCACGCAGACCCGCAGCCAACTCGGCAACGGCCCGGAAAGCCGAACGGAACGGCACCACCTCGAGGATCTGCGACCCAATGTGGACGTCGATCCCGGTCACAGCGATTCCCGGCATGGCGCGGGCCTTGGCATACAGCTCCCGGGCCCGGGCGATCGGCACGCCGAACTTGGTGGAGCGGTGGCCGGTCGCGATTTTTGCGTGGCCGCCGGCCGTGACATCCGGATTGACCCGGAACGCTATGGGTGCCTTCCGTCCGGCCTGGCATGCGACGCGGTTGATGACGGTCAGTTCGGCGACGGATTCGACATTGAACTGCAGGATGTCGGCGGCCACGGCCTCGCCGATCTCGCTCTCGGTCTTGCCGACACCGGAAAACACGATGCGATCCGGCGGGATCCCGACCCGTCGGGCGCGGTCCAGTTCGCCTCCCGAGACCACGTCGGCGCCGGCGCCGAGGTCGGCCAGCAATCGGAGTACCGATAGGTTGGGATTTGCCTTGAGGGAGTACGCAATCAGTGAGTCAAGGCCCTGAAGCGCGTCCTGGAAGACCCGGTAGTGGCGTCGCAGGGTCGCCGCGGCGTAGACGTAGACAGGGGTCCCGACCGCACGGGCGATGACGGGCAGCGGCACTCCTTCCGCGCACAGGACGCCAGCGTTGTCGTAGCGAAAATGATGCACGGGAGTCAGAACTGGTACAGCGGGTCGGTTTCGAGCCCCGGCGGGGCCGGTTCGCCCTCGCCGCCCTGCGGTCGGACCAGATCGCCCGCACGGCCGCACCCGGCCAGCAGCAGCATCACGATGCCGATCGCGGCGGGAAGTCGGATCATGGCAGGCGGGCCCGCGCGGCTGCCACCGCGGCGCGCACCAGGGTTGGGGCGCTCCCCCCGGCGCTGGTACGGCGGGCAAGCGACGACTCGATGCTGAGCACGTCGAACACATCGGCGTTCACGTCGGGCACGATGGACTGCAGGTCGTCCAGCGACAATTCGTCCAGCCGGCAGTGCCGTTCCTCGGCCAGCCGGACCGCCCGCCCGGCAGCCTCGTGTGCGTCCCGGAACGGCATTCCGGCGCTGGCGACCAGCCAGTCTGCAAGATCGGTGGCGGTGGGGTGTCCGACCGTGGCCATCGCCTGCATGGACGCGGTGTCAAACGCGAGGGCCTCGACCATGCCGGTCAGCGCCGCTACCGACACCGTCAGTGCTTCCGTTGCGTCGAACAACGGCTCCTTGTCCTCCTGCAGATCCTTTGCGTAGGCGAGTGGCAACGCCTTGAGTACCGTGGCAATGGCCACGAACGCTCCGAGAATCCGTCCCGACTTGCCGCGCACCAGCTCCGCGGCGTCGGGGTTCCGCTTTTGCGGCATGATGGACGACCCGGTCGAGAACGCGTCGGGCAGCACGACGAAGCCGAACGCCGGCGTGGACCAAAGGACCAGCTCTTCCGCCAGCCGCGAAAGGTGCACGGCAGCGATGGTCTCGGCTGCCAGGACTTCAAGCACGAAATCCCGATCGGAGACCGCGTCGATTGAATTGCGCATGGGCTGGCGGAAGCCGAGTGCCCTTGCGGTCGCCTCCCGGTCGATGGGAAACGGCGTGCCTGCCAGGGCCGCAGCCCCGAGCGGGCACTCGTTCAGCCGCTCGCGCGCATCCCGGACGCGGCCCCGGTCCCGCTCCAGCATCTCAACGTAGGCGAGGAGGTGGTGGCCGAGCGTGACCGGCTGGGCGGGCTGCAGATGCGTGAAGCCCGGCATGATCGTGTCGGCATGCCGGTCCGCGTGCTCCAGCAGCGCCGACTGGAGCGCGCGCAGGCCGGCGTCAAGGTGGTCGAGCGTGTCTCGTGCCCACAACCGCATGGAGGTGGCAACCTGGTCGTTCCGCGAGCGCGCGGTGTGCAGCCGGCGTCCGGCCGGACCGGCGATTTCCGAGAGGCGGTGCTCCACGTGCATGTGGATGTCTTCGAGATCATCGCGCCAAGAGAAATTCCCCGCTTCGATCTCCGCCTCGACCTGGGTCAGTCCGTCGACAATGGCCCGGTGGTCGGCGGTGCCGAGCAGTCCCCGGTCCTTCAGCATCGCCGCGTGGGCTCTCGACTGCCGAATGTCCTGTCGCCAGAGTTTGCGGTCGAACGGGTGCGAGGCATTGATGCGCTGCATGAGTTCGGCCGGCCCCCCATCGAACCGGCCGCCCCACATGGTTCCAGGCGAAGAGGGAGGCTGGTCGGTCATGGAATTACCGGGGCTAGGAGCGGGCACCGGTCAGCGTGCACCCGCCCGGAGGATACAGCGGAAGCACCGCCTCCGACCGCCGTATGCCGCAACTTGTCCGGACGGCGAATGCCCTCTCACGCCAGCTGGCACCAGATCGGCGTATGATCCGAAGGACGCTTCCGCGCGCGAGGGCCGAGGTCGACGTCGCACGCTTCGAGCCGGTCGGCAGCCCGGGGAGAGAGCAGGAGGTGGTCGATCCGCAGGCCGCGGTTGTCGTCGAACGCCCGACCGTAGTCCCAGTACGTGTACACCTCCTCGGAATCCGGGTGCAGGCCCCGGTACGCGTCCGTGTAGCCGAGATGCAGCAAGCTCCGGAATCGCGCACGTGATTCAGGACGACACAACGCATCGTCCCGCATGGATGCTGGGTCGGCCAGATCGCGATCGGTGGGGCAGACGTTGAAGTCGCCGGCCAGGATCACCGCTTCCTCAAGTTGCAGCAGCTGCGCGGCCCGGGCATGCAGGTGGCGCATCCAGTCGAGCTTGTAGGGGAACTTGGGGCTTTCGACCGGGTTGCCGTTTGGAAGGTAGAGGCAGCCGACCCGGACGCCCCGGCCTTCGGGTGCATCTACCCAGGCTTCGATGTACCGGGCGGCTTCGTCGCGCTCGTTCCCGGGAAGTTCGGTGACCACGTCATGCAGGGGGTACCGCGACAGCAGCGCCACCCCGTTGAAGCCCTTCTGGCCCGCCACCACGGCGCTGTAGCCACAGGCTTCGAGCACGTCGATCGGAACCTGTTCCGTGGTCGCCTTGAGTTCCTGCAGGGCGAGGACGTCTGGTTGCGCATCGCGCAGCCAGTCGGTGACGTGTTCGATCCGAACCCGGATCGAGTTCACGTTCCAGCTGGCGACGTTCATGCGGAGCGATCAGTCGATCGCAAAGGACGTGCCGCAGCCGCAACTCGCTGTCGCGTTGGGATTCTCGATGTTGAACATGGCCCCGCCGGGACTCTCGACCCAGTCAATCTCGCTGCCCGCGACGTAGATCATGGACATCGAATCGATCACCAGGCCGGCGCCCGTCCCGTCTGGCCGCGGAGAGATGACGACATCGTCGGGGTCGTTCAGCGCGTTGTCGACCGAGAAGTCGTATGAGAATCCGGAGCAGCCGCCGCCCTGAATCGCGATCCGGACGAATTTCGCAGTCAGTTCGGGCTGGTTCAGAATGAAGGCAAGCCGTTGTCTGGCCCGCTCGGTGAGCCGGATCGGCGCGTCGACGGAAGTATCCATACCCCCAATGTTGGGTCGTTGCGGTCAGTTGTCAAACCCGCTTCGCGTGCTGCGCGCAGGGTGGGGGATGAAGTGCCCACCGACGCCGGCCAACCTGGCGCGAGCACGCGTGAGCGGAAGTGAACTGTCCCCGATGAATTGGTCCACCGTCAAGGTGAGTAATCGGAGGACCGGCGTCGGGATCAGGGTGTGCCTGCCATCGGGCATCGAGGGTGTCCCGGGGGTCTCGATTCGACGTGGAATTGTAAATCAAAGGGTCTTCGAAACCTCTGGAGCCAGGAAGCGGCCCCCGGCCGTTTCGTGAATGACCAACGCCAGCGCGCGGAGCGCGCGCAACCAAGTAGCCGGCCGCGACACGCGGGCCCATCTCGCGAGCCTGCCAATGGCTGGGGCGTCTGCGGTGCGCGGGCGCCTCGCGGACAAGCTGGATATCGACGCTTGGCCTGTCCGGCCGTGCCGAACATGGCCTTCCTATGGGCGGACTCTTCTTTGTTGAGACTGCACGGATTCCCGCCTGCGCGGGAATTCGTTGCTTGTTCTGCAGAGACGCGGCGGCAACGCCTCCTGCGTGTGAAACCTGTCGTCAGTGCCGCTCGATGCCCTCGTGGGCCCGCCTGCCCCAGACCTGCCGCACACGCTTGTCGCGGCCGCAGGAAAACCGGTAGACCCGATAGCGGACCGGGTTCTTCGTGTAGTAGTCCTGATGATAGTCCTCGGCCGGGTAGAACGCTCCGGCCGGCTCGATCGGTGTGACCACCGGCGCGTCCAGCACCATCGACTGCTGCAGCATCTCCCTCGAGGCCTCGGCGAGGCGCTGCTCCTCCTCGTTCCCGACGAAGATCGCGGTCTGGTAACTCTCACCGCGGTCGCAGAACTGCCCGCCGCTGTCGGTGGGGTCGACGCTGCGCCAGAAGATGTGCAGCAGCCGTTCGTAGGAGACCTGCTTCGGGTCGTAGCGAATCTGCACCGCCTCCCGATGGCCGGTGCCCCCCTTGGTGACTTGCTTGTAGGTCGGACTCTCGACGGTCCCCCCGGTGTACCCGGATATCGTGTCCACCACCCCCGGCACCTTGTCGAAGTCGGACTCCACGCACCAGAAGCACCCGCCCGCGAACGTGGCGACTGCGATTCCCTCGTCGGCCGCGGCGAAAACGGCGGGCGTCGCGAACATGGCGAGCATTGATGCGGCGAAGAGCGATGCATATCGGTACATTGTCTGGTTCTCTCTCCTGCGGAAGCCTGCGTCCCGCTTCCTGAGATAACGCAATATTTCCTCCGGTTCCCGGTTCTGGAACAGATCAGGCCGGCGTGTGCGCATGCGGCCCCATGCCGCGTACCGAACCGCGGGCGGAACGTCGAGCACCACATCCCGACGACACGACACGACGCAATGGATCACCTGCAGCGTCGAACACTCGTTTTGGTGGGCGAGTTGGCCCAGTGGAGGGCACATCTTTGTCAGGCACGAGAGGCGACACGGCCAGTCCTGTAGGTTTCAGAGAATCTTGTTCGACACGTCAAGGTGATCGTCCGTGGCGTGGGAGCGGGAGCGCGTCCCGGGCCTCGGAGGCGGGCGGATGATCTTGTGCGGCCGGGGTTATTCCCACGCTTCGACGAAGGATCCCAGCGAAGGTAAACGGAACCAGTCGGCCGACCGCTTCGGTCCCGACGCCGGCGCCGCAGAGGACTCCGAACACTGCCGCGCATTGCCGATTGGGCGACCCGGATACCCGTGACGGTGAGCGACCGCGTCCCCAAGGCGATCGTATGGGCCTGCCGAGGGCGAACTCCGGCAAGTCATGGCTTTTCCAGCACTTTCCGGGGGATCAACTGCGGCACAGCGAAGGGATTGACCACACGCACGCCGTTGAAGTCCTGCCCGTGCTGGAACAGCCATGACTGCTCGGCTGTCAACATCTTGGCGGACGATGCCTGTATTGTCCGGGCGGCGATACGGCGGGAGGATCGATAGCCATGCCGAACATTCTCATGGTGACCGGGGCGAGCCGCGGGATCGGAGCCGCTGTGGCCCGGGCGGCCGGTGCGGCCGGCTACGACGTTTGCGTGAATTACCACAGCAGCGAGGCCCTGGCCCGAGCGGTGGTTGACGATATCGAAAAGGCGGGCCAACGGGCGGTTGCCGTGCGGGCCGACACGGGGTCCGAAACGGAGATTGAGCGCCTGTTCGAGACGTGCGACCGGGAGCTCGGGACCGTCACGGGGCTGGTCAACAATGCCGGCGTGGTCGGTGGCCAGTGCCTGATCGAGGAAGTCACCGGTGACATCCTCGAACGCTGTTTCGCGGTGAACATCTCCGGTTACTTCCTGTGCGCCCGAGAGGCCATTCGCCGGATGTCCACCCGCCGCGGAGGGGCCGGCGGTGCCATCGTCAACATTTCGTCGGTCGCCGCGCGGCTCGCAAACCCGTTCCTGTGGGTGCACTACGGGGCGTCAAAGGGGGCGGTGGACACGCTGACCACGGGGTTGGCGATGGAATGCGCGGATCTCGGGATTCGGGTGAACGGCGTGCGTCCAGGTATCATTGACACTGACATTCATCCGGAGGGGCGGCTTGAGGAAGTCGCGCCAAACTTGCCGCTGAAGCGCGCCGGAACCCCGGAGGAGGTGGCGGCGGCGGTTCTCTATCTGCTTTCCGACAATGCCTCTTATTCGACGGGGGCGTCGCTCGACGTGTCCGGTGGACGCTAACCCGGTCGACGTCGCTCGTTCAGTCTGGCTGGGACTCACCGTTTGGCCTCTCCCTTGGTCAGTGGGGAGGATTCCGTGAGGTTCGGTATCTGCTGGAACTAGCAGATGGATTACGGTTCCCTCGGCGTAAGTCCCAGTTCTTCACAGACCTCGTCGGCGATGCTCAACGCAGATGTCAGTCCGGGGGATTCGATGCCGAAGAGGTGCACCAGACCGGACACGCCGTGCCGTCTCGGCCCCGCCAGCAAGAAGTCACCGGCCGGTTCCCCTGGCCCCACGACCTTGGGTCGGATCCCGGCATAGCCGGGAATGAGAACGCCGTCCTGAAGATCCGGCCAATAGGTCCGGATCACGGGGTAGAAGCGGTTTGCGCGGGACGGATCCACGGTGTAGTCGAGGGCGTCGATCCATTCGACGTCCGGGCCAAATCGGCACTGGCCGGCGAGGTCGAGCGTGACGTGTACCCCGAGACCGCCCTCCTCCGGGACCGGGTAGATGAGGTGGGAAAACGGGGACCGCTGCGACATCGTGAAGTAGCACCCGCGCGCGTAATAGAGGGGTGGCACGGTATGGTCAGGCACCCCGCCGATCGCGCGGGCGACGCCCTGGGCGGCGAGCCCAGCGCTGTTGACGACAATGTCTGCCCGGAACGTGGTGTCATTGCCGGCCGCATCCTCGACGCACAGTTCGATCCCGGCCCCGCTCCCGTGCACGGCACCTCCGGTCACCTGTGAACAGAAGGCGATGAGGGCGCCGTGGTCCTCGGCATCGCCCTGGAAGGCCAGCATCAGGCCGTGGCTGTCCACGATGCCCGTCGACGGCGAATGCAGTGCGGCCACGGCGTGGAGAGCCGGTTCCAGTCGGAGGACTTCGGCCTGCTCCAACAAACGGAGGTCGTCGACTCCGTTGGCAACAGCCTGGCTGGCGATCGCGGCCAGCGTCTCCCGTTGCGCATCCGTGGTGGCCACAATCAGTTTCCCGATCCGGCCATGTTCGACGCCGTGCCGGCGGCAGTACGCGTAGAGGCGCTCGCGGCCGCGCACGCAGTGCACGGCCTTGCGGCTCTCCGAGGGGTAGTAGATGCCGGCGTGGATGACTTCGCTATTGCGCGAACTCACCTCCGTGCCGATCGTGTCCGCCGCCTCGATGACGACAACCTCGCGCCCGGCGAGCGCCAGTGCCCGCGCCACCGCGAGTCCGACGACGCCGGCGCCGATGACCGCCGCATCAATGCGCTCGGTCACGTCAGGCCCGCGACATGGCCCGTTCGCGCCGGTTGAGCCACCAGCCGTACTGGGTTGGCCAGGCCTCGAATTCCGGATCGGCCTGCAGGACGCGTGCGGCATGGTGCGCCCAGTACGGGTCCATGAGCGCCTCTCGACCGATGGCAATGAGATCGGCCTTTCCCTCCTGGAGGATTGCCTCCGCGTGCTCGGGCTCCAGGATCATGCCGACCGCCTGGCTGGCAATGCCCCCGCGCTGCTTGACGGCTTCTGCATACGGCACCTGGAAGCCCGGGCCGGGCAGCGGACCCCGGGCCGCGGTGACCGGCCCGGAAATTCCGCCCGACGAGCAGTCAACGACGTCAACCCCGGCTTCCTTGAGATCCCCGGCCAGCGCCACAGTGTCTTCGAGGGACCAGCCGTCGGGCGATCCGTCGACCGCGGAGACGCGGACGAACAACGGTTTGCCGTCCGGCCAGACGGCCCGCACGGCTTCGACGGTCTCGAGCAGGAACCGGGCGCGGCCGACGCGGTCGCCGCCGTAGCGGTCATTGCGGCGATTCGAGACCGGTGAGAGGTAGCTCGCGCACAGGTAGCCGTGCGCGCTGTGGATTTCGACGATTTCGAAGCCGGCTTCGTCGGCGAGCCGGGCGCTGTCGGCGAACGCCTGGACGACTCTGGCGATATCGTTCGTGGTCATGGCCGAAGGCTCCAGCCACCCTTCCATGACGGGGTCGGCCGAGGGCGCCTGGATCGGCCAGGCGGTCTCGCCACGCGCAAATTCCTCGTCGCCCAGCGGCCCGTTGCCTTCCCAGGGCCGCTGCATGCTGGCCTTACGGCCGGCGTGGGCCAGTTGGATTGCAGGCGTGGCCCCCTCCGTCTTGAGGAAGCCCGCGATACGTGCCAGGGCATCGCGATGCGTATCCGACCAGATTCCGAGATCGCCGTGGGTGATGCGGCCGATTCGCTCCACGGCCGCCGCCTCCGTGAACACGAGGCCAGCGCCACCCGTCGCATAGCGGCCCAGGTGCACCATGTGCCAGTCACCTGCCACGCCGTCGTTGGCCGAGTACTGGCACATCGGGGAGATCACGATGCGGTTGCGGATGGTGACGTCACGAATGGTCAGCGGGGTGAAGAGCAGGGGTTGAGACATGGCTGGGACATACTCGACATGTTGACGGGAAGCGGGAGAATAGAGACATGAACGGAGGGAGCCAGAGGTCTCCGCCCGTCGTGTCGACCGACGGGGACGTCGACGCTTTTCTAGAGGCCGTTCGGACGGCGCCGCCGGCGACGCGTGGCCGGGGACGCCTCCTGTTTGCATTGGACGCAACGATGAGCCGGGAGAGCACGTGGGATCAGGCTGCCGCGGTCCAGGCGGACCTGTTTCACGAGGCCGGCCGGATAGGCGGCCTGTCGGTGCAGCTGATGTGGTTCCGGGGAGTCGGAGAGTTTCAGGTCTACCCATGGACTGCCGAGCCGGCCAAGCTGGTGCGCGCAATGACGGCCGTGCAGTGCCGGGCCGGCCTGACGCAGATTGGCCGGGCGTTCTCGCATGCGGCCGCCGAACACGAGCGGACCCCGGTCGCCGCTATGGTCTATGCGGGCGATGCGTGCGAGGAGCCGGCGGATCCGCTGGTGGCCCGGGCCGGCGTGCTCGGTATGCAGGGCGTCCGCCTCTTCATGTTCCAGGAGGGGCACGATCCGGTCGCCGCCGATGTGTTCCAGGCGGTCGCCAAGGTATCGGGTGGGGCATATGCCCGCTTCGGGCCGGGCAGCGCGGCGACGCTGCGGGCGCTGCTGCGCGCCACTGCCGTCTACGCCGCCGGCGGTCTGAGGGCGCTGGAAGCGCACGAGCAGCGGACGGGCGAGAGGGTCCTCCGGCTTAGCGCTCCCCGCTGATTCCCCGCCACCTCGTTTTGCCGTGACATACCTGCTGATAGGGCTCACCGTCATTGCCCTCATGGGAATCGGGCGCGAAGTCCTGCTGCGGACGGCGCCGGGTTCCGGACAGCGGTTGTTCTGGATCGCCCTGATGTTGGCGCTCCTGGGGCTGGGCGGCTTCTTGGCACTCCGGGGCATCGGGTCGCTGGCAGCCATCCCCGCGTTTATCGGGGTGCTGATCGCCTGGCTGTTCCGGCACGGGGGCGGCTTCCTGCTCGGTCGGCTCCTGTCCGGCCTGCTTGGCCGCGCCGCCACGGCAGCCGCAGGCGGCGGCCCCCAGGCGGGCACCTCACAGGTTCAGGGCCTCGTCCTCAGGATGACGCTCGACCACGCCAGCGGTGACCTGGAGGGGGAGGTGCTCTCCGGGCCGCTGGCCGGCCGCGCGCTGCGTTCGCTGTCGACGGATGAAATGCGCGCGCTGTATGCGGAATGCTCGGCCCGGTGCGAACGCTCGCTACGGCTGCTGGAGAGTTGGCTGGACCGCTACGGCGGTGACTGGCGGGCGCACGTGGATCCGGCGAGGCAGGGGGCCGCAGCGGCGACCGGTCCCATGACGCGGGCGGAGGCGCTGCGCGTACTGGGGCTCGACGACGATGCAGATGCGGAAGCGATCCAAGCCGCCCATCGTCGCCTGCAGGCTCGCCTCCATCCGGATGCCGGCGGGACGGATCACCTGGCGGCGATGGTCAACGAGGCGCGCGATGTACTGGTAGAGGGGCAGGCCGGGCGCGATTGACTCGTGCCGTTGAACGGGCGGCTGGCGATGCCGGCCTCGTCAGTCGCCCCGGACCGGAGATCGACGCGCGTCACCACTTGGACTTGGAGTTAAGTCGCGTGGGCGGCACAAATTCGCCAGTGCCCATGTCGCCCGACCGCGGGGGGCGAGGGTTCACGGTGGCTCCTTGCGGTCCACCTGTTGCAAACGGTGTTCGTTCACGCGCTTCCCGCCCCACGCATGGTAGCCGCGGATCCGCCCGCAGGTGTCCGGAAGTGGGTGTTCCCCTCGCCACCCGGCGCCACCGGCCACGTCAGGTACCCGCGTGGTCTCGGCGCCTGCATCAACAAAGCCGTTGGGCGCGGAGGTGATGTGCGAAATCATGCGGGTGGCGCAGACGATGGTCGAGCCGCCGTGCGCGCTCCGGCAATGAAGCCCCGTCAGTTGGTTGATTCCGACTTCGTGTGCAGTTCACTTATGGACTACAGTATTTGTAACAAACAAATATGGATTCACGTATGCCGGCACAAGCACTTCCCGCAACCACGTTCGACCGCAAGAGACTCTCGGGACCGGCTCTGCGCACGTTCTTTCGGATTGCGAAGCTCTGGCGGCTCTCAGTCGAGGAACAAATGACCCTGCTCGGGCTAACTGCCCGATCGACATTCTTCAAGTGGAAGAAGGACCCGGACGCCGTGCTGCCGAAGGACACGCTGGAGCGCATTTCCTACATCCTCGGCATCTACAAGGCGCTCCAGCTGCTGCTCCCGGACGAGACGGCGGCCGACGAATGGGTGAAGCGTCCGAACGCTGCGCCGCTGTTCGGTGGTCGTTCGGCTCTGGACCGCATGTTGTCCGGCCAGGTGGCGGACCTCTTCGTCGTACGGCAGTACCTCGACGCATAGCGGGGCGGCTGGTCATGACGTTGCCGGTTGCCCGTGTCGACTGGAAGCCGTGCTGGCGCATTGTCCCCAGCCGGTTTCCGCCCATTCAGCTCTTCGAGCGGGTGACCGAACCGGACGACCTTGAAGCGACGTTCGAGCTCGATGCGCTCACCAATCCCCGGATTCGCAACGAGGTCGGCGATCTCGATCTTGTACCTCCCGGGGATCGCATCAGCGGCCCCGGGACCGCCGTCATCATGGCAGCGTTCACCCATCTAAACCCCATCGGCAGCCGGTTTTCTGACGGCACCTATGGCGTTTTCTACGCTGCCAACGACCTCGACACGGCCATCGCGGAGACCAAGCACCATCGCGAACAGTTCATGAGCGCCACGGTCCAGGGGCGCATGGAACTGGACTCGCGTGTCTATCTCGTTGACCTCGAAGGAGATCTGCATGACCTGCGCGGCATGCAGGCCGCCCAGCCGCTCGTCTACCACAACGATCACTATGCCGCGGGCCAGCACCTGGCGAGAACATTGCGCGAGGCCGGGTCGAACGGCGTCGCCTACGACAGCGTCCGCCGGACAGAGGGCGAATGCGTCGCCATGTTCCGACCTCCTCTTCTTTCCAACGCCCGCCAGAAGCGTCACCTCTGTTACGTCTGGAATGGACAGCGAATTGTCACGGTCTATGAGAAACGAGAGCTAGGCGAAGAAGACACACCCTGACGTCGTCCTTGGGGACCCATTGACAGGTACCCGCAATGTGTCCTCTCGGAACAA
>JAGWAT010000076.1:2292-2863 GCA_021296265.1 Alphaproteobacteria bacterium | reverse complement strand
CGGCATGCGGCCGCCCCGAATATTGACCTGCACGGCGGGCACCATCAGCCTCGGCACGGGAAGTTGGGCGTCCCTTGCCTGACGGGTTGCCATGAAACTCTCGCGACTGATCCCGTCCCGGCAATGGATATTGCTCCGACGCTGTTCCGCCACCGTGGACTCCCACGCGATCTCACGCTGTCCCCCGGCACCGTAGTCATGGCACATGAACAATCGCGTGTCCGGCGGAAGCGCGAGTATGCGGTGCAGCGAATCGTAGAGCTTCCCGGCAGAGGCACCCGGGAAGTCGGCGCGCGCCGTACCTGAATCGGGCATGAACAACGTGTCGCCGACGAACGCCGCATTACCGAAGATGTAGCAGGCGCACGCAGGCGTGTGGCCCGGAGTCGAGAGCACGCGCCCGACGATATTGCCTATCGCAACAGTCTCGCCGTCAGCAAGCAGGCGGTCGAATTGCGAGCCGTCCGCGGCAACTTCGCGCTCGAGGTTGAACAGCGCAGCGAACGTCTTCTGCACCTCGACCACACCGGTGCCGATCCCGGTGCGTCCGCCCAGCCGTTCCTGAAGGTAC
>JAGWAT010000076.1:0-2263 GCA_021296265.1 Alphaproteobacteria bacterium | reverse complement strand
GAGCCCGCCGGACTCGACCGCAGCCACCAGCTTGTCAGCTGAAGCGGTCGTCGTCCGCCCCGCTTCCGGGTCGAAATCCAGTACCGGATCGACGATCGCCGCACGTTTCGTTTCCGGATCGGAGACGACATAGGAAATCGAGTTGGTCGTCAGATCGAAGAACCCATCGACCCTAGCTGTCATCGGCACTGCCTGGACACTTCGTTGCAAACGCACAAGACTTTACAGCAACTTCCACCGTACTCGGGCTCGGTTTTCCGGCAACCGCGATTTGACCGCACGGGCCCAACCTCCTATTCGTTCGCAGGCACCCATGCGCCAGGCAGACGGGAGCCCCGATTGCCACCGATCAGCGACCACGAGCGCGTTGACACCGCGCCGAAGATCAGCGACGAGGTCAAGGAAACCACCTGCTACATGTGTGCCTGCCGCTGCGGCGTGCGGGTCCACCTGCGGGATGGGCACATTCGCTATCTGGAGGGTAACCCGCGCCATCCGGTGAACCGTGGTGTGCTTTGCGCCAAGGGCGCGGCCGGCATCATGCAGCACAATTCGCCCGCCCGGCTGCGGAAGCCGTTGCGGCGTGTCGGCGCGCGCGGCGAGGGCAGATTCGAGGAAATCGAGTGGGGAGAGGCGATCGCGCTGGCGGTGGAATGGCTAGATGCCATCCGCCGATCCGATCCCAAGAAGCTCGCCTTCTTCACCGGTCGCGATCAGAGCCAGGCGCTCACCGGTTGGTGGGCGAGCCAGTTCGGTACCCCCAATTACGCGGCACACGGCGGCTTTTGCTCCGTCAATATGGCGGCTGCCGGCATCTACACGATCGGTGGCTCCTTTTGGGAGTTCGGTGAGCCCGATTGGGAACGGACCCGCCTGCTTCTCATGTTTGGTGTCGCCGAGGATCATGACTCCAACCCGATCAAGATCGGACTGTCGAAACTCAAGGCGAATGGCGCCAAGTTCATTTCCGTGAACCCGGTCCGAACCGGTTATTCCGCGATCGCCGACGAATGGATCGGGATCCGACCCGGGACCGACGGACTCTTCGTGCTTGCCCTCGTGCACGAACTGCTGCGCGCCGGCAGCATCGATACTGACTTCCTGGTCCGCTACACCAACGCACCGTGGCTGGTGATCCAGGACCCAGGCAGTTCGGAGGACGGGCTCATCGCGCGCGACGAGGACGGTGCCCCGCTGTGCTGGGACCTGCGGGCGGAAGGCCTGTCATCCGCGCTTGCGGCCGAGATCGCACCCGCTCTCGCCGGCCGCTACCGCCTCCCTGACGGCCGGACGGGAACGCCCGTCTTCGAGCTCCTCGCCCACCGCTATCTGCGATCTGAGTTCGCACCCGACTCCGTTGCCGCGACCACTGGGGTGCCGGCAGCGACGATTCGCCGGATCGCCGCCGAGCTCGCCTGCACGGCGTTCGAGGAAACGGTGACGATCGAGCAGCCCTGGACCGACTGGGCCGGACGCCGGCATGACCGGATGACGGGGCGCCCGGTCGCAATGCACGCCATGCGCGGCATCTCTGCCCACTCCAACGGTTTCCATTCCTGCCGGGCAATCCATCTGCTGCAGATGCTGCTTGGCACCGTCGACGTGCCGGGCGGATTCCGCTACAAGCCGCCATTCCCGAAGCCCGTGCCGCCGATGCCCAAGCCCGCGGGGAAACCCGGCGACGTCGCCCCCGGCACGCCGATGCCCGGACCGCCACTGGGCTTCCCGGCCGGACCCGAAGACCTGCTGGTGGAGGCGGATGGCAGCCCGGTCCGGATCGACAAGGCGTTCTCCTGGGAGGCGCCGCTCGCCGCCCACGGGATGATGCACATGGTCATCGCCAACGCGTGGCGTGGCGACCCCTACCCGGTTGACACCCTTTTCATCTACATGGCGAACATGAGCTGGAACTCGGCGATGAACACCGCCGAAACCATGCACATGCTGACCGATCGGGACGAGAGCGGGGACTACCGCATTCCGCGAATCATCTGCGCCGATTCCTATGCTTCCGAGATGGTCGCCTACGCCGACCTGGTGTTGCCGGACACCACCTATCTCGAGCGCTGGGACTGCATCTCGCTGCTCGATCGACCGATCTCGAGCGCTGACGGCGCCGCGGACGCGATCCGGCATCCCGTGGTTCGGCCCGACCGGGATGTCCGGCCCTTCCAAGACGTCTTGATCGAGATCGGCGCGCGGCTCGGCCTCCCCGGGCTGCTCGACGACGACGGGGCACCCCGCTACCCGGGCGGCTATCCCG
>JAGWAT010000011.1:70808-79603 GCA_021296265.1 Alphaproteobacteria bacterium | reverse complement strand
TGCACGGCTGGGGGTCGAGCGGTGACGATCTGATTCAGTTGGCCCCCATGTTCGCGACCGCGCTGCCCGATGCAGAGTTCGTGTCCCCCCACGGACCGGAGCGGTGCGATCAGAACCCGGCAGGCTTTCAGTGGTTCAGTCTCGCGAGCGCCGAGCAGGACCGTTCGGCTGCGGCCGCGCGCGCAGTTGTCGACCTGGAGGCCTTTCTCGAGGCTGAACAGGAGCGGCTCGGCCTCTCTGAGGGACGCGTGGCGCTGGTGGGCTTCAGCCAGGGCACCATGGTGGCGCTGGAACTGGGGCTGCCACGGCGCTTTGCCGGGATTCTCGGGTATTCGGGGGCGTTGCTGCCGTCGGCGCGAACCGCCAGTGGCGCCGATGTGCTGTTGGTTCATGGGGCGGCCGATGATGTGTTGCCGGTCGCAGGCATGTACGCGGCGGTCGCCGAACTGGCGCCGTTGGGCGCCCGAGTGCGCTACCACGTCCGACCGGAGTTGGGACATTCGATCGACCATGAGGGGATCGCGCTGGGGGCGGACTTCCTGCGTCGCCGGCTCCTTGGATGAGGCTTCGATGACCCTTGCCGCCGTATGGTAAAAAGTGGTGACGTGGAAAACGAGGATCGGACCATGAACGACGAACGCTCTCGCCGGGGTGACGACAGCCTGCAGGAGATTGCCGGTCTCTGGGAGCGCACCAGCGCGAACGGCCGCGAGTACATCGGCGGGCGCACCTCGGACGACGAGGACATCACGATTCCGGCGGGTTCCTTCGTGATGGTGTTTCCGAACGACAGCGACAATCCGCGCGCACCGGCGTTTCGCCTGTTGTTCTCGCCACCGCGCGACGACGGGCCGCGGGCGGCACCGTCGGGGAAAGGCCGGTTCGACCGGTTCAAGGGCGGAGCCAAGCCGCAGGACGAGTTTTCCGGCAGCGATTCGGGCCAGCGCAATCCGATGACGCATGCGGCGCCAGCCGACGACATTCAGGACGACGACATACCGTTCTAACGATCACCAGCGTCGGTTTGTCGCCGATGGAAACTCCGTAGACTCCTCTAGTCGAGGAGCATCACGTTTGTCGCCGCAAGTTTCACAGTTGCCGTGAGCAGTCAGCCTTCCACGGCCACGCCAATGATGAAGAGAACCGAATAGTCCTGCTTGTGGCAGCCCTCGACCGGCGGCATCACGCCCCCTGGAGCCACCGGAAACGCGCTCATTTGCGCCTTGGCCGGCGAACAGGGGCTGTCGGCTGTCGCCGGGGTGTAGCGCGCGGAGCGGCAACGCAGGTGCGTCACGTCATGGATCGTGGCATTGCCGCGGAGTTCCCACCGCCGATCACCGTCCTGGTCCGTGGGGTGAATGGTCAGCACCGTCGTGACTTCCCGACCACCCGTGACGACGTACTTGCCGGGAGGGAGCGGAAATTCCGGCTTCTCCATGATCAAGCCGTTTTCTTCCACCCACCAGTCCGCTTCATCGAACTGCCATCGAGCCGGTGCGACTCCACCGGCCGCCTTCAGTTGCTCGTACTGCCTCAACCACACGCCCCTCGGGCCCGGGTCCAGGCGCCAGACCCCCCACGCTTGCGCGCCGTTCCCGGAATTGGCGCCCGGATCACCCAACGCCGCGATGAACTGCGGGCGAATCTGCTTGAATCTCGGCTCGACTTCGCTGGCAGCCTGAACCGATTGTCCGGCGGTGGCCATGATCACCAGCAGCCCCAAGGCCCGGAGGGCGCAGGGGAGCAGGCGCTGTGCGGTGGTTGCGGACGCCAACACTTGACCTCGCCTTGGAAACGTTTGATTGGGCTGCACGGAATCACACGGGCTGATCTTGGTGATGACCGGCCGCCATGCCGTGACCAGATCGCAATGGTAGTGAATGGTCGATGGCGGCTCCAGCGGGCGTGCGCCCGGCGTGTCGGCCGGGGTGCTCAGTCTGCCACGACCATGTCACGACCATGTGGAGCCGGTGTCCTGGGCCGCCGCCTCGACCGGTGCCGGCTCCCGGGCAACCGCTAGACGCTGCCGGCGGCACGCAGGCGCTCGACTTCTTCGGGCGTTCTCCCCAGCACGTCACGGAGCACGGAATCGGTGTCGCCGCCCAGCACCGGCGCGGCGCCCCGGTAACGCACCGGCGTTCGCGACAGCCGGATGGGATTCCCGGGACCCGGTACGGTACTGCCGTCCACGTGTGGAAGATCGATGCGCATCCCGCGTGCGCGCGTCTGCTCGAGGTTGAGCGCGTCCAGCACCGAGTTCACCGGCGCGAACGGAATCTTCGCGGCCTGCAGCGCCGCCTGCCAGTGGCTGAACGGGTGCGTGCGCATCTGCCCTTCGATCAGGCGGTCGAGGGCGTCACGGTGGTCCAGCCGGTCGCGATTGGTGGCGAACCGGGGATCCGTGGCAAGGTCCGGGAGCCCGATTGCGGCAACCAGGCGGCCGAACTGTGCATTGTTGCCGACGGCGACCACCATGGGGCGGTCGCTGGTCGGATAAAGCCGGTACGGCACCACATGCGGGTGCGCGTTGCCAAGGCGGGGAGGGGAGGACCCGGTGATCAGGCTCGATACCGCCATCATCGAGAGGCTGGCGACCGTGGAGTCCAGCAGTGCCAGGTCGATGTACTGCCCTTCTCCGCTGCGTTCGCGTTCCAGAAGGGCAGCCAG
This sequence comes from Alphaproteobacteria bacterium, assembly GCA_021296265.1. Taxonomy (GTDB): domain Bacteria; phylum Pseudomonadota; class Alphaproteobacteria; order TMED109; family TMED109; genus VXPW01. The sequence goes on along the minus strand of JAGWAT010000011.1, from coordinate 76,936 downwards.
CACGGCCTGGACCGCGTACATGCCGGCAAACAGGTCGCTGACCGCGATACCGGCCTTGGTGGGGCCGCCCCCAGGGCGATCGTCGGCCTCCCCCGTGAGGCTCATGATCCCGCCTTCGGCCTGAATCATGAAGTCATAGCCAGGCCGCGCCCGCGCCGGGCCGGTTTGCCCGAAGCCGGTGATCGAGCAATAGACCAGGCGCGGATTGAGCCCGCGCAGCGAGTCGTAGTCCAGGCCATACCGGGCCAGCCCGCCGACGCGGTAATTCTCGATCAGGATGTCTGACCGGGTGGCCAGCTCGCGGACGATCCGTTGCCCGTCGGGATCGGCGAGGTTGACGGTGATGGATTGCTTGCCGCGGTTCGCCGACTGGAAATAGGCGCTCTCGCCGGGCCCGCTCCCCGGCTCCTTCTGCAGGAACGGGGGTCCCCAGTGGCGCGTGTCGTCACCCGAACCAGGTCGTTCGACCTTGATGACCTCGGCGCCGAGATCGCCCAGGCACTGGGCGCACCAGGGGCCGGCGAGGACTCGACTGAGATCCAGCACACGAATGCCTTCAAGCGTTTCCGGCACAGATACCTCCCCACGGCGCCTCTCCGGGCCGGTTTGCATGGTGTCCCAATTGCGGACCGTCTTCTATACACTCGTCGGCGGTGATCGCCGGCACCGGATCGGGAACCTCGCAGTGGCGCTCGAGCTGCATATGAATCCGGCGCTGGTACTGAACGCCGACTATCGGCCACTGCGATACTTTCCGCTGTCACTGCTGCCTTGGCAGGATACGGTGCGGGCCGTGTTCCTGGAGCGCGTCAGCATCGTGGCCGAGTACGACCAGGTCGTCCGGGCGGCCACGTTCTCGATGCGGTTGCCCAGCGTAGTCGCATTGAAGCGATACATAAACGGGGATCGGACGCCCGCGTTCACGCGGTTCAACCTGTTTCTGCGCGATCGCTTCACGTGCCAGTACTGCGGAGCCCGCGAACCGGTGTCGGACCTGACGTTCGATCACGTGCTGCCGCGGTCGAGAGGCGGGCGGACCTCCTGGGACAACGTGGTCGCCGCGTGCGCGCCCTGCAACTTCGTGAAGGGCAATCACCTGCTCCAGGAAATCGGGATGCGGCTCGTTCGGAGCCCGGAGGCGCCGACCGAGCGCGAGCTGCACGCGCGGGCGCCGGGCTTTCCGCCGAACTACCTGCACGAGAGTTGGCGCGATTACCTGTACTGGGACACCGAGCTCGAATCCGACTGATGCGCGTGGGATCTGGCCTGCCGCTGCCCTGCGCACATGCATTGCGGACCGTCGGATGGAATAATCGGTACGCCGTGCCTCGGGCTCGGAAGTGAAGGAGGATTCTCTCATGGCGACCTTGACGGCTGAACAGCGCCGCCAGTGGGCGGTGGACGGCTACATCCACTTGCAGGGGGCGCTGGATCCGCAGGAAGTTGCGCTGTACGGCGGTCTGATCGACTCGATGCGGCATCAGCCCGGATGGGAGCCCACGCCGGACGTGCCGCGCGGCCATTACGACTGGGTGGAGCGCAACCCGACCGCGGACGACCCCGACTCCTTCATGGACCGGCGGGACATCATGGGGTATGCGCAGCCCTTCCTCGACTTGATCGACCGGCCCAACGTGTTCGATCCGATCCTGGAGCTGATGGGTCCCCACATCGTCCTCAGCATGACGCAGGCCATCGTTCGAGCCCCGACGACGGAATTTCCCGGCTTTACCCACACGGACGGGGGGGAGGCGCTCCGGAGGATCCGCGTGACCGAGACCAGCAGGCCGCTGGCGATGAAGGCCCTCTATCTCCTCACCGACGTCGAGGGGACCGATTGCGGCAACTTCACGGTATTCCCGGGCAGCCATCTCCGGCAGATCCCGTTTGACTGTGACGCCGCACCGACTCCGCATACGCCCGGCGCCGTCCAGCTGGGCGGCAGGGCGGGCGATTGCTACCTGTTCAGCCACGCTCTGTGGCACGGCCCGGCCCCCAATCACTCCGGAAAGGGCCGGAAGACGCTGCTCTACAACTACGCGCAGATGTTCCTCAAGACGTACGACTTCCCGACCATGACCGGCGTGATGGATTCGTGCACGCCGCGCCAGCGGCGGCTCCTGGGCGATCTCGGGCACGACCCGCGGCCGGGCGACTATTTCTACGTCCCCGATGACCAGGAGGACGTCATCTACCAGCGATCCGCGGCCAGACAGGCCGCCTGAGCACCTGCAGACCGGCCCCGGGCGGGCCGCACTGGCCGCCCGGTTGCCACACCCGTCCGGCGACCCGCCGGCGACCAGGCGGATCGATCACTCCGGACTGATCGCCTCCAGGCGCTCGGCGATGGCCGCGTGCATCGGCTCGCCGGCAGGCAGCCGCCGCAGGAGCCGGCCGAGCAGAGTGCGCGCCGTTTCCAGGTCGTTTCGGCGCATTGCTTCCTCGCCCACTATGTAGAGGGCCAGCGCGTGATCCGGGTCGATGTCCAGCGCCCGGCGAAACAGGGCGATCGCTTCGGCCGGCGGGTCGGCAGGGTCGTCGGAGGCGAGGGTGAGAGCCTCAGCGGCTCCCGCCAGGGCCACCGCATCCTCCGGTGCCAGCGCGATCGCGCGCATGTAGGCCTCGTGGCTGAGGTCGTACTGGTCCAGGACCCGGCGCGATCGACCCAGCCGTTTCCAGCCTTCGACATCGTCGGGGTTGTCGGCGAGCCGGGCGGCAAGTCCGTCGACCATGGCCCGGATCTGCGCTTCGTCCGGTACCTGCTGTGCGACGTCGGGAAGGGGAGACGGGACGTTCGCCCGCGCTGCCGCCTCCCGGATCCCGCTCTCGACCATCGGCCGAAACTCGGCGTCGGGCGGGAGATCCGCGAGCAGGGACGTCCAGGTCGCGAGCGCATCGTCCGCCCGTCCGCCCTGGAGTTCCGCCAGGCCGGCGTAGAAGCGCGCTGGCATGTGGCCCGGCGTCGGCGATCAAGGCGGTGGCTTCCGCCGTGACCGTGCCGTCAGCGGCCATGACTAGCGACTGCGCGGCATGCGCCAGGGCATCCGCCCGGCCGTCGCCTTCCAGTGCGGCCGCGCGCTGCCAGACAGGAGCAGCGTCTGCGGGGCGGCCCGCCTCATCAAATGCTTGTGCCAGATTCATCAGGGCAGCTGGAGAATCCGGATGCGCCTCGGCCTGTTGTTCCAGCAGGCGGATCAGCGTATCTCGATGAATTCGGGATTTCCGATGACGAGATACACGGCCGCGGCGACGACCGGGATGGTGACGGCCGCAATCCCGGCCGGCCCCCGCAGGCGGTTGCTGAACCTGGCCCGGAGGCCGAGCAGGAGTGCCACCGCGACCGCAGCCGAGAGACCGGCGGCAGCGGCGAGGAACGTCATGAGGCGCCCGGGTCGTCGGTACGGTCCCGGGCGCTGCGGGCGCGGCGAAGCCGGGTGCGGGCGAGGGCGAGGGCCAGGGCGAGAAATGCCAGCGGGCCGAGCCACAGGACCCAGGTCGCCGGCTTGAAGGGGGGCTGGAGGAGGATGAAGTCCCCGTAGCGCTCGACCAGGAAGGCGACGATCGCCTCGTCGGTGTCGCCGGCGTCGACGCGTTCCCGGATCAGCGTGCGCATGTCCTTCGCGAGGTCGGCGTCCGAATCGAGAAGGGACTGGTTCTGGCAGACCACGCAGCGGAGCTCCGCGGCGAGGGCCCGGACGCGGGCGTCGGAATCCTCTGCCGCTCTGGCATGACTGGCGAGGGCTGGCAGGAGGAGGAGGATGCCGATGACTGACGGCACCGCTCTCAACGGTCGGGATCCTGCAGGTGAGCCAGCATGGGCAGGAAGACGCGCTCGAGATCGTCCGCGCTCAACGGGCCGGCATGCCGATGACGGATGATCCCGTCCCGGTCCACGACGAAGGTTTCCGGCACGCCGAAGATCCCGAGTTCGATCCCCGTCTTGCCGTCCCGGTCGGTGCCGATGGCACGGAACGGATCACCCCGTTCGGCGAGAAACGACCGGGCGCGTTCCTCACGATCCTTGTAGTTGATCCCGTAGACCGCGATCCCGTGGCGAGACAGGGCGAGCAGCTGGGGGTGTTCGATCTTGCACGGACCGCACCATTCCGCCCAGACGTTGAGGACATAGGGGGCGCCGCGCAGGGCCTCGGTGTCAAGGCCGGGATCGCCCGGGTAGAGCGAATCCAGCTGGATCGATGGCATCGCCTGGTCGAGGCGCGCGGACGGCGGCACGTCGGTGCCATCGTCCAGCGTGGCGAGCCGTCCGGCGAACACCGCGGCAAGCGCGACCACGGCGACGGCAGGCAGCGCGTACAGAATAAGCCGGCGAACGGTCATGCGGGTTGCACCGACGGGCTCCGGAGGCGGGCGCGGCGCGGCCGGGCCCGCTCGGCGATGGAGACCAACCCGCCGAGGACACCAAGAAAGGCCCCGCCCCAGATCCACCAGATCAGGGGATTGAACGTCAGGCGGGTGCCCCAGCCGCCGTCCGCCACGGGATCTCCCAGCACCACGTAGATGTCGCCGGCAAAGGTCTCGAGAATCGCAGCCTCGGTCGTGGCCGTCCCGCTGGCGAGGTAGGCCCGGCGTTCCGGCCACAGCATGGTCGTGCCCGCACCGGGGCCCGTGACCCGGAAGCGGCCCTGGAGCGCGGTGTAGTTGGGACCTTCGATGTTTTCCACCCCCATGAACTCGATCGTGCGGCCGGCCAGGGACAGGGTCTCGCCGGGATGCATCACCTGCTCGAGGTCCACCCGGCCGGTGCTCGACGCAGTGACGCCCACGACCAGTACGGCAACCCCCAGATGAGCGAGCGTCATGCCGTGGGCGGATGCCGGCAGGCCCCGCGCGCGCCGGAATACGCGGACGAGGTCACCGGTGGGGCGGAGCCGGGCCAGCCAGTTTCGAAGCGTGCCGGCCGCCAGGAACGCGGCAAGACCGAAGCCGGCCAGCGCCAGTGGACCCGGGTCCTGGTGCAGGAAGGCGGTCAGCACCACCGCGCCGAGCGCACAAACCGCGGCAAAGCGCATCCGGTGCAGCACACCGGGCAGGTCGGTCCGCCGCCACGGAATGGCGGGGCCCAGCGCTGCGAGCACGAGGGCCGGCATCGCCAGCGGCAGGAAGACCGAGTTGTAGTAGGGGGGCCCGACGCTGACCGGCGGACTGCCCGCGAGTTCCATGAAGATCGGGTACAGGGTGCCGAGGAGTACCGTTGCCGCCGCCGCTCCGAAGAACACGTTGTTCAGCAGCAGAGCCCCCTCGCGGCTCACGGGTTCGAACAGGCCTTCGGCCCGGATCCGCGGCGCGCGCACGGCAAACAGGGCAAACGCGCCCCCGGTCACCGCCGCCAGGAACGCGAGGATGAAGATTCCGCGGGTCGGGTCGCTCGCGAACGTATGCACGGAGGTAATCGCGCCCGAGCGCACCAGGAAGGTTCCCAGCAGGGACAGCGAGAAACCGGTGATGCAGAGCAGCAGTGTCCAGGCCTTGAGCGTGTCGCGCTTCTCCGCGACCCTGAGCGAGTGGAGCAGCGCGGTGGCGATCAGCCACGGGATGAACGAGGCGTTTTCCACCGGATCCCAGAACCACCAGCCGCCCCATCCGAGCTCGTAGTAGGCCCACCAGCTCCCCAGGGCGATCCCGGCGGTCAGGAAGCACCAGGCGAGCAGCACCCAGGGGCGGGCCAGCTTCGCCCAGGTGGAGTCGACCTGTTTGCCCAGGAGCCCGGCGATGCCGAACGAGAACGCGACGGAGAGACCGACGTAGCCCATGTAGAGGCAGGGGGGATGGAAGGCGAGGCCGGGATCCTGGAGGATCGGATTGAGGCCCATGCCCTCCGCGGGAATCGGGACGATGCGGGCGAACGGGTTCGAGGTGAACAGCGAAAACGCCAGGAACCCGGCCGCGATCAGCCCCTGGATGGCAAGGGCGCGTGCCCGGAGGGCGGGCGGCACCTGGCGGCCGAAGACCGCCAGCGCCGCGCCGTAGACCGCGAGGATCAGCACCCAGAGCACCAGGGACCCCTCGTGGTTTCCCCAGACCCCGCTGACCTTGTAGATCAGCGGCTTGAGGGTGTGCGAGTTCTGCCACACGTTCAGGAGCGAGAAGTCCGACGTGACGTAGCCGAG
>JAGWAT010000011.1:0-70703 GCA_021296265.1 Alphaproteobacteria bacterium | reverse complement strand
GCAAAGGCGAGGATGAGGGCGAACAGCCCGATTTCGCCGGTCATCGTGCGTCCGATCCCGTTTCAGGTTTGCCAGGGCGACCGGTGGTTCCGGTATCGACGCGTCGCCCGGTTGGTGGCGGCGACGCCGGCCTGCCGGATTCCGGGGAGTTCACGATGTCGCCAGTTCGTACCGCCATCAGGGACACCCGCAAGACCGATTGGTACGGCATGCCCGGTCCTGGCATGCACGGGGAGACGCGAAGGCCGGGGCCGGCCGGCAACCGTGGATTGAGTGCGGCACCTTAAACCGTTCCGACCGCGGCGGACAGATACCTGTGCGAGATAGGGCGCGGCGCGTCCCTCCCATGAGGCCGGCCGGCCGGGGCAACCGGCGGGGTGTTGTCCGGGACAGGTGCGTTCAGCCCGGCAACAGGGGTCCCGAAGCCGGTGTCGCCGGAACGTCCCTGTATCGGCCACCGCGGCGAGCCGCGGTCGCAATGTTCGCAATCGCCTGCCCGTTCGTGTAGACGGCGGGAGCCGTCATCGAAATGTCGCGCCGCGTAATGACGGTAACAATATCGCGCGCGGAATAGGCCGTTGATGACTGGAGGCCCGCATCCTCGTCGGCCCGCCAGGTCCGGATCGGGATCAGCTGCATCTTTGGCGGGGTCGTGGCGCTGACACTCCAGGATGCCGTGGTCAAGTGGCTGAGCCCCACGTTCGCGCTCCACGAAATCACCTTCGCCCGGTCGTTGATCGCCATCGTCATCACGCTCGTGATCGTGCGTCTGGAAGGCGGGCTGAGCCTGCTCCGGACCCGCCGCCCGACCCTCCACGTGATCCGGGGTCTCCTGTTCATCGCGGCGAACATGTGCTTCTTCATGGGGGTCGCCAGCCTGCCGCTGGCCGAGGCGACGGCCGTGTTCTTCGTGGCGCCATTGTTCATCACGGTGTTTTCCGTCGTCCTGCTGGGGGACCGGGTAGGACTCCGGCGCTGGATCGCGGTCCTGACCGGAATGGTGGGAATGGTCATCATGCTTCGACCGGGCCGGGAGACGCTGGAACTCGCCGCGCTGTTTCCCGTGGGAGCAGCCATGGCATACGCCCTGCTGCAGATCGTGACGCGCCGGCTGGGGACGACCGACCGGGCGTCGTCGATGGCCCTCTACGTGCATCTGGCCTTTGCCGTCGCGAGCCTGGGAATCGGGCTGGTGATCGGCGACGGCCGGTTTGCGAACTCGGATCACCCGAGCCTGCAATTCCTGCTCAGGGCGTGGACCTTGCCCGGGGCTACGGAGCTGGCCCTGCTGGGCGCGTGCGGCGTACTGATCGGGGCGGGCACGTACTTCCTGTCGCAGGCCTACCGGGTGGCCCAGCCCGCCGTGGTGGCGCCGTTCGAGTATTCGGCGCTGCCCCTCGCGCTGCTGTGGGGGGTGCTGGTATGGGGCGACTGGCCCGACGCCACGGCGGCGATCGGGATGTCGCTGATCGCGGGGAGCGGCCTCTACGTGTTCTACCGCGAAACCATGACCGCGCCGCCGGCCGCCGTCGGGCGACTTCTGCGACGCGGCCGGCGGCGCCGATGACTGCCGTGAGGGCCTCGCCGCCGTGGTCACGGTGACGCACCGCCGGCAGGAACGTCCTGATGCCCGTGCGCCTTTCGTACAATCGGGCCGACACTCGCGCTTGGGATGAGGTCAACGAAGCTACTGCGGAGGATACCTATGCAGATCGCGTTCATCGGGCTCGGCAACATGGGCGGGCCGATGGCCGCCAACCTGGTGTCGGCGGGCCACGTGGTGCATGGCTTCGACCTGGCTGCACCGGCCATGGAGCGGGCGGTAGGGCTTGGCGTGCAGTCCGCGGCTTCCCCGGCGGCGGCCTGTCACGGGGCCGAAGCCGTGATCACGATGCTGCCGGCCGGGCAGCACGTGGAAGATGTCTACACAGGACGTGATGGTGTGCTGGCGGTGCTGCCCCGGGCAACGCTGCTGGTCGACGCCTCCACCATCGACGTGGCCACCGCCCGCGAGCTCGCGGCCCGGGCCGGGGTAGATGGGCATCGGATGCTTGATGCTCCTGTGTCCGGCGGGGTGACGGGGGCGGAGAACGCGACGCTGACGTTCATGGTGGGCGGTGACCCGGATGGCTTCGAAGCGGCCCAACCGCTGTTCGACGCCATGGGGAACAAGGCCGTGCTGGCCGGCGGTCCCGGGGCGGGCCAGGCGGCGAAGGCCTGCAACAACATGCTGCTCGGCATTTCCATGATCGGGCTCGCCGAGGCCTTCACGCTCGGTGAGCGCCTCGGGATCAAGCCGGAGACACTGTTCGCGATCTCGTCGGCCGCCTCCGGCTGCAGCTGGGCGATGCTGAACCATCTGCCGGTCCCGGGAATCGTCGAGACATCCTCGGCCAACCGGGATTTCCAGCCCGGATTTGCGGCCGCCATGATGCTGAAGGACCTCAGCCTGGCGCAGGCAGCGGCGGCGGAGACGGGTACCGCGACGCCGCTCGGCGCGCTGGCACAGGCGTTGTACGACGAATTCGTCGAGGGCGGCGGCGGCGTGCTCGACTACGCCGCCGTGATCCGCCTCATCCAGGCGCGAAGTGCGCCCAGCCGGGCCTAGTGACTGAAAGCCTGGATTCCCGTCTGCGTGCGACCGAGCACCAATGCGTGGATGTCATGGGTGCCTTCGTAGGTGTTGACCGCTTCCAGGTTCACGACGTGGCGGATGACATGGTACTCGTCGACGATGCCGTTGCCGCCGTGGATGTCGCGCGCCTGCCGGGCGATGTCCAGCGCCTTGCCGGCGTTGTTGCGCTTGATCAGCGACAGCATTTCCGGCGTGAACCGGCCAGCCTCCTTCAGCCGCCCGACCCGTAGCGCCGCCTGCAGGCCGACGGCGATTTCGGTCTGCATGTCGGCCAGTTTCTTCTGGACCAGCTGGTAGGAGCCGATTGGACGCCCGAACTGCTGGCGTTCGAGCGCGTAGGTCCGCGCCGCGTGCCAGCACGTCTCGGCGGCTCCCAGGCAGCCCCAGGAGATTCCGTAACGGGCGCTGTTCAGCGACGAGAACGGCCCCTTCAGACCCCGTGCGTGGGGCAGGCGGTTCGCGTCCGGCACGAAGACCTCGTCCATCTGCACCATCCCGGTGCTGGAGGTGCGGAACGCGACCTTTCCCTCGATCTTGGGCGTGGCCAGGTTGCCCTTGGCGTCGCGTTCAAAGACGAACCCGCCGATGACGCCGTCATCGTCCTTGGCCCAGATCAGGAACAGGTCAGCGATCGGGGCATTCGTGATCCAGTTCTTGGCGCCGGAAAGCAGCCAGCCCCCCTCGACCTTGCGGGCCCGCGTCAGCATGCTCCCGGGGTCCGATCCGTGGTCGGGCTCGGTCAGCCCGAAACATGCGATCAGTTCGGCGTCCCGCAACTTGGGGAGGTACTTGCGCTTGAGCTCCTCGGATCCGAACCGATGTATGGCAGGCATGACCAGGCTTGACTGCACGCTGAGAGTGGAGCGGTAGCCGGAGTCGACGCGTTCGATCTCGCGCGCGATCAGCCCGTACGTCACCCAGCCGACGCCGGCGCAGCCGTACCCTTCGAGGGTGGCGCCCAGGAGACCGAGACGCGCGTACTCCTGATAGATCTCACGGTCGAACGTCTCGTTGCGGAAGCTCTCCTGCACACGTCCCATCAGCTTGTCCTGGGCGTATTCACGTACCGAATCGCGCATCATCCGTTCTTCGGACGTGAGCTGATCGTCCAGCAGCAGGGGGTCGGCCCAGTCAAACACGGGTTTGGCGGCAGCCGGAACGGTCACCGAGGCGGCTGAGGCGGTGGCGGTCATCGGTCAAGGGTCTCCTAGAAGTGAAGTGAATCCACGATCGTGTGGAGCTGGAGGTACCGGCGGCTGTTCTGCGCCCGAGCCATGACAACGTACCAAGACGTACCGGCCTGCTGCAGACGGACGAGGAGATGACTGCTGGTGCCCCCGAGCCAGAACGCGCAGTCGACCTCTACGATCAGGCCCGTCTCATTGTAGGACTCGTTGGGACCGTCGCAAAAGTGATGGGGGCGTTCGGCAACGAGCTCCAGCGTGGCATGCAGGGATTCCGGCGTGGGATCAATGTCGTTGATGCGCGCCCCGGCATACGGGTTGTCCGGATCGAACATGACGAGCGCGGCCTCGGCGATGGTGGCAGTCTCGGCCGCGACCCGGTCGAGAACCCACTGCTGCGGATTCTTGATGGAATTCTCAAGCATCGCCACATCGAGGCGGGTGAACGCCTGAAACGGACCCGGATGGCGGGGCTCGATCCGGAAGAGGCCGAGTTCACCGGAATCGATGTCGAGGATCAGGGAACTCCGGATCAGATCGTCCGGAAGGTTCGCAGTGTCGGCGGCGGCGGCAGTCGGGGCCAGGATCACGGCGGCGGCCGCGATCAACCGCCGGCAGCTAACCATCGGCATCCGTGGCAAAGGTCACGGGTCGACCCATCGGCGTTCCCAGCACTTCGTCCTCGCGCATCGCGAGGTACCCGCGGATCATGGTCATGATCGGCCAGCCCCGCACCGTCTTTCCGTCGAACGGGGTCCAGCCTGCCGGCGAGGCGATCCAGTCGTTGCGGATCGTCCGTTCCGCATTGAGATCGACAATGGTGAGATCGGCGTCGTAGCCGACCGCCACCGCACCCTTCCCGCGCGCGCCATAGATGCGGGCGGGTATTCCGGAAGTCAGGTCGGCCAGCCGCTCGAGGGTCAGGCGCCCATGCTGCGCATGGTCCAGCATGACGGGCAGGAGGGTCTGCGTTCCGGGCATGCCCGACGGGCTCCGGGGGTAGGGCAGGGCCTTTTCCTCGAGCGTGTGCGGCGCGTGGTCGGAGCCGATCACGTCGATCGCTCCCCCGCGGATCCCCTGTTCCCACAAGGCGTCCTGGTGGGACCGGTCCCGCACCGGCGGATTCATCTGGGCGCGGGTGCCAAGTTCCACGTAGCACTGGGGCGCCGTCAGGGTCAGGTGGTTGGGTGTGGTCTCGGCGGTTGCGATGTCCTTGGCGGCGGCCAGCAGCGGGAGCTCGTCCGCCGTCGAGATGTGGAGAACGTGGACCGGCCGGCCGGCTGCCCGGGCGAGAGCCAGAATGCGTCGGGTGGCCATGAGGGCTGCAGCCGGGTCCCGCACCTGCGGGTGCATCTCGACGCTGGCGCCGTCGCGCACCAGCGCCTTCAGCTCTTCCAGGCGATCCTGATCCTCCGCGTGGATGGCGCAGCGGCGGGTTCCCGAGGCCAGGACGCGGGCGAGCGATGGATCGTCCGGCACCAGCAAGGTCCCGGTCGAGCTTCCCATGAAGATCTTGACGCCGGCGCATCCCGGCAGGCGCTCGAGCTCGGCGAGGTCGTCGATATTGTCGTGGCTCGCCCCGACGAAGAAGGCGTGATCGGCCCAGGCGCGTCCCCGGGCGCGGCGGAGCTTGTCGTCGAGCGCCTCCGCGCTGGTCGTGGGAGGTGACGTGTTGGGCATTTCGAACACGGAGCACACGCCGCCCAGCACGGCGGCCCGGGTGCCCGATTCGAGATTCTCCTTGTGCTCGTGCCCCGGTTCCCGGAAATGGACCTGGCTGTCGATCACGCCAGGCAGCACGGTGAGGCCGGTGATGTCGAGCTGTTGCCCGCCGCGCGCTTCGCGCCCGACGGCGGTGATCACTCCGTCCCGGATGGCGACGTCGGCCCGGTGCAGACCATCCCGGGTGACGATGGTGCCGCCGGCCAGGACCGTCTCAGGCGCTCCGGGCACGACGGGCTACTCGCTCTGTGCGGCGGGGGGCCGGAGAAACGCGGGGACGTCGTCGGAATCCGTGAAGAACTTGGGACTCCGGGAAGATCGCGGGGCACGAGGTCGCTCGTCCGGGCGTTCGTCAATGGTCGATGGCACCTTGCTCCGGCGGGAGGTCTTCGCGGCCGGCCGTCGCTTAACCGGCGCGACGTCGGTTTCCTCTCGCTGTTGCCGGGCGTTGCCAACGGTCTCGCTCCACGTCGCCCTGCGCTTCGGGGGGGCGGCGACGCCGTTGCGGTGCCGTCTCGGGGCCGGGGTCCGACGGCGGGCGGGGGCTGGCTCGAGAATGTGCGCAAGCGGGTGGTCGGTGCCGCGCAAGCTGGGTGCGGGGTCCGGCGGTGCCGGACGGCGGGTGACCGCCGTGGCGGCAGGCTTGGCGTCGGCAGCAGGTGCGGTCGCAGGAGCTGCGTCCTCGTTCACCGAGCGCACCCGGATCTTCAGGTTGATCAGTTTTTCGATGGCCTCGACATGTTCGCGTTCGCCCGCTGCCGCAAGGGTGATGGAGGTGCCGGGATTCCCGGCGCGCCCGGTGCGACCGATATGGTGCACGTAATCCTCCGGCTGGGTCGGCACGTCGTAGTTGAAGACGTGGCTGATCCCCTGCACGTCGAGCCCGCGACCGGCCACGTCCGTGGCCACCAGGATGCGGATGTCGCCGGCCCGGAATGCTTCCATCGTCTTGAGGCGGACCGGCTGCGGCATGTCGCCGTGCAGTGGCTCAACGGGCACCCGGCTGCGGCGCAGGGTTCCCACCAGCTCGTCGACCGTCCGCTTGCGGTTGCAGAACACCAGCGCCGATTCGACCGCCGGGCTGCCCAGCAGGGTCCGGAGTGTTCGATCCTTGTCGCTGGCCCGGCAATGGATGACGGACTGCTCCACCAGTTCGGTCGTCGCCGCCGGCGGGGCCACGGAGACGCGGGCAGGCCGTTGCAGGAAACGCTTGGCGATTCGCCCGATCTCGGGCGGCATGGTCGCGGACAGCATCATGGTCTGCCGCCGGACGGGCAGCTTGGCGACGATGCTCTCGATGTCGGGGATGAACCCCATGTCGAGCATGCGGTCGGCTTCGTCGATGACGAGGATTTCGACACCGATCAGCAGCAGCGCGCCGCGGTCGAACAGGTCCAGCAGGCGACCGGGGGTCGCGATCATGATGTCGACCGACTGTGCGGCCCGCCGAATCTGGGGGCCGATGTTGACGCCGCCGATAAAGAGTTCCGATGACAGGTTCACGTGCGCGGAGAACAGGTTCACCTGTTCCTGGACCTGGAGGGCCAATTCCCGCACGGGTTCGAGTATCAGTGCGCGGGGCATGCGGGCCCGGGCTCGCCCGCCGGCCAGCCGGTCGATCATCGGGAGCGTGAATGCTGCGGTCTTCCCGGTGCCGGTCTGCGCCGTGGCCAGGATGTCCCGGTGTTCCAGTGCTAGCGGGATCGCCGCCTGCTGGACCGGCGTCGGGGTCGTGAAACGGGCGTCGCGAACCGCCCGCTGCACCGGCTCGGAGAGCCGGAACTGATCAAACGAGGTAATCGCGCCGGGCTCGCTGCTCAAAGGTCGAGGCCCACGGCCTGCGGAGCCCGGGCGCGAATGTAGGCGAGACGCTTCTCCGGGTTTCGTCCCATGACGTCCCGGACCAGCAGATCGGCGCTTTCTCGCTCGTCGCTGGGGAGCTTTACCTGAATCAACGTTCGCACTTCCGGATCCATGGTGGTGCTCCGCAACTGCGCGGCGGGCATTTCGCCCAGACCTTTGAAGCGACTGATGTCGACTTTCTTTGATGCATCAAAAATATCCTTGAGCAATTCGTTTCGGTGATCATCGTCACGCGCGTACCGCGTATTGCCTGCCTGCGCGATGCGATAGAGCGGCGGCTGGGCGAGATACAGGCGACCGTCTTCCACGAGCGGGCGCATTTCGGAAAAAAAGAACGTGAGAAGCAGGGAGGCGATGTGAGCGCCGTCCACATCGGCGTCCGTCATGATGATAACCCGGTCATACCGAAGTTGTCCAAGATCACACGATTCGCCGGTTCCGCAGCCCAGGGCCCGGACCAGATTGCTGAGTTCTTGGTTGTTGCGGAGCTTGTCGGCACTGGCGCTCGCGACGTTGAGGATCTTGCCCCTGAGCGCCAGTACCGCCTGGGTCTCGCGCGAGCGGGCCTGCTTGGCGGAACCGCCGGCAGAATCGCCCTCGACGATGAAGAGTTCGGTGCCTTCGGCCGACGTGCGGGTGCAGTCGGCGAGCTTGCCTGGCAGTCGCAGTCGCCGCGCCGGGGTCGCGCGCGGGAGGTGTTTGTCCAGCTTGCGCCGCAGACGCTCCTCCAGTCGCTGGACGCAGTGTTCCAGGAGCGTGTTGGCGGTCTTCGGATCATTCGCAAGCCAGTGCTCGAAGGCATTTCGGACGGCGCTTTCCACGTGCTGGCGGGTGGCCGTCGTGGTGAGCTTCTCCTTGGTCTGCCCCTGAAATTGCGGAGCGCTGATGAAGACGGACAGGGCCATTCGGGTGGCGCCGCAGACATCATCCGCCGTGATGTCACCGGCGCGCTTGTGCTTGACGAGATCACCGTACGAGCGAGTGCCGCGGGTGAGTGCCGCGCGGAGCCCCGCCTCATGCGTGCCGCCCTGTGGGGTCGGGATGGTGTTGCACCAGCTGTGGACGGCCCCGTCACTGTGCTCCGGCCAGACGACCGCCCATTCGACGCGTCCGCCCGCCGCGAGTTCCGTGCTGCCCGCGAAGGGTTCGGCCGTGATGGTCGGCGCACCGCGGGTGCTTTCCTCGACCGCGTCGCGCAAACCGCCCGGAAAGTGAAGCAGTGTGGAGGCCGGTAGGTCGGTGTCAGCTTCGATCAGAAGGGGGTCGCAACGCCACATGATCGTGATCGACGATACGAGGCGCGCCTTGTCCCGGGCCATGGCGAAGAGCAGGGACGGCTGCAGCACGGTGCCAGCTTCGAAGATTTCGCGGTCGGGCGTGAAGCGGACCCGGGTACCGGTGCGGCGGCCCGCTTTCCCTATTTCCGCGAGTTGTCCCTGGGGAACCCCGCGGCGGTAGGACTGACTCCAGCGCGCACCATTCCGCGCGACCTCGACTGTCAGTTCCGATGAGAGGGCGTTGACCACGGAGAGCCCAACCCCGTGAAGCCCCCCGGAAGTCCGGTACGCAGTTTCTCCGAATTTGCCGCCGGCATGCAGGAGCGTGCTCGCAACCTCGACCCCCGACATTTCGGGCATTTCCGGATGCGGTTCCACGGGGATTCCCCGCCCGTCATCGCTGATGGTCAGGACGTTCCCGGTCTCGAGCGTGATACCGATCTGGCTGGCGTGCCCGGCGAGGGCTTCGTCGATCGCGTTGTCAAGAATCTCGGCGGCGAGGTGATGCATGGCTGTCTCGCCGGTCCCGCCCACGTACATGCCCGGATGTTTCCGAACGGCCTCTAGGCCCTTGAGGATTTCGATGCTGGAAGCTGTGTAGTCGGCGTTCTTCACTGACCTTCGGTCCGAGGGTTAGGGATCTGCAAGGGGTGGCACGACGCGAGTTGGGAAATCACGGGTCGTCCAACGCCAATTCGACCCGGCCCAACGTTCGCGCAATCACACGGGCCTGATATGCGTGCTGATCGACAGCTGGCACAGACGGCTGGAGATCGCACTAGACGACTGAACCCGCCGGCGTCATGGGTTGCTTCTCACCGCGATCACATTTCTTCCAGCGTCGAGATACCCCGCACGCGGGTCTGACGCATGTACCGGCGATAGCAGTCGGCGTCATAGCCGGTGCCGCGGTGCAGAAGGGTGCGGTTGTCCCAGATCACGAGCTCTCCGGGCTGCCAGGCGTGGGGGTAGATGTGATCTTCGCCTACTGCACGGGCAAGCAGGTCATCCAGCAGGCGACGGCTATCCGGTTCCTCCCAGCCCTCGACGGTCTTTGCGTGGGATCCCACGTAGTAGTTCCTCGCACCGGTTCGGGGATTGGTCCGCACGAGCCGTTGCCGAACCGGGGGCAGGGAGGCCGCGTGGGACGGGGTGACGGCATCAGGGCTCACCTTGCTGCGGGAGAACACGTAGTCGTGGATCACGGTCAGCGGCTCGATCTCGGTCTTGAGAGCGTCGGGAAGACGCTCATACGCGCTGCGGGCACTCACGAACTCGGTGTGGCCTCCCTCATCGGGCACTTCGTACACGCACATGATGGACACGTAGGATGGCACTGGGCGAAACGAGGAATCCGTGTGCCACATGTTGTTGCCAGTCGAGAAGACGACATGCTTGTCACGGTTGCCCAGCTTGCTGCCATCCTCCCGGACGTTCCCGATGGTCCCGAAATAACTGATCACGCCACGCTGCCCCAAGGTGACGTGATTCTCTTCCGGCTCCCCCAGGCAGCAGGTCAGCGCAAGCTGACGAGCGTCATTGAACGATTGATCTTGAAAGCAAAGAAACGAATAGCGGTCGATCAGGTCATGGACGTTCTTGACCTGGTCCATGGTCAGCGGGAAGTGCATGTCCATCCCGGAAATTCGTGCACCGAATTCAGGGTGCAGCGGTTCCACACTGAACATGCTCATACATCCTCTTGACGGCGCGCGGAAAGACGATGAATTTGCCGCTGCAAACGCGTTCCGTAACTACAAATATACCAGAATCCTTGATCGAACGGTGCAAAACAAATGCGACTGAGCCGGAAAAGCCGACCACAGATACCCGATGATGGTTTCCGGGTGATTCCACCAAACAATTTGGTTGCGGTCACCGTATTTTTCCGGTCACGGCACTATTTCCGCACGTTAGTACGTCATCTGTGTAACCAATAGTGTCCACGAAGCGCCTTCCCGTCGGGATGCGAGCTTCGTGCGCCGATGGACAGCGTGCGTGCACACTGTCACAAGGACTACTCAGTCCGAGGCACAATCCGAACCTCCTGCCAGTGGATTATTCTAATATGTCTTGAACTACCCGGTTATCTGTGCCTTGGATCAGGTCGTTTGTATTTGGAGGACAGAAATGTGAAGTGAGCTAGGTTTTTCCAATCATCATAGGACAGTGATGCCCAGCCGTACAATTCATATCTGTGTTTACTCTGAAGACATAACCTGCCGCTGCGTGAGCTTTCTGGAATACAGCGTCTTGGAAATGATGGCTACTTTTTTTGAGGATAGCGCGAATTCAGGATTTGCCATTACGACTCTTGAGAAACACCATCATAGATAAAGGGAAGATAAACCGCGTAACCCAAATCGAACATTTTCCCGCATTTGAAAATTTGCCGGTCCCGTGCCAAGTTATTGAGTTCAGCAAATATCCGGATCCGAGGAGTTATTTATGATGGCGGAACGATTAGCCGAAACGGCCGAGGACGTATCGCGGCTGGCTTTTGGCTTCATGGCTTCCAAGGCGCTCTTTGCGGCGCTGCATGTCGATGTCTTTAGCCAGCTCGCCGATGGACCGAAGACGGCGCGGACGCTCGCCCAGAAGACAAGCGTCCCGGTCAACCGGATGACGACGCTGATGACCGCCCTGACCGCAATCGGCCTCGTGAACCGCGAGGACGAAAACTATTTCAACGCGCCGGGCGCGACAGACTTCCTGGTGCGTGGCGCCCGGCACGATTTTGGGGATTACCTGCGCTACCAGATCGACCAGCAGATGTACCCGTTCCTCACGCAACTGAATGAAGTGCTCGATGGTTCGCTGGGCCCGGAGGCGGTGGACAGCTATCAGCACTGGATGTCCGACCCGGAGCAGGCCACGCTCTACAGTGAGGCGCAGCATGCTGGCTCACTCGGGCCCGGTCGCACCCTGGCGCGGCTGATCGACCTTTCGGGCTGCCGCAACCTGCTGGATGTCGGCGGCGGCACGGGCAGCATGACCATCCAGCTGCTGGAGACGTTTCCCGACCTGGTCTCGACCATCATCGACTTCCCGAACGTTGCCGAGATCGGCTGGCGCTTCATTGCCGAAGCCGGGATGGTGGATCGGGTGCGCTACATCCCCGCCAATGCACTGGAGACCGAATGGCCGACGGAGCAGGACGCGATCCTCATGTCCTACCTCTTCAGCGGCGTTCCCGGGGGCGAACTGCCCCGGCTGGTGCAGCAGGCATACGACTGCCTCGCTCCGGGCGGCCATCTCATCGTCCATGATTTCATGGTGGAGGACGATCGCACCGGGCCGCCGATGGCGGCGCTATGGCAATTGCAACACATGGCCTTCACGCCGGAAGCGCGGTCGGTCACGCCTGGCTGGTTGAAAGGCCGCCTGGTCGAGATCGGCTTCACCATGCCCCGGGACGAGGAGATGGTGCCGGGAATGACCCGGCTGATCCATGCCCGCCGGCCGGAGTAGCGGCGGGTCGGGACGGTAGCGGGCAATCAGGCGGACGGTACGACCGGCATGATGACGCCAATTGCAAAGGGAGGCTGAACTTGGCGATCCCGCGAATCGCAGAAATCGGCGGGCCTTCGGTCAGCACAAGAAGTCGCCGGCGGCACAACGCGCTGCGACCTAGGGCTCGTGCGATACTCCCTTTCGGCCTGGGTATTCTGTTGTCAGCCTTTGTGTTGGTGCCTTCGGCGGTGGGGGATGAGCGCCGCCCGGGGTTCTATGCAGGCATTGACGTAGGTATCTCTGCGGCGACCACGCTCCGGTCCACCCGGACCCATCATGGCATTCCGACAAATTGCGACCAATGGTTCGAACCCGTGGTCATAGATGGGCAACAGCTGCCGTTGCCTGCAGATCAGTGTCAACCGAGAGAGCTTCCGTCAAGCGCGAACGAATTCGAACTGAATGGCGGGGTACTGGCTGGCATCCACGTCGGTTACTTTGGTACCGGGCCGTATCGTTTTGAGGTCGAATACATCCATCATCGCCGCGGCGGGGACAAGGTGGACCTGGTGGTCCCCGGTGATCCCAAGCAGAAAGAGTTCTCCGTTCGTGAAGAGGAAATAGGGGAGTTCCACACTAATAGCCTCTTCGCCAACTTTTATTACGATTTTTCAAGCTTCGGCGAATTGGCGTTGAAGCCATTTGTCGGCGTGGGAGTGGGGACGTCGCGGGTTGAGTTCGGCTATTCGGCCACCTCGATTCGCCGCGGTGTAGCTGCCCTGCTGGCGCTGGACCCGCCTCGGCATCCCGATGCAGCCAACAAGGTGTCCCGGGCTGACGCGAACGTGTCGGACTGGCTATGGGGGTATCAGCTGATCCTGGGGGTGGATTACGCTCTGAGGAGTGGACGGATCGTGACCGGGAAACTGCGTTACGGGCGGATGTTGGACGAATTCCTCGATGACGGGCACGCGTGGCGACCATTGCGCGGGCACGAGTCCACGGTCGAGCCGGGCGGCGCGCCCGTCTACTACGGCGTGTCGGTGCCAGGGCCCAGCTATTGGGCAATTTCAATCGGCTTCAAAGTCCCGCTGTGACCTGCGCGTCATGTGTGAGCGTTGCCGCAGTACACCAGTACCGGCGCGGAAGGCCAATTGGTTCCGTGTCTTGACGAGCGAACTACTTCGGGAGGGAAGCAGGGGCAGCCGGGTGCGGCTGCGTGAACGCACAGGCCCAACTCAGTGTGATGGAGCGCTGGTCTGACCGAGCGCCAAGGCGTTTGTGGTTCGGCGCCGGAGGTATGATGATCCGGTGGCTGTGGTCGCCTATCCCCGCCGGGGACTTACCGTTACCGCGCGGTTCCGCCGGCCACGATCAGGGACGGGCTCGCGTCAGACGAGACTTTGGCGATTGACAGCATCAGGTGTGGGCACCACATGATGTTGCTCGGGAACAAGAGCAATCACTGCAAGTCGGTGGACTGGAAAGGTCAACCCATGAAACGCCTTCACGTATCCGTCGGGGTCACGGACCTTGAGCATTCGGTCGAGTTCTACACGACGCTGTTTGATGCGGAACCGACTGTCAGGAAGCCCGGTTACGCGAAGTGGATGCTGGAGGACCCGCGTGTGAATTTTGTCCTGGATTCACGGGGCTGCAGGGAAGGCGTGGACCACCTCGGAATTCAGGTCGATGACGATGCGGAACTGGAGGGGATGACAAAGCAACTGGCTCGGGCAGAGGCACCGCTGATCGAGCAACCGTCGGCAGAATGCTGCTACAGCAAGTCAGACAAGGCTTGGTCATTAGATCCCGTGGGAGTGCGGTGGGAAGTGTTCCACACGCATGACGACATTGCCTGGTACGGCGCCGATACCAACCCGCTCCACGCTCCATCGGATGACGCCGAGGATGGTTGCTGCGGCATGCCCCCCTCCGTCGAAGCGAAATGAGTTGCCACGCGATGCGCTGTTGGCGGCAGCGTAGGGGAATAGGATAAGCGGGGCACCGATTCTCGGGCCAGTCAGCCTGCCTTGCGGTCCGGATGGCCCCGCCGCGCACCCTCACGGTGGCGACGGCCGACTGCGAAGGGAAATGAATTGACCCATCGAGGCTTGGAGGAATTGCCGTTCTTCAACGAGGCCGCAGTCGCGCGTGTCTTGGCATGGGAACCCCTGATCGATGAAATCGAGAAGGCAATGGGTGCGCTGTCGTCTGGGCAGGTGGCGCAGCCGCTCCGCCAGATGGTGCCGGTTCCGGGGCAAGACGCCTTTCTCGGCACCATGCCCGCCGCCGGGAGTGCGATCGCCGTAAAGGTGGTGACGTTCTACCACAGCAATGCCGGCACGGATGTTCCCACCCACCAGGCGGTCATCCTCCTGTTCGACAAGGGAAACGGCGCGCCCATCGCGACGCTTGACGGGCGGTTGATCACCGAGATGCGGACAGCGGCGGCGTCGGCCGCGGCAGCCCGTGCGCTTTCGGTTCCGACGCCAGAAGTGGTGACGATCATGGGGAGCGGTGTCCAGGCCCGCGCCCATGCCCGGGCATTGGCCCTCGTCCGCCCCTGCGGGGAACTTCGGCTATGGGCGCGGACCGAAGCTTCCGGACGCGCCGCCGCGGAGGCGGTGGGGGCGATTTTCGTGGACGATGCAGAGCGTGCCGTGCGGGGTGCCGACATCGTGGCCTGTACCACGGCGGCCAAGGAACCCATCTTGATGGGGGACTGGTTGAAGCCGGGCGCTTTCGTCGCGGCGGTCGGGTGGAACACCCCCGACGGCCGAGAACTCGATGATGCGGCCATGAGTCACACCGTCGTCGTGGAATCGCGTGAAGCTGCCCTGGATCAGTCTGGCAACGTTCGGGGTTCAGGCTGCGAGATCTTTGCCGAGGTCGGAGAGGTGTATCTCGGGGTGCGGCAGGTGCCGTCTGGCGCCACCGTCATCTATGATTCGGTCGGAGTGGCAGTCATGGACGCTGCTGCCGCCGAGCTTGCATACAACCTTATGCGATAGGAGCGGTCGGGTTCTGGGGCCAAGGGAGGCCCGCTGGTTGCCGGCCATTCTCAAGACCTTTCTCCCGGCAGGCGTCTTCCCACGCAAGCAAGCTTGGGAGTTGGTGCGAGGGCCCAGTAGCCCCCGCCGTCAACGTTTCGGCGGGAGGCCGGCTGCACCACCGCCCGATGCACGCCATGTTTGTCAATTGCTGCCGCCCCAGCGACAGCTGGGCCGAGAACGCGCTCGCGCGTCGATCTGAGCACGATGCACCACGCCGCAGGGCGCAAGCCCCGCTAGCCAGCATCCAGAGGCGCCGCTCCCGATAGTGGCCGGCCACATCTCGGGTCCGGATGCAGCGCCGAAACCGCTTACGCCTGCCCGCATCACCACCTCTTCAGTGCGAACCGGGCTGCCGAACTACGGGTGCCAGCGATACAACGCCTAGCGGGCGCCGGTGTTGTGGACGCTCAGAGCTTCCGTTCCGCAGCATGGCACGGCCCCCTGGCGCTCCGTCGCCTGGCCGGATTGGCCGCGCAACCCGTCGCGCACTAACATTGCGCCCGAACCAATCGATCGGGGCTGATCAGCCGAAGCAGCCACCTGTAGGCCGGGGAAGGTGCGCCGGGATCCGACCGCACGGAATGATCCCAGCGGGTTGTTGCCTGTTTCGATGGCGGGGACACGGCCACATCTACCGCAATGCGGCTTTGATTGCGTGGTCCCCGCTCCGTCGGCTCAGCAAGTGCGCGCGAAGGGGCACGGTCGTCCGAGACTACGGCGCACCTACGCTCGTGGACAACATCCAGATGACGGAAAACCCATGACCGCAACACCACACATGACTGAAGGCCTCGGCACGGATCCTGTCACGGCGCTCGCCGAGAAGATGGCGACGGGCCCGACGGCAGCCATCTTCGCCGAGATACGCGATGTCATGCAGATCCCGCTGCTGACCTCGATTTGGCGCACGCTGGTGAGCATCGACGAGGGGCTGCCGACGGTCTGGGCGGCCACCAAGCCGATTTATTTGTCTGGTCAGGCGGAGGCAGCGCTCGACCGCCTATCGCGTGCCGACATGTTTCCGGTGCCGGCGCCCTTGGCGGCCGATCAATTGGCCGACGCGGGCATCGGCGCCGAGGAGATGCGGGCCGCGCTCGGCATCATTGATGCCTATACCCGTTCCAACAGCCTCAACATGATGGCGCTGAGTGGCCTGGTGCTATCGCCGGTCGGCCCGAGTCCGGTCGATCCGGTTCCGCCGGCGGCACCGATCCTGCCGGACCTACCCCACCTGCTCGAAAGATCCGAGATCGCTCTCGACGTCTGGATGCGAGTGGAACGGGTCAATCGCTTTGGCGCAGGTGCGAACTCCCGCAGTGTGGCAACCCTGTGGCGCCACCTCGCGCACTACCCCGGCCTGCTCCTGTTGATCAATCAAGCCTTCGCGCCATCGCAATCGGATGGCACCATCGACCGCGCTATGCAAGAGGTCTTTGCGCAATCGCAAGCTGAAGGCGCGCGACTGGCCCATCTACGGGGCGACATCAGCGCGATTCCCGACCCTGCAATCGAAATGGTCGCCACCTACGTGGCCGGGCCGCGGGGTGTCGCGCGCATGGTCACCATGGGGCATGGTCTGGCCCGGTGGTTGCGACAATCGAAACCGGCCTGATCCTGCCGTTCGTTCAATCTGGTGCGGACGCACCCGCCGCTGGAAGTGCGGCCGCGGACAAGCTGCGCAATGGCCTCACCAGCGATTCGAGTGCCTTGTCTGTGCGGGGAAGGTAGGGCCTGAACGCAAGGACTCGGCGGTTTGCGGGTGTGGGCCGTCCGACGCGTGATGGTTTTCAGTAGCTCTTCTGTCCGTTTTCGTCGACGAGCATGCCCTGCTCGCGAAGTGCATCCATCACCTCCTTGGGCATGTAGTTCTCGTCGTGCCGGGCAAGCACCTCGGTCGCAGCGAAGGTGCCATCCGGTAGGAAGCTGCCTTCTGCGACGACACCCTGCTCTTCGCGGAACAGGTCCGGCAGGATGCCGTTGTAGGTCACGAAGACTTCGTTGGCACCGTCGGTCACGGCAAACCGGACGTTCAGGCTGTCGGCTGAATGCTCCACGCTCTCGGCCTTGACCAGGCCGCCAAGCCGAATGGCTTCCCCGGGGCGGAATTCGCGCTCCGCTGCCTGGCTGGGGCTGTAGAAGAACACCAACGTGTCGTCGAGCGCCTGGAACACCAGGGTCGCCGCCACCCCGAGGGCGGCTCCGGCCAGGAGGAGGCCGACCAGCCGTTGGTGCTTGCGGGTCACCGCGTGCGCCTCCGGGGCGAGGACATCTCGGCTTCCTGGAGGCTGGCCCGCATGGATTGCCGGGCCCGAAGGCTTGCCAGGACCAGGAGGCCGAGGACCAGCCCGGTCACCGCGTACGCGGACCAGACGTAGATGCCGTAGCCGCCCATCGCCAGAAATGCGTGCAGTTCAGGCATCGCTGGCCTGCGGCACGACAAGGGCGGCCCGGCGCAGCGCCATCACGCGGCGCCGCGCGAGTTCCGTTTGCATCCGGATGATGACCAGACAGACAAAGAGCAGCGTGAACCCGCCGGCCATCAGAAACAACGGCAACAGCATCGCCGGGTCTATCGAAGGTCCGTCCATGCGCAGAATGCTGGCCGGCTGGTGCAGGGTGTTCCACCAGTCGACGGAGAACCGGATGACCGGCAGGTTAACGGCCCCGATCAGCGCCAGCACCGTGGCAGCCCGTTCCCCGGTTTCCTGCTCGTCGAACGCATGGATCAGCGCCATGTAGCCCAGGTACAGGAACAGCAGGATGACGACCGAGGTGAGCCGCGCATCCCAGACCCACCAGGTACCCCACATGGGATGTCCCCACAGCGAACCGGTGGCGAGGGCGATCACCGTAAAGCAGGCGCCGATCGGCGCGATGCAGCGCGCAGCGACCAGGGCCAGAGGGTGTCGCCACACCAGCGCAACCGCGCTGGCAAGCGCAAGACCGGCATAGCCGGCGAGCGCGTTCCATGCAGCCGGAACATGCACGTACATGATGCGGGCGGCGTCGCCCTGCTGATAGTCCGGCGGGGACTCGACCAATCCGAACCAGAGCCCGGCACCAATGCAGACGGCGGCGCCGGCTGCAGTCCAGGGCAGCAGCGGGGCGGCGATGCGGAGAAACCGGGCCGGGTTCGCCAGCCGGTGCAATGCCTTGGCCATCACTTCGGTCCAGGTAGCAGCATGCGTGATGAAGGCGTTCTCAGTTGCGGACGGCCCGCAGGGCGGCACTGCCTGCATACGGTGCGAGCGCCACCGCAGCAAGTGTGAAAGCTCCGAGTACCGAGAAGTATGGTCCGGAGTCACGTCCCTTGAGGGTTTCGCTGACGGCCGCGGTGCCGAAAATTAGCACGGGAATGGTTTGGGGCAGAACAATGAGCGCGGCAAGAATGCCGCCGCGCCGGACCGGGGCGGTCAGCGCCGAGCCCACCGTGCCGATCAACGACAGCGCCGGGGTTCCGATCAGCAGCGCGCCGGCAAGGGGCCAGACGCCCTGGACATCCATGCCGAGGGCAATGGCTGCGAGCGGGGCGAGGACGACGAAGGGGAGGCCGGTAACCAGCCAGTGCGCGAGGCTCTTCGCCAGGATCAGAAGAGGGATGCTGGGGGCATGCAGCAGCAGCAGGTCCAGCGACCCGTCCCGCTGATCCGGCGCGAAGACGCGCTCCAGCGACAGCATGGAGGCGAGCAGCGCGATGGCCCATGCCGCGCCCGGAGCGATGCGGCTCAGGATGTCGGGATCGGGGCCGATGCTGAGCGGGAGCATGGCAATCGCGATTCCGAAGAACATCCACACCCCGATGAGGTCCACGACTCCGCGCATGTAGAGCCTGAGCTCGCGTTCCACAACGGCGCGAAGAAACGTCATCGGCCCGCCAGTTCCAGTCGCTGGGCGTCCGCCATCTCGATGTCGCTCGGCGCTGTCACAACGGCGCTGCCGCCTGCGGCACGGTGGCGGGTGAGTTCCGCCTGGAGCACGGCTTCTCCAGCGGAATCCAGGTTGGCTGCAGGCTCGTCCAGGAGCCAGAGGCGCGCGTCCCCGATCAGGATCCGGGACAGCGCCAGGCGGCGGAGCTGCCCGGCGGAGAGCCAGCCCGCCGGCAGGTCCATGAAAGCTCCCAGTCCGACACGCTGGAGAATCGGCTCAACAGTTTTCTGGGCTCGAGCGAGCTGCGCCCAGAAGGTCAGGTTCTCCCGCACGCTGAGGCGGATCTTCACTGCGTTCGCGTGCCCGAGGTACCCGATGGAACGGGCGAAGGTTCCGCGCTCCGGCGGCCGGTAACTTCCCGCCGATGGCTCCATCAGGCCGGCCAGGATGCGGAGCAGCGAGGACTTGCCGGAACCGTTCGGCCCGGTCACGAGCAGCAGATGGCCGTCCGGGACCACGAACGAAACATCGGCAAAGAGTCCCCTCTCGCCACGTTCACAGGAAAGGCCGCGGACCACGAGGGCGTCGTCGCACCCCCCGGAGGCTTCACGCATGCGTGCGGGTGTCTTCGATGTGTCGACCATCGTCCGGTAGCGCGTCCTCCGGGACGATTCGGACCTCAGCCCGAACCCGGAGCGCGGCGCGCGCGGTTTCCGCAACCTCGTCAACCGAGACGGAATCTTCGCCCGTGCAGACGGAGAGGACAGCGGTGTCCCGATCATTCTCGCGCCCGATCACCAGGCGCAGGCGCGCGATTCCGGGATGACGTTTCGCGATTTCCTGGACCTGCCCGGGGTGGACGAACATGCCGCGGACCTTGGCCGTCTGATCGGCGCGTCCCAGCCATCCGGCAATCCTGGGCGCGGTGCGTCCGCACGGACTGGGGCCGTCGAGGAACTTCGAGAGATCGCCCGTCCCGAAGCGGATCATCGGGTAGTCGGGATTGAGCAGGGTGACCACCACCTCCCCGATTTCTCCGGAGGCGACCGGCTGGGTGCCGCCGGGTTCGACCAGCTCGACGATCACGTCCTCGTCGAGCACCAGTCCGGCGCCCGGTGTCGTCTCGTAGGCGATCTGGCCGACATCGGCGGTGCCGTAGCCCTGAAGGACCCGGATGCCGCGGGCGTTGAACTGTTCCCGGAGGCTCGCGGTGAGCGCCTCGCCGCCAACGATGCCGCTTTCAAACGAGGAGAGGTCGAGGCCGCGGGCGTCGCCTTCCTTGAGCAGAATGCCCAGGAAGGAGGGCGTCCCCGCGTACCGATTCGGGCGCAGGGAGGCGACGGTCTCGAGTTGGAGGTCGGTGTTCCCGATCCCGGCCGGAAAGACGGCACAGCCGATGGCGTGCGCCCCTTGTTCCATCATGAAGCCGGCTGGCGTGAAGTGGTACGAGAACGTGTTGTAGACGAGATCGCCGGGTCGGAACCCGGCAGCGTGCATGACCCGGGCCATCCGCCAGAAGTCGCCCGTGTGCCCGGGCTCGTAGATGGGCCCGGGTGAAGCGAAGACGTGTCGAAAGCTCCCTGCCGGGCGGGTGGCCAGACCGCCGAACGGTGGCGCAGTCCGCTGCAGCGGGGGCAGGTCCGACTTGCGCAACACGGGCAGGGCAGCCAGTGCATCGCGGCTGGTCACGGCATCCGGGTCGACCCCGGCCAGTCGCTCCGACCAGGCCGGCGCATCGTCTGTCGCCTTGCGCAGGACGGTCCGCAGGGTTTCAAACTGCGCCCGTTCGCGTTCAGCGGGATTCCGCGTCTCCCGGTCGTCGTAGTAGGAATCGCTCGTCGCAGGGTGCGTCATGCTGAGCCTTTCTGGGGTTAGTAGCCGCGCGCGTGCGAGATGCCGTGCTGGGGCGGCCGGCCGGCCAGTGCTCGCGCCAGATTACCGGCCAGGAGCCGGGCGGCGTAGGGAGTCGCGAAGTTCACCCCGGCGGCGTGCGGCGTGACGATGACCTGCGGGTGCTGCCAGAACGGGCTGCTGGGCGGCAGGGGCTCCTCCGCGAACACGTCGAGAAAGCACGAGGCCAGGTGGCCGGATGCCAGGCACGCCTCGAGATCCGGTTCCACGACGGTGCTGCCGCGCCCGAGATTGATGACGTGGGCGCCACGCGGTAGCTGCCGCAACCGCTCGCCGTCGAGCAGCCCGTCCGTGGCGGGAGTCGCCGGCAGCACGGACAGGAGGATGCGGGAGCCGGCCAGAAACGCCGCGAGACCGTCAAGCCCTCGAAACCCGTTCACGCCATCGATGCCCGTCCGCCCGGTGCGGGACCAGGCGCGAAGCGGAAACTGGAATGCCCGGAGCCGCTGGAGGATGGCCGCGCCGATCTCGCCGGTACCCATGACGCCAACCGGCGTCTCGGCGGTGTCGGCATACGGAGGCGTCCCCCAGACTCCCTGTTTCTGGTTCCGGAGATGGTGGTGGAGGTTGCGGTGACAGGCGAGCACGGCGAGGACCGCGTATTCCGCCATCTGTTCGGTGAGCGTCGGGTCGACGGTGCGCGCCAGCGTGACCGAGGCAGGTGGAGGATGAGCGAGGAGGTGGTCGACGCCGGTGCCGATCGTCTGCACGAACCGGAGGTTTGGGAGATCCGTCCACATGGCGGGCGGCGCGTGCCACACGAACGCGGCCTCGATGGCCGCGGGGTCCTCGATCTCGGCGGGCCATTCCCGGAGCTGCACGGGGAGGGCCAGCTCGCGGCAGAGGTTCCGCCAGGGTTCGACCGGATCGTCGACGCTGAAATAGGCCACGGGGATTGGGCTGGTCATGCGGTGCTCTCCGCCGGCGGTGCCAGTTGCGCGGCCCGCAGCAGCCGTTTCGTGTAGTCGGTGGTGGGGTGACGGAACACCTCTTCGGCGGGGCCCCGCTCGACGGCCAGGCCGGAGCGCATGACGAGGAGATCATCCGCCATGGCGCGCACGACCCGGAGATCATGGCTGATGAAGAGGTACGCGAGTCGGTGACGCGCCTGCAGCGCGTTGAGGAGATTCACGATCTGGGCCTGCACCGAGAGGTCGAGTGCCGAGGTTGGCTCGTCGAGGACCAGCACGCTGGGCGTGAGCGCCAGCGCCCTGGCGATGGAGATGCGCTGTCGCTGGCCGCCGGAGAACTCGTGCGGATAGCGGTCCATCACGTCGGCGGGAAGGCCGACCTCGCCCAGAGCGGTGGTGACTCGCTCTCGGGCCTCGTCGGTGCTTGTCACCATGCGGTTGAGGAGCAGCCCTTCGGCCACGATGCCGAACACCGACAGCCTGGGCGAGAGCGCGCCATACGGATCCTGGAACACGAACTGCATCTTCGAGCGCAGGGGCCGCAACTCGTTCCAGCCGAGCGTATCGATCGCCTGCCCTTCGAAGCGGATCGAACCGGTGCTGGCAATGAGCCGCAGGAGTGCCTGCCCCAGCGTGGTCTTCCCGCAACCCGATTCCCCGACCACACCGAGCGTCCGGCCCGCGGTGAGCGAGAGATCAATTCCGTCGACGGCCTTCACGTGCCCGACGGTGCGGCGCAGGATGCCCTTGCGGATCGGGTAGTGGACCTGGAGGTTCCGGGCCTCCAGCAGCGGCTTGCCCGCCGGCTCCGCGGTCGCCGCGGGGTTTCGGGCACCCGGCTGATTGGCCAGCAGGCTCCGTGTGTAGGCGTGTTCGGGGCGCTGGAAGATGTCTTCGGTCAGACCGGTCTCCACGATGCGCCCCGCCTGCATCACGGCGGTGCGGGCTGCCACCGACCGGACGATCGTGAGGTCATGGGTGATTAGCAGGAGTCCCATGCCGGTTTCGCGCTGAAGCTCGGAGATGAGGGCGAGGATGTCTTCCTGCACCGTGACATCGAGAGCACTCGTCGGCTCATCGGCAATCAGGAACTTTGGCCGATTGGCGAGGGCGCAGGCGATCATGACGCGCTGTCGCTGGCCGCCGGAAAGCTGGTGCGGGTGGGCATCGATGCGGGCGTCCGCCTGGCCGAGGCCAACCCGAGCGAGCAGCCGCCGGGCCTCGCTCCGGGCCGCCTCGCGCGAGAGCTGCTGGTGCAGCATGAGGGGCTCGACAACCTGCCGCACGACCGTATGCAGGGGATTGAGCGAGGTCATCGGTTCCTGGAAGATCATCGAGACCTCGTTGCCGCGAATCCGGCGCAGGGTCTCTTCCGGCGCGCCGAGCAGTTCCGAATCGTCCAGTTGAATGGAGCCGCGCGGGTGACTCGCGCGCGGGTACGGCAGCAGGCCGAGCACCGAGAGAGCCGTGACCGACTTGCCCGACCCCGATTCGCCGACCAGCGCGAGCGTTTCGCCGGGGGCCAGCGACAGGTCTACCTCGTGAACCGCGTCCACCGGCCCGTCTTCGGTGTGAAACCGGACAGCAAGGTCCCGGATCCGGAGCATCAGGGCGCCTTTCCGGGGGTCATTGGAACACCTTCCGCGGGTCGAAGGCATCACGGACCGCCTCCCCGATGAAGACCAGCAGCGACAGGAGCAGCGCGAGGGCGAGGAAGCCGGTGAAGCCGAGCCAGGGCGCCTGCAGGTTGTTCTTGCCCTGGTTGAGGAGTTCGCCGAGCGACGGCGATCCCGGGGGGAGCCCGAACCCCAGGAAGTCCAGGGACGTCAGGACGGTCACGGAGCCGGCGAGCGTGAACGGCAGGAAGGTCAGGGTGGAGACCATCGCGTTGGGGAGGACGTGCCGCGTCATGATGCGGGCGTTGCTCATTCCGAGTGCCCGCGCGGCCTTGACGTACTCGAAGTTGCGAGCGCGCAACACCTCCGCGCGGACAACCCCGACCAGACCCATCCAGCTGAACAGCAGCAGCAGGAACAGCAGCAGCCAGAAGCTGGGCGTCACGATGCTCGCCAGGATGATCAGGAGGTACAGGACCGGGAGGCCGCTCCAGATTTCGATGAGGCGCTGCCCGAGCAGGTCGGTCAGTCCGCCGAAATACCCCTGGACGAGGCCTGCGGCAATCCCGATCGTGGACGAGAACGCGGTGAGGACCACGCCGAAGAGGATCGAGATCCTGAGGCCGTAGATCAGGCGGGCCAGGACATCGCGGGCCTGGTCGTCGGTGCCGAGCCAGTGTTCCGCCGACGGCGGCGAGGGGGCGGGCTCTCCCAGGTCGAGCGCGACGGTGCGGTAACTGAACGGGACGAGCGGCCAGAGCATCCAGCCGTCCGCGCCGATCAGGTCGCGCACGTACGGGTCGCGGTAGTCCGCGGTGGTCGCGAAGTCGCCGCCGAACGTCGTCTCCGGGTAGTTCGCGAGCACCGGGAAGTAGTAACGGTCCTGGAACTGCACCAGGAGCGGCCGGTCGTTGGCGATGAACTCCGCCGGCAGGGTGGCCAGCAGCAGCACGACCATGATCCAGGTGGAGAGAAAGCCGCGGCGGTTGCGCCGGAAATTCGCCCAGCGGCGCCCGGCGAGGCCGGTCCTCGGGCTCCCCGCGTCCGGCTCAGACATTGCGGTGTTCGAAGTCGATCCGGGGATCGACCACCGTCATCGTGAAGTCGCCGATGATGTTCATGACGAGCCCGAGCAGCGTGAAGAAGTAGAGGGTCGCGAACATCACCGGATAATCGCGGTTGATCGCCGCCTCGAAGCCCAGCAGGCCGAGACCGTCCAGCGAGAAGATCACCTCGGTCAGGAGGGCGCCGGTGAACAGGATGCCGATGAAGGCCGCGGGAAAGCCGGCGATGACGATCAGCATCGCGTTCCGGAACACATGTCCGTAGAGCACCCGCTTTCGGTCGAGTCCCTTGGCCCGCGCCGTCAGGACGTACTGCTGGTTGATCTGATCGAGGAAGGAGTTCTTGGTGAGCATCACGAGGCCGGCAAACCCGCCGATGACCATCGAGAGGACTGGCAGCACCATGTGCCAGAGATAGTCGAGGATGCGCGCGGCCCAGCCCATCTCGCGCCAGTCGGGCGACGTGATCCCCTGCAGCGGAAACCAGTCGAGGAAGCGGCCGCCGGCGAAGAGGATGATCAGCAGGATGGCGAACAGGAAGCCGGGAATCGCGTTGCCGACGACCACGACGGCGCTGGTCCAGACGTCGAACGGGGAGCCGTCGCGAACGGCCTTCGCCACGCCGAGCGGGATGGAGATGAGGTAGACGAGCAGCGTGGTCCACAACCCGAGCGACACCGAGACCGGCAGCTTGTCGAGCACCAGGTCCACGACCTTCCGGTCGCTGAAGAAACTCTCGCCGAAGTCGAAGACGAGGTACCGCCCCATCATGTCGAAGAAGCGCACGTGGGCCGGCTGGTCGAAGCCGTACATCCGTTCGATTCGCTCGATCAGCTCGGGATCGAGTCCTTGCGCCCCTCGGTACCCCGTGCCGGTGTCGCGGCTGGCTTCGGTCGGCGCCAGTTGCTCCTGGCTGCCGCCGGCAAACCGCCCGGTCGCGTCGGTGCCGAGTCCCTGGATCTGGGCGAGCAGGCTTTCGACGGGTCCGCCGGGAGCAAACTGGATGATGACAAAGTTGATCACCATGATCCCAAACAGCGTTGGGACCATCAGCACCAGACGCCGAACGAGATAGGCGATCATCGCGGGCTATTCGGCCGGCATCCCGTCTTGTGACGCAAGGTCCGCGTCGTACCACCAGGTCGAGGGAAACCCGAGGCCATAGCGGGGCGCGACTGGCGGAATCCCGAACCGGTTCCAGTAGATCAGCCGGAATTTCGAGATGTGCCAGTGGGGGATCACGTAGTGACCGTGGAGCAGGACCCGATCGAGCGCCCGGGTGGCCGACACCTGCGCGGTGCGGTCGGGCGCGCGGATGACCGCATCCACGAGTTCGTCGACGATCGGATCGGCGATCCCCGGGTAATTGCCGCTCCCGGGCGTGTTGGCCGCGGCCGATGTCCAGAAGTCCCGCTGTTCGTTGCCGGGCGAGAAGGACTGGCCCCGCGCCATCACCATCATGTCGTAGTCGAACTCGCGCAGCCGGTTCTCGTACTGCGCCCGGTCCACGATGCGGATCGTGGCGCGAACGCCCAGCCGCTCGAGGCTGTTGACGAACGGTGACGTGATGCGCTCGAACGCGGGTGTGCCCAGAAGAATCTCGAACGCGACGGGCTCACCGTCGGGATCGACGAGGGACTGGCCGTCCACGCGGTACCCGGCCTCGTTGAGCATTCTCTGGGCGATCCGGAGGTTGGCCCGGTTGTTGCCTGAGCCGTCCGTGCCGGGTGCCTGGTAGGCGCCTTCGAAGAGCGCTGTCGGCAGGTCGGCCCGGTGCGGCTCAAGGAGTGCGAGCTCGTCCGGCGAAGGCTCGCCGCGTGACGCCAGCTCGGAATTGGAGAAATAGCTCTCCGTGCGGTCGTACTGCCCGTAGAAGAGGGTGCGGTTGGTCCACTCGAAATCGAAAGCGAATGCCAGCGCCTGCCGCAGCGTCCGGTTCTGGAAGACCTTTCGGCGGACGTTGAACACGTAGCCCTGCATGCCGGTCGGCAGCTCGTGATCCACCGTGCGCCGGACCAGCAATCCCTCGTCGACCGCCTCGATGTCGTAGGCGGTGGCCCATTCCTTGGCGATGTTCTCGGCCCGAAAATCGTACTCGCCCGCCTTGAGGGCTTCGATCATGACGTTCGCATCGCGGTAGTAGTCGTAGCGGATGCGATCGAAGTTGTGGCGGCCCATGTTGACGGCGAGATCCCGGCCCCAGTAGTCGGGCACCCGCTCGTACACGATCGAGCGGCCGGGATCGACCACGCCGAAGCGGTACGGTCCGCTGCCGAGTGGCGGCTCGAGCGTCGTGGCGGCGAACTCGCGCCCCTCCCAGTAGTGCTTCGGCAGGACGTCGAATTCGCCGACGATCAGGGCGAGCTCGCGGTTCACGCCGGGGGAGAACGCGAAGCGCACCTTTCGCGGCCCCGTTTCCTGCACGTCGGTGACGTCGTTGTAGTACTTGGCGTAAAAGGGATGCCCCTGGGTCATCAGGGTGTTGAATGTCCACACGACGTCGGCCGGCGTGATCGGGACGCCGTCGTGCCAGCGGGCGTCGCGCCGGATCGTGTACTCGACCCAGCCGTTGTCCGGACCCACGGTGATCGTTTCCGCCAGCAGGCCGTACTGGGAGAACGGCTCGTCCTCGGTGCCGTACGTCAGGCTGTCGTAGATGAGTGCGGCGCCGGCGCCGGCGATGCCCTTCAGGGTAAACGGATTGAGGGTGTCGAACGTCCGGTCCGCGGAGAGGCGGACCGTCCCGCCCTTCGGGGCCGCCGGATTGGCGTACTCGAAGTGCGTGAACGCGGCGTCGTACTTGGGTTCACCGAAGAGGGAGAGCGCGTGCGTGGTGACGGCGTCGTCGGCCTGGGCGGCGAACGCCCCGAGAAGCAGACAGGTCAGTGCACCGAGGCACAGGCGGGGCAGGGTGGAGCGCATGGGTGGGGTTCATCAAGGGGTCGGGAGCGGGGCCGGGGCGTCGGCTTGAAGCCGCAGCCACGCGATGATAGCGGCGCGCGCGGCCGGGTCCCGGACACCGGCAAACGCCATGCTGGTGCCGGGTACATACGCCTTGGGGCCCGCGAGGAACGCATCCAGGTCATCGTAGGTCCAGGTACCGCCCTGGGCGGTCATGGCAGGGGAGTACCGGAAGTCATCGCTTGCGGCGATCGGTCGGTCGACGAGGCCGTACAGGTTGGGCCCGACCCGGGCGGGCTCGCCGGATGCGAAGGTGTGGCAGGCCGCGCACTTCTTGGCCTCGCGTTCGCCCTTGGCGGGATCGGCCGCTGCCAGCCGATCCGCGATCGGGACGCTCTCCGGCGTCGCCGGCGCATCGGCGGATGGGGCCGGGGCGTCGTCCGATGCAGGCACGGCGAGGAGAACCTCGGGTACGTGTGGATCCGGGTAGACAAGGTTGCTGATCGTGGTGGCGATACCTGCAGTGAGCATCGCGGCAAGCAGCGCCCCGGCAATCTTGTTGATTTCGAATAGAGACACGGAGGTTCTCCAGGTCCTGGGGGACGGTCGGCCAGTTCAGGTGCAGGCAGTAGCGGTGGCGGGACAGGATGACGGCGACCCCGCCGG
This sequence comes from Alphaproteobacteria bacterium, assembly GCA_021296265.1. Taxonomy (GTDB): domain Bacteria; phylum Pseudomonadota; class Alphaproteobacteria; order TMED109; family TMED109; genus VXPW01. The sequence continues at coordinate 42,577 of JAGWAT010000011.1, read as the reverse complement.
CCGGGCAGAGGCTACCAGCGGATTGCCCCGACCCGGCTGCCCGGGTCGAAGACTATCCGGAACCGCGAACCGGGCTTACTCGGAGGTGGGGGGCGCGTCAACCAGCGGGGTGCCGCGCATCGAGGACGGAATGTCGACCCCGAGCAGCTGGAGCGCGGTGGGCGCGAGATCGGCCAGGGTGCCCTCGCCCAGCGGCGGGCCCGCCCCGGTACCGTCATGGAAGAGCAGCGGCACGGGATTGGTCGTGTGGGCGGTTTGCGGGAAGCGTGCCGTCCCCATGTCCTCGGCATTGCCGTGATCTGCGGTGAGCAGGAGCCGTCCGCCGGCGCCGGCGAGCGCCGCAGCCATGCGCCCGAGTTCGCAATCGACCGCCTCGACCGCGGCGACCGCCGCCGCGAAGTCGCCCGTGTGACCCACCATGTCCGCATTCGCGTAGTTCACGACCGCGATGTCGAAGCGGTCGGCCTCGAGGGCCCGGACCACTGCCGACGTGACCTCGGCCGCCGCCATCTCCGGCTTGGCGTCATACGTGGCCACCTTGGGCGATTCGACGAGGACGCGTTCCTCGCCGGCAAACGCGTCTTCCCGTCCGCCGTTCAGGAAGTACGTGACGTGCGCGTACTTCTCCGTCTCCGCAACGCGGAGTTGGCGAAGGCCGGCGCGGGCGATGGTCTCGCCGAGCGTGTGTTCGGGGGTTTCCGCCGGAAAGAGCGGCCGGGCCAGTTGTTCCAGCCGGCTGGAACACGGTGTCAGGGCAACGCAGGAGGCGTACCGGACACGATCGACCGCAAAGGCGTCGAATGCGGGGTCGATCAGGGCGGCGAGGATCTGCCGGGCTCGGTCAGCCCGGAAGTTCGCCATCAGCAGCGAATCCCCGTCCTGGAGCCCCTGGTAGCCGTCGATGACGATCGGCGGCACGAACTCGTCGCCCGTCCGTTGCCCGGCCGCATCGGCAAGCGCGGCCTCGGCGGTGGGAAACGCGTGCCCGCTGGCGCGGGCGATCGCGCGCCATGCACGTTCGGTCCGGTCCCAGCGCCGGTCCCGATCCATCGCCCAGTAGCGGCCCGACAGGGTGGCGATGGTGACCTCGGGAACGTCCTGGATCTGATCCCGGAAGGCGCCGAATTGCTCCTGGGCGCTGTGGGGAGGCACGTCCCGGCCGTCGAGGAAGGCGTGCACGCGGACCGGCACGCCGCGCCCGGCGATGATTCGGCAGAGGGCTGCAATGTGGTCCTGGTGCGCATGGACGCCGCCCGGCGAGAGCAGGCCCAGGATGTGACAGGCCCCGCCGGATTCGAGGGTCGCGTCGGCGAGGCGGGCGAGCAGCGGATGCCGGGACAGGGTCCCGTCTTCGAGGGCAGCGTTGATCCGCGGCAGGTCCTGCAGGACGGTCCGACCCGCGCCGATCGACATGTGCCCGACTTCCGAGTTCCCCATTTGCCCGGGGGGCAGCCCGACGGCCGGCCCGGAGGCATGGAGCAGCCCCGTCCGGCCGGTGGCCGCGAGGCGGTCAAGAATGGGTGTGCGGGCCTGCCGGACGGCGTTGCCGGCCAGAGCGGTGCGATGCCCCCAGCCATCGAGGATGGAGAGAACCAGCGGAGCTGGCCGCCGGCCACTGTCAGGCGGCAAGGATCAGGCGCCCGCGCCGGACTCGGCGGGGAGGGCGCTCCACATCTTCTCCAGGTTGTAGAAGAGTCGGGTTTCCGCGCGGAACAGATGCACGATCACGTCGCCGGCATCGACCAGAACCCAGTCCGCCTGACGTTCGCCTTCGACGGCCAGGCGCGGCGCGCTGGACTGCTTCAGGGCAATCATCAGCCGTTCGGCGAGCGCGCCGACGTGGCGGCTGGAGCGGCCGCTGGCAATGATCATGGCGTCGGCGATGGAAGACTTGCCGGCCAGGTCGATGCTCACGATGTCCTCGGCCGAGCCGTCCTGAAGCGTCCTGGTGATGAGATCCTGCAGTTCAGCGCTGCCGGCGTGTGCGGCGGGCGAGGGTGCCGGTTGATTCATGAATGCTCGGGCGCAGGGACCGGCTGGCTCTGGAACCGCAATGCCGTGGCGGAGGCCGGATGCCGCCGTCCCTCGAGATATGTCCAGGCTGGGGGGCGTCGGGAGGCCAGCGCGCCACTCGAGGCCGAGCGAACGCGAGCCCTTCGGTACCGTCTGAACGCCATGCTCGTCAAAGCAGGTCGAGCATATGGCGGGCGGGCGAGTACCGCAACGCCCGCGGTCTCGAAAATCCGGTCCCAGCGTTCCCAGCGGTGGATCGAAGCGGGCAGGTCACCCCCCATGAGCCACACCCAGCGGGTGCCGGGAAGGCGCCGGCGGATTCGCGCGAGCGTGGCGTGGGTCCGAACGGTGCCGAGCCGTTGCTCCAGGTCGCTGACCACGATCCGCGGGTGGCATGCGATTGTCCTGGCGACGGCGATGCGGTGCGCGAGGGGCTGCATGCCCTCCAAGCTCTTGTGCGGGTTCTGCGGGGAAATCAGCCACCACACTTCATCGAGGGACAGCCGGGCGAGGGCCTGCATGCTGATCCAGCGGTGGCCGGCGTGTGCGGGATTGAACGACCCGCCGAGAAGGCCGATGCGCTGGCCACGCCGCCGGACGAGCGAAACGCTCCGGTTCAGGGACGCACTCCGCCCTGTCCGCGGACCACGTACTTGAACGTGGTGAGCTGTTCCAGCCCCACCGGCCCGCGGGCGTGGAGTCGCCCGGTCGAGATGCCGATCTCGGCGCCCATACCGAACTCGCCGCCGTCGGCGAATTGCGTTGACGCGTTGTGCAGGACGATCGCGCTGTCGACTTCCTGCAGGAACCGTTCGGCCGCATCCGGGTCGGCGGTGACGATCGCGTCGGTATGGTCGGAACCGTGGCGGCGGATGTGTTCGATCGCGGCGCCGAGGTCGTCGACCACGCGGATCGAGACGATCGCGTCGAGGTACTCGGTGTCCCAGTCGGCCGGCAGTGCGGGCACGACGCGGGGGTCCAGCCGCTGGACATCGGCGTCGCCGCGCACTTCACAGCCGCTGTCCAGCAACTTGGCGACCGCCCGCGACAGGGGGGCGCCGGCCGCGTCGCGGTGGCACAAGACCGTTTCGGTTGCGCCGCACACGGAGGTCCGGCGCATCTTGCCGTTGTGCACGATGTCGGCTGCCATGGCGGGGTCCGCGGCGCGGTCGATATAGGTGTGGCACAGGCCTTCGAGATGAGCGAGCACGGGCACCCGGCTCTCGCGCTGCACCCGTTCGATGAGAGAGGGGCCGCCCCGCGGCACCACCACGTCGATCCACTGGGATTCGGTAATGAGCAGGCCGGCCGCGGCCCGGTCCGTCGTCGGCACCATCTGGACCGCCGCGGGATCGAGGCCGCCGCTGCGCAGCCCGACGCCGAGCGCTTCCACCAACGCGTGACTGGAGTGGAAGCTCTCCGAGCCGCCGCGCAAGATAACGGCGTTCCCCGATTTCAGGCAGAGCGCGCCGGCGTCGGCCGTTACGTTGGGACGCGATTCGTAGATGATGCCGATCACCCCGAGGGGCACGCGCACCCGGGCAATATCGAGCCGATTGGCGTCGTTGAACCAGCGGGCGGCTTCGCTGCCCACCGGGTCGGGCAGGGCCGCGACCTGCTCCAGGCTTGCCGCGATTCCCTCCACCCTGTCATCGTCGAGGCGCAGCCGGTCGAGGAGAGCATCCGTGAGCCCGGAAGCCTCGTCGAGATCCCGCATGTTGGCTGCCAGGATGTCGCGCCGGCGCTCGCGGATGGCGGCGGCGGCGGCCCGCAGGGCCTCGTCCTTTGCCTCGGTGGGGGTCCGCGCGAGGGATGCGGCGGCGGTGCGGGCGGCAGCGGCCAGCTTGGCCATCATGGTGCGCACGGCGTCCTCCCCGGCGGGCGCTGTACGCACCGGTGCAACAGTCGGATTCATGCTCAGGCGGCCTCCGGACCCAGGACGAGGTCATCACGGTGAACGAGTTCGTCGCGCCAACGATAACCGAGAATTGGCTCGATCTCATCGCTGCGGTGGCCGATAATGCGGGCTGCATCGGTGGCCGGGTACGACGCCAGACCGCGTCCCAGGAGCTGGCCGGCCGCATCCTTGATCAGGATGAGCTCACCCTTCTGGAACCGGCCTGCCACCTGCGTCACGCCGGCCGGGAGCAGGCTGCGGCCGCGCTTGAGCGCCGCTACGGCCCCCGGATCGATTGTCACGGTGCCGGCCGCTTCCAGCTGACTTGCGATCCAGCGCTTGCGGGCGGTGCGCGGCGATCCGGTAGCGAGGAACCAGGTTGCGCGGGCGCCGCTCAACAGCTCGCCAAGTGCACCCGGCCGGCGTCCGTCAGCGATTGCCATCGAGCAGCCGGCGGCGGTCACGATGCGCGCCGCCTGTAGCTTGGTGACCATGCCGCCGGATCCGCTGTCGGTCGTGCTCTCGCCGGCCATGGATTCGATTGCAGGTGTTATCACCGATACTTCCGGGATGTGTCTTGCAGACGCATCAAGTTCCGGATCAGCGGAGTAGAGCCCATCCGTGCTGGAGAGCAGCACCAGCGCGTGGGCGCTCACCAGCTGGGCGATCCGGGCCCCGAGGCGGTCGTTGTCGCCGTAGCGAAGTTCGCGGGTCGCGACGGTGTCGTTCTCGTTGATCACGGGCACGATGCCGAGTCGAAGCAGCATTTCGAGCGTTGCCCGGGCGTTCAGGGAATTGCGGCGCTCCTCCAGGTCGTTATGGCCGATGAGCACCTGCGCGACGGTGTACCCGTAGGCTTGGAACGCCTTGCGCCAGGCGTCGACCAGTGCAATCTGGCCGACTGCGCTCGCGGCCTGCCGTTCGTCGATCCGGCGGAGATGGATGTTCCCCGGGAGAAACGCCCGGCCGGCCGCGGCTGCGCCGGACGAGACCACCAGCACTTGCCGACCCTGGTCGCGAAGGGTCGCCGCGTCGCGTGCCAGCGCATCGAGCCATCTGTCGCGGATGGCGCCGGTCTCGGGGTCGGCCACGAGAACCGAGCCGACCTTGATGACGACCCGCTGGGCTTCCTGCAGGGGCGACGAGGCGGTCAACGCTGGTCTCCGGCGCGTGCGTCGGCCACGTGGGCGGCGAGCGCGGCCACGGATTCGTCGACACCCTGCCTGGCAAGTGCCGAGAGCGCGAGGACTGGCCGCCCGGCGGCCTCGGCTAGACTCGCCCGCTGCCGGTCAAGGTCCGGCCGTTCGACCGCGTCGGCCTTGCTCAGGGCGACGATCTCCGGCTTCGCCGCAAGCCCGGCGCCGTACTGGTCAAGCTCGTGCCGAATCGTCCGGTACGCCGCCCCGGCGTCACCACCGGCAGCGTCGACGAGATGGAGCAGGACGGCGCACCGCTCGACATGTCCGAGAAAGCGGTCCCCGAGTCCCGCCCCGCGGTGCGCGCCCTCGATCAGACCCGGGATGTCGGCGAGCACGAACTCGCCATCGAGATCGTGACGGACCACGCCCAGCACGGGGGTCACGGTGGTAAACGGGTGGGCGCCGACCCTCGGACTGGCGCGCGAGACGGCACCGAGGAACGTGGACTTGCCGGCATTCGGAAGACCGACGAGCCCAGCGTCGGCCAGCAGCTTCAGGCGGAGCCGTAGCCACATCTCCTGGCCGGGACTGCCCTTGGTGGCGGTCCGGGGGGCACGGTTGCTCGACGTCCGGAAGCGGGTGTTCCCGCGCCCGCCCACGCCGCCCCGAAGGAGGATCTGCCGTTCCCCGGGGTGGGTGAGATCAAGCAGTCGCTCGCCGGCATCCGTGAGGATCTCGGTCCCCACGGGCACCCGCAGGACGAGGTTCGGCGCATTCGCGCCGGTCCGCTTGCGTCCGGCCCCATCCGTGCCGCGCTGGGCGCGGTGGTGCTGGCGGTACCGGAAGTCGATGAGCGTGTTGGCCGAAGCCACCGCCTCGGCTTCGATGTTGCCGCCGTTGCCGCCATCGCCGCCGTCGGGACCGCCGAATTCAACGTACTTCTCCCGCCGAAAGCTCACGCAGCCGTTGCCGCCGTCGCCGGAGCGGACAAAGACCTTCGCTTGGTCGAGGAAACGGCTCATGATGAACGGACCCGTCCGCTGTGCGATCCGGCAGGATTGCAGAACGTGACGCGCCGGGCCGAGCGGTGCCGGGCGGAACCGCTGCCCGCCAGGGGTTTGGAAAACGCGCGGCGCGGCCGGACCGCCGCCGCGCGGCCGCGTGGTGGGCCGCTAGTGCTCCGCTGCGTCGACCGAGACGTACGAACGGCCGCCGCCCTTCTTCCGAAACACGACGTTCCCGTCGGCCAGCGCGAACAATGTGTGGTCCTTGCCAATGCCAACACAGTTACCCGGGTGAAACTTCGTTCCGCGCTGGCGCACGATGATGTTGCCGGCACGGACCTGCTCGCCACCGTACTTCTTCACCCCGAGCCGACGCCCGGCCGAATCCCGGCCGTTGCGCGATGAACCGCCTGCTTTCTTGTGGGCCATGCTCTGTGCTCCTTACGGCGTGCTGTCGGCGGCCGGGACGGCTTCTTCGGCCGCGGGCTCGGCATCGGTACGCCCGTCTTCGGGGCGCCCGGCGGCCGTGTGGTCGGGGATGTTGATGTCGGTGATGCGAACCACCGTCAGCTGCTGGCGGTGCCCGTTGCGCTTGCGGTGATGCTTGCGCCGCTTTTTCTTGAACACGATCACGCGCGGGGCGCGCATCTGCTCGGCCACCGTTCCTGTGACGCTGGCGTTTTCCAGAAGGGGGGTCCCGACCAGCGACTGCTCGCCGTCCGACACCATCAAGACCTCTTCGAACGTGACCGTGGCACCGGCATCGTCCGCGAGGCGCTCCACGGTGACCACGTCACCGGGAGTAACTCTGTACTGTTTTCCGCCTGTACGAATGACCGCGTGCATGGCCAGCAATCCGATACACCGAGACTGGAAAGGATGGCAAGCGAACGCAGACCCGGCGGTAACCGAGTGTTTCGCTTCATCGAGCGCAGTATCCATCATTTGTTCGCAACGTCAAACCGGTGTTGACCGTTTGGCACCCTGCGGGATCGCGGGGGCGGGGCCCGATGAGCACCGTCTGCCGCCGGTACCCGTCCCAGCGGCGGCCGAGTGGTCAGAACCGGTCGGCGGGTGCCTCCATTCGGGCATGGGCTGATGGTCCCGGCCGCCCGGAGACCGTACCTTGGCCGCCGCTCTAGGCGATGCGCGGTAGCGTCATCATTCATGCACCGAGTACGGAGCCTGGATCGTGCAGGCCGTGTGGGTATGCAGGGTCGTCACGCCAAACCGGGCGCGTCTGCGGAGTACCACCCAGAGCCGTCCCGTGGGCGGCCGCAGGATCGCCTCGCCGGTGCCGAGCACCTGTTGTTCTTCGGAATACAGTACGCAACGGACCAGGCCGGGGTTGATCGCGTCGGCAGGAATCCGCACCACGACTTCCACGATGTTGGTGCACGCAAGCTCGCCGCTGTGCTGGAACCGGTTGCACAGCGGTGGCGTGACTTCGACCGGCTCGACCGGCCAGGTTTCCAGGGCGCCGGCACCGGAGCCGAGACCCGCGAGAGCAAGCGCCAGCGCGCCGCCGATGCACCGCCGGCGGGTTCGCGGGATGAACGGTTCGGGCATCTTCCGATGCCAGCATAGACCGTTGCCAGCGAGCGGGTTGTGCGTGCACGCTTGCGAAACGGGCTTCCGCGAAGCGGTCCGGAGGTGGACAGATGGTTCAGGCTGATGCAAACGAAGTGATCCTGGTCGTCGGCGCCGGCGATGCGACCGGCGGCGCCGTTGCGACTCGGTTTGCGCGCGGTGGCTACACCGCCGTCGTGACCCGCCGCAAGCTGGAACGGCTGGCCGGCTTGGTGGAGCGGCTGCACGCGGAGGGATTGCCCGTTCATCCCTTTGCGCTCGACCCGCGGATCGAAGACGAGGTGGTCTCGCTGTTTGCCCGCGTCGAGCGGGAAATCGGACCGCTCGGGGTGGTCGTGTTCAACATCGGGCCCAACGTGCAGTTCCCGATCGTCGAGACGACAGGCCGGGTCTACCGGAAGATTTGGGAACTGGCCGCATATGCGGGTTTTCTCACGGGCCGCGAGGCAGCGCGGCACATGGCGCCCCGTGGCCGCGGGAGCATCTTCTTCACAGGAGCGACGGCGTCCGTACGCGGCGCCAGCGGGTTTTCGGCCTTTGCCGGAGCCAAGTTCGCGCTGCGGGCACTCGCCCAATCCATGGCCCGTGAACTTGGTCAGCAGGGGATCCATGTCGCGCACGCGATCATCGACGGTCCCATTGATACGGCGTTTATCCGCGAGCACCGGCAGGACCTGCTCGAGACCCGGCCGCTGAAGCCCAACGTGCTCGACCCCGAGGACATTGCGGAAGTCTACTGGTCGGTGCATAAGCAGCCGCGAAGCGCATGGAGTTTCGAGTTCGACCTCCGGCCCTGGGCTGAGTCCTGGTAAGCGGGCATACGCCTGTCCTTCGCAATTTCGCGTCCATCTACAAGAGGGTTCAACGACTATGAGCGTTCCTAAAGTTCTGTACGAGAGAGAGGGGGCCGTCGGTCGCATCATGCTGAACCGGCCCGACGAGGCGAACGCCCTCGATCTTGAAACCTCCAGGGAGTTGTACGAGGCGGCCGTGGCGGCAGCGAGTGACCCTGCGGTGCGGGTGGTGCTGCTGGAGGCCCGGGGCCCCATGTTCTGCGCCGGCGGCGACCTCAAGCACTTCACCAGCTTCCGCGATCGGCACAACGACCTGGGGGCGGAACTCCTTCGCATCACCACGTATTTCCACGGAGCGATCTCCCACTTCAATCGCATGACCGCGCCGGTTGTCTGCAAGGTCCAGGGGACGGCCGCCGGCGGCGGGCTGTCATTGGCGCTGAGCTGTGACCTCGTATTTGCCGCCCGCTCGGTGAAGTTCTCCGTGGCCTATACCGCTGCGGGCCTGTCGCCCGACGGGAGCTCGACGTTCTTCCTGCCCCGGCTGGTGGGGCTGCGGCGCGCCCGGGAGCTGATGCTCACGAACCGCCGGTTCATGGCCGAGGAAGCGCTGGCGATGAACATGATCGACCGCGTGTGCGACGACGACCGGCTCGATGCGGAGGTGGCCCGCCAGGTCGAACACTTTGCCGCCGGCCCGACGCAGGCGTACGGGGCAGTCAAACGACTCCTGCTGGCTTCGGCCGGCGAGACGCTGGAGAGCCAGATGGACGCCGAGTCGCGGGAAATTGCGCGGACGGCGCAGGGCCCTGACGGCATCGAGGGTGTCTCGGCCTTCGCCGAGAAGCGCACACCTGCGTTTGTGGGAGGCTAGGGGACCGATGAGCGCACCTGAGACGGTTTCCGCCGAGGAACTTCCCAAGAAACGCATCCGGGTGGCGGGCCTCGAGATGGCCTACGTCGATCAGGGAGAGGGGGATCCGGTCCTGTTCCTGCACGGCAATCCCACGTCAGCGTACCTTTGGAGAAACATCATCCCGCATCTGGCCGACCGCGCCCGGTGCGTGGCGCCGGATCTCGTCGGGATGGGGGATTCCGACCCGCTCCCGGACACCGGGCCTGGAACCTATCGGTTCCGGGACCACCGGAACTTCGTGGACGCGTTCATCGACGCGATGGGTATCGGCGAGCGCCTGACGCTCGTGGTCCATGACTGGGGCTCCGCGCTCGGCTTTCACTGGGCGGCCCGGCATCCGGAAGCCGTGCGCGGCATCGCCTACATGGAGGCCATTGTTCGCCCCGTTGACTGGGACGAGTGGCCGGAAGCGTCGCGGGGGATCTTTCAGGGATTCCGCTCGCCGAAGGGCGACGAACTGATTCTGGAACGCAACATGTTCGTGGAGCGGGTGCTGCCAGGTTCGGTCCTGCGGCCGATGACAGAGGCGGAAATGGACATCTATCGGCGGCCCTTCGCCGAGCCGGGTGAATCGCGTCGCCCGACGCTGTCCTGGCCGCGGGAGATCCCCGTGGGCGGGACGCCCGCCGACGTGTGCGAGATCGTCGAGGCGTACGCGGGCTGGCTGCCCGGTACGGACTTCCCCAAGCTCTTCATCAACGCGGACCCCGGGGCCATCCTCGTCGGCCCGCAGCGGGAATTCTGCCGTACCTGGAAGAATCAGACCGAAGTCACCGTAAGGGGAAGTCACTTCATCCAGGAGGATTCACCGCACGAGATCGGCCGTGCGCTGGAGAACTGGTTTGACACGCTCCCGTAGGAGGCGCGCGGGAGTGCGGCCCGGCGCAGTCGGGCGGATGCAGGCGTGGGGTCGGCGCCCCTTGGCGCTCGCCGTGCTGGGTGCGGTTCTGATTGCCGCTCCGCGGGTTTCCCACGCGGTGGAAACCGCCGCCCACGGGGCGCATCTTGCCTGGTGTCTGGGTTTGGCGGAGGCGGCGCCTGAGGTCAGTGAGTCAGCAGCTGCAGAAGCACTGGCATCGGCACTCCAAGCGCGGATTGATGAGCTTGGGCTCGATGCATTCCTCGTGGAGCCTGCCGTCGAGGACGGGCGACGGGCGGCCCGAGCCTATGCCGCGGATCATCAGGAGACCCGCCTCGAGGACGCGCTCGGCGGTTGCCGGACGTCGTTGGCTACCGGTGCCCGCTAGCACGCATTTCTGGTAACGGGGGCCGGCGCACGCAGGGGACAGTCCCTACCTTCGTAGTCGAACCGCCCCGTCGAGGGCTGTGGGCACCCTCCCCCAACGGCGGCAGACCGGGCGGGAACGCACCGCACCGTGCCCGCTGGGGACATCGGTCGCCGGGCCGGCGAGCGTGATCAGTTGCCCAGACCCCTGCAGGCGGCGTAATTGCCGGTCCATCCGTTGCCTTCCACCTTGAGATCACCGTGTGTGACCCGCCGGAAAATCGCGTGGCACCGGCCGCAGGTGCGACTGAGATCGCAGACTGCCCGCTGCGCTGCCGGGCCGTCATCGCCGGACAACGCTGCCACCAGCGCGTCGGAAGCGCCGATCGTGTCATCGAAGTAGCGCTGGAAGACGCCCGGCAGGACCCAGATGACGGGTTCCGCCCGGGTCGACCCGTGCCAGCCGCGATTGGAACGGGGTGACCAGAGCGTCCGCACGTGCTCCAGGAGGTCGGAAATGTCCCGGGCATCCGTCGACGGCTCGGTGCCGTGCACCAGCGCGTAGACCTCCGTCGGGGTCATCCGGTCCGGCTGGACGACGATCTGCTCCCCGGTGGCACTGACGTCTGCCGTCGATTCCGTGATCAGTGCGGACAAGCGATCGAGCCGCTGCCACATTGCGGCCATGGTCTCACGGCGAAGATCGATTTGTCCGCCTCCGGGATCGGCGGTTTGGGCCGTCGCAGTTTCCGGTACCGTTGCGGCGAACGCGAGCACGAGTGCGAGGGAACAAAGGTAGCGCATCGGTTGGACCCCTGAGGAGGTAGTGCCCCTAGCTCGACGGCTTCTGGCAGGGCGTGCGTAGGGAAGATGTGCCGACAGGTGGGTCGAGTCAACGCGGCTCCCGGAAACCTGTCAGGCCGTTCCCATCGGAACGGCCGCGAAGCCGATCTGGTCCGGAGGCCCGGGAGCGAATTTCCAGGCGGGCCGCCTGCCCGCGTCGGCCGGCAGCGCGAGCATGGTGCTGGAAACCGTCCCGAAGCCGCGGCGATCCGTGGGGATCACCATGCCGGCCTCCGGCGGACCGCCCGGGGGCGGAGCCTGTCCCAGCAGCCGGGTCCATTCCTCCCAGCGATCTTGGTCGGGATCCGGTGCTGAAGCTTGTTGGAACAACGGGCGATAAGTACCGATGCGTGCATGCGATATTGCATTCATCTCACCGTTGGCGAGCAGGGACAGCCCGGCCGGAACACGATGCTGGGTCAGGTCGCCGTCGGCCCGGATCCAGATGGTCGCGTGCCGGTCGACAATCACCAGGTTGAACGGCTTCCAGTGCCCCGCGTCCAGCTGCATCACGGCCGCCGCGGCGGCGATCGCGGAATCATGCTCGAGCGCCAGCAGGGGAAGCTCTCCCCGGGTTCGGAATCCGGGCGCCAGCGGGTCTGGGGTGGGGCGATTGAGAAGCATCGCCACGACGCCGGCCTCGTTCACGGCGAGCCAGGTTCCACCCCGCTCCAGATCGAGTCCGGCCAATGGCAGGCCGGTGGCTTCCACGTGCGTGCAACCAGCTCGTCACGATTGGCGCCGATGATCACGGGCCAACGATGGTCGGGGCGCAGGAGCAGGACAAGTGTGCACATCTCGGCCGGTCCAAGGTGGCAGGCAGCCGGAATCGTACTCAAAGCCGGTTTCCGATTCACGAACGGAATCGACGATCCCGGCGACGGGTGCCGGCGCGACGGACCGTGAGGCGGGTCACGGCTTTTCGGACCCGATCTCTCTGGGCATTGACCGTGGCGGCCGCTACACTTTATGTCCCAGAGAGGAGCCGCCCATGTCCACTGTTCATCCCCTCCAAAAGCTGGCGCACGCAACCTCGGAAAACGCGCCGAGCGTGCCGGGCCGCCGCGATTTCTTCACCTATCAGGACCTCGGGGTGACCGAAGCCAGCCTCGGGAAACTGCGCGCCCAAACGATGACGGCCATCCGCGGCATGACGGAGCCCACCGGCTGGCATTACCACGACTGCGAGGGGCAGTTCATCTACGCGTTGAAGGGATGGGTCGAACTGGAATTCGAGACGGGGGACACAATCCGGCTCGAAGCAGGGGAATCCCTGTTTATTCCCGGCGGTATGCGGCACAACGAGATCGGCACATCGGACGACCTGAAGATCCTGGAGCTGTCGATCCCGGCGAAGATGGAGACCGTCGCCTGCGACCCTCCCACGATGGCCTCGTAGCCGAGGGTCGCGGGGGCGATGATCCCCGCGAGCGTGCCGGCCATGGCGCGCGGCGGGTAATCCAGCCTGGCGGTGACGGCGCCAAGTGGGGGCCGCCATCGTGACGAACCTGCCCAGACACGGGATCAGAGGGTCCCCGGGCACATGGAAGCGCTTCCGGCAAAGCCTTCTGGTATAGCCGGACCTGACGAACGAAGATGCCTCCGGGGGCGCTTCAACCTACGAGAAGGACACAGCAATCATGACCACGTTCGACGATCGCAAGGACGAGGCCGAGAAAAAGTACGTGCACGATCAGCAGTTGCAGTTTCGGGTGGTCGCACGCCGGAACAAGTTGCTGGGATTGTGGGCAGCGGAGGTCATGGGCCGCCCCGAATCGGAGCGGGCCAGCTATGCCCAGGAAGTGGTGGTGGCCGACTTTGACGAGCCGGGTGACGCTGATGTCGTGCGGAAGCTCATGGCCGATTTCGAGGCAGCCGGCATGCCGAAGGGCGAGAGTGAAATTCGGGCCGAGATGGAGCGTCTGCTCGACCAGGCCAAGTCCGAGATCATGACGGAGTGACAGCGGTTCCGAAGACCCGATCGAACACGACATCGACATTGCGGAGGTGACGGGCGTCGTCAAAGGCGGCGGCGAGCCGGTCCGGGCCGAGATGCGCCGTGACGTCGGGGTCGGCAGCGAGCAGGTCCCGGAAACGCCCTTCCTTGGCCCAGGCCCGCATCGCGTTGCGCTGGACGATTCGGTAGGCAACCTCTCGCGTCGCCCCCGCCTCCGTCAGTGCCAGCAGGACGGCCTGGCTCGCGTGCAAACCGCCCAGTTGCTCCAGGTTGGCCTGCATGTTTTCCGGGTACAACACCAGATTCTTGATCACGTTGGCCAGACGGGCCAGCGCGAAATCCAGCGTGACCGTGGCATCCGGGGCAATCATGCGTTCGACCGAGGAGTGCGAAATATCGCGCTCATGCCATAGGGCCACGTTTTCGAGCGCAGGAACTGCCATCGAGCGGACGAGACGCGCAAGACCGGTCAGGTTTTCCGAGAGAACGGGGTTCCGCTTGTGCGGCATCGCCGAGCTCCCTTTCTGACTTTCCGCGAACGCTTCTTCGACCTCGCGCACCTCGGTGCGCTGCAGGTGCCGGATTTCAGTGGCGACCCGCTCCACCGAGCTGGCGATGACGGCCAGTGTTGCAAAGAACATCGCGTGCCGGTCGCGCGGCACCACTTGGGTCGATATCGGCTCCGGTGCCAGTCCAAGCTGATTCGCGACGTGCTCTTCGACTTCGGGAGAGATCGACGCGTAGGTGCCCACTGCGCCGGAGATCTTGCAGGAGGCGATGGCGGCGCGAGCTGCCCGCAGCCGATCCCGGTTCCGGTCAAACTCCGCGTAGGCCTGGGCGAACTTGAGGCCCATGGTCGTCGGCTCGGCATGAATACCGTGCGAGCGACCAATGCAGATCATGTCCTTGGCTTCGTGCGCCCGGCTCCGCAGGGCGATGAGAAGCTCATCCAGGTCTTTCAGGAGGAGATCCGTCGCTCGCGTCAACTGGACGGCGAGGCAGGTATCGAGCACGTCGGACGACGTCATTCCGTGATGGACGAAGCGGGATTCTTCCCCGACCTGTTCGGCCAGGCTGGTCAGGAAGGCGACCACGTCGTGGCGCACCTCCTGTTCGATGGCGTCGATGCGCGGGATATCGACGCGCCCGTGGCGGCGTAGTTTCTCGGCGACGCCGCGCGGAATTGTTCCCAACTGCTCCTGCTTCTCGCAGGCCAAGGCCTCGATTTCAAGCCAGATTGAATACTTGGTCTCTGGCGCCCAGAGGCGAGTCATCTCGGCGCGGGCGTAGCGGGGAATCATCGGCAGGCGTCTCGACGGTAGAGGGATGCGTTGGTTACAGGCAGGAGGTCATTCTTGCCCGTGCCGGTGGATAGGCCCGACTTATACACGCGGATGGGAGGACACGGCGGCTCCGTGCCGATGCCCGCCGCCCGCCATCCGGCCAGTGCCAGGGCCTAAGCTACCGCCACGCCACTGACCGGCGAATACGGATGGACGGCGCCCACACATCCGCCGCCGGCCGTGATCGCTGCCCCGGACGGGTTGGCGTACATGGACGGGAACGACGTTGGACCCCAGGGCGTCGAAGGAGCCACGGCGGCGATCGCGGCGGCTGTGGCCGCATCGAGGCGGCCGTCGTGCACCAGGGTGTCGATGCCGCTGGCATCGAGCCTGGGATGGGCCAGGGCGGTTTCCACCTCCATGCCGAAGTCATTCGTGAAGGACGCGAGCTGGAACACGGACGGCATGATCTTCCGCCCGCCGGAAGCGCCGTATCCGAACCACGGGGCGCCGTTTCGGGTGGCGACCATCGGACACATGTTCGTCAGCGGGCGCTGACCGGGGGCCAGCGAATTCGGTCCCCCCGGCCGCGGGTCGAACCAGTTGATGCCATTGTTCATCAGGATGCCGCTGTCCGGCAGCACCATGCGGGAACCGAACGGTGAGAGCAGCGTCGTCGTGAGCATGACCAGGTTGCCGTCGGCGTCGGCGGTCGAGATGTGCGTTGTGCAACTCCGGCTGCCGTCGTCGCCGGAATGCCCCAGGCGCTCCAGTCTCTGTCGGTAGGCATCGACAAGTGCCGCGGCGTAAGCGCCGTACGTGCCGGGATCGGGGCTGGCCGATTCAAGGTGCGGCAGTTGCCTGAGGGCCGCTGCGAAGGTGGGGCCGGCGGTGAGCCCGCGCGGCACGTGGTAGACCGCTTCCCCCCGGGGCAGTTGGAGCGGTTCCACGATCCGAGCGGAATATCCCGCCAGATCAGCGTCCGACAGGCAGCCGCCCGCCGCCCGGACATCGTGCACCATCGAACGGGCCAGCGCGCCTTCGTAAAAGCCCTGCGGGCCTTCATCGGCCAGCATCCGCAATGACCGCGCGAGCGCCCCCATCGACAGGAACGACGCCGTCGCGTCCTGGGGCATCGACGGCGGCAGGCCGCCCGGCAGCCAAACCGCCGACGATACCGGGTAGCGGGCGAGGAGGTCGGCCTCCGCGGCGACCTGCAGGGTAGTCCACCACGTCACCCGGTGGCCCCGTTCGGCGAGCGCGATGGCCGGGGCAACCAGGTCCGCCCACGGCTTGCGCCCGTAGGTTGCACCTGCCAGGCCGTAGCCCGCAACGGAGCCGGGGACAGCGATCGACTTGGGACCGTGGATGTTGGCGTCACCCTCGACCTGGGGCCAGCCGAACATCTCGGCGCCCGCGGCGCCGGTCAGGGGATAGTCGGACGGCTCGAGCGCGGCGGGCGCGACCATGGCGAAGTCGATGACCCGTACCGCGCGTTCCGCGGCGATGTAGGCCACCATGAAGCCGCCGCCCCCCAGCCCGCTCATCCAGGGTTCCGTGACGGTCAATGCGAGTGCGGTGGCGACGGCCGCGTCCACCGCGTTGCCGCCGGTCGAGATCATGTCGGCGCCAACCCTTGCCGCTTCGATCTCCTGCGCGACCACCACTCCCTTGCGGCCATGCCCGGCAGGTTTCGCGATATGCCAGGTCTCGAGCGGGATAGGTGAGTGCGTCGTGCCGTGCATCGAAGGTTCCTTACGAATTGGTGTCGCGGCGCTGGTTGCCCGGGCCGTCGCGTCGGTCATGCTCCGATTGCCGCACTCTGCTCCTGGATGTGACTGTTCAGGATATGGTCGTTCTCGGAGTAGTCGACCGGGCAGTCGATCAGGTGCACGCCGGGGCTGGACAGACACGTCGCGAGCAGGGGGGCGAGTCCCTCGGCACTCTCCACGCGATGTCCCTGTGCTCCATAGCTCATGGCATAGGCCCGAAAATCCGGATTTCCGTATTCCAGTCCCCAGTCGGAGAATCCCATGTTCGCCTGCTTCCACCGGATCATGCCGTAGGCGCCGTCATTCAGGATCAGGCAGGTCAGGTTCATGTTCAGGCGGACTGCGGTCTCGATTTCCTGAGAATTCATCATGAAGCCCCCGTCGCCGCAGATGGCCATGACCTTGCGGCCGGGATGGACAAGGTGGGCAGCCATGGCGGAGGGCAGGCCGGCGCCCATGGTTGCCAGCGCGTTGTCCAGCAGCACCGTGTTGGGACCGCGCGCGCGGTAGTTGCGGGCGAACCAGATCTTGTACACGCCATTGTCCAGACACACGATTCCATCGTCGGGCATGACCCCTCGGACATCGCGGACCAGCCGCTGCGGGTAAATCGGAAACCTGTCGTCGTCCTCCCCTTCGGCCATGCTGGCGTCGTGATGGAGCTTGATCTCCCGCATGCGAGCGAAGTCCCAGGACGTCTCTTCGAGTTCCAGCAGGCGACTGATCCGCCAGATCGAATTGGCGATGTCGCCGACCACCTCGATTTGCGGGAAATAGACGGGATCCACCTCCGCGGACCGGAAGTTCACGTGAACGACATCGGTTCCCCGGGTCACGCCGACCGGGTCCACGTCTGACTGGTGCGGCGATTCCGTGGGGACATCGCCGCGATGCATGAAGAACGGGGGTTTCTCGATCACGTCATGGCCGACGTTGATGACCAGGTCGGCGCGTTCGATCGCCCGGTGCACGAAATCACCTGCCGACAGGGCGGCACAGCCCATGAACAACGGGTGGGCTTCGTCGATGACTCCCTTGCCCAGCTGGGTGGTGGCGAAGGGAATGCGGAACCGTTCCACCATCTCGGTCAGCATGCGGCTGGTGAGCTTGCGGTTGCCGCCCGCGCCGATCACGATGATCGGCGACTTGGCGTTGGCAATCCGCTCGACGGCCGCCCGCACTGCCTTTTCTTCCGATATCGGACGACGGGCATAGGAGGCCGGTACCGGTCGCTCCTGAGTAGGTTCACCGGCCACATCTTCGGGGAGTTCCAGGTGCACGGCGCCGGGCTTCTCCTCTTCCGCCTGGCGCAGGGCCTCGCGGACCCGGGTCGGGATATTGTCAGCAGAAACAATCTGATGCGCATACTTCGTGATGGGCTTCATCATTTCTACGACATCAAGAATCTGAAACCGGCCTTGCTTGGATCGCTTTACCGGCTTCTGGCCGGTAATCATCATCATGGGCATGCCGCCGAGGGTTGCGTAGGCCGCGGCGGTGGTGAAGTTGGTCGCGCCCGGCCCAAGGGTCGAGAGACAGATGCCGGCCTTGCCGGTGAAGCGGCCGTACGTGGCTGCCATGAACCCGGCCGCCTGCTCGTGACGGGTCAGGACCAGCCTGATTGTGTCGGAGCGGGTCAGGGAGTCGAGGAAATCAAGGTTTTCCTCGCCCGGTATTCCAAAGATCGTGTCAACGCCCTCGGCTTCCAGCGCCTGCACCAGGAGGTCTGATGCCTTGCCCATGTTGATTCTCCAGTACTGCTGATTACATCGTTCTAGCGGTGCGACCGGCAGGTGCCTAGTGTCCGGATTCGGGCCATGGTCGCGGGGGCAGCGCACGCCGGCCGACGGACAGGCGCGGTACACTCTCGCAAGCGGGAGCGGCCAGCTTTCCGGAGAGCGTCGCGGTAGAGCCGGAGACGCCGGTGGCGTTGGGGGCGTCGGGCACCGGGGCGGCGGTCGAGGTCGTGCCGGCAATCGGCCGGATCCGCGGTCGGCCGGTGCTGCGCCGGTCGCATGCCAGCAGTCCGCAGCCTTGCCGTCTCAAGGCGGCACTAGCGTGGCGGTGGTGCGTCGATCGCGTGGGTCCGGCTGGCCGTCGCTCCTGCCGGACCCACGGGCACAATGGGAAACAGCATGGAAAAGAAGCCGATGGCACCGTTACCGGGGGTCGATGATCCGATTGACCTCTTGCGAGGCTGGCGCGCCGACGCCGACCGGGAAGAGACGCACGACCCCTCGGCGGCGTGCCTGGCAACCGTCGGCAGGGATGGCGCTCCGGCTGCACGAATCGTGCTGATCAAGGCGCTGGACGCTCGCGGCCTCGTGTTCTACACGAACAGCGAGAGTCGAAAGGGGAGGGAGCTAGCAGAACACCCGAGCGCGGCGCTGGCGCTTCACTGGCCGGCGCTGGGCCGCCAGGTCCGCATCGAAGGCCCGGTGGTTCCTGTCAGCGACGAGGAGGCCGACACGTACTTTGCGTCACGGCCCCGTGGCAGCCAGATCGGCGCGTGGGCGAGTGCCCAGTCCAGCGTCCTGGTCGGCGGCCTCGACGAGTTGAGTCGGCAATTCAGGGATACCTCGGAACGGTTCTCGGGAAGGCCGGTGACGCGTCCCCCGCACTGGACCGGCTATCGCGTGGTACCACACCGAATCGAGTTCTGGCGTCACCGTGACGACCGTTTGCACGAACGTCTGCGATACGAGCGCACCGAGGACGCTTAGCGGCCGGCAGGCCGGATCCGCTCTGCTTCCGTTCCGTTCGACCGCCCGGTGGGACCGTCGCCTGCAAGCGCTAGCGCACTGTTTCTCCGGCCGGCCCGGGAGGGGTTTCTCGCGGAAGCCGCTCGCAGATCAAGAACCGGTCAACGGTCCGGACGCGAGCCCGACACACGGTCAAGGACTATTCCGGTCCCCGACCCGCGCCGCGGGGCGCCGGCCCTCGGCCCGGGCCCGCTCGAGCCAGGTCAGTCCCTCCGCGTAGCATCCGGCGAGGAGCTCCGAGCGATCAGCTCCCGTTCCCCCGTACTTCGCGATGAAGAGCTTGAACTGTTCGATGTAGCGGCGAGCGGCGGTCAGCACCTCTTCACCCCGGGCGGTATGGGAGAGTTCATGCGCGCTCCAGCAGTCCACCAGGAGTTCGTCGCCCGACTGCAAGGCGATGTGACCGTACTCGTGCAGGAAGAAGAACTTCGAGGCGCCGGGATAGCGGCGCTCGATCGCCACCACCCGCTGGAGGCAGTAGTAGATCCGGCCCTCCGCTTCGGCGATCGCGATTCCGCCACCGGTCCTGGCGCAGTTCGGGATCAGGTCCGCCTCGGGGATGACGGTCTCGGCGGGCGAGGTGCTTTCATCCGCCAGTGCCGTCAGATGACCGTTGGCCAGGGTCACGGTCAGGAGCGCCAGCAGCGCCGCCCAAGGCAAGGGCGACGTCACGAAAGCCCGTTCCCCGTCGGCGTCCGCTTCGTCCCGCCGCGGGCTGAGGGTTGGCCCGAGGACCGGTTCCGACGCCGAGGCGCTATTCGGAGATTCCCGAGCGGGTAGGGGCACTGCAAACGGTCCGTGCACCTGCGTGCGCGACCTCCGGGCACGATCATCGCCGGGAATGCCGAGGGGAGTCGTCAGGCGGGATAGTGGACAGCAATCCCTTCCACGATGCAGGCGGGCCGTTCCGCCCCGTCGATTTCCACGGTGGAGCGATTCTCGACCTTGACGCCCCCCTTGAAGTCCTCGACCCGCAGGATTTCCAGGCGACTCCTGATCCTGTCGCCGGGCCGTACCGGTGTAAGAAACCGCAGCCGGTTGGCGCCGTAGTTGATGGTCCGGGCCACGCCTTCGACCTTGAGGATTTCGCTCGTAAAGGAGCTGATCAGCGACAGCGTGAGGAACCCGTGCGCAATGGTCGAACCGAAGGGACTGGACCGGGCCCGCTCGGCATCGATATGGATCCACTGGTAATCCTCGGTTGCCTTTGCAAACCGGTCGATACGTTCCTGGTCCATTTCCAGCCACGGGCTGGTTCCGACCTCTGTACCGGCGTATCGGGGTAAATCTGCAAGGGCAATAACAGTGGCCATCGTGGTGTTGCTCCGAATCATGACGGGTAGTAACGGGTGGTCCATCGGTGCGGCCCGAGGCGAACTTGCCAGCGATCCGCAACTGTGGGAAACCGGGATTGTCCAGTGTCGTCCGGAAAGCCTAGCAGGACGCTCCAGCGATGATGAACGGGGGGGCAGGATATGCAAAAACGACGGTCGTGGGCACCGAACCGCACGGCAGTTTACGGGCGCTTCGGCACCCTCCCGAAGCTATCATCGTGACCGAGCGGACGGACGCATGCCTTTCACCATGAAGCGGGTATAGTACCCGCAGTTGCAGGAGCTTGGCGCATGGATCACGACCGGAGGGACACGACCGACCGGGATGCGCACTGGCGCAGGCGGCTATCGCCGGAAGCCTATGCCGTGACCCGTCAGGCCGGCACCGAACGCGCATTCAGCGGGCGTTACTGGGATGAAAAACGTCCGGGCACGTACGTCTGCGTCTGCTGCGACACGTCCCTGTTCGGCTCGGACACAAAGTTCGATTCGGGCACCGGGTGGCCGAGCTTTACCGCTCCCCTTGCCGATACCTCTGTCACCGAACAGAGCGACACGAGTTACGGCATGGTACGGACCGAAGTGTTGTGCGCGGCCTGCGGGGCGCACCTCGGCCATGTCTTTCCGGACGGGCCCCCGCCCACGGGACTTCGTTACTGCTTGAACTCCGCCGCATTGGTCCTGCATCCGTCGGACGGGTCGCCGCCTGATCAGCCCAGCTGACCAAGCAGGCTGGCACTTCCAAAGCGTTGATCTCGGTGTCGAGTAGTGCGCGTGCCCGCGTGGGCGTCGTCGGGTTCGGCCGCTGGGGCCGGAACCTGGCCAGAAACTTTCACGCGATCGGCTGCCTTGCGGGCTTGTGCGATAGCGACCCGGACCACCTCCGGGCCGCGGCGGACACCTACCCGGCGGCGCGCGCCTTCCCCCAGTCCGAGGCCCTGATCCGGTCAGGGGACGTCGATGCCGTTGCGATCGCGACACCTGCTGGCACGCACCACGAACTCGCTGCATCGGCCCTGACTGCGGATCTGCACGTGTTCGTCGAGAAGCCGATGACCACCGACCTGGCCGCGGCGAGAACGTTGGTGGTTCAGGCCAGGGCCGCGGGACTGCAGCTCGTGACAGGACACTTGCTGCACTATCACCCGGCCTTTGAGACGTTGCGGGCAATGGTGCACGACGGGCGCCTTGGGGCGCTGCGCGGTATCGTGACGAGCAGGCTCACGTCGGGGCCCGAAACTCCGCGGGAACATGTGATCTGGGAGTTCGCGCCGCATGACATCGCGATGATCCTCGCCTGCACCGACGAGCTGCCATTGTCAGTCTGCTGCTTCCGGCCGGATTCGGAGTCGAATGGCCCTTCGGCGGCACACACCCGTGTGGAGCTCGCCTTTTCCTCCGGTCTCCGAAGCCAGACGACGGTGTCGTGGCGGGGCCTTGCCAAGGTGCAGCGTTTCGAGGTGGAAGGGAACGTCGCCACGGCCGTGTTCGACGACGTAGCGCCCGCCGGTTCGAAATTGACCCTGGCCCCCACCGGTCAACCTCCGAGTCCGGTACCGGTTCCCGACCGGGAGCCACTGGCTAGCGAATGCGCGGCCTTTGTGGAGGCCGTGGCAACCGGCGTGGCCCCGCCGAGCGGGGCCGACGAGGGGTTGCGGGTCATGACGGTGCTCGACGCCTGTTTTCGCTCGCTGGAGGAGCGGCGGACAGTGCCACTGCAGATCCCGGAGAACGGCGGATGAACGATTCTCCGTCCCGATCGCCGGTGACCCTCCTGGACCCGGTTGCCCAGTACCGGAGGCTGCAGCCCGTGGTCGATGCTCGCCTGGCCGGGGTGCTCAAGCACGGTCGCTTCATCAACGGGCCCGAGGTTGCCGAACTGGAAGCCGAGCTGGCCGCCCTGACAGGATCCAGGCACGTCGTGACGGTCGCCAATGGCACCGACGCCCTGAACATCGCGCTGCGCACGGAGCGCATCGGTCCGGGCGACGCGGTGTTCGTCCCGGCGTTCAGCTTCGTGGCGAGTGCCGGCGCCGTCGCCCTCAACGGTGCCACGCCCGTGTTCGTCGACATCGATCCGCGAACTTTCGTGATTGACCCGACGGTGTTGGCCGACACCATCCGGCACGTGCGCAGGGTCGGCGATCTCGTCCCGCGCGCCGTCATGCCGGTCGACCTGTTCGGACTGCCGGCCGACTACGAACGCCTGGTGCCGCTGTGCCGGGAGGAGGGCCTGTTTCTGCTCGTGGATGCCGCCCAGAGCCTGGGCGCCAGCCAGCATGGCCGGAGCGTGGGCTCGATGGGGGATGCGTCCATCACGAGCTTCTTTCCCAGCAAGCCGCTCGGCGCGTGGGGCGACGGTGGTGCGATGTTCACCGACGACCCGGAGCGCATCGGGGAATGGCGGAGCGTAAGTGCGCACGGAACCTCCGAGGATCCGTACGATGCCCGGCGGACCGGCACCAACTCCCGACTCGATACACTGCAGGCGGCGGTGCTGTTGGCCAAGTTGCCCGGCTTCCGGGACGAAATCGCCCGCCGCAATGCCATTGCCGACGCCTACACCGACGCCCTTCGGGGCCTGGCCGAGACTCCCGAAGTGCCCGCTGGAAACGTCAGCGTCTGGGCGCAGTATTCGTTGCTGCTGGATAACAGGGATGCCGTCCGGTCGGCGCTCGCCGAGCGCGGGGTCCCGACGCGCGTCTACTATCCGCGGACCCTGCCCGCCCAGCGTGCCTTCCGGCATGCCGCGGAACTGGGCGTGCCATGTCCGGTGGCCGAGAAGACCGCGACCCGGATCGTCAGTCTGCCAATGCACTCCGAGCTCGACGACCGCGCGGTGGACCGGGTCATCGCGGCGCTGCTGGAGGTCCTCCGGGACCGGCAACGCCTGCGCGCCTAGCGCAGATGGGGGTCTGACTCCATACGCATGATGGCCGAGTCACCGACCGTGAGGCCGACCTGGCCGCCGCAGCCTCCTTCGCAGCCCGAGGCGGCGACGCGTACGCAGTATTCGCCGCCCTGCCCGGCCGCGTGGAGGAACAGCGGAAAGTTGAACCGCAGTTCAGTCATCTCGCCGGTAAACCTGGCCGGTTCCTCAATGAATCGGCGCAAGGGCTGCCCGCACTCCGCGGCATCGATCGCGATCGAGAAGGCTGCCTCATCTGCAACTGCGGCCCCCAGGCGCTCCAGCGAGAGCGCGACGTTGTAGACGCCGAGATCGGATGCCCCGTCACCGGCCCCGTGGATCCGGAATTCGCAGACCGGATCGTCCGCCGGGTCAGTGACGCAGGTTGCCTCCTGGCCGCGGGCCGAGGGCGCGGCCAGCAGCGTGGCCAGCAGGGCCGCGCACCCGAAACCGCGGATCACGATGCGACGGCTTGCGGGGCAATATCCGGAGCGGGAACCCCGTACTTCTCGCCCGCGGCGCAGATGGATTGCCACGTCGTGTCCGTCAGGGGAATCCCATTGGCGAGCCGGTCGGCGCGGGAGCGGTTTTCGGGCTCGCCCGGCGTCATCACCCGGCCCCCTTCCTCGAGCGGCCGCGCAGTGCGGAAGAACGCGAGATAGCGCTGCATTTCAGCAGCGAACGCGCTTTCGGAACCAAGCAGGTTGGGACGGAAGTAGAACGACAGCATGCCGTTGGCGAGGTTCGATTGGGCGGGGGTCGCACACCCCGAGCCCGTGAGGGCACCGGCCAGGACTTCGCAGAGAAAGGCCAGGCCGGATCCCTTGTGCTCGCCCATGGCCCGGATGGCACCGCCGCCGCCGCGCAGGTCGTTGGGATTCGCCCCCGTCCCGGTGCCGTAGATGAGCTCGGGGTTGGTCGAGAACTCTCCCTCCGAGGAGATCAGCGCGCCGTCCGGCAACGGTTTGCCGCCCTGGTGGGCCACCAGGACCTTGCCTTCCGCCACCACCGATGTCGCGAAGTCCAGGATGAGCGGCTCCTCTCCGGGGATGGGAACGCCGGCGGCGAAGGGATTGGTCGAGAACCTGCGGTCGGGCGACCCGAAGGGAGCGACCAGCAGGCCGAGGCCCGACGTGTTGACGAAGTGGACGGAAGCGATTCCGGCATCGGCTGCCCGCTCGGGCCAGTCACCGATGCGACCCAGATGACCAGAATTACGGATGGCCACGATGGCGAGGCCGTGCGCCTGCGCCTTGGCGATGCCGAGGTCCGCGCAGAACGGGCCGACCGTCTGCCCGAAACCGAAGCAGCCGTCGACGACGGCGTGCGTGGGTCCTTCGCTTACCATGTTGGGCTGGATTCCGGCCTTCACCGACCCGCTCTCCATCCATGAGAGGTAGCGGGGAACGCGAATCACGCCATGACTGTCATGCCCGGCGAGGTTGGCGCGGCAGAGATAGAACGCGATCCGGTTGGACTCGTCCTCGGAGCAGCTGGCGCCCCTGAAGATCTGTGCGACATAGGTTTCCAGCAGGTCGGCAGGGATGCGCATAAGGGAGACTCCTGGCGAAGGTCGTGCATGCGGTCGGCAGGGTAGCGACTCCGGGCTCGGCCTGACGATGTGGGCCGAAGGGCCGGCTACCAATGGAGATTGTCCGGAGAACACCGGTTGTGCGAGGTGATCTGCTGACAGGATACTGTGCGACGGACTAGGTGTGAGACCGATGTGCCGAAGGACGCCGCGAGTGGACCGCCCCTCGCATGACGATTCGACGCGGCTCAAGGACATCGCAGTTGCCGATGCACGGCTCTCGCAAGGAGCTAGGGCCGAAGCTGACCGCGAAAATCAAGAAGGATCTGGGGTTGAAGTGATGCTGGCATATTCGGTGTCATTGGAGAATGACGACGGCACTGTGCTAGTTACCTGCGCGGACTTTCCGGAGCTCACGACGTTTGGGGACGATCGCGACGAAGCACTGGCCCGGGCTGTCGATGCGCTTGAGGAGGCAATCGCGGCGCGGATCGCGGCCAGGCAGGACATCCCGGAGCCGTCAGCGGGCCAAGTGTATCTGACCGTTCCCACCCTGACGGCGATCAAAGCTTTGCTCTATCAGGGCATGCGAGAGCAGGGAATTGGCAAGGCGGAGTTGGCGCGCCGGCTTGGTTGGCATTTGCCACAAGTCGACCGGGTGCTCGATGTGCATCACAACTCACGTCTGGACCGAATGGACACGGCGTTGAAGGCGATTGGCTTTCAGCTGGAAGTGCGCACCCGTGACACTGCTGTGGTGTGAAGGATTGACCTCCCTGCGTTTTCCCTGACTGTTCCTTCGCGCCGGGAATCCCGATCCGGTCTCGTCAGGCTTTTGGCTACTTGGTCCGACCTTGGATCCGCGTGGCCAAGGCAATCGCGCGGTGCAACGACAGACTTCGCCGCCGGCAGCCAATTCGTACCGACCGCTAGGCCGGCGAACTACGGCGCATGCACGACACCGGCGAGTGCAGAGTCAGCGATCATGCTGTCGTGTTCTCAGTGTGCTGGTCTGCCGTCCATTGCACACTCCAATGAGCACCCACGGCCCCACAGCGGTCCGGAGCACAGGGGTTTCTTCCAGATTGAATGTTGCAGCCCCTAAGGCCAACGAGCGGTAAGGCGGGAAAAGGGAATGCAGGCAGGGCGGAAACTTAGCGGCGGTGATCACGGGGTGGGGTGGCCGAACCAGTTCAGTTGGGAGTAGCCAGGCGCACGGTTAATGACGTGGCTCGGCCGAAACCCGTCCGCGGTCGAATGGGTGGCGACATTAGTACCCATTGGAGCACTGCCCGATCGCGAGGCGTGCAAGAAGCGCGAATGCCCCTCACGTGGCCGTCCAAGAGCCAGTGCGATGCGAGTTCCGGTCAAGGTTGTTGCGGCGCGGTGCTGTCCTCAATACCTATGGGGCCATCTGCAACACAGCCCGCGTGCGGGCCGGAAAGGATTGCCATGAGACTGCAAGACAAAGTCGCGATCGTCACCGGGGGGGCCAGCGGTTTCGGGGAAGGCATCGCGCACCGCTTTGCACAGGAAGGCGCGCGCGTGGTGGTCGCTGACATCAACAGCGACGGGGCCGACCAGGTCGCCCAGGCAATCCGGGAGTCCGGCGGCGGTGCCATCGCCTGTGGTGCCGACGTGGCCAGCGATGCTGATACGAAGCGCATGATCGAAGCGGCCACCGACGCGTTCGGGCAGCTCGACATTCTGGTTCAGAATGCCGCCATCGGGATGAAGCCGACGCCGCTCGTTGAGGTCGACGAGGAGTTTTTCGACCGGCTGTTCCGAATCAACGTGAAAAGTTGCTTCCTGGGCGCGAAACACGCCGTGCCGGTCCTGCGCCGGCAGGGACGGGGCGGCGTGATCCTGAATACGGTATCGACGGCAGCGCTGGCGCCGCGGCCGGGGCTCGCTCCGTACAATTCGACGAAGGGGGCCCTGCTCACGCTGAGCCGCACGCTGGCGCTCGAGCTCGCGCCAGAGAACATTCGGGTGAACGGGATCTGTCCGGTCGCCGGGGACACCGCGATGCTGCCGGATTTCCTTGGCGACGGTGACCAAGACGAGGCCCGCGCAAGGTTCCGGGCTACGGTGCCGATGGGACGCCTCTCGACACCGGCGGATGTGGCGAACGCAGCGCTGTTCCTCGCATCGGACGAGGCCGAGTTCCTGACCGGGGTAATGCTGGAGGTGGACGGCGGGCGCTGTATCTGAGCCGGTGCGCCTCAGTCGACGATGTCGCCGATCCGGCCCAGCGTCTCGGTGCGGCCCAGGACGTCCATGACCGAGAAGATAGGCGGGGAGGTCGTGGCCCCCGTCAGGGCCGCCCGGAGCGGCTGGGCCACCTTGCCCAGCTTCGTGTCGGTACGCGAGGCGTACTCGCGAACCCCCGTCTCGAGGCCGACGCTCGACCAGTCGTCGGTCGCGGCAAGGACCTCGGACACGTCCCGCAGGAGCGCCCGCGCGGCCGGGTCGAGCAGGCGCGCGGCCTTCGAATCGAGTGCGAGAGGGCGGGGGAGCACGTAGAACCGGGCGACCGTGGCCAGCTCGTTGAGCGTGCGGGCGCGCGCCTTCAGGTCGGGCATGCCGCGGGTCAGGCGCCCGATGTGCTCCGGGTCGGCAGGCAGGCCCTCCGCGGTCAGGCGGGCGCTGAGCGCCGCTGCAAGATCTGCATCAGCAATGTCGCGCAGATAAACGCTGTTGAGGTAGTCGAGCCGCTTGAGGTCGAAGCGTGCGGCGCTCTGCCCGACCCCGTCCAGGTCGAACCACCGGATGGCGTCCTCGGTGCGGATGACCTCTTCGTCGCCGCGGGCCCAGCCGAGCCGGAGCAGATAGTTCCGTAGCGCCGCCGGCAGGTAGCCCGCCTCCCGGTAATGATCGATCCCGAGGGCTCCGTGCCGCTTGCTGAGCTTCTTCCCGTCTGGGCCGTGGATCAAAGGAATGTGTGCGAACGTGGGCCGTGCCCACCCGAGAAGGTCGTAGATCTGGCACTGGCGGAAGGCGTTGGTGAAGTGATCGTCGCCGCGGATGACATGCGTGACCTCCATGTCATGATCGTCGACCACCACCGACAGCATGTAGGTGGGAGTGCCGTCCGCGCGCAGGATGACGAAGTCATCGATTTCCTGGTTCGCGACGGTAACGGTGCCCTGGACGGAGTCGGCGATGACCGTGTCCCCGGTGACCGGCGTGCGGATGCGGACCGTGGGCGCGATTCCCGCGGGCGCTTCGGCCGGGTCTCGGTCGCGCCACCGGCCGTCGTACCACATCGCGCGTTTCTCTGCGGTCGCCTGCTCCCGCATCGCGGCGAGTTCCTCCGGAGTGCAGTAGCAGCGGTAGGCGTGGCCCGTGCGAAGTAGGGTGTCGGCTATCTCGCGATGGCGGTCCGAGCGGCTTGACTGAAAGACCGGTTCGCCGTCCCACGCGAGTTCAAGCCAGGCCAGTCCATCGAGAATTGCGCGCGTCGCCTCGGGTGTCGAGCGGGCGCGGTCCGTGTCTTCCACCCGGAGAAGGAACCGCCCCTCGTGTCCACGGGCGTACAGCCAGTTGAAGAGGGCAGTTCGGGCCCCGCCGATGTGGAGGAACCCGGTGGGGGACGGGGCGAAGCGGGTCACGACGGTCATGGGCGGGCGCCTCGGGTCAGACGAGAGGTGCAGCGCGTGCGCAGCTGCGGACACGCGCCCGGAAGGGGGAGCAGGAGCCTAGTAGATGCTGGTGCGGTACAGGCCCTTCATGATGCCCTGGATCTGAAGCTGGCTCGGGTGCACCACAATCGGTTCCATGTCCTTGTTCGCAGGCACGAGTTCAACGGTTTCGGCCCGCGGCCGGAACCGCTTCAGCGTCGCTTCGCGACTGTCGATGAAGGCGATGACAATCTGCCCGCTCTCGGCAGTCTGCTGGCGCCGGAAGATCCCCATGTCCCCGTCGAGAATTCCGGCGTCGATCATCGAGTCACCCTGAATCTTGAGCGCGAAGTGCTCGCCGCTGCCGATGCCCAGATTCATCGTGGGCGGAACCTTGATGAAGGATTCGTGCTGGATGGCCTCGATCGGCGTTCCGGCGGCGATCGTCCCGAAGTAGGGGAGATCGATCAGGGTTCCCCACTGGCCGGGACTGCTGCTTTCGACCGTCGCCGCGGCCTCTTCCGGCTTGCGCACGACCCGGATGGCGCGAGCCCGGTTGGGCAGGCGTTCGACGAATCCACGTTCCACCAGCGAGGTGAGATGGCGATGGATGCCGGATTTCGACTTGAGCCCGAGGGCGTTCTTCATGTCCTCGAACGAGGGGGAGATTCCGGTCTCCTCGATCCGCTTGTTGAGGTAGACGAGGAGTTCGTGCTGTTTTCGAGTAAGCATGCAGGGAACCCAATGCGGCCGCGGCCCATGCCTCTATGTTCTACTTTGTTCGCTACAAGAAGTCAATGTGACCACTTTGCGTCCTCTCCGGCGAGCGGCCGGGTCCAAGGCTTGCAGGCGCTCACAGACCGCCGGCAGCCGACGGGAAGGGGAGCGCGGTTACGGGCGTGCCGGCGGAGGCCGAGGGTGCGTGCGGTGGCCGGATGACCAGACAGTCGGCCCGGGCGAGCAGCGATAGCACGGAACTGTCCTGAAGTTCAAACGGATGAACCGTCATGACGCCGTTGGGATCGTGGCTGGCGGTAGCCCGGAGGTAATCCTCGCGAAGGTCATTCGCCGGCAGGTCGCGTCCGAGCACCGCCTGCGCCAACGCAGGGCCCGGGTCGAGCCCCTGCATCGCTCGTAGTGCGGGCAGGAGAAACACCAGGGCGCAGACGAAGGTGGATACCGGGTTACCGGGGAAGCCGAGGACCGGCGGTCCGCCCGGCAGCGTTCCGAACAGCAGCGGTTTGCCGGGGCGCATGGCGATCTTCCAGAAGTGCCGGGTCAATCCGGCCTCCTGCAGTGCCTGCCCGACGAGGTCGTAGGCACCGACGGACACGCCGCCGGTTGTCACCAGCAGGTCGAACGCCCGCACGCCATCGATGGCGGACCGCAGCGCAGCCGGGTCGTCCGGCACCAGCGACAGGTCGACCGCGTCGCCGCCCACGGCCCGGATCATCGATTCGAGTGCGAACGTGTTCGACGAGACGATCTGGCCGGAGCGTCGTGCCTCGCCGGGCAGGACGATTTCGTCGCCGGTCGCGAGCAGCGCGACCCGCGGGCGCCGCCGGACGCTGAGCCAGGGCCAGTCGGCGGCAGCGGACAGGCCGATGTCGCGGGCCGTCAGCACACCCCCGGCCGTCACGAGGGCATCACCCGTGCGGAAATCGATCCCGCGGCCGCGGACGTGTTTCCCGGCCGCGGCCCCGGCCAGAACACGGATTCGGCCGTCGTCCCGGGATTCCGTGTTCTCCTGGATGACGACGCTGTCGGTGCCGGCGGGCAGCGGGGCACCGGTAAAGATCCGGACGGCCTCACCGGTCCGGGCGGTTCCATCGAAGGGCCGGCCGGCCGGCGCCTCTCCAATGACGGCCAGGTCGCAGGGCGTTACCTCCACGTCGGCCGCCCGCACGGCGTAACCGTCCATGGCGGACACGGCCGCCGGCGGCTGGTCGGTGCGCGCGGTGACATCGGCGGCCAGCACCCGGCCCAGCGCCTCCGACAGTGCGATCCGCTCGGTCGCCACGAGGGGTACGGCCTCGAGGATCTGCCGGCGGGCGTCTGCAACCGGGATCATGGGGCGCTGAAGGTGCCCGACTTGCCACCGGCCTTGTGGAGGAGGCGAATGGTGCCGATTTGCATCGCACGATCCACCGCCTTGCACATGTCGTAGACCGTGAGCGCCGCAACGCTGGCGGCCGTCAGCGCTTCCATCTCCACGCCGGTTTTGGCGGAGGTGGTGCAGGTCGCCTGGACGTCGACCGCAGCGTCGTCGGCATTGCAGACCAGTTCCACCGTCACCGAATCGAGCGGCAATGGGTGGCACAGCGGGATCAGCTCGTGTGTGCGCTTCGCCGCCATGATGCCGGCGACCCGCGCAACGCCGAGGACGTCGCCCTTCTGGTGCCCGCCGTCCAGGATCATCTGCAGGGTGGCCGGCGACATGGTGATCCGCGCTGCCGCGGTGGCGGTGCGGCGGGTCACGGCCTTGGCGCCCACGTCCACCATCCGCGCATGTCCGGACGGGTCCAGGTGGGTGAAGCGCTCGCTCACGCCGCGTCTGCCTGCTGGCTCAGCAGGGTGCGGACCGCGGCCGTGACGTCGGCGTTCCGCATCAGCGTCTCTCCAACCAGGAAGCGGCGGACCCCGCAGTCGGCCAGGCGACGGAGGTCCGCTGGTCCGCCGAGGCCGCTCTCTGCCACCAGGTCGCGGCCGGCCGGCGCGCGGGCCGCCAGGCGTTCGGTGGTCGCGAGGTCAACCGTGAAAGTGCGGAGGTTGCGATTGTTGATCCCGATCAGGTTCGGATCCAGGGCGTCCGCACGCTCGAGTTCGCGCTCATCGTGCACTTCGACCAGGACGTCCATCCCGAGAGCCTTCGCGTCCGCCGCCATCACCCGGGCCTGCGGGTCCGTCAGGGCAGCCAGAATCAGCAGCACGCAATCTGCGCCGAGAGAGCGGGATTCCAGGATCTGGTACCGCTCCAGCATGAAATCCTTGCGGAGCACCGGGACCGGTGCGGCCGCGCGGGCGGCCTGGAGGTGGGCATCGGCACCCTCGAAGAAGGGCTCGTCCGTCAGCACTGAGATACAGGCGGCCCCGCCCCGGTGTAAAGCGCCAGCCAGTACCGCGGGATCAAAATCATCACGCAAGCGTCCCCTGGACGGACTTGCCCGCTTGATTTCGGCAATGAGCCCGTACGCGTTGGACGTAACCGACTGGCGGAGCGCGGCTGCGAAACCACGGGGAGGAGCCTGGTCGGCCGCCTGCCGCTCCAGCTCGGCCTCCGGCACCGCGTTGCGCCGGGCGGCCACGTGGGCGCGCTTGGTATCGAGGATGACGCGTAGCCGGTCGTTCATGCGGACACCTGCGTGCATGCGACCAGCCGCTCGAGCGCGCCGCCGGCCGCGCCGGTATCGATCGCCCGGGCGGCGATCGCGGCCCCTTCCCCGAGATCACCGGCTCGCCCGGCGACGACCAGCGCGGCCCCCGCGTTCAGCAGCACGATGTCGCGGTACGGGCCCGGCGCGCCGTCCAGCAGTTGCCGGATGCTGGCGGCGTTTGCCGCGGCATCGCCGCCGACCAGGTCTTCGGGCGCGGACCTCGCGAGGCCGGCGTCCTCGGGGGACACTGTGAACCTGCGCACCTGACCGCCCCTGAGTTCAGCGACGGAGGATTCACCGGTGAGCGTGAGCTCGTCCATGCCGTCCGCACCGTGCACGATCCAGGCGTGCTCGGAGCCCAATTCCCGGAGCACCTCGGCAAGGGGCGTCAACCAGCGCGTGGCGAACACGCCGATAACCTGGCGACGCACGGCGGCAGGATTGGCGAGCGGCCCCAGCAGATTGAAGATCGTGCGCAACCCGAGCTCGGCCCGCACGGGCCCGACGTGTCGCATTGCCGGGTGGTAGATCGTGGCCATCAGGAAGCCGACGCCGGCTGTCCGCATGGCCTCTTCGACCGCCGCGACGGGGGCCGCGACGTTGACCCCGAGGGCGTCCAGCACGTCGGAGGATCCGGATTTCGACGAGACCGCGCGGTTGCCGTGCTTGGCGACCGGCACGCCGCACCCCGCGACCACGAGCGCCGTCGCGGTCGATACGTTGATGGTGCCCAGCCCGTCGCCGCCGGTACCGCAGGTATCGATGGCGCCGGGCGGGGCGCTCACGGACGTGGCCTTCGCCCGCATGGCCCGGGCGGCCCCGGCAATCTCGTCCACCCGCTCCGTGCGGACCCGCAATGCCATCAGGAATGCGGCCGTCTGCGCCGGGCTGGCCGCTCCTTCCATCAGGAGCGAGAACGCGTGCTGCGCCTGCTCGCGGTCGAGCACTCCGCCGTCGGCAACCCGCGCCAGGACGTCGCGAAATTCCGGCCCGACACTCACGCGGGCGCCTCCGTCCGGGTCGTCTGGAGAAAGTTCTGCAACAACGGGTGCCCCTGTTCGGACGCGATGCTCTCCGGGTGGAACTGGACCCCGAAGAGCGCGTGCTCGACGTGCCGAATGCCCATGATGACACCGTCCGCGGTTTCGGCGGTGATCCGCAGGCAGTCAGGCAGGGAGGTCCGATCGAGCACCAGCGAATGGTAGCGGGCGGCCGTGAACGGGGAGGGCAGGCCACGGAAGATGTCCTGTCCGTCGTGCTCGATCGGGCTGGTCTTGCCGTGCATCACCGTCCGGGCGCGGACGACCCGACCGCCGAAGGCCTGGCCGATGGACTGATGCCCCAGGCACACCCCGAGCACCGGCGTACAGCCGGCGGCGGCGCGCACCAGTTCAAGGCAGATCCCTGCCTCGTTGGGGGTACACGGTCCCGGCGACAGGACAATCCCGTCCGGTTCGCGGGCGAGCACGTCCGCGACCGTGAGGGTGTCGTTCCGATGGACCTCGACCGACGCCCCCAGCTCCTCCAGGTAGTGCCAGAGGTTCCAGGTGAAGCTGTCGTAGTTGTCGATCAGGAGATACATCGACGCATTCCGGTCCGTGGCATCCGGGCTAGCCGCGGCCGCCGGCGAACCGGACTGCCTCTTCGGCGGCCTGGAACAGCGCCCGGGCCTTGTCGACCGTTTCCTGGTACTCGGCCTCGGGGTCGCTGTCGGCGACGATCCCGGCCCCGGCCTGCACGTACATCGTTCCGTCCTTCACCACGGCGGTGCGAAGGGCGATGCACGAATCCATCGATCCGTTCACGGAGAAGTAGCCGACACACCCGGCGTAGATCCCCCGCCGTTCCGACTCCAGCTCATCGATGATCTCCAGCGCCCGGACCTTGGGAGCCCCGCTCACGGTGCCGGCCGGAAAGCCCGCCATCAGCGCGTCGATGCCGTCGTGTCTCGGGTCAAGATCGCCATCGACGTTGGAGACGATATGCATCACGTGGCTGTAGCGCTCGACGATCATCTGCTCGGTCACCCGCACGGAGCCGGGCACGCTGACCCGGCCCACATCGTTGCGGCCGAGATCGAGCAGCATGAGGTGTTCAGCGCACTCCTTGGGGTCGGCCAGGAGTTCGCGTTCGTAGGCGAGGTCGCGCACGCGGTCCGCGCCACGGGGCCGGGTCCCGGCGATCGGCCGGACGGTGACCGTCCCGTCACGCGCGCGCACCAGGATCTCGGGGCTGGAGCCCACGACGGCGACGCCGGCAAGATCAAGGTAGAACAGAAAGGGCGACGGATTGAGGCGGCGCAGGGCCCGGTAGAGCGCAAACGGCGGCAGCCGGAAGGGGGCGGCGAACCGTTGGGCCAGGACCACCTGGAAGATGTCGCCATCCAGGATGTACTCGCGCGCCCGTGTCACCATTCCCCGGTAGTGGTCCGGGGTCATGTTGGAGACCGGCGTGGGGGGCGGGAGCTGGTCGGTGTCGGGTTCCGGTTCGGGCTCGAGCGGCATCGCGAGTGCGCGCACCGCATCCTCCAGCCGGCGCTCGGCCTCGGTGAATGCGGCATCGGCCGCAAGTCCGCGGTCCGGGTAGACGGGGGTCGCGAGCGTCACCGTGTCGGAGACCCCGTCGAAGATGGCCATGACCGTCGGCCGGATCAGGAGGCTATCGGGAAGTCCGAGCGAGGGCGGGCGGTCCGTCGGCAAACGCTCGATCAGGCGCACCGTGTCGAAACCCATGAAGCCGACGAGCCCGGCAGCCATCGGCGGCAGACCGGCCGGGAGATCGATGCGGGATTCGTCCAGCAGCAGGCGCAGTGAATCGAGCGCACCGAGCGGTTCGCGCTCGAAGGCGTCGGGATCACGATGGGCGTTGCGGTTGATCTCGGCCCGGTCGCCGTGACACCGCCAGATCACGTCGGGGGCGAAGCCGATGATGGAATAGCGCCCGCGCGTGTCGCCGCCCTCGACTGACTCGAGCAGGAAACTGTTGGGCCGGCGGCGGGCCAGCTTCAGCATGGCCGACACCGGGGTCTCGAGGTCCGCAATCAGGGTGCGCCAGACGATCTGCGGGGTTCCGGCGTCGTACGGCTGCCGGAACGCGCCGCGTGGGGGCTGAACCGGCACGCGGGCGGCTCCGCTCTTAGTTCGCCGTGCCGGTGCTGTCGGTGAGGACCCGGTCCAGGACCGTCTGGTTGATGCGCACCTGGTGCGCCGTCCAGAGCGACGCGATGAACGAGTTCACGACGTCGCTGCCGAGCGCGGCACCGAGCGCGGTGCGGCCGGCCGCCAGGTCGTCGTCGGTGGGATCGTCGGCGGGGATGACCTCGTCGAGCGTCACGACGACATAGCCGCCGCCGAGTTCCTCGGCGCTACTCGTCCCGCCGGATTCGAGCTCGAAGGCCACCTGCCGGGCGACCTCGGGAAAATCGGCTGCCGCGCCCTCGCCGTTGCGGGTGAACGGTTCGGAGGTGTGCAGGATGCCGCCGTGTACGGTGGCCAGCGCGGAGAGGCTGGCGGTGCCGGAGGCCCCCGCCGCGTACGCTTCGGCGCGCTCCCTCGCATCGGTGAGCCGGGCCTCCTCCGCGAGATCCTCGAGGATGTCGGCGCGTGCTTCGTCGAAGGTCATGGCCCGGGCCGGAATGTCCTGGTCCACCCGTACGGCGACCATTCGTCCGTCCTCCAGTTCCTCGAGATCGGACGTGGCCCCGGCGTTGACGTTGAAGCCCAGCGCCAGGAGTGCCCGGTCGGGGGCGTCGGGATGCGCGGCACCGGCGATGTCACGGCCCTGCGCGTCGATATCGGTGACCGTCACCACCGCCGCGCCGCTCGCCCGGGCCGCCTCCTCGAGGGAGGCATTGCCGGCACGTTCGTCATAGAAGACCTCGGCACGCTCGTGCAGCAGGTCGAGGGCGCGCTCCAGCTGCAGGGCGTCGGTCAGCACTGCACGGATG
This sequence comes from Alphaproteobacteria bacterium, assembly GCA_021296265.1. Taxonomy (GTDB): domain Bacteria; phylum Pseudomonadota; class Alphaproteobacteria; order TMED109; family TMED109; genus VXPW01. Next base: position 6,666 of record JAGWAT010000011.1, on the reverse strand, counting down.
TCATCGAGCGACGGTGCCCGAGCCTCCTGAATGTCGGCCACCTCAAAGATGCGCCAGCCAAAGGCCGTCTCCGCGGGGCCGTGCACCGTGTTCGCGCCGGCCGAGAAGACCGCCTCCGCGTAGTCCGCCTCAAGCTCTTCGCGGGCCACGAGACCGAGCTCCGTGATCGGATCGCCCAGAAGCTCGTCGGCCGCGCTGGCGAGGCCGATACCCTCGCGCGCCCGGGCCAGCACGCGATCAGCGTCGTCCCGAGAATCGGCCAGGTACTGCCTGACCTGGCGCCGCTCGGTCTCGAAGTACTCGTCGCGCCGCTGGTCGAACGCCTCCGCCAGCTCGTCTTCGGAAATCGCCACCGCGCGCTTCAGGTCGTCCGGGTCCAGGATCGCGTAGCTCAGGTGGCGCCGATGGGGAGTCTGGTAACGCTCGCCCTGGTCGGCATGGCGGGCCCGCACGGCTTCGTCCGCCGTGGGGGCCGGCGCGTCGGAATCGGCTGCCAGGAACACGGCGGCGCGCGCCCGGCGACGTTCCCGTTCCAGCGCGTGAAAGGCGCGCAGCCAGCGGTCCGGCGCCTGGGCGCCCGATGACACGGCGTCGAGCAGCAGTTCACTCGTCCGCAATTCGCCGAGGAGGAGGAGGAACTCCTCCTGCTGCAGACCCTGGGCGCGGGCGGCGTAGATGAACAGGTTGCGATCGAACTGGCCCAGGCTGTTTCGGAACATCTCCTGGTCCTGCAGCCACGTGCCGAGATCGTGCTCACCGGCGGTGAGGCCGCGTTCGGACACCTCCACGCGGATCAGGAGACGCCGGGCCATGTCGTTCAGGACCTGCTCCGGCAGCCCGAGTTGGCGGATCAGGCTCTCGTCGACCACGCCACCGAGAGACCGCCGGAGTTCCGACAGGCGCTGGTTGTAGCGGTTGAAGAATGCCGACGCGTGAATGTCCCGATCGCCGACCTCGGCGACAACGGGATCGCGGTACCCGCTGAAGATGTCGCCGACGCCCCACAACCCGAAGCTTGCCGCCAGCAGCAGCAGAAACCCCTTCGCGACCCAGGACCCGGCATGGCGGCGCAGCGCCTGCAGCATGATCGACTCTCTCGACGGAAAAGCGGTGACCGCCAGACTATAGTGGAGCGCCACGCTCCGGCCACCCATGGCGTCACCGGTTTCGCAAGAGAGCTGCGCAGTGTCCGTGTCATCCTGCCTGGTGGTCGGCAATTGGAAGATGCACGGGACACGGGCCGAGGCGACAGCGCTTGTGGACGGCCTTGCCGAGCGCCTGGCAGCCAGCGGCCCGGTGGCCGTGCGGCACGCGGAGATCGTGCTCTGCCCGCCGCATCCGTTGCTCGTCCCGGTGGGCCAGCGGGTCCGGGAGACCCCGTTCCGGCTGGGCGGGCAGGATTGCTCGAGCGCGCCACCGGGACCGCGCACCGGCGAGGTGGCGGCGGCGATGCTCCGCGATGCCGGCTGCGGGTACGTGCTGCTCGGGCATTCGGAGCGACGGACGCACCAGCACGAGAGCGACGCCGCGGTGCGCGCGAAGGTCGTGGCCGCCCAGGCGGTGGGCCTGACGCCGATCGTCTGCGTTGGAGAGAGCGCCGCTGTCCGGCAGGGCGGGCAGGCCGTCCGGCACGTCACGGATCAGGTTCTCGGCTCGCTGCCGCCGTCCGTCGATGCGACGGCCACCGTGGTGGCGTACGAGCCGGTCTGGTCGATCGGCACCGGCGACACGCCGGGCGTGGCTGATATCGAGGCCATGCACGCGGCGCTTCGCGACGCCCTGGTAGGGACCCACGGTCCCGGCCCGTGGCGGGTGCTCTACGGCGGGTCGGTGCGGGCCCGCAATGCCGGAGCGATTGCGGCCGGGAGCGGCGTCGACGGGCTGCTCGTCGGGGGCGCGTCCTTGCAACCCGGGGAGTTCTGGGGCATATGCGAGGCAGTCTCCCTGACCCGGACCGTCCCGCCATGACAGCTTTCCTGCTCGTGATCCACGTCTGCGTCGCCGCGGCCCTGGTTGGCACCATCCTGCTGCAGCGCAGCGACGGCGGGGCGCTGGGCGGGATCGGCGGCGGCTCCGACCCGTTCGGCGGGGTCATGAGCAGCCGCGGCTCGGCCAACCTGCTGACGCGCACGACGGCCGTGCTGGCCGTTGCATTCATGGGAATCAGCCTGTTGCTGGCGGTGCTGGCGAGCATCCCCGACGACGACCCGCTGTCGGTGGTGCCGATTACCGAGGAGACCCTGCCGGGCGGCATCCTGGAACCCGTGACCGACGAGGCAGACTCCGAGCCGGCGCCGCCGACTGGAGAGTGACGACCTTCGCGGTCGCCGGCATCCCCGTTCCGCGCCGCGCCAGCCCCGGCCCGGTGTGATGTCCGACGCCCGCCCGCGTTTCTTGTTCATTACGGGCGGCGTCGTGTCATCCCTCGGCAAGGGCCTCTCCGCGGCCGCCCTGGGCGCCCTGCTGCAGGCGCACGGCTACCGGGTGCGCCTGCGGAAACTCGATCCGTACCTGAACGTCGATGCCGGGACGATGAGCCCGTACCAGCATGGCGAGGTCTATGTCACCGACGACGGCGCCGAGACCGACCTCGATCTGGGCCACTACGAGCGCTTTACGGGTGTCGAGGCGCACCGCAGCGACAACGTGACGTCGGGCCGCGTCTACGAGCGGGTGCTGGCCCGCGAGCGGCGCGGCGATTACCTGGGCGGTACCGTCCAGGTCATCCCCCACGTGACGGACACGATCAAGGAATTCATCGGCGCCGACACCGACGATGAGGACTTCGTGCTGGTCGAGATCGGCGGCACGGTCGGTGACATCGAAGGCCTGCCGTTCCTCGAGGCCATCCGCCAGTTCGGCAACGAGGTGGGTCGGGCCCGGGTGCTGTACCTGCATCTCACGCTCGTGCCGTACCTGGAGGCGGTGGGTGAGCAGAAGACCAAGCCGACCCAGCATTCCGTGAAGGAGCTGCGCGGCATCGGGATCCAGCCCGATCTGCTGCTGTGCCGCTGCGACCGGCCGATCCCCGAAGCGGAGCGGGCCAAGCTCGCACTGTTCTGCAACGTGGACCCCGACTGCGTGGTGCCGGCCATCGACGCCGACACGGTGTACGAGGTGCCGGCGATCTACCGCCGGGAGGGGCTCGATACGAAGGTGCTCCGCTATTTCGACCTCGCAGGCAAACCGGCCCCCGACCTCAAGCGCTGGCACCGGGTGGTCGATTCGATCCGGCTGCCGGCCGGCGAGGTCAACATCGCGGTCGTCGGCAAGTACACCGGACTGCAGGATGCCTACAAGTCGCTGATCGAGGCCCTGGTGCACAGTGGCGTGGCGCACCGGGTCGGCGTGCGGGTGCAATGGCTCGATGCGGAGCTGCTGGAACCGGAGGAACCGGCCCCAGAGACGCTCGCGGTGTTGCAGCAGGCTCACGGCGTCCTGGTTCCGGGCGGCTTCGGCGACCGTGGCATCACGGGCAAGATGCGGGCGATCGAGTTTGCCCGCACGCGGAAAGTCCCGTACTTCGGGATCTGCCTCGGCCTGCAACTCGCGGTCGTCGAGGTGGCGCGGACGATCGCCGGCATCCGCGAGGCGGGCTCGACGGAGTTCGGGGCCTGCACGGAGCCGGTCGTCGGCCTCATGACCGAATGGGTTCACGCAGGCGCAGTGGAAACGCGGGATCCCGGCGGCAACCTGGGCGGCACCATGCGCCTCGGCGGCTACGACTGCGTGCTCGACCCCTCGACCCGGGCGTCCGCGATCTACGGCACGGAACGGGTCCGGGAGCGGCACCGGCACCGCTACGAGGTCAACCCGGCGTACGAGGAGAGGCTCCGGGCGGCGGGCCTTCGGTTCTCGGGCAAGTCGCCGGATGGAGCGCTGTTCGAGATCGCCGAACTGAGCGATCATCCCTGGTTCTTCGGCGTCCAGTTCCACCCGGAGCTGCGCTCGCGCCCGTTTGCCCCGCATCCGCTGTTCACATCGTTCATCGAGGCCGCCATCCGGCAGGAGCGGCTGATCTGATGCCGTCCGACGCGGTGATGGTGGGCAACGTGGCCATCGGCAATGAACGGCCGCTCACCCTGATCGCCGGGCCGTGTGCGATGGAAAGCCGGGAGCATGCGCTGGAGACGTGTGCCGCCCTGCAGGAGATCGCCCGCGAGGCGGGAGTGGGGCTCGTCTACAAGACATCGTTCGACAAGGCGAACCGGACGAGTTCCGCCAGCCCGCGCGGGCTGGGGATGGCGCCGGCGCTCGACGTGTTTACGGAGCTGCGCGAGCGGCTCCGGGCCGTCGTGGTGACGGACGTGCACGAGCGCGAGCAGTGCGCGCCGGTGGCCGAGCACGTCGACCTGCTGCAAATCCCCGCGTTCCTGTGCCGCCAGACGGATCTCCTGCACGCCGCCGCCGTGACCGGGAAACCGGTCATGGTGAAGAAGGGGCAGTTCCTCGCACCCTGGGACATGCAGAACGTGGTCGACAAGCTGCGCGGCGCGGGTAACGCCCAGGTCCTGGTGTGCGAGCGCGGCACGTCCTTTGGCTACAATCGCCTCGTGAACGACATGCGCGCCCTCCCGGTGCTGCGCGAGACCGGCTGCCCGGTGGTGTTCGATGCGACGCATTCGGTGCAGGAGCCAGGCGGGGAGGGGAGCCGTTCCGGCGGCCGCCGCGAATTCGTCCCCGTCCTTGCGCGGGCGGCTTGCGCGATCGGCGTAGCGGCGGTGTTCATGGAGACGCACCCCGACCCCGACCGCGCGCCGAGCGACGGCCCGAACATGGTGCCGATGGCCGGTCTCCCGGCGCTGCTCGGCACGCTGGTGGCGTTCGACCGGCTGGCCAAGGAACAGTGATGATGGCGACGACGGCCCTGCGCGCGCTCCGGGCGCGCGAGATTCTGGACAGCCGGGGCTATCCGACAGTGGCGGTGGAAGTCACCCTCGAGGCGGGCATCCGGGCGCTGGCCGCGGTGCCGTCCGGCGCCTCCACTGGGACCCACGAGGCACACGAACGGCGCGACGGGGATCCGGCCCGGTACCGTGGCCGCGGGGTCCGTGCGGCGGTGGCCGCCGTCGAGGGGGAAATCCAGGACGCGGTGATCGGCCTCGACGCGATGGATCAGCGCACCCTCGACGATGCGCTCAACACGCTCGACGGTACGCCCGACAAGTCGCGGCTGGGTGCGAACGCCCTGCTGGGGGTCAGCCTGGCCGCCGCCCGCGCGGCGGCCCGGTCCCAGGGCGTCCCGCTCTACCGACATCTGGGCGGCCTCGGTGCGCGGACCCTGCCGACGCCGCTCATGAACCTGCTGAACGGCGGCGCACACGCGCGGAACGGCCTGGATGTGCAGGAGTTCATGATCGTCCCGGGCGGGGCGCCGACGTTCGCCGAGGCCGTACGCTGGGGGTCCGAGATCTTCCATACGCTGGCCGACCTGCTGGCCGAGGCCGGACACGGCACCGGCCTCGGGGACGAAGGCGGCTTTGCACCGGCCCTCGCAAGCACCGACGCGGCCATCGGGTGCCTGCTGCAGGCGATCGAGCGGGCGGGCTACCGGCCGGGCGAGGAGGTCGGGATCGCCCTGGACGCGGCGGCCGGCGAGTTGCTGGAGGACGGGCGGTACCGGCTCGCCGGGGAGGACCGCACGCTGGACGCGGCGGAGCTGGCGGCGTACTGGACCGCCCTGCTCGACCGGCACCCGATCGTGTCGATCGAGGATCCGTTCGGCGACGACGACTGGGACGCCTGGCAGGCCTTCACCGCCGCCGCTGGCAAGCGGCTGCAGATCGTCGGGGACGACCTGTTTGTTACGAACGTCGGTCGCCTCGACAAGGGCATTGACGGCGGCGCCGCCAATGCCCTGCTGGCGAAGGTCAATCAGGTAGGCACGCTGAGCGAAGCGCTGGATGCCATGCAGCGGGCGGCGGCGGTCGGCTTCGGCGTGATCGCGTCGCACCGGTCGGGCGAGACCGAAGACACGACGATCGCGGACCTGGCGGTCGGGACGGGGTGTGGGCAGATCAAGACCGGTTCCCTTGCGCGCGGTGAACGCACCGCGAAGTACAATCGGCTTCTGGCGATTACGGACGAACTCGGCGCCGGCGCCAGGTATGCGGGTTGGCAAGCGCTGCGCCAGGAACGCTAAGCAGTCGGCATGGGCATGTCGAGCGCCGTTCCGATCACCGGTTCGCGCTGGCAGTTGCTGCGCCTGGCCTGCCGCAATACGGTGGCCTGCCTCTTCGGCTGCGCGCTCGGTGATCTGGGGACGATCTGGGTCTGCCAGCTCGCAGGAGTCACCTGGCCCGTCTGGCTGATCATGAGCCTCGCCATGGTGAACGGCATTGCCACCAGCTTCGTGCTCGAGACCATTCTACTGGTGCGCATCATGCGACTGCGGGAAGCTGTGCGGACCGCGTTCGGAATGTCGTTGCTGTCCATGCTCGGCATGGAGGTGGCCATGAACGCCGTGGACATCCTGCTCACTGGCGGCGCCCGGCTCACGTGGTGGGTGATCCCGCCGATGCTGGCGGCGGGCTTCCTGGTGCCACTGCCGTACAACTACTGGCGCATGCGGGTCCTCGGGAAGTCCTGCCACTAGAAGTCCTGTCGAACCGTTGCGGGCGCAGCTGACGGGCAAGCGGCCGTCCCGACGCGCGCACATGCGATGGT